>DATIWB010000099.1:0-233359 GCA_035519675.1 Myxococcaceae bacterium
CGGCAGGGCATCCAGCTGCTGGGGATGATGACCGAGGCGATGCACACCCCGCTGCTCGCCGACCGCTACGTGGCGCTCAAGTCCGCGGCGTACATCCACCGCGCGGCCCGTGGCATCGACGAGGAGTTCGTCGTTCGGGAGGACGGGAAGATCGCCAACCGGGCCCGCTTCGTCTTCGGCAAGGCGATGGAGCTGCTCGAGGAGTGCCGCCACGACGGACTGGTCACTGCCATCGGCCACGGCCGGTTCGGGGACGTGAAGCGGACCGAGACCGGCGGCAAGGGGCTGGAGGGCGTGCTGGAGAAGGCCCCGGACTACTTCAACCCCTTCCTCGACATCCTGGAGGGGCGCTGATGGCCGGCGAGCCGAACCTGATCCGTGCCTACGGGGACCGCCGGGACGACGGGGTCATCCAGCTCTCGTTCACGCTCCCCGTCCCCCTCTCGGACAAGGCCAAGGAGGCCGCGCGGCGCTTCTGCACCCAGCTCGGCCTGCTGGACGTCAAGGTGGCGGCGGCGGAGCCCGCCGCGGACAACTACACCTTCTTCGTCGTCTACGGCCGCGCCGACGTCTCGCTGGACTACTCGGAGATCGACGTCCCGGAGATCGTCTTCAAGAAGCTCGGGTTCGACGAGCTGAACAAGCTCATCGAGGACCGGGTCGCACGGCGGGTGGTCGTCCTCGGCGCCTGCACCGGGACCGACACCCACACCGTGGGGATCGACGCCATCCTCAACATGAAGGGCTACGCCGGCGACTACGGGCTGGAGCGGTACCCGTGGTTCGAGGCGTACAACCTCGGCAGCCAGGTCCCGAACGAGGAGCTGATCCGCCGCGCGGAGGAGAGGAAGGCCGATGCGATCCTCGTCTCCCAGGTCGTGACCCAGCGCGACGTGCACAAGGACAACAGCCGGCAGTTCATCGACGTGGCCAAGGCGCACGGGCTAAAGGGGAGGACCATCCTCCTCCTCGGCGGGCCGCGGGTGGACCACAAGCTGGCGATGGAGCTCGGGTTCGACGCAGGCTTCGGCCCCGGGACCAAGCCCTCGGACGTGGCGAACTACATCGTCCACGCGTTGCTGAAGAAGATGGGCAAGGAGCCCGAGGATCTGCACTTCGAGGGAGAGCCGGCATGAGCGTGCGTTCGGTGCTCCGGCTTCGGATGTCCAGCCACGACGCCCACTACGGGGGCAACCTGGTGGACGGCGCGCGGATGCTCGGGCTCTTCGGCGACGTCGCCACCGAGCTGTGCATCCTCCACGACGGGGACGAGGGGCTGTTCCGCGCCTACGACTCGGTGGAGTTCCTGGTCCCGGTGCACGCCGGCGACTTCATCGAGGCCGAAGGGGAGATCATCGAGGTGGGGCGGACCAGCCGGAAGATGCGCTTCGAGGCACGGAAGGTGATCCGCCCGTCGCCCGACGTCTCAGAGTCCGCCGCCGAGGTGCTCGCCCCGCCGATCGTCGTCTGCCGCGCCACCGGGACCTGCGTGGTGCCACTCGACAAGCAGCGGGTGAAGCGATGAGCGCTCCGTACCTCATCACCGCGGCGATGGTGGGGGCGGAGACCACCCGGGAGCAGACACCCTACCTCCCCATCACCGCCGAGGAGATCGCCCTGGATGCCGCCCGTTGCCGCGAGGCGGGTGCGGCGATGGTGCACCTCCACGTCCGCCGTGCGGACGGCTCGCCCTCCCAGGACGCCGAGCTCTTCCGGGCGGCCATCCGTGCCATCCGCGCGCGCTCCGACGTGCTCGTCCAGACCTCCACCGGGGGCGCGGTGGGGATGACCGCCGACGAGCGTTGCGGCCCCCTGACCTTGACCGGCGCCGACCGGCCGGACATGGCGACGCTTACCACCGGGACGGTGAACTTCGGCGACGAGGTGTTCAGCAATCCGCGCCCCCTGGTGAAGGAGATCGCCCGGCGCATCCGCGCGCTCGGCATCCGCCCGGAGATCGAGTGCTTCGACACCGGGATGATCGAGCAGGCCGAGTGGCTGGCCAAGGAGGGGCTGGTGGACCTCCCGGCGCACTACGACTTCGTGCTCGGGGTGCCGGGCTCGCTCGGCGCGTCGGAGCGGGCGCTGGACTTCATGGTGGGCTCGCTGCCGGCGGGGAGCACCTGGACCGTGGCCGGGGTGGGGCGCCACCAGCTGCCGATGGCCGAGCTCGCGGCAGCGAAGGGCGGCAACGGACGGGTCGGACTCGAGGACAACGTCTACCTGAGCAAGGGCGTCCTGGCCAAGGGCAACTGGGAGCTGGTGGCGGAAGCCGCGAGGCGGGCCCGCGCCCAGGGCCGGGAGATCGCCACGCCCCAGCAAGCCCGGGAGCTGCTCCGGCTGGGTTGAGCCGTCAGCGGCGGAGCCGAACCCAGGGCAACCCCGCGAGCGCGTCGATCCCCGCCGCTGCCTGCTCGAGCTCGTGCCGTGCAGCGGCCTGGTCCAGGCTCCCGGGGACCTCACGCGCGCGGCGGAGCGCCGCCCACGACACCAGCTCGGTGGCGTGCGAGCCTGCCTCGGTGTGGACCTGCTCGGCGTGGACCAGCAGGGCGCGCGCGAGGGCCTTCGAGCTCGGCCCCGATGCCCGCACCCGTCCGGCGCGCTCCACGCTGTCCAGCAACTCGCGGGCCAGCGGTGTGAGCGCCTCCATCTGCCATGGGGCACGGGCCTCCCCGACGCTCACCAGCGCCGGCCAGAGCCGCCGGTGCACCAGCGTCACCTTCGCCGAGAGCAGCGGGGCGAAGAGCACCTCGCCGCGGTCCTCCAGCTCGCTCGCCACCTGGAAGATGCGCCGTCCGGCCGGGTGACCCCACCAGGACCCACGGATAGCTTTGCCGGCCACCAGCGCCGTCAGGCTCGGCCTCCGCCCGTCGTGCATGAAGAGCAGGCCCGTTCGCTCGAGGGCGTCCACCGCCTGGCGAAGCGCCGCCTCGGTGGCCTCGTCCTGCATTGCTGCTCGGTATACCCCTCGTCTGGCGACCTTCAACGGGCATGCCAGGCGCAGCCCCGGGTCCGGGAGGGTGCGGGGGGTGGATCGCACTGAAACCGAACGGACGGCGCGTCGTGTCAGACTAGGCTGGGCCAGTGACCATCGAGAAGTTCCGGAAGGCCCGAACGCGGATGGCGGAGGCCGGGGGTGGCGAGTTCGAGGGGCCGAGGCCGGAGGCGCTGGTGACGCGCGCCGAGGCAGTCCTGGGCGTCGTCTTCCCCCCGAGCTACCGGCAGTTCCTGCTCGAGCTCGGCTGCGGCAACCTCGCCGGGTTCGAGGTCTACGGGCTCGTCGACGAGGACTTCACCCGCCCGGGTGTCCCTGACGCCGTCAGGCTCACGCTCGAGGAGCGCCGGAACGTCGGGCTCGATCCCCGCTACGTGGTCATCGGGACGCTCGGAGACGGGTCCATCGACTGTCTGGACACGGCCCACCTCGACCGGCAGGGCGAGGCTACCGTGGTGCAGCTGTCGGCCGAGGGCGAGGACCCGGTGAAGCTGGCGGACAGCTTCGGGGAGTACTTTCTCACCGAGGTCACGGACGCCCTCTCGGAGGATTGAGAGCCCGGACCTCGAGGGGCTAGAACGGCGGCACCTCGCGTCGCCTCCACGGCCTTTCCACGTGCTTGTTCGCCGTCCGGGCCAGCGCCAGGGCCAGGGCCTTCCGGGTCTCCCGCGGGTCGATGACGTCGTCCACCATCGCCAGCGCCGCCGCCCGGTCGATGCGCACGTGCGGCTTGAGCCCCGCGGCCAGCTCCTCCTTGATCGTCTTCGCCGCCTCGGGGCTCCCGGCCTGCTCCAGGAGCTTCTTCGCTCCGATGGAGACGAGCCCCTCGGCGCCCATGATGCCGATCTCCGCCTCCGGCCAGGCCAGGAGGAGGTCCGGCTCGTATGCCCGGCCGTTCATCACGTAGTAGCCGGCGCCGAAGCCCTTCCGCACCACCACGGTGAGCTTCGGCACGGTGGCATTGGAGACCAGCTGGAGCATCCGCGCCCCGTGGCGGATGAGCCCGCTCTGCTCGCCCTTGGTCCCCACCAGGAACCCGGGGACGTCCTGGAGGAAGAGGAGCGGAATCCGGAAGGCGTCGCAGAGCGCGACGAAGCGCGCCGCCTTGTCCGAGGCGGCGACGTCCAGCACCCCGCCCAGGAACATGGAGTTGCTCGCCACCACCCCCACGCTCCAGCCGTCGATGCGGCACAGCCCGGTGATGATGTTCCGCGCGAATCGCGGCTTCAGGGGGAAGAACTTCCGGTCATCGGCCAGCGCCAGGATGACCTTGTGCATGTCGAAGGCCTGCCGCGGGTTGTCGGGGACGACCGCGAGGAGCGCCTCGTCGCGCCGGTCGGCCGGGTCGCTGCCCACGCGCCGTGGCGGCCTCTCCGCGCAGTGCGAGGGGAAGAACGACAGGTACTCCCGGACCGCGGCGATGCAGGCCGCATCGTCGGCGAACTCCCCGTCGGCGACGCCGGAGACCTCGTTGTGGAGCTTGCTTCCCCCGAGCTGCTGCTCGGTCACGTCCTCGCCCACGGTGCTCTTCACCAGCGCCGGCCCGCCCACCGCGATGCTGCCCACCTCCTTCACCATCGGCACGTAGTCCGCCAGGCCGGGGATGTACGCCGTGCCCGCGGCACCCGGGCCGAGCATCGCCGAGACCTGGGGCACCACCCCGCTGAGCACCGATTGCTCGCGAAAGAGGTACCCGGTGTCGGCGAAGCCGGCCAGCCGGCGCGGATCCACCTCCCCCCCGGCTTCGAGCCGGGCCCCGCCGGAGTCCACCAGCCACACGATGGGTGTCCGGTCCTTCAACGCCAGGTCGCGGAGCCGGGTGACCTTCCGCTCGCCCACCTCGCCGATGCTCCCCCCGAGCACGGTGAAGTCGTAGATCGCAGCCGCCACCGGACGGCCCTCGATGGTCCCGAAGGCGGTGATGACCGCGTCGGCCGCGCTGGGCCGCGAAGGGTCTTCCTCCTCCAGGAGCCGCCCCTCCGCCGCCGCCAGCATCCCCAGCTCCTGGACCGAGCCGGGGTCGAAGAGCAGGGCGAGCCGCTGGCGCGCGTCCAGCTTCCCCCGGCCGTGCTGCCGCCCGACCCGCTGGGTGCCGCCCATCTCCGCCTTCCGGGCCTTGAGCTCGGCCAGCCGCTCGACTGCGTCCTTCATTCCCATGACGACGCACGTTACCGGACACCCGCCCGCTCCCGCGCGCCTTCCGGGCCGGCGTATCCTGGAGGCCCGCCCCACCGCCATGCCCGAGCGGCCGCTCCGAATCGTCAGCTACAACGTCCGGTACTTCGGGCACGCCCTCCGGGGGCTGGCGACCACCCGCAGGTCACTGGAGCGCATCGCCCAGCGGCTGGCGAGCCTGACCCCGCTGGCGGATGTGATCTGCTTCCAGGAGGTGGAGACCCGCTCGCTGCGGAGCACGCTCGCCTTTCCTGGCACCCACACCCAGCTCGAGGCGTTCATGGCCGCCTTCGAGCGCGCCTTCTCCCGCGCGGGCCTGGTGTTCCCCTACGACGCGTTCCACTTCCGGGCGCACACCTACCAGTTCCGCTCCACCACGCTCTACACCACCGGGCTGGCGGTGGTCGTCAACCGCAACCGGCTCCGGGTGGAGGGCCACAACGTGCTCAGCCCGCACGCCATCACCCACCACCACGTGGCCCGGCTGCGGGACAGCAAGCAGAGCCGGATCTGCGCCCACGTGCGGCTGACCACCCCCGCGGGGCGCCCCTTCCACGTGTTCAACACCCACCTCAGCCTGCCCACCCCCTTCACCCGCGAGTTCTGGAGCGAGAAGGAGAAGATGGGCTTCGGGCTCAACCAGCTCATCGAGGCGAAGAAGCTGGCCAGCTTCGTCCAGGCCCACGCCGATGGTGAGCCGTTCGTGGTGGGCGGAGACTTCAACTCCTCGCCCGCCTCCCCGGTGTACCGGTACCTGTCGGAAGAGGTGGGATGGGTCGGAGCGCAGGAGGCGCTGAAGCAGATCGACCGTTCGCACCGCGGGTTCCCCACCGCGGGCTTCTTCCGACTCCGGATGCACCTCGACCACCTCTTCGGGGGGAACGGGATCCACTGGGTGGACCTGGCGGGCACCGAGCCCTTCGGGCGGGGCCCGTTCCATGGACTGTCGGATCACGTCCCGTTGATCGCCCGGTTCGAGCCCCCGACCGCCGGGCATGCGGGCAGCGAGGCGGTTTGACGTACAATCCGGGGCCGCGTGGCCAGGCTGGATCCGATCTTCGAGCGCCTCCTGAAGGAGGGCAGCGAGCTGCTCTTCGACACCGGTGCCCCTGCGGTGATGCGCACCGGCGCGGGCGAGGTCCCGGTGCTCCGGCAGCAGCTCACCGCCCAGCAGATCGCCGGAATCTTCGCCGAGCTGGTGCCGAGCGAGATGCGCAACAGCTTCCCCCCGCACGGGGTGAGCAAGTTCGAGTACGGCGCCCCGGCGGGACGGGTGGTGGTGAGCTTCGAGCGCAACGGCGGCAACGTCCGGGCGATGGTGCGGCCGGCGGAGAAGGGCGGCGAGGAGGCGGGGGAGCCGATCGAGCTGGCCTCCGCCGCCGAGATGCTGCACGAGTACATGCACGGGCCGGGCACGGTGAGCCCCGGGACGGCTCCCACCCCCGCGACCGTGGGCATCCCCGCGGGCTCGCAGCCCGGCGTCCGCCGCGGGGTGGCCAAGGACATCCAGTTCCGTGAGCTGCCGGGCACGGGGACCCAGGCACCCGGCAAGGCCAGCCCGCAGCCCCAGGCGCCCGTCGCCGCCCCCAGCCCGGCAGCGGAGCCGGTCCGCAGCGTGAAGGCCTCGACTGCTGCCCCCATCCCGTCCGCCGATCCCCGGGCGGCCATGGACCAGCTGCTGAATCTCATGCTGGACCGCAAGGCCTCGGACCTTCACCTCTCGTCCGACACCACGCCCATCATCCGGGTGGACGGCGACATGACCCCCATCGAGGGTTACCCGCCGCTGGCGCCGGGCCGGCTCAAGGATCTCTTGTTCTCCATCGCCCCGGAGAAGAACCGGGAACAGTGGCTGTCCATCAAGGACACGGACTTTGCCTACGAGACGCCGCGGGCCCGCTTCCGGGTGAACCTCTTCGACGACCGCAAGGGCATCGGCTGCGTGATGCGGCAGATCCCCAACACCATCCGCACCGCACAGGAGATGGGCCTTCCCCAGCCGGTGCTGGACCTGTGCTTCCTCAACAAGGGGCTGGTGGTGGTCACCGGGCCGACCGGATCGGGCAAGAGCACCACCCTGGCCTCGATGATCGACCACATCAACCGGAACCGGGACGATCACATCATCACCATCGAGGACCCGATCGAGTTCGTGCACCCCAACCGCCGCTGTCTGGTGAACCAGCGGGAGATCGGCGTGCACACCGGCTCGTTCAAGCACGCGCTCCGGGCGGCGCTCCGCGAGGATCCGGACATCGTGCTGGTGGGCGAGATGCGAGACCTCGAGACCATCGCCATCGCCATCGAGACCGCGGAGACCGGACACCTGGTCTTCGGCACGCTGCACACCAACACCGCGCCCAGCACGGTGGACCGGATCATCGATCAGTTCCCCGCCGACCGGCAGGAGCAGATCCGGATGATGCTCAGCGAGAGCCTCAAGGGCGTCATCACCCAGACCCTGTGCAAGAAGATCGGGGGAGGCCGGGTGGCGGCGATGGAGATCCTCATCGCCACCTCCAGCGTGGCCAACCTCATCCGCGAGGGGAAGACCTTCCAGATCCCCTCGATGATGCAGACCGGGAAGGGCGTGGGGATGCAGACCCTGAACGACGCCCTGTTCGACCTGGTGAAGAAGAAGCTGGTCGAGCCCCAGGAGGCCTACACCAAGGCCGTCCACAAGGCCGAGCTGAAGCAGATGCTCGAGCGCGGCGGGTTCAAGCTGGAGGCAGAGGCCGCCTAGAGGCCCGCGCGGTGGGCAGGGGAGGGGGCCGCCGGGCTCTCACCCGGCGGGCCGGCTCACCTTCCGGAGAGGACGTCGTTCACCGAGGGCATCTTCTGGATGTCGCCGCGGGCGACCTTCCAGGCCTGCTGGACGATCCAGGAGAGCGAGCGGTCCTGCCGCGTCGCCTCGTGCTGGATCTCCATCAGCATCTCCTCGGGGAAATACAGCGACTGTTTCCGGTGATCGGTGCCCGGCATCAGGCTTCCTCGCGCGTGTCGGGGAGCGCCGGCTCGCCCGTCACGTCGTTCACCGCAGGAAAGGCCTTGATGCGCTCGCGGGCGATCCGCCACGCCTGCTGCACCACCCAGGAGAGCGAGCGGTCCTGCCTCGTGGCCTCCTCCTGGATCTCCCGGAGCATCTCCTCCGGGAAGTACAAACTCTGCTTGCGCTTGTCGGTTCCGGCCATCGCTTGGGTGCTCCCGGGGTCAGGTCAACAGTCAACGTCGGACTGGCGTCACTCGAGGTGCGCCGACGTGCTCTGGGGGGGAGTCTCCGCCACGGCCGCGGATCGGTCAATCATTTGGCTGAGTTCCAAAAAAGCGAACGCCCCGGTTCCAGCGAGGGAACCGGGGCGCCCGGGAAAGAAGGGGCGGCAGAGAATGACTCCCTGCGACCCCCGTGGGCCCAGAGGGGGAGGGGGGGGACCCCTAGGCCCAACACCTATTGATTTTCGAAGTCAGAACACGCGCGGTGGCTCGCCCATTCCTCACCCCCATCGCCACTGCCACCGAGTGACTGTCATTCTAAGGCCCGCACCGACGGGTCTCAACCTGCTGAGCGGTGCGATGTGGTCTCCCGGATGTGGATGGCTGTCGCATGCACGACGACCGGCTGAACCAGGCTGTCATCGAGAAGGCGGTTTCGGCGGCCTTCGGGCGGCAGGCCGGAAGAATTCTCGTGGCCGTGTCCGGCGGGGTCGATTCACTGGCGCTCATGGTGACGGCAGCCAAGGTCGCGGGGGCCCGGACGGGGGTGGCCTCCCTGGACCATGGGCTCCGGGCGGGCGCTGCGGCCGAGGTGGAACGGGTCCATGAGCTCGCCCGGTCGCTCGGCCTGCCATTCCACACCCAGTCGCTGGGGCTCCTGCCGGGCCCGGGCGCCGAGGCGCGGGCGCGGGACGCCCGGTACGCGGCCCTGGATCGCATCGCCCGCGAGCACGGCTACGAGGCCATCGCCACCGCCCACACCGCGGACGACCAGGCCGAGACCCTGCTGATGCGCCTGGCTCGGGGGGCGGCGCTGCGGGGTGCGGCTGCCATCCGGGCGGAACGCCCTCGCCTGCTGAGGCCGCTCCTCACCATCCGCCGCACCCAGACCGAGGCGCTGGTGGCCGCCTCCGGTCTCGAGCCGGTGCGGGACCCGAGCAACGAGGATCCCGGGCTGTTCCGCACGCGCATCCGTCACCACGTGCTGCCCGTCCTGCGCCAGGCCGCGGGACCGTCGGTGGTGGAGCGGCTGGCCCGCTTCGCCCGCTCGGCGGCCGAGGACGAGGAGCTGCTGTCAGAGATCGCCGCCCAGGCCCTGGAGCGGGTGCGCGAGGGCGCGGGGCTCGACGCCGTGGCGGTCCGGGCACTTCCCTGGCCGATTCGCGCCCGGGTGCTCCGGGAGTGGCTCGAGGCCCAGGGACAGGCGGTGTCCGACGGGCTGCTGCGCGAGGCGAGCGCGGCCATCGCCCGCGGCGGGAGAACGGGGTTGCCGGGCCGGGCGGTGCTCGGGGCGGAGGGTGGCTGGGTGCGGGTGCTTCCCCGGCAAGGCGTGGTCGGGCCGCTGGCGTGCGAGCTTCGACCGGGCGCAGGCGTGGAGTTCGGCGGATTCCGGGTCTCGCTCGGGGAGGGCCCCGGTGTCCCGGTGGGCGCTGCCACGCCGCCGCTCGTGGTGCGTGCCCGGAGGCCGGGTGACCGCGTCGGACCCGAGACCGGGCCCACCCGGCGGGTCCAGGACGTGCTCGTCGACGCGTCGGTACCGGCCGAGGCCCGGGGGGCCTGGCCGCTGGTGGCGGACGCCCGCGGGCGTGTGCTGTGGGTGGTGGGGCTGTGGCCGCGTGCCCACCCCGGCCCGGCGCCTTTCCTGCGTGCCGAGCCCCTCGAGCGCCCTGGCGCGGCACGGCCGAGCGCTGGAGGGGAGGGTTCGTTATAGGCGCAAAACGGGCGTGCCTGTTCGAGTGCTTGCGACTGGCCCGAAGGGCCCGTCAGAATGCTGGATCTCGGACCCCGGACGGGTCCCGAGGTCGCGCCCGGAGTCGAAAGGGGCAGTCCACACGTGCGTTCCAGCTACAAGACCATCGGACTCTGGGTGATTTTGATCGCCCTGTTCGTCTGCTTCTTCCACATCTTCAACCGCAACCAGGACGAGGTGCAGGAGCCCACCTTCACCGCGCTCCTGTCGAAGATCGAGGAGAAGAAGGTCCGTCAGGTCAACGTCCGGGGGAACACGTACTCGGGCACCTTCGAGGACAGCAAGGAACGGTTCCGCACCATCGGCCCCCCCGCCGACTCGGTGATGCTCCAGAAGCTCCGCGAGTCGGGCGTGGACGTGAAGTACGAGAAGGAGGAGCAGAACAACCTCTGGCTGACCATCCTCGGCCAGTGGATGCCGGTGGTGTTCCTCTTCGTCTTCTTCGTGCTCTTCATGCGCCAGCTGCAGGGGACCGGCGGCAAGGCGATGACCTTCGGCAAGTCCAAGGCCAAGCTCCTCAGCGAGAGCCACAACAAGGTGACCTTCGCCGACGTGGCCGGCATCGACGAGTGCAAGGAAGAGCTGGAGGAGATCATCGCCTTCCTGAAGGACCCCAAGAAGTTCACCAAGCTCGGAGGCCGCATCCCCAAGGGGGTGCTGATGATGGGTCCCCCGGGCACCGGCAAGACGCTGCTGGCCAAGGCGGTGGCCGGCGAGGCGGGGGTGCCGTTCTTCAGCATCAGCGGCTCGGACTTCGTGGAGATGTTCGTGGGCGTCGGCGCGAGCCGGGTCCGTGACCTCTTCGAGCAGGGGAAGAAGAACGCCCCCTGCATCATCTTCATCGACGAGATCGACGCCGTGGGCCGGCACCGCGGGGCAGGGCTCGGCGGCGGTCACGACGAGCGGGAGCAGACGCTCAACCAGCTGCTGGTGGAGATGGACGGCTTCGAGAGCAACGAGGGCGTCATCCTCATCGCCGCCACCAACCGCCCCGACGTGCTCGACCCGGCGCTGCAGCGGCCAGGCCGCTTCGACCGGCGCATCGTGGTGCCCAGGCCGGACCTCAACGGCCGCATCGGCGTGCTTCAGGTCCATACCAAGCGCGTTCCGCTCTCCAACGAGGTGGATCTGGAGCTCATCGCCCGTGGCACACCGGGCATGACCGGCGCAGATCTCGAAAATCTGGTCAACGAGGCCGCCCTCTTCGCCGCCCGGCAGAACAAGGAGCGGGTGGACAACACCGACTTCGAGTCCGCCAAGGACAAGGTCTTCATGGGCCCCGAGCGGAAGTCCATGATCATGACCGAGAAGGAGAAGCGGAACACCGCGGTGCACGAGGCCGGGCACGCGCTGGTGGCCAAGCTGCTCCCCGGCTGCGACCCGGTGCACAAGGTCACCATCATTCCCCGCGGGCAGGCGCTGGGCGTCACCTGGTCCCTGCCCACCGAGGACAAGTTCAACCTCTACCGCCAGGCCACGCTGGACCAGATCTGCATGGCGATGGGCGGGCGCCTTGCCGAGGAGCTGGTCTTCAACGAGATGAGCTCCGGCGCGGCGAACGACATCGAGCGCGCCACCGAGACCGCCCGGGCGATGGTCTGCCGCTGGGGCATGAGCAGCAAGCTGGGGCCCCTGGCCTTCGGCGCCCGTGAGGGCGAGGTGTTCCTGGGCCGCGATTTCTCCAGCCGTCCGGACTACTCCGAGGACACCGCGCGGCAGATCGACGCCGAGGTCCGGGAGATCGTCGTCGGCTGCTACGAGCGGGCGAAGAAGCTCCTCACCGACAACTTCGAGACCCTGAAGCGCATCGCCGATGCACTGATGGAGTACGAGACGCTCGAGGCCGACGACGTGGAGATCCTCGTCCAGGGCGGCACCATCACCCGTGAGCGGCCGAAGCCGCGGGTCAACGCCCCGCCGAGGACCAAGGAGAAGGAGAAGCGCCGCATCCTCGAGGGCATCACTCCGCTGCCCGCGCTCGAGCCCAACAAGGCCTAACGCCTGAGCCGACCTTCATCGATGCGGCCCTCGCTGGCCCCGGCCGCGGGAGGGTCGCCGCGTGGGGTGAAGCGCCCGGAGAGGAACGCGGCGTCGTCCGGCTGATCCCGGAGAAGCACGGCCGGGCGGCCTGCGCGACCTCGAGCGCTCGCGGACGGCTGCCGCTCGCTCGACCCGGCCCGGCGTTCGAGCCTTGCCCGAACAGGCGACGCGTCGGTTTACCGAAGCCCTTGCAGGAACCTTCTTGGAACGGTCCGGGTCGAGGGGTGCCGATCCAGAACCCGAGGATTGCCCTCCCCCAGCCTCTGCATGGGCTGCTCAGACGCCGTCTGCCTCGCGCGAAGCAGGTGCGCTCGCGGAGCCACGTCCGGCCGCGCGCTGGAGGCTGCCGCGCCTGTCAGCGACCGGCTGCCCCGCTTCGGTGGTTCTGCTAGCACTCCCGCCTGGTGATCCTCGCCCGCCCCATCCACCTTGACCGCGACGGCGACCTCGAACCCGTCTGGGAGCGCCTCGGCCTGGCGCCCGCCTCGAGGCAGCTGCTCCTCGAGACGGTCGGGCGCGGGCACCTCCTCCTCACCGGGCTCGGAACTGCCGAGTCGCGGTTCCTGCGCGACCACGAGGATCCTCGCGTCACCTGCATCCTCTCCGACCCGGGCCGGCGTCCGGGCGGAGCGACCGTCTCCGGGACCCACGCGGGCATCGAGGCGCTGGCCCGGCTCGCCGAGGCGAGGGGACTGGGCGAGCTCGCCCGGGCGCTCGACGTGGCCATGGCGACCGACGTCCCGCCCAACCCCACGGTGCTCGGCGCCCGGACCTTTCGCTGGGGCGAGCGCACCCACCTCATGGGGGTGGTGAACGTCACGCCCGACAGCTTCAGCGACGGAGGCCGGCACCTCGAGCGCGAGCCGGCGGTTCGGCACGCGCTGGAGCTGGTGGAGGCCGGGGCGGACCTCCTGGACATCGGCGGAGAGTCCACCCGCCCCGGCGCGGGCGAGGTCCCGGTCCAGGTGGAGCTGGATCGGGTGCTCCCGGTCCTCGAGGCCCTCCGCGCCGCGACCGACATCCCCGTGTCGATCGACACCCGGAAGGCCGAGGTCGCCCGCGCGGCGACTCGCGCCGGGGCGGTCCTGGTGAACGACGTGAGCGGCCTCGCGCACGATCCGGGCCTGGCGGCGGTGGTCGCCGAGGCCGGCGCCGCGCTCGCCCTGATGCACATCCAGGGGACGCCGGAGACGATGCAGGTCGACCCTCGCTACCACGACCTGGTCGCCGAGGTCATCGAGTCGCTCGCCGGAAGCGTCGACCGGGCGGTCGCCGCCGGCGTGCGGCGCGAGCGCATCTGGGTCGACCCGGGGATCGGCTTCGGGAAGACGGTGGGACACAATCTCTTCCTGCTCCGCCACCTGGCCGAGCTCCGCGTCCTTGGCGCCCCCGTCCTGGTGGGGACCAGCCGCAAGCGGTTCCTCGGGGCGCTGGCCGGCGGCCGCCCGCCCGAGCAGCGGCTTGCGGGGACCCTGGCCTCCATCGCCGCGGTGGCGGTGCTCCACGGCGCGGACGTGGTCCGGGTGCACGACGTCCCCGAGGTGAAGGACGCGCTCGCCGTTGCCGACGCCATCGCCCGGGCCCGCGAGGGGGGCGAGGCGTGGGGTCCGCCGAGGCACTGACGCCTCGCGACGGGCGTCCGACACCGCGCAGATCTTGCGCGGACTGGGTCCAACTTGAAATCGCCACCGCCGCGTGGCCTGTTGCCCGGTGAGACTTTCAGGAGGGCGGCATGGCACTCGAGCATCTCCTCGAAGTGGGGGAGGGAATCCCGGCGCCGGAGAAGGTGCGCCGCGCGGCGAACCTTCAAGACGTTCGAGCGGAGCACGCCCGCAGCCTGGCCGATCCGCAGGGGTTCTGGGGCGAGCAGGCGAAGCGCTTCCGGTGGTCGCAGCCGTGGACGCGGGTGCTCGAGTGGCGCGTGCCTGACCACCAGTGGTTCATCGGCGCGAAGTGCAACATCACCGAGAACGCGCTCGACCGCCACGCCGACGGGCCCCGCCGCCACCACCGCGCCTTCGTCTGCATCGACGAGGACGGGACCGAGCGGAGCATCACCTACGGCGAGCTGCGGGACCTGGTGTCGAAGCTGGCCAGCGGCCTGCGCTCGCTCGGGGTCGGCGTCGGCGACCGGGTGATCATCTACATGCCGCTGACGCTCGAGGGGATCGCCTCGATGCTGGCCGTCGCCCGGCTCGGCGCCGTCCACTCGGTGGTCTATGCCGGCCTTGGCGTCGGCGCGCTGCGCGACCGCATCGTCGATGCCGGGGCGAAGCTGATCATCGCCGGCGACATCGGGTTCCGCCGGGGAAAGACGGTCGAGCTGCAGGGCATCGTCGACGAGGCGCTCCCCGGGCTCGGCGTCGAGCACCTGGTCTGGTTCCAGCGGCGCGCGGGGGGCGGCCGGCCACTCAAGCCGAACGAGGTCGACTTCCGGGAGCTGGTCCAGCGCAGCAAGCCGGACGTCGCCCCGGTCCAGGTGGACAGCGAGCACCCGCTGTTCATCCTCTACACCTCGGGCTCCACCGGGAAGCCGAAGGGCGTGGTGCACGTGCACGGCGGCTACATGGTCGGCACCGCGTACCACCTCCGGACCTTCTACGATCTGAAGGACGACGACGTCTTCTGGTGCACCAGCGACATCGGCTGGGTGGTGGGGCACTCGTACATCGTCTACGCGCCGCTGGTGGAGGGCATCACCACCGTGGTGCGGGAGGGGGCGATCGACTTCCCCGATCCGGGCATCGCCTGGCGGGTGGTGGAGAAGCACAAGGTGAACGTCATCTTCACCGCCCCCACCGCGCTCCGGATGTTCATGAAGTTCGGCGGCGAGCTACCGGCGAAGTCCAACCTCTCCTCGCTGCGGCTGATCACCGTCGCCGGCGAGCCGCTCAACCCCGAAGCCTGCCGCTGGGCGTTCGAGCACCTGGTGGACAACGGCAAGCGCGGATTCATCGCCGACAACTGGTGGCAGACCGAGCTCGGCGGACCGGCCCTGGGAACTCCGCTGTGCATCGCCGCGCGGCCGGGAGCGGTGGGCCTGCCGCTGCCCGGGGTGGACGCGGTGGTGGTGGACACCGACGGCAAGGAGGTCCCCAAGGGGCAAGGAGGGGTGCTCGCGCTCCGCCGTCCCTTCCCCCACATGATGCGGACCGTCTGGGGCGATCACGAGCGGTGGCGCCAGTACTGGGACGAGATCCCCGGCCAGGTCTACGCCGCGGGCGACGTCGCCAGCTGGGACAAGGACGGCTACTTCACCGTGCTCGGCCGCAGCGACGACGTGCTGAACGTCGCCGGGCACCGCATCGGCACCGCCGATGTGGAGAGCGCGCTGGTGAGCCACCCGGCCATCGCCGAGGCGGCGGTCATCGGCATCCCCGATCCGGTGAAGGGGGAGGGGATCAAGGCGTTCTGCATCCTCCGGGCGGGTCGGAAGGCGACGCCCGAGCTGGAGGCCGAGCTGGTGCAGCACGTCCGCCACGAGCTGGGGCCCATCGCCACCCCGAACAGCATCAAGATCGTGGACAAGCTGCCGAAGACCCGCAGCGGAAAGATCGTCCGGCGGCTGCTCCGGGCGCAGGAGCTGGGAAAGGACGCCGGCGACCTCTCGACGCTCGAGGAGTAGGACTTACCCCTGGACACCTCGGTTGCCTTGCGGGCCCGGGTCGCGGTCCCTACCATGGGAGCCGACCCGGGGAGGCGTGACGGGCGGCGGGAGGGTCGAGCAAAGTGAGGTTGATGAGGCTTCCAGAGGCCCAGACGAAGACGAGGCTGTTCGGCACTGACGGGGTCCGGGGCACGGCCAACGTCTGGCCGATGACCGCCGAGGTGGCGATGCAGCTCGGGCGGGCGCTGGCCTTCCTGATCCGCAACGGCAACCACCGGCACCGGGTGGTGATCGGCAAGGACACCCGGCTCTCGGGCTACATGCTGGAGCAGGCGCTGGCCGCGGGCATCACCTCGATGGGCGTGGACGTGGAGCTGGTGGGACCGCTCCCGACGCCTGGCATCGCCAACATCACCACCTCGATGCGCGCCGACGCGGGCGCGGTCATCTCCGCCTCGCACAACCCGTACCAGGACAACGGCATCAAGTTCTTCTGGCGGGATGGGTTCAAGCTGCCCGACGAGACCGAGGAGAAGCTGGAGGAGCTGGTCACCAGCGGCCAGATCGACGAGATCCGCCCCACCGCCGACAAGATCGGCCGTGCCGTCCGGCTCGACGACGCCCGTGGCCGGTACATCGTCTTCCTCAAGAACACCTTCCCCCGCGAGCTGACGCTGGAGGGGTTGAAGATCGTCGTCGACTGCGCGCACGGCGCGGCCTACCGGAGCGCGCCGTCGGTGCTCCAGGAGCTGGGGGCGACCGTGGTGTGCCTGGCCTGTGAGCCGAACGGCCTCAACATCAACGACGGGGTGGGCGCGGTCCACCCCGAGCACATGGCGCAGGCGGTGGTCGAGCACGGGGCGCACCTGGGCCTGGCGCTGGACGGAGACGCCGACCGGCTAATCGTCGCCGACGAGAAGGGCCGGATCGTCGACGGCGACGCGATCATGGCGGTGTGCACCGGGGAGATGGTCTCCCAGGAACGCCTCCGCACCCGGACCCTGGTGACCACGGTGATGTCCAACGTGGGCCTGGAGCGGGCGGTGGGGCGCTGGGGGGTCCAGGTGGTCCGGACCAAGGTGGGCGACCGTTACGTGGTGGAAGAGATGCGGCGAGCTGGGCACAGCCTCGGCGGGGAGCAGTCGGGCCACCTGGTCTTCCTCGACCACGCCACGACGGGCGACGGGACGCTGGCTGCCCTCCAGCTGCTGGCGGTGATGTGCCGGCAGCAGAAGCCCCTCTCCGAGCTGGCCAGCATCTTCGAGCCCGTACCGCAGACCCTGCTCTCGCTGGTGGTCAAGGAGCGGAAGGACCTGGAGGGGCTTCCCGGCGTGACCGCCGCGATCGATGCCGTTCGGGGCAAGCTCGGAAAGGACGGCCGGGTGTTCGTCCGCTACAGCGGAACCGAGCCCAAGGTACGGATCCTCATCGAGGGGCCGGACCGTGCCCGGAACGAGGAGCACGCGCAGTCGATCGCCGCCGCCCTGAGCGCCGCGCTCGGCTGAGCCGCTGCCGACGGGGGCTCCGAGTCGACTGTATCGGCGGCATCCTCTGCGTTGGGGTAAGACTCCACGCCCATGGGACAGCGACTCGGCGTCAACGTCGACCACGTGGCCACCCTGCGGCAGGTCCGCCGCGCCACCTACCCGGACCCGGTGACAGCGGCGGCGCTGGCCGAGGCGGCCGGGGCGGGGCAGATCACCATCCACCTCCGCGAGGACCGGCGGCACATCCAGGACCGCGATCTGAAGCTCCTTCGCGAGACCTGCCAGACGCTGCTGAACCTGGAAATGGCGGCCACCCAGGAGATGGTGAAGATCGCCTACGAGGTGAAGCCCGATCTGGTCACGCTGGTGCCCGAGCGCCGCGAGGAGCTCACCACCGAGGGCGGGCTCGACGTCTCCAGCCAGCGAGAGTCCCTGGCGCAGGTGGTCCGGCACCTCAAGGACGGGGACGTCGTGGTCTCCCTGTTCATCGACCCGGACCTGGACGCGGTGCGGGCCTCGCACAAGCTCGGGGCGGATCGGATCGAGCTGCACACCGGCCGCTACTGCGAGGCCCGGAACGCGAAGGAGCGCTCCCGGGAGCTGCTGCGGGTCGTCGATGCGGCGCGGGCCGGGAGCAAGCTCGGCCTCGGCGTCGCCGCCGGCCACGGGCTGAACTACGAGAACGTGCAGGCCATCGCCCGGATCGGCGAGATCGACGAGCTGAACATCGGGCACGCGATCGTCGCCCGCTCGGTGCTGGTGGGCATGGACCGGGCGGTGCGCGACATGCTCGCCCTGATGCGGGACGGCTGAGCATGACGGTCGTCGGCCTGGGCATGGACGTCTGCTCGGTGGAGCGCATCGCCCGGGTGCTCGCTGGACCCAATGGCCAGCGCTTCCGGGCGCGGGTCTTCACCGAGGCGGAGATCGCCACCTGCGACGGACGAAGCGAGGCGGCGACTGCGTTTGCGGCCCGCTTCGCGGCGAAGGAGGCCCTGGTGAAGGCGCTGGGCGCGCCCCCCGGGGTCCGCTGGCGGGACATGGAGGTGGTGAAGGCGCCGACCGGAGCGCCCGCGTTCACGCTCAGCGGGGTGGCCGCTCGAGAGGTCCTGGCGCGTCGAGCGCGGGTGCTCCTCACCTTGAGTCACGACGCGGGCGTGGCTGCAGCGACGGTCGTGCTCGACTCCGGGTGAGGCCCGTGGGCCCGGCGTCTGCCGGCGCCCGCGGAGAGCGTACGCTCCCGGTGATCTCCCCGGTGCCGTGAGGCCGCGGACTTGCGGCGCCCCCGCTTCGGCTGCACGCTCGGGAGTGACGATGCAGCCCCTGCTGACCGCCGCCGAGACCCGCGCCGCCGAGGCCGAGGCCGAGCGCCGCGGTCTGCCCGCGTCCATCCTGATGGAGAACGCGGGCACCGCGGTCGCCGAGGCGGCGATGACGCTCGGCGGGCCGGGCGCCCGGTTCCTGGTCGTCGCCGGACCGGGCAACAACGGCGGGGATGGGTACGTCGCGGCGAGGAAGCTCCACGCCGCGGGCCGGCGGGTGGATGTCTGGCGGGTGGCGGACCCTGCCCGGCTGAAGGGGGATGCCGCCCGCAATCACTCTGCGCTGGAGCAGAGCGGCGTGCCCATCCACTCGTCGGCGGCGGCGCTGCCGCTCCGGGCGGCAGACGTGGTCATCGACGCGCTGTTCGGGACGGGGCTCGCCCGGGCACCCGACGGCGAGGCTGCCGACGCGATCCGCCACGTTCTTCGCTGGCGTTCCGAAGGCGTGCGCGTGCTCGCCGTCGACCTTCCGTCGGGGCTCTCCGGCGACACCGGGCGTGCGTTCGACCCCTGCGTCGCCGCCGATCTGACCGTCACCTTCGGCGCCCTGAAGCTGGGGCTCGCCCTGGAGCCCGGCGCCACGCTTTCCGGGTGCATCGAGGTGGCGGACATCGGGCTGGCGGAGCTCACACCCTCCACCTGGCTGCTGGAACCCGCCGATGGGCCGCGCTGGCTTCCCCCACGCCGCTCGGACACCAACAAGGGCACCTACGGGCACCTCCTCGTCGTCGCCGGCAGCCGCGGGAAGAGCGGGGCGGCCGCGCTCAGCGGGCTCGCGGCGCTGCGGAGCGGGGTGGGGCTGTGCACGGTGGCCACCCCCGCCGACGCGCTCTCGGACGTCCAGGGCCACGCGCCCGAGCTGATGGGCGTGGCGCTCCCGGCCTCCGCCATCCTCGGGCCCACGCACCTCGACGCCGTCCTCGCCGCGGCGGAGGGCAAGGACGCGCTGGTCATCGGGCCCGGAATCCCGCGGGGCACGGAGACCCACGCCCTCCTCGGCGAGCTGCTCCTCCGGCTCGACGTTCCGGTGCTCATCGACGCCGACGGCCTCAACGCGCTGGCCGGACACGCCGACCTCCTGCCGCGGAGCCGGGCCCCGGTCGTCCTGACGCCCCATCCGGGCGAGATGGCCCGGCTCACCGGGAGGCCGGTGCACGAGCTCCAGGAGAACCGCCTCGGCGCCGCCACCGACTTCGCCCGGGCGAACCGGGTGGTGGTGGTGCTCAAGGGAGCCCGCACGGTGGTCGCCGACTCGCGGGGGCAGGCCCGGGTCAATCCCACCGGCAATCCGGGCATGGCCACCGGGGGCACCGGAGACGTGCTCTCGGGCATGATCGGCGCCTTCCTCGCCCAGGGGCTGGCGCCGGTGGATGCGGCGAGCGTGGGGGTGCTCGCGCACGGGCTCGCGGGAGACGCGGCGGCCCGGCGCTGGGGCCGGCTCGGCCTCATCGCCTCGGACCTGACAGCTGCGCTGGGCGAGGTGTGGACCGCGTGGGGACGGTGAGCTTCTCGTCGACGTCTGCTGCCGAGACGCGAGCGCTGGGCGAGGCGCTCGGGCGCGTGCTGCAGGACGGGGACTTCGTCGGCCTGGTGGGCGAGCTGGGGGCAGGGAAGACCGAGCTCGCGCGCGGCATCGCCCGCGGGGTCGGCATCCGCGACGAGGACGTCACCAGCCCCACCTTCTCCATCGTTCACCAGCACCACGGGCGCATCGTCCTCACCCATGCCGATCTGTACCGGCTCGACGGCCCGGCCGACCTGGACGGCACCGGGTTCCACGAGCTGCGCGACGGGCCAGGGGCCACGCTGGTCGAGTGGGTGGATCGCGTGCCCGGCGCCGCGCCGCCGGACGCCCTGCGCATCCTGCTCGAGGAGCCGGCCGAGGACGCTCGGGAGCTGGTGGCCACCGCCACCGGACCGCGCTCGGAGCACCTGCTGGCCCGCTGGAAGGACGAGCTGCTGGCCCGGGCGGGCTGACCGCGCCACGAACTTCGGGCCATGACTTGAACCGGACCGGCAGTCCGGTGCAGCGTCCCTGGCGCGATGGGCATCGAGCTCACCAGACTCTTCGTTCCACTCGGGCTGGCCGAGCTCGCACAGGTCGTGGCGTCGAACGGCCTGGCGCTCCCCGAGCGCATCGGGGACGACCACCTCACCGTCTGCCTCGCCTACCCGCAGGCGATGGCGCTGGGCCGTCACCTGGCAACCGCTCCGGGCCCGGACGGTGTGTCATTCCTGCTCAAGGTCGAGGTCGTCCGTACTTACCTCCAGCGGCTCGAACCACGCGTCGTGGGCTCCGGCAATGCCGTCGAGCTGTGGCTCCCTGCGTCCGAGCTCGCCGCCTTCAACCGCCGGATTGCTCGGCCGATCCGGCTGCTTCATGCCCTGTATGGCCCTGGCTACGCCGCCCGTGCGCTGCCGGGCCACACGCTGTTCGGTGACGACATCCGGCTGTTCCTCGCCATCCTCGAGCAGGCGCCCGCGCTCGCGCCGGCGGCCGTGCCGCGACCGCGGACCACCCTCGAGGCCCGGAGGAAGCGCGTCCGCGAGATGGAGCGGCTCTGGGCTCCCGAACCGTTGCGCACGGAGCTGAAGCGCGCGCTGGCGGCGAGGCGTCAGGAGGAACTGCAGGAGGCGCTGAGAGACGAATGGGAGCGGGCAGCTGGACTGCGTGGAGGTCTCGACTCGAGACCGGAGGGCTGGGACGAACGCCTCCTCCGGGCTGCACGGCCCTGGCTGCTCGGGAACCTGCCGTTCTGGCGGGTGACCGGGGCGGTGCCGCGGGGAAGGCTCCTCGCGCTGGCCGAGCGGCTCCATCGACGGTTCCCGCACCCGGCTCCGACCCTGCGCGGAACGCTCCTCGACTGAAGGGCGCCTGGCAGCGTTCGTCAGCCCTCGCTGTCTCCGTCCTCCTGCGCCGCGAGGCTGTCCAGGCGGGAGTAGAGCCGCCGGCGGGTGATGCCCAGCAGCGGTGAGCGCCTGCACCAAGCACACCCTGACCATCGACTTCGACGGGAGGAACTCCATCGCCTACCACGAGACGGGCGGCCCCGCTCCCGAGTGGATCCTCCGTCCGGTCATCCGGGTGAAGACCGAGGCGGTCGAGGCGCTGAGCTGCCACCCCGACGCAGGCCCCCCTGACTCCGGTATGCCTGGCAGCTCCGATGCTGGCACCGACGGCGGCTTCCACTGCGACCCGAGCGACCCGAGCTGCCCGACGTAGTCGCCTCGCCTTTCCTAGCTGCCGGGCCGTCCCCTGGACAGCACCTTGGCCAGCTCGAGCACCTCGACTGGGACCGCCAGCACCACGGTGTTCGAGGGGGAGGAGCCGAGGCCATCGAGCGTCTGCAGGGTGCGGAGCTGCATCGCCCCGGGGCTCGCGGCCATGGTCGCCGCGGCGGCGGCGAGGTTGAGCGCTGCGTCGCGGTCGCCCTCGGCCTTGGTGATGGTGGCCCGCTTCTCGCGCTCGGCGGACGCCTGCCGGGACATCATGCGCTTCAGGTCCTCGGGCATGTCGATGTCCAGCAGGCGGATCGAGTCGATGTGCGTGCCCCAGGTCGACGCCCGGCTCTCCACCACCGAGGCGATCTTCGACTGGATCTGATCGCGCTCGCTGAGCAGCTCGTCCAGGGTCATGCTGCCGATGACGTCCCGGAGCGACGCCTGGGCGTACTGCGACACCGCGAACCGGTAGTCCTGCACGGTGATGACTGCCCGCTCCGGATCACGGACCTGGAAGAAGATGACGCCGTCCACCCGGACCGGGACGTTGTCCCGGGTGATGACCTGCTGGTGGGGGATGTCGAGCGTGAGGAGCCGGGTGTCGACGAACCGCACCGTGTCCATCACCGGGAAGATGAGCATCAGGCCCGGGCCCTTGAGCCCATGGAACTTCCCCAGGCGCAGCACCACCGCGCGCTCCCACTGCGCGGCCACCCGGACCACGTGGCTCAGGTAGAGCGCGACGAAGAAGGAGACGATGACCCCCAGCGGCAGGGTGATGCCTGCCCCGGGCAAGCCGCCGGCGCCCAGCCCGAGCAGTACCGAGAGGAAGCTGCCACCCGCCCAGAGCACCAGGAGGATGACCACCCGGAGCCCGCGGCCGAGCGAGACGTGCTCGACCGATGGACGGGCGAACTGCCTCGGCCCCTGCTGGGCGAGGGTGTTCTCCTGGGCCTGCTCGATGGCGGCCCGGACCTGCTGCACGTTGAACGGCATGGCTCACCCCGTGCGGGCGAGCGTGCCCGCGGTGCGCTGAAGCAGCGTCGCGAGCGAGGTTTCCACGAACGTCAGGTCCCGGTCGATGCCGATCACGCCGTCCTGCGGAACCTCGTGCCACACGTCCGGACCCTGGAGCTCCTCGCTGGCGACCTCGAGGGCGTACACCCGGGTCCCGCTGGGGGGCCTCTCCCGGACCGGGACGCTCTCGTCCCACTCGGCGGCGAAGAAGAGGGTGCGGTCGCGGCGGATGGCAGCCAGCAGATCTCCGTCGGTGACCAGGAAGTTCATCGCCGAGCGCTTGCCGGTGCCCACGTCGACGTCGGTGATGCGGGCCACCTCGTCGACCACCGTCGCCAGTGCCCATTGCAAGTCCTGGAGCGAGGGCTTCTGGTCGACGCTGGACCGGGAGGCGAGGCGGGTGAGGAACAGCGCGAAGCAGCGCTCGGAGTCGGTGTCGCCGCGGAAGGTGCGGAACGCCGGGGCAATGAGGTCCTCGATCGCCGCGCGGTGCCGGTCGAACGCGTGGAGCGTGCCGTTGTGGGCGAAGGCCCAGCGGCCGTGGGTGAAGGGGTGTGCGTTGTCCAGCTTCACCGAGCCGACCGAGGCCAGCCGGAGGTGGGCGAGCACGGTGCGGGCCTGGACGGCGCTGCTGACCCGCTCGAACTCGGGATCCAGGTGGGCCGCTCCGAGTCCACGCGCCACCTGGGGAGGCCCACCGTCCTGCCACGACGCGATGCCCCACCCGTCGGGATGCTCCAGCGATTGCCGCCGCAGCGAGTTGCGCTCGAGCACCAGCGCGTCATGTACCCGCTCCGACGCCGCGGAGCGGAAGCCGAACAGCCGACACATGGACTTCACACTTCATACACGAGGCGCGTGACGTTCGCAGCGGGGCGCGCGCCACCCACTGCAGCAAGGGCCTGTTCCGGAATGTGAACGTGAGATCTGTGTTCGCGCCGGCATGGGTGTTCTGCCCTCCGGTGGTCGGAGGCAGAGCGGGAAAGCCCTGTTCCGGTCCGGGTCTCAACGGGAGACCCGGGCTGGAACTTTCCTCAGCAGCGGGCGTTGACGTCCGAGCGCAGGACGACGCGCCCGGCGCGCACCACCGCCTGCACGTGGCTGGTGCCGACGTGGGCGACGAGGTGGTCGGCGTCGGGCGCACCCAGCACCACCAGATCTGCCGGTCCTCCCACCCGCAGCCTGCCCAGCGAGGCGTCGCCGAGTGCCTCGCCGCCCCGGCGAGTGACGCCGAGGAGGGCCTCGGCCGGGGTGAGGCCGTTCTGCAGGCAGGCCAGTGACATCGCCAGCGCCAGGTTCTCGGTGGGGGCGCTCCCCGGGTTGCAGTTGGTGGCGAGGGCCACGCCCACCCCTGCGTCGACCAGCGCGCGTCCGGGCGCGTACCGGGGCAGCCGGAGCACGAGGGTGGCGGTGGGGATGAGCACGGCGGTGACCCGCGCCCGGGCGAGGGCGGCGATGCCCTCCGCGTCGACCGACTCGAGGTGGTCGGCGGAGATCGCGCCGAGGCTGGCGGCGAGCTCGGCACCGCGGCCGGCCCGGAGCTGGTCCACGTGGAGCTTGAGCCCGAGCCCGAGCTGGCGAGCCTCCTCCAGGAGCGGGCGAACCTCGTCCTGCCCGAATGCACCCTCCTCGACGAAGGCGTCGGCGAACCGCGCCAGGCCGCCGCGTGCCACCTCCCGGAGGACCTGTCGCCCACGGGCGAGGAACCCGGCGCGGTCGGTGCTGCCGGGCGGCATGGCGTGGGGCCAGAGGAACGTGCGCAACAGCCGGATGGGCTGTCTGCTGCCGAGCAGGTCGATGACCCGCAGCATCCGCAGCTCGGTGTCGGCGTCGAGGCCGTAACCGCTCTTCACCTCGGCGGTGGTGATGCCCTGGGCCAGGAGGCGCTGGAGGCGGGGGAGGGCGAGGGCGATGAGCGTCTCGTCAGAGGCCTCGCGCACCGCGCGCACCGTGGAGGTGATCCCACCGCCCGACCGGGCGATGGAGAGGTAGTCGGCGCCCGCGCAGCGGAGGGCGAACTCCTGCGAGCGATCGCCGGCCCACACCAGATGGGTGTGGGCGTCGACGAAGCCCGGCGCGACCAGGCCCCCTCCGGCATCGAGGACCTTGGTCGAGGGCCCGACGCGTTCACGCGGAAGGTCGCCCTCGGCGCCGATCCAGGCGACGTGGGCGTCGTCGATGCCGACGGCGCCGCGGGGTATGGGAGCGAGCATCTGCTCGGCGTGGCCACTGTCCGGACCGTCGGCAGTGAACAGCGTCCGGGCGTTCCGGACGACGAGGTCGAATGGGCGGTCCATCAGTGCTCAACGCCCCTCGGGCCGCGGAACACCGACCGGCAGCGAATCGCGCTTCCAACGCGCCCTGGGAGGCTACGCACGATGTGGTGAGCATCGCTCGTGCCGCTGACTTCCAGCAATCCGGTGGGCTTCAGCCGCTGACGCCGGGCACCCTCACCCCGCGCGTCCGTGCGACCTCCACCGCCTCCGGGTATCCCGCGTCGACGTGCCGGAGCACGCCCATTGCCGGGTCGGAGGTCAGGACGCGCTCGATGCGGCGGGCTGCAGCCTCGGTCCCGTCGGCGACGATGACCTGCCCGGCGTGCAGCGAGTAGCCGATGCCCACCCCGCCGCCGTTGTGCACGCTCACCCAGCTGGCGCCGTTCACCGCATTCACCAGCGCATTGAGAATGGGCCAGTCCGCCACCGCGTCCGAGCCGTCCTTCATCGCCTCGGTCTCGCGATTGGGGGAGGCCACCGAGCCACAGTCCAGATGGTCGCGCCCGATGACGATGGGCGCCTTCACCTCGCGCCGGCGCACCAGCTCGTTGAAGGCCAGCCCCGCCCGGTGCCGCTCGCCGTAGCCCAGCCAGCAGATCCGCGCCGGCAGCCCCTGGAATGCCACCCGCTCCCCGGCCATGCGGATCCACCGTGCGAGGCCGGTCTTCTCGGGGAAGAGCTCCAGCACCGCGCGGTCCGTGCGGCGGATGTCCTCGGGGTCGCCCGACAGCGCCACCCAGCGGAATGGCCCCGCGCCCTCGCAGAACAGCGGGCGGATGTAGGCCGGGACGAAACCCGGGAAGTCGAATGCGTTCTTCAGCCCGGCGGCCTGCGCGCCGGCCCGGATGTTGTTGCCGTAGTCGAAGACCTGGCTCCCGGCGGCCTTCATGTCCAGCATCGCCCCGACCTGGATGGCCATCGACTCCTGGGCCCGCCGCACGTGCTCCTCGGGGCGCGTCCGCCGCAGCTCGGCGGCCTGGGCCAGGGAGAGCCCGCGCGGGACGTAGCCGTTCAGCGGGTCGTGCGCCGACGTCTGATCGGTCACCAGCTCCGGGGTGATGCCTCGCCGCACCAGCTCGGGGTACACGTCCGCCGCGTTGCCGATCACCGCGATCGACCGCGCCTGCCTCCGCGCGCGCGCCGCGTCGACCTGGGCCAGCGCGTCGTCGAGATCCCGAGCGACGACGTCCAGGTAGCGGTGCTCCACCCGGCGCCTGGCCCGCTCCGGGTCCACCTCCACGCCGAGGAACACCGCGCCGTTCATCGTCGCCGCCAGCGGCTGGGCCCCGCCCATCCCGCCGAGACCCCCGGAGAGCACCAGCCGCCCGGAGAGGTCGTCCGAGCCGAAATGGGTCCGGCCTGCCTGGGCGAAGGTCTCGTACGTCCCCTGAAGAATCCCCTGCGTCCCGATGTAGATCCACGAGCCCGCGGTCATCTGGCCGTACATCATCAGGCCCTTGGCCTCGAGCTCGCGGAACACCTCCCAGGTGGACCAGCGTCCGACCAGGTTCGAGTTCGCCAGGAGCACCCGCGGCGCGTCGGGATGGGTCCGGAGCACGCCGACCGGCTTGCCAGACTGGACCAGCATCGTCTCCTCGTCGCCGAGCGTCCGGAGGGTTGCCACCATCCGGTCGAAGGAGGGCCAGTCCCGCGCCGCCTTCCCGGTGCCCCCGTAGACCACCAGGTCGCCGGGGCGCTCCGCCACCTCGGGGTCGAGATTGTTCATCAGCATCCGGAGCGCGGCCTCCTGCACCCAGCCACGGCAGCTGCGCTCGGTTCCCCGGGGTGCCCGGATCACCCGTCCCGCCATCGACTCTTGACCTCCGTGGGGGGCGCCGGGGGCGGCGCCATCGACTCTCGTACGATGGAGTCCCGTGACTCTCAAGCCTGGGGGGTGGCCAGGCGTTGACAGCATGGACGGTCTGGTTAGGTTGCCCGGCGAGCGATGACCGTCCGAGTGAACGACAAGCGGCGCTACAACCCCGACGGGACTCCCCGTGCGGGGGTTCCCGACCCCGAGCCCCAGCCCGAGACCGCACCCGCGCCCCCTGGAGCCGCTCAGCCGGCGGTCGAGCCCGACGAGGTGACGCAGCTGCGGGCCGAGCTGGAAGCGGCCCGTCGCCGCGTGGACGAGCTGGCCCGCGGCATTCAGGACGTGATGCGCGAGCGGGAGGAGTTCAAGCAGCGGATCCAGCGCGAGCGCGAGCGGTTGATCGAGGTGGAGAAGGGGCAGGTGGCCCTGGCGCTCATCGAGGCCATCGACGAGCTCGACCACTCGCTCGCCGCCGATGACGGCTCTCCCTTCGCCCAGGGCGTGCGCCTCATCCGGGACAAGCTGCTCCAGAAGCTCCAGGCCAGCGGCATCGAGCGGCTGGACCTCGTGGGCCGTCCCTACGACCCCAAGGCCGCCGAGGCGGTGGACATGGAGCTGGTGTCCTCGCCGGAGCAGGGGGACCGGGTCCTCTCCGAGCAGCGCGCCGGGTACGCCCAGCGTGGCAGGGTCATCCGTCCGGGCCGGGTGAAGGTCGGCCGGTACGTGGAGCCGGCGAAGGCGTAGAGTCGGTCTCCGACTCGTGCCGCTCTCCGCTCTTCTCGCCCTGGCGCTCGCCGCCACCGGTCCCCAGCACGCGTTCGAGGACTGGGCGCGAGAGCGCGCCCGGGCGTTCGAGCAAGGCGACCGGGCCACGAGCTCCAAGACGCCCCTGTGGCGGGAGCGCAACGGCTCGGGCCCCTTCCTGGTGGGCTTCTCGGCCCCCAGCTCGCTCGCCCCGCTCATCCGCGCGGTGAGCCCCGGCGTCCTCAACGTCCTGACCTACTCCGAGCCGGTGGAGGGGATCGTCGCCGGCCGCGTCCCCACCGCCACCGGCTCCGGGTTCCTCCTGGGTCCCGAGGGCTACGTGGTCAGCAACCATCACGTGGTGAAGGATGCCCAGTGGATCCAGGTGCGCCTCGCCGACGGGCGGTTGTTCGACGCCGAGCTGGTGGGCAGCGACCCGGACACCGACCTCGCCCTGCTCCGGGTGCTCGACGGGACCGACTTGCCGTCGGTGGTCCTCGGCGATTCGGACCGGCTCGAGGTGGGCGACTGGGTGGTGGCGATCGGAAATCCCTTCGGGCTCGACCGCAGCGTGTCGCACGGGCTCATCTCGGCGAAGGAGCGGGTGCTGGGGGTGGGCCCGCTCGACGACTTCATCCAGACCGACGCGCTGATCAACCCCGGCAACAGCGGCGGACCGCTGTTCAACATGCGGGGCGAGGTGGTGGGGGTGAACAGCGCGGTCATCAGCAACGCCCAGGGCATCGGCTTCGCGGTGCCGATCAACATGGTCAAGGACCTGCTCCCCAACCTCCTGGACAACGGGCACGTGGAGCGCGGATGGCTGGGGATGACGGTGGTGGAGGAGCCAGGGAAGCACGCGGCGCAGGTGGTGGACGTGTACCCCGGTGGTCCGGCGGCGGCGGCCGGGCTCCGCGCCGGTGACCGGGTGACGACCATCAACGGCCGCCCGGTCGACTCGTACCTCCAGCTGCTCCGGAAGATCTCCTTGCTCGCGCCGGGCACGCTGGTGCGGATGGGCGTGCAGCGCGGCACCGCGGCGCGGGAGTTCACCGCCCGGGTCGTGGAGCGCCCGGTACGGCCCTCTCCGGCGGGAGGCCCCGCGGGAGAGATCGAGTCGCAGGGTGACCTGGACCGCCTGGGCCTCAGCGTGTCCGATCTCGACGCCGAATCGGCGGGCCGGCTGGGCGCCCGTTCGCCGTTCGGTGCCTGGGTGGTGCAGGTGGCCCCGAACGGGCCGGCGGCCAAGGCAGGGGTGCGCCTGGGCGACGTGGTGGTGGAGGCCGCCGGGCAACGGGTGGCGAGCGTGGAGAGCTTCCGGTCGGCCCTGGCCGAGCGAGCCGCCGGAAGCCGCCTGACCCTCGAGGTGGAGCGGCAGGGCAGGCCGAAGCGATTGGTCCTGGAGACGCAATGAGCCCGCACGATCCGGTGTTCGAGCCCCTCCTCGGGAAGCGCCGCACCGTACGCCAGGCGCTGATCGAGGTCGCCGAGCGCTGGACGGCGAGCCCCATCGAGGACCCTGGCGCTCGTGCCGCGCTGGTGGATGCCGTCCGGCACAAGCTCCTCCGGGGGGAGATCGACCGCGAGCTGCCCCAGGGCATCGATGCCGAGACGCTGGCCCGCGACTTCGTTGCCGGCCTGGTGGCGGGACTGGGGACCCTGGCCGTGGAGCGCGTCGTGGGGGAGGGCAGCGGCGGCTCCTCCTCGTGACATGCTCCAGCAGGCCACCTCAGAGCAGCCCGCGGCCCTTCCATTTCTCCCAGATGACCCGGAGCTTCCTGTCTGCCTGACTGACGGCCTGCTCGGCAGAGTCGGCGCCGGTCGCGGCGCGAGCGAACATGGTGTTCAGCACCCAGGTTCCGTAGGCCTCGTCCAGCGCGGCGTTCGCGTGGCCGGGAGCGCCGAGGTTGGTCATCCAGTCGAGCGCGTCGGCGAGCACCGCATACTTCTCGGGCGGTGAGCCCTTCGCATCCCGCGCGAGCCGCGCCCCGAGGTCCGGCACCTGGGCGGGGAAGGAGGGGAAGTTGTAGGACTCGCTGGCCTGGAAGGCCTCCCGGGAGTGGCCCACCAGGTCCACCAGGAACGCCTTCGCCCCCTCGACGTTCTCGGCGAAGCTCCAGATGACGTAGACGCTGGTCGCGTGGGGCAGGCCCACCAGACGCGCCGGTCCGCGAGGCGGGCGGGCCAGCGCGATCTTCGAGCCGATCGGCAGCCGGTCGTTCTCCGCGGAGCGGGTGATGGAGATGGCGTTCATCACCAGCGACGACTGGCCGGCGAGCATCGCCCGGTTGTTGGACGACGGATCCCAGGCCAGCACCGCCGGGGTCATCGCCTCCTGGTAGAGCGCGGTCACGTACTTCACCGCCTCCACCGTTTGCTTCGACTGCAGCGCCGGGGCGCCGCTCGCGTCCTGCTCCGCACCGCCGAAGGCGAGCAGCAGCGCGCGGAGGGCGACGGCGCTGTCGTCCTCGGAGGACAGCCCGATGCCGACCGCGATGCCGGTCCGGGCCTTGATGGCCTTGCCGCCGATCCGGACCCGGTCCCAGTCGTCCGGCGTCTGACCAGCCTCGGCCCAGAGGTCGCTCCGGTAGTTGACCGGATCCGGCACCACGGCGTCGCAGAAGCCGTGGAACTTGCCGGTCCCGGGGTTGCGGGTGCTGCGGAGCGCGAGGTCGAGCGGCTTGCCGTGGAGGCGCTGGCACTCCTCGAGGATCTCCCGGTGGTCGATGACGTCCGGCTCGTGCACCGGGCGCGGCCGGAGGAACATGACCAGGTCGTGCCCGCGGCGGCTCGCGGCCTCGGAGGCGGCGGTGGCGTTCAGGGCGTTCACCCCGACGTGGTCCACCGAGACGTCGGTGTCGTGCTGCTCGCCCCAGCTCCCGGCGTAGGCGTCGAACCAGCGGTCGTAGCCGGGGACGAAGTGATTCCACTGGAGGATGCGCAGGCGCTTGCGGCGAGCGGCCCGTCCGCGTGAGGGGAGGGTGAGGGACGCGGCACCGAGCGCGCCCGCGGCCCTCAGGATGCTGCGGCGTGAAACTCCGGGCATCGGGTCACCCAGGCGCCGCTCACTTCTCGGGGGCGATCCAGGTCGCGAGCACCGCCCCGGTGCGCGACGTCACCTGGATGGCCTCGAGCTTTGCCTTCACTCCGGTGAGCGTCCCGCCGCCCTTCCTGGGGAGGGCCCAGGGCTGCTCGGGCCGGAAGAGCAGCTCCAGCCGCACGCCGCGGTTCTTGAAGAGACGCTCCATGTCGTCCACGGTCTCCACCCCGGGCAGCTTCCCCGGAATCATCAGCACCGGGAGGATGGGGTTGCCCCGCGCGTCGGTCTTCTTCGGGACGGCGTCGGTCAGCGCATGCTCGGCCCCGGGGAAGAAGGGTGTCACCTCGATGGTGAAGTCGCCGCCGGACCGGGTGCTGTCGGACATGCCGACCATCCCCGCCTCGTCCTCGCGGATGAGCGCGTAGAAGCGCTTGCCCTTGGCCTGCGCCTGGAACTCCCGGGAGCGGTTGCGACAGTTGGCGGTGTTCGACGCCTGGCCGCAGTCGCCGAGGTACAGCTCGAGGAGCTCGCCGAGGGACCCGTCGAACGGCTGGGCGTCCTTGCGGAGCTCCTCGAATCGCCCCTCGGCGAGCGCGACCGCCGGAACCAGCGAGAGGAGCACGACTGCCGACCTGGCGAGCACCGACGACCTCCTGAGGTAGATATTTTGACTACATCTGACTACTGCGTACCCTGTCTGGCGTCGCATCCTTCCAGAAGGAGCCCGCCCGTGGGCGATCGCCGCCGCCACCTGCGCTTCGACAAGGTCTTCACCGTCTACATCAGTACGCCGGACGGGCTCACCCGCGGCATCGCCCGGAACATCTCGGCGACGGGACTCTTCGTGGAAACACGCGAGCCGATGCCTCTCGGCGGCCGTGTCCGGGTCACCTTCACCGGCGAGGACGGCACCGAGATGACCTGTCTCTGCGAGGTCCGCTACCAGGTCGCGCTGAGCTACGGGCGGGGCGCCGAGGAGCCGGGCCACACCCGGGGGATGGGGCTGCGGATCGTCGCCTACGAGACCCGCGAGGACCACCCGTTGCTGCTGGTGGACCGCGAGCGGGTGATGCACTGAGCATGGACGGGCGGCGCCCCTGCGCCGCTCCTCAGGCGTGTGGGGCTACTGCGAGAAGCCCTCGATGATGTAGTGCGCCTCGATCCGCTTGAGGGCGAGGATCATCGCCGCCAGCCGCGGCTCCACCTGCTTGCCCACGCAGAAGGGCCGGCTGTCGTGCATCTCGGTCTTCCGGGGGTTGTTGCGCGAGATGTCCCGGATGATGCGGTAGTTCCGCTTGAGCGCGTGCTCGAGCTTGGCGTTGACCTCGGCCTCGGTCCAGGACTCCATGCGCTTGTTCTGGATCCACTCGTAGTAGCTCACCGTCACGCCGCCGGCGTTGGCGATGATGTCCGGGATGAGATCGATGCCGCGCTTGAGCAGCACCCGGTCGGCCTCGGGGGTGGTGGGGCCGTTGGCGCCCTCGGCGATGAGCTTGCACTTGAGCTTCTCGGCGATCTCGCCGGTGATCTCTCCACCGAGTGCCGCAGGGATGAGGACCTCGGCCGGGACCTCCCAGAAGTCCTTCTTCTCGATCTTCTGCGCGCCGGGGAAGCCCACCACGCTCCGCTTGAGGTTCTTCGGGTCCTGCACGTGCGCCAGCAGCGCCGGGATGTCGATGCCGTCGGGGTTGTAGATGGTGCCGTCGTAGTCGTTGACCGCGAGCAGCCGCGCGCCGAGGTTGCCCATGATCTCCGCGGCGAAGCTGCCCACGTTGCCGAAGCCCTGCACGGTGAAGGTCTTGCCCTTCAGCGTCTCGCCCTTGTCCGCGTAGTAGTCCTCGATGCAGTACACGACGCCCTGGCCGGTGGCCTTGACGCGGCCCTCGGAGCCGCCGATGCGCACGTCCTTGCCGGTGACGATGGCCCGGCCGACGTGGCGCTCGTTCTCGCCGTCGAGGTACTGCCGCATCATCAGCGCCATGATCTCGCCGTTGGTGCCCACGTCGGGAGCGGGGATGTCGATGTTCGGCCCGATGAGGCGCTTCAGCTTGTACATGAAGCGCAGGGTGATGGCCTCCAGCTCCTCGCGGCCGTACTGGCGGGGGTCGATCTGGATGCCGCCCTTGCCGCCGCCGAAGGGGACCTCGGCGATCGCGGTCTTCCAGGTCATCTCCGCGGCCAGCGCCTTGAACAGGTCGAGCGACACCTCGCGGTGGTAGCGGATGCCGCCCTTGTACGGACCGCGCGCCTGGTTGTGCTGCACCCGGTAGGCCTTGAAGCGCTGCGACTCGCCGGGGATCAGCTGGTACACCCCGCCGTCCGGCAGTCGTAGGTGGCCGCGGCGGATGACGACGTCCGAGCCGAGGAGCGCCTTCCCTTTGAGGAGGATCTGCCCGTCGGCCAGGCGCTCCAGCCCGTTGGGGTCACGCACCTGGGTGACCGGCAGGTCGCCGAACGCCTTGACGGCCTCGGGCGAGAGCGGACGGAGCCGGTCCTTCAGCTTCGCGGTCACGTAGAAGATGTGCTCGTAGTCGGGTTCCTCGAGCTCCAGGCGTACCCGCGGCGCGAGGCCGATGGTGTCGGCCGCGCGATGGAAGATCTCCATCGCGTCCGTGTAGAGCGTGCGCTTGGGGGTCGGGTCGGGGACCCGCATGAAGTTCTGTGGCTCGGCCATGGTCTGGTGTCGGCTCCTCGCGTGCGGCGGCGGCTATACGACTCGCCGATCCGCTCCGTCAATGTCGCGACGTTCCTGTCGCGGTCTTGATGTGCAGGCGATTGCGCGATGCGTTGCAGAGCTGGGTGACAATCGACCGGCGGGGCTCGTCGCCTCGAGGTGGACGACTTAACTCGAACCGGCACATGCGCGGGATTCGGGTGTGGATGGGTGTCGCCTGTCTGGCGGCGGCGTGCGGCCGTGGAGCGGGCGCGGACCGACCGGACGGTCGGCCGGACTCGGGGAGCGAGCTGGATGCGGGCGCGGATGCGGGCGCGGATGCTGGGCAGCCGGATGGGGGAACCGACGTCGGGTTCCTCGGGGCCATCGGTCCGCTGGGCGAGACCTCGTGGACTCCACTGCTCGACGCCTCGCTCTCGCGCTTCTACCGCTGGATGCCGTCGCAAGGTCTGAACAGCGATCCGCAGGGCGTGTTCCGCATGGAGGGCGACACCCTGCACGTGCTCGGCATTCCGCCCACCGATCGGGAAGAGGACTTCGGGTATCTGGCGACCTGGGCCGACATCGGCAACTTCCGCGCCCGGGTGGAGCAGAAATGGGGGACGGCCACCTTCGCCCCACGCAAGGACCAGCTGCGCGACAGCGGGCTGCTCTACCACCTGCGCGGTGAGGACCAGATCTGGCCGCAGTGCATCGAGTTCCAGATCATGGAGCACAACCTCGGCGACCTCTGGGTGCTCTCCGGCACCGGCGTGACCGCACCGGTGTACGACCCCATGGTGAGCGAGCCAACGTTCGATGGCCTCGGTCAGAGCATCGACATCCGCAGCGGCCGGGTCATCAAGTGGTGGGAGGCCGAATCGCTCACCGACTGGAACGCGCTGGAGGTCATCGCCTCGGGGCAGGACGCGGTGCACATCGTCAACGGGCAGTGGCTGAACGGAGCGACCGACATCGTGGCCGACCAGGGCCACGGGTACGCTCCCCTCAGCCACGGCCACCTCGGGCTCCAGGCAGAGGGCGCCGAGGTGTTCTACCGGTCCTTGGAAGTGCGTCCGCTGGCGTACCTTCCGCCGCCACCGGACGCGGTGGTGCTCTTCGACGGCTCGAGCACCGACGCCTGGGTCGCACCCGACGGTGGAACGGCAGGCTGGGCGGTGGCCGACGGCGGGCTCGAGGTGGTGCCGTTCGCCGGCGATCTCCGGACCCGGAAGAGCTACGGAGACGTCCGGCTCCACCTCGAGTTCCAGCTGCCGCCGAGTCCGCCGGGAACGGGGGAGCAGGACCGGGGAAACAGCGGCGTCTACCTCCAGGGCCGCTACGAGCTGCAGATCCTGGATTCGTTCGGGCACGGACTTGGCGATGCGAACGACTGCGGGGCCATCTACGGGGTGAAGAACGCGACGGTGAACGAGGCGTTCCCGCCGGGCGTCTGGCAGAGCTACGACATCGTGTTCCGCGCACCGACGTGGGACGGGGGCACCAAGACGGCGCCGGCCCGCATGACGGTGGTGTGGAACGGCTCGACGGTCCAGCAGGACACCGAGGTGCCCGACAGCACGCGGCTCGGGGACCCCGAGGCCCCGGGTCCAGGACCGGTCCGGCTGCAGGACCACTGGAACCGGGTGCGTTTCCGGAACATCTGGCTGCAGCCGCTGGCCCCGGACGAGGCCGATGCGGGGACGGACGCGGGCACGAACGGCGGAGCGGACGCGGGACCCTGAGCACTGAGGCGTGTACCGGCGGCCTCGTCCGCGCACTGTCTCGACGCAAGAGGGTGGTGCTGTTACGCCGCCTGGATGGCACGAACGAGGGTCATCCTGGCCGGCGCGACCGGCTGGGCGGGGTCGGAGCTGGCGCGCGGCATCGCCGCGAACCCGGATCTCCAGCTGGTCGGGGCGGTGTCCCGGACCCACGCCGGGAATCGGCTCGGCGAGGTGGTGGGTGAGGCCCGGCTGGAGTGCCTCGTGAGCGGCTCGGTCCGGGAGGCCCTGCGGACCCCGGGCGAGGTCTTCTTCGAGTACACCCGGCCGGAGGTGGCCAAGGCCCATGTCCTCGCCGCGCTCGAGGCCGGGGCGCACGTCGTCATCGGAACGTCCGGCCTCACCGAGGAGGACTTCCAGGAGATTGACCGTGCGGGGCGTGCCTCCAGCCGGGGCGTGCTCGCCGTGGGCAACTTCGCGCTGACGGTCGTGGTGCTGCAGCGGCTGGCCCAGGTCGCCGCCCGCTTCTTCCCCCACTACGAGATCATCGACTCCGCACACGACGACAAGCCCGATGCTCCCTCGGGGACGGCCCGTCAGCTGGCACGGCAACTCGCGGCGGTGCGCCCGGCGGAGGTCACCGTGCCGCTCGAACGGGTGCAGGGCCCTCGGGAGGCCCGGGGGGCGACGGTCGCCGGGGTGCAGGTCCACTCGGTCCGGCTGCCCGGATACGTCATCGGTCTGGAGGTGGTGTTCGGACGCCCCGGCGAACGGCTCCACCTCCGTCACGAATCGGGCACGTCCGCGCAGCCGTACGTCGCAGGTGCGCTCCTCGCCATCCGGAAGGTGGGCGGGCTGGTGGGCCTCCACCGAGGGCTGGAAGGGGTCATCGACTGGGAAGGCCAGACGCCGTGGTGAGAGAGGGCAGGGGCTTTGACGCGCTGGGGCGTCGATGCTACCAACGCGGGCCCCGTTGCATCGGCCGACATAGCTCAGCTGGTAGAGCAACTGATTCGTAATCAGTAGGTCCCCGGTTCAAATCCGGGTGTCGGCTCTTCTGGGGAACAACCAGGGGCCCCCCCTCACGGAGCCCAGTTCCGGTGTGCTTCCGGCGGACCTCGGGCAGCTCCAGCGGCGGCTGCCCGAGGTCCATCCTTCACGCCTGCATCACGGCTGGACGAACGGAGTCCCGTTGTCGAACCGCGCCTTGGCCGGGAGCGTGTAGAGCTTGGTCGCTCCGGTCGGATCCACCCAGGGCCAGGTGTAGCCGCTGCCGGCGTTGAAGAAGGCCGGCTTCCCGCCGAGGTACAGCGAGTTCGGGAGCGTCTGGGTGGAGATGTTGGGGTCCCACTTCACCGAGCTGGTGACGTAGTCGAAGTTCCCGTGACGGATGGTGGTGGCGGCGACCTGCGGATCGACGGGGTAGGGCGCCCAGTCGTCCCAGCCGAGCAGGAAGATGGCCGGGGTGTCCATGTTGCCGCTCTCGTAGACCCATCCGCTCATCTGTCCCGCCGCGCCGAGCACGTTCCCGACGAAGCTGTGCCAGTACGAGTAGTACGCGGCGCCGGCGGCCCGCTTCGGCCCATTGCTTCCACCGCCGTCGCCGAAGTCCCGGCGGATGCCTCGGAGATGGTTGCGGAAGATGGTGTGGTAGATGGCGTTGCCGTGCGTCTTGTCCGAGTCCCAGTTGAACCCGTAGTTGCCTTCGAAGAGGACGTGGTGCGGACCCACCATGTGTGAGGCGTTGAGCCCCACCTCGATCCAGGCGGTGTTGCTGTTGATGTAGCCGTCGTCGACGTAGTTGTAGCCGAACACCGAGCCGGCGCCGGCCGAACGGGCCACCATCACCTTGTTGGCCTTGACGACGATCGAGTTCTCCACCAGCGATTCGGACGTCGCATCGGACAGGCTGATGGCGTAGCCGGCGCCGCCGGGCTGGGCCCAGGCCGCGTCGTGGACGTAGGACTCGCGAATCTCGATCCGGAACGACCGGGTCAGGGCGAAGCCCTCGTCGTGCCACACGCTGTTCTCGACGCTCTTCGCCCAGCAGTTCGCAGCCCACTCGAACCGGATGTTCCCCTGGTCACCGCCGGTGACGGTGAGGTTCTCCACCCCGGCGTTCTGGGTGTGGGGGTAGCTGAACGACGTGAGCTGGGCGGTGTGCGAGGCCCGGTAGGAGATGTGAATCGGCGTGTTGAAGAAGATGGTGTTCCCGCTGATGTGGTCGATCTGCTTGATCTCGTTGGTCGGTCGGTCCTGGCGGCTGAACCAGCCGGCGGCATCCGGGAAGGGATCGTCGGTTCCCTGGCTCGGGTTGTGCCGCTGCCACACGACGCGGAAGTCGGGCGAAGCCCAGATCTGTCCCCGGCCGGCCGGGTCTGGCTGCCAGCTGGCTCCGGAGAGCTCATCGAGGAGCACGATCTGTCCCGGGCTGAATCCCGCCGCGCTGGCCACGGTGATGGAGTTGCCACCCTTGGCCGCGTCCGCGGTCAGGTTGGTGGACCGCTCGTTGTTGCTGTCCCAGCGGGCCGGACCGACGATGATCAGCGGGGAAGGATTGGAGCCGGTCTGCTCCTGGCCAGGCTTGGCTCCATCGGTCTTCTGCAAGGTGGTCTGCCCAGGGCCTGCGCCGCGCAGGGTGATGCCCTTGTTGAGCAGCAGGTAATTCCCGCCGTTGATGGTGTAGGTGCCAGACGACAGCTGGACCACCTGTCCGGCCGGGCACGCGTCGATGGCGGCCTGGATGGTGGCCGTCGCGTCGCCGCCGGGCGGGCTCACCGTCCGGCAGACCGTGGTCCGCGCCGGGATGCCTCCGGCCACGCCGGGATTCCAGACCGTCATCCGGTCCGCGGGGAGCAAGCCCGACGGCGGTGGCTGCTGGGGAGAGCTGGTCACCGTCACCGTGGCCATGGCGCTCTCGGTGTTGTCGGCGACGCTGGTGGCGATGACGTGGAAGGTCCCGGCGGTGGATGGCGCGGTGTAGGTGCCGGATCCATTGACGGTGCCCCCGGCTGCCCCCTCCTGGACCAGCCAGCTCACGGCCGTGGACTGGCCTCCGCTGGTGCCGGTCACCGAGGCGGTGAAGCTCACCGTCCCGCCGGCCTGCGTCGAGGCCGAGCTCGGAGAAATGGAGACGGTGACGTTCGGCGCGGCGGTGACGGTGACGGTCGCCGAGGCACTCTTGGTGCCATCGGCGACGCTGGCGGCGACGACGTGGAACGTCCCTGGCGTCCCTGGCGCGGTGTACCGCCCCGAGGCGTCGACGCTGCCTCCGCTGGCGCCCTCCTGGACGGACCAGGTCACCTCGGGGGATTGGCCTCCGCCAGCTCCGGTGACCGTGGCGGTGAAGGTCGTGGCGCCTCCGGCGAGGACCGAAGCGGTGCCCGGGGAGATCGACACCGCAATCGCCGGGGCGGCACTCACGGCGACCGTGGCGCTGGCGCTCTTCGAGGGATCGGCGACGCTGGTGGCCACCACGTGAGCGGTGCCCGCGTTCGCGGGGGCGGTGTAGTTTCCGGAGGCGTCCACGCTGCCGCCGCCGGCTCCCTCCCGCACCGACCAGCTGACGTCGCTGGACTGGCCGCTCTTGATGCCGGTCACCGCGGCCTTGAAGCTCAGGGTGCCGCTGGCCCGGGTCGATGCGTTACTCGGCGAGACCGCGACCGAGATGCCCTGATCGGTGGTCACCGTGACCGCGGCGGTCGCCTTCTTCGAGGGGTCGGCGACACTCGCGGCCACCACGTGGAACGTGCCGGGATTCACCGGCGCGGTGTAGCTGCCCGAGGCGTCGATGGCCCCGCCACTGGCCCCCTCCTGCACCGACCAGTTCACGGCCGTGGACTGCCCGGCACGCGTTCCCCTCACCAGCGCGGTGAAGGTGGTCGAATCACCCGTGCTCAGTGAGGTGGCAGAGGGGGTGATGCGGACGCGAATACCTCGCCGCCTCACCTCGACCGTGGCGGTGGTCCTCCGCCGGGCATCGGAGGTGCTGGCGGCCACCACGTGAAACGTTCCTTCCGTCTCGGGTGCGGTGTAGTTGCCCGCGGCATCCACCGTGCCCCCGTCGCTCTCCTCGACCGACCAGGTGAGGGAGCCGGACGGGTTGCCCGCGGTCCCGTTCCCGGTGGCGTCGAAGGCCAGAGCCTCGCCTGGCTCGAGTGAGACGGGAGAGGGAGAGACGACCAGGTCGGCCGAGGAGCCCACCTTCCCCGAACAAGCGACTAAAAGAAAAACTGCAACTGAGTTAAAAACAACAAACCGGGTTGTTCGCATGGACGGGTCCCTTAGACAGTCGAAAGGGACCCACGCGAGAAGCGGGAAGCTCAGGGCTCGCTTCGCAGGCTGCCCGGCACATCCGCCGACATCGGCGGGCAAGGGTTCCTCTCTGCGCACCTCGCCGCCGTAATTTGCGGAGGGAAATGGCCGATCTTTCGTTCAGGTCTCGGAAATCGATGTGCGCCTCGGGCAGTGCGTTTGCGGAGGCCATGGCTTCGAGAAGCTCGTCTGCTCGTCGCGAGCCTCCAGCGGGACGTTCAATTTGTTTACTGTTTGAACGTCAGCAGTCGGTCGGTCGCAGCGTTCCGCACACACACCTCGGTCCAGAGCGCCGCGCTCTCGAGCAACAGCCGGTCCAGGAAGCGCCTGCCCACCGGAAGGCCGCGCCGATCTACGGACTGGGCGACGCAAAGCACGGTGGTGGCGAGGTGGCAGACTCCGACGCCGCCGGTGAGGATTTCTGAGCGGCCCGCCGGAGTAGGGCGGATTACAGAGGCGAGGCATGCTGCTGCCCACCCTGCTCGTGCTTCCCCTCTGCGTTGCTCCGCTGTCCCAGGACGTCGCCGCCGATACCCGCGCCTGGCAGCAGCAACGTCTCCAGCGGCTCCAGTCCGAGGACGGCTGGCTGACGCTGGTCGGGCTCGGGTGGCTGAAGGAAGGGCCGAACACCGCGGGGTCGGATCGCAAGGCGATGGTGGTCTTCCCCGAGGGCGCGCCGGCGAACGTGGGCACCTTCACCCGCGCCGGGTCGGCCGTCGCCTTCCAGCCTGCACCCGGCGTGGCCGTCACCCGGGCTGGGAAGCCGTTCACCGGCGGCCCGGTGCAGACCGACCAGGAGGGACGCGCCGAGCCGGACATCCTCCAGCTCGGCCGCTTGCGCTTCCAGCTCATCGCCCGCGGTGAACGCATCGGCGTGCGGATCAAGGACCCCGAGGCACGTGCCCGGAAGGAGTTCAAGGGCATCCCGGCGTACCCCGCGGCGGCGCGCTGGAGGGTCACGGCGCGGTGGGAGCCGGCCAACCCACCCCTCCAGATCGCCGTCCCCAACGTCCTCGGTGAGGTAGATCGTTCCCCCTCGCCCGGCACCGCGGTGTTCTCCGTGGACGGCCACGAGTACCGGCTCACTCCGGTGCTGGAGGAAGGGAGCCCGGACCTGTTCTTCGTCTTCGCCGACGAGACCAACCGGAAGGAGACCTACGGCGCGGGTCGCTTCCTCTATGCCCAGCCGGCGAAGGACGGCACCGTGATCCTCGACTTCAACCGCGCCTACAACCCGCCCTGCGCCTTCAGCGCCTTCGCCACCTGTCCGCTGCCGCCGAAGCAGAACCGGCTCGCGCTCCGGGTCGACGCGGGGGAGAAGCGGCCCGCGCACTGAGCCCGTGCCAGAGGCCGAGGCGCCGGCCCGCGCGACGTTCGTGCGGCGCCCGGTCCATCCTCGGCTAGCCTCGGAGTCCGATGAGGCACTCGCTCCTGCTCGGGCTGGCCGGCCTCGGGTTCCTGCTCGTCCCCGCGTCCGCCCGGGCGCAGTGGTCCGCGCGCCTGGCACTCGAGGCCCCGCTCTATGCGCACACCTCGAGCAACGGCCAGAGCAGCTCGTTCGGCATCAACCAGAGCTTTCAGCCGACCGTTGATCTCCTCGGGAGCTATTTCGTGGCCCAGACCGTGGGCCTCGACATGGAGCTCCGCACCGGCCTCGCCGCGACCGGCGCCGGGTACGAGCGCCAGCGGACGTCGATCGGCCCCGGCGTCACCTTCGACGACCCCACGTTCCCGCTCTACGCGCGGGCCTCGCTGCCCATCCAGGTCGAGGGTGCGACCGTGCTGTTTCTCCGGGTGGGCGGCGGGCTGAAGATCCTCGACATGGCGTTCCTGCGGGTCTACTTCGAGCTGACGGCAGACTTTTCCCTCGCCGGCAGCGGGGTGAGCGCCTTCGGCAGCCAGGCAGTCAACGCCGGCCTGGGGGTCTGGCTCCGGCTGTGAGCTTCGGGACTCTGGCCGGATCGGTGCATGCTGGGCGGTCCATGCACCGTCTGTCCCTGCTTCTCGCCCTCGTCGCCTGCGCCGGGACGCCTCCGGCGCCCCATGCGGCAAGTGGGCCAGTTCACGTCCAGCTGCTCGCCCTCAACGACTTCCATGGGCACCTCGAGCCCCCGGGGGGAACCGTCCGACTTCCGGACGGGACCGTCCCGGCCGGCGGAGGCGCCTGGCTGGCAGCGCACGTGGCCCGGCTCCGCGCCGAGGAGCCGGACACCCTGGTCGTCGGCGCCGGGGACCAGGTCGGGGCCAGCCCCCTGGCCTCGGCGCTGACCCACGACGAGCCGAGCATCGCCCTCATGGATGCGCTCGGGCTCGACGTGTCGAGCGTGGGGAACCACGAGTTCGACGAGGGGCTGGACGAGCTGCTGAGGCTGCAGCGGGGCGGGTGCCGCACCGACGCGCCGTGCAAGGGCCCCGCGTTCCCGGGAGCCCGCTTCAGCTACCTCGCGGCCAACGTGTTCGACCGCACCGGCAAGACGATCCTTCCGGCCACCGCCCTCAAGAAGGTCGGCGGCGCGACCCTTGGCTTCGTCGGCGTCGTGCTGCGCGAGACGCCCTCGATCGTCACCCCGAGCGGGGTGGCTGGCCTGACGTTCGGCGACGAGGCCGAGGCGGTGAACGCCGCGGTGCCGAAGCTGCGGGAGGCGGGTGCGGACGCGGTGGTGGTGCTCATCCATCAGGGCGGCGCCCAGTCCCCCGGCTCTCCACCGGGCGAGTGCCGTGGATTCAGCGGCCCCCTGGTCGACATCGCCCAGCGCTTCCGCGGGGTGGACGTCATCGTCAGCGGGCACACCCACCAGGCCTACGTCTGCCCGGAGCTCGGGGGCGCGCTGGCCACCAGCGCCGGCGCCTACGGGCGGCTGCTGACCCGCATCGAGCTCGAGGTGGATCCGGTGCAACACCGGCTGCTCTGGCGGCGCGCGACCCAGGTCCCGGTGACGCACGACATCGAGCCCGATCCCCGCGCCAAGGTGATCGTGGACCGGGCGGTGGCGGACGCGGCGCCACTGGCCAGCCGCCGCGTGGGCCGGCTCGCGGTGGGGCTGACCAAGTCGGCGAGCAACGCCGGAGAGTCGACCCTCGGCGACGTGGTGGCCGACGCCCACCTCGCGGCGGGCCGGAGGCTCGGGGCGGCCATCGCCCTCACCAACTCGGGCGGGCTCCGGGCCGACCTGCCGGCTGGCGACATCACCTACGCCCAGGTCTTCGCCGCACAGCCCTTCGGAAACACGCTGATCACCTTCACCTTGACCGGCGCGCAGCTGGTCACCGCGCTCGAGCAGCAGTGGCTGGGGAGCCGCCCGAAGATTCTGCAGCCCTCCGCCAACCTCACCTACACCTGGTCCGCTGCGGCCGCTCCTGGAGGCAAGGTGTTGCCCGGCTCGGTGAAGGTCGACGGGCGGGCGCTCTCGCCCGACGCCCGGGTACGACTGACCGTGAACAGTTTCCTCGCCGCAGGGGGGGATGGGTTCTCCGTCTTCGCCGAGGGCACGGACCGGGTGGGTGGACCGCCGGACGTCGACGCGCTGGTCGACTACCTCCGGCCGACGCTCGACGGGGCCGCGCTCCCCAGGCCGAGCAGCCCGCGGATCGCCCAGGTGCCCTAACTGGCGGGAGCGTTCTCCGTCCAGTTCACGCCGGGACCGGGTCTGTGGATGCAACCGCGTCAACGCTGAACGGCGGAGTGCCGAGACGTTCACTGGCGTACTGGCAAGACCGGCGCTGCCCTGCTCGACTACAGTGCGCCGCGCGTCCAAAGGCGCTGGCGGCACCCTGGGCGAGGGGATCCGGGTGCCGGGTGGAGGTTTCCATGAAGGGCACGCGCGTCCTCGCGTTGGTGCTGTCGTTCTTCGCAGCCGGCTGCGCTCACTACAACAGCCAAGGCAGAGCGGTACGCGTCGGGTCGGTGCGCTTCGATGCCCGGAGCGTGAGCGCCCCGAACATCGTCTACACGCTGGAGGACGACGGCACCTGGGCCGGAATGGGGGGTGACCGCTACCAGCGGCTGGGAGACGACCTGCGGAAGGTCGGGGCGTTCTCGCCCACTCCGTCGCTCATCCGCCCCTCGGGGTGGGTGACCATCGATCGGCGCCCCGACGGCCTCATGTACACGCCCTCGTACCCCGGCGGGGCGATCTGGACCTTCGTCACCGAGGATGGACGGGCCCTCCCCGCCGATCTGGAAATCCCGCTGTACCTCGCGGCCGGCATCGGGCTGAGCGGGCAGTGGATCGACCTCCATACTCCCGCCTCGGAGCAGGCCGGCATTCCGCTCGAGGCCGACTGCGCGACGGTGCTCTTCGACATCGAGGGGAGGCAGGTCGCCGGATTCGTCGGCCGCCAGGGCACGGCCTGCCCCGAGCCGCGCTATCCCGGACGCGAGGCGCTGGCCCGGCTGGTCGCCGCTCGCAACGAGGTCTGGGAGAGCCCGGCCCGGCCCCTGCCGCCCTAGGACTGCCCTAGGACTGCGCGGCGCGAGCCCGCTTGCCGGCGGCCTCGCGGACGTGGAGGTGGTAGCGGACCGCCGCCGACTCGAGGATGCGGGAGACGAGCTGCGCGTAGTCCAGCCCGGCCTCCGCGGCCGCCATCGCCAGCTCTCCGGTCGACTCCAGATAGGGATTGGGGTTCGCCTCGAGCATGTAGGGCTCGCCGGTCTTGGCGATCCGGAAGTCCATGCGGGCGTAGTCCCGGAGCTTGAGCGCCCGGTAGGCCAGCCGCGCCGCCCGGTGGATGCGCGCCCGGAGCTCGTCGGAGAGGTCCTTGGCGATGACCAGCCGGGGGCTGCCTTCCGTCTCCGGGGCGAACTTCACCTCGCGGTCGGACACCATGGGGACCGCCGGGGACCAGTTCCCGAAGTCCATCTCGATGATCGGCAGGATGGTGGGGTTGCTCGAGGGGCCCACGATGCCGACGTAGACCTCGCGGCCGTCGATGTACTCCTCGACCAAGGCTTCGTCCTGAAGGTCGTCGCGGATCTCCCGGACCCGCTCGGTCAGCTCCTGCCAGTTCTGCACCACCGAGTGCCTGCCGATGCCGATCGAGGCGTCGGAGCGGGCCGGTTTCACGATCAGCGGGAAGCGGAGGATGCCCTTGGTCTCGAAGGTGTCGTTCTCGAACACCGCGAAGTTCGGGGTGGAGACCTCGTGGAACTCGAGGAGCTGCTTGGTCAGCACCTTGTCCTGGGCCAGCAGCAGGCCGGCGGTGCTCGAGCCGGTGTACTTCACCCGCCCCATCTCCATCAGCGCTGCGACGTTGACCTCCATCCGGTAGTCGGAGGCGAAGGTCTCGCAGACGTTGAACACCAGATCACACTTGGCGCGCTGGATGTCGCGGAGGATCTCGCTCACCCGATCGTCCACCGCCACGGTGGAGGGCTGATGGCCGAGCGAGGTGAGGGCCTCGGTGAGCTGCGTCACCACCGGATCCACCTCGTCGCCCTTGGGCTGGTAGTGGAGGATGGCGATCTTCAGCGAGGGGAGCGGCATTCCTGGCGGAAGATTACGCCGGCTGCCGCGATTCGGCTACTCGGTGTCGAAGAGTCGGCCGGTGTAGAGCTCGTTCATCGCCAGCGCGGTGAGCAGTGACCCGAGGTGAGCGACGTATCCGCTCGCCCGATCGGGAGCCGCGGTCAGCTTCAGCTGATCGGTCCGATCGGCCAGGTGGTCCACCACGCTGCGCACCACCGCGCGGTTCACGCCCGAGTACTGGGTGGCGGCCTGGATCAGCGTCTGCCGCTGGTCCTTGAGCATCTGGGCCGCGGAGGCCGGGGCGGAGCCGGGCGGCTCGAAGAGCTGGAACAGCTCGGTGTCGAGCTTCTCGCCGATCTCGAGATCGACGCGCTCGGCCAGGTCCCGGAGCCGGTAGTAGTCGGCGACCGTCTCCTCCATCTGGTCGGCGTCGATGTCGTGGGTGTCGAGGGCGACCTGCGGCGGCCGGTGCCCGAGCTCGGTGGCGGTCGCGTCCACGTACTGGAGCTTCCTCAGCGCCGCGCCCCAGTTCCGGTAGCGCTGGCGCCAGTCGAGGCCCGGGGTGAGCCACACCGCGAAGGTCTCGGCGAAGTCCTCGTCAGGGTGCTTCTGCGCGTACCAGCCCGGGATGTGCGTCACGTAGGCCCGGGAGAAGGGCTTGGGCTTGAAGTCTTCCTTGTACGGCTGGTGGTAGTCGCCGAAGAGCGTCTTCCAGGCCGGGGTCTCGTAGAGCCGGTAGGCGTAGTTGAAGCAGTGCCCCGCCTCGTGGCGGAGGTACATCAGGATCTCCCGCTCCGACTCCACCCCGCCACCCAGCTCGCCCTCGATGGTCTGGAGCGCCGGATTGGCCAGGTAGAAGGGGATGCCGATGACCGGGATGCCCGAAGGGCACCCCCACTCGTCGCTGAGGTAGCACTGGGGCCGGATGTCGACCCCGCGCGCTCCGAGCTCCTCGTGGAGCTGGTGGATGAGCCGCTCGAGATGCGTCCCCGCCAGCTGCAGCTGCAGGTCCTTGATGCGGGCGCGGAGCAGGGCCTGCCGCTCCGGCCGCAGCGCCGGCTGCGCACGGTCGCGCGGATCCGGCTGCGGCCGTTCGTGGAACGTCGGGGCCGGCGTCGCGGTCGGTGTCGCGGGCTGCTGGGCCTGGGCGGTGGCGGTGGCGGGGGTCACGGCGGAGACTGACCTTAACCAGTCCTGCCGGTGGTCGGCTTCCCGACCCTGACGGGCCCGTTGAGCTGTTCTGGTGGTGTTACAAGTCGCTGTCATCATTCGAGTTTCTTGAGCGACCGAGCGACCGTGCGAGTGGCTCCCTCCCAGAGCCCGGCTTCCGCCCGGGTCAGTCCTGACCTCCTCCAGGGAGCCACGAGTGGACCGACCCCGGCGCGCCCCGAGCGGACGAAGCGGACGGTGCGGAGGAGGTCTGCGAGCACGGCCTCGAGCCGGCGCAGGTGGGCGCCCGTTGCCTGGCGGCGGCGCGTGAGCGGCCTTGCGCTCGAGGCCGCGCGACAGCGCGGCCGCGCCGAGGGTGTCTGGCGTGCGCGGGGTGGATGAGGACGAAGCGGAGGGGCGTGGGATGGGAGGGCGGACGGTCGTGCCGTCACGGAGCGAACGGCAGCGGTCCGCGCCGGGTCCCACGGTGAGGGCTGGCTCGTGTAGTGTCCGTCCCGTCGCTGCTAGGGGTGCCGCGCCCGTCGACAGGGCTCGGCTGAGACGGCCGGTGGCCGGACCCTCGGAACCTGAACCGGGTGATGCCGGCGGAGGGAAGCAGCGAACGGAGCCTCGGTGCTCCGTCCTCCGCCGCTGCTGGGAGTGCCATGAGCGGACGGATGAAGCTGAGCGTGAGCGGGGTGCGGCTGGAGGGCATCACCCGGGGGCCGCTGCCCGCGTCGAGGAAGCTGTACCGGACCGGGACGCTGCATCCGGACGTCCGGGTGCCGGTGCGGGAGGTCGCGCTGTCACCCACGCGGGTCCGTCAGGGCGCGGCCTGGGTGGAGGCACCCAACGCTCCCTTCCGGGTCTACGACACCAGCGGCCCGTACACCGACCCCGAGGCGCGCATCGACCTGCGGCGTGGCCTGGAGCCGGTCCGGACCTGGCTCGAGCGGGACCCGGCGCTGGAGACGCTTCCGGAGGTCACCTCGGCGTACGGCCGGGCGCGGGAGGCGGACCCCCGCCTCCAGGAATTGCGGATGGCGCGGGTGCGGCCGCCGCGGGTCGCCCGCCGGGGGGGAAACGTCACCCAGCTCCACGCCGCGCGGAAGGGAATCATCACCCCGGAGATGGAGGCGGTGGCCCTCCGCGAGTCGCTCTCGGCGGAGCAGGCGGCCGAGGGGCACCACCGGGGTCAGTCGTTCGGTGCGAGCCTGCCCCGGCAGGTGACGCCGGAGTTCGTCCGTGACGAGGTGGCCCGAGGGCGCGCCATCATCCCCGCCAACGTCAACCACCCGGAGCTGGAGCCGATGATCATCGGCCGGAACTTCCTGGTGAAGGTGAACGCCAACATCGGCAACTCCGCCGTCACCTCGTCCATCGAGGAGGAGGTGGAGAAGCTGGTGTGGGCCATCCGCTGGGGCGCGGACACGGTGATGGACCTGTCGACCGGGCCCAACATCCACGAGACCCGGTCGTGGATCCTCCGGAACAGCCCGGTGCCGATCGGCACGGTGCCCATCTACCAGGCCCTGGAGAAGGTGGGCGGCAAGCCCGAGGAGCTGACCTGGGAGATCTACCGGGACACTCTGGTGGAGCAGGCGGAGCAGGGCGTGGACTACTTCACGGTGCACGCCGGGGTGCGGCTCCGGTACGTCCCGCTGACGGCGAAGCGGGTGACGGGCATCGTCAGCCGCGGCGGGAGCATCCTCGCCAAGTGGTGCCTGGCCCACCACCAGGAGAACTTCCTCTACACGCACTTCGACGAGATCTGCGAGATCATGAAGGCCTACGACGTGAGCTTCAGCCTCGGGGACGGGCTACGGCCGGGGTCCATCGCCGACGCCAACGACGCCGCGCAGTTCGGCGAGCTGGAAACGCTGGGCGAGCTGACCAGGAAGGCCTGGGCCCAGGACGTCCAGGTGATGATCGAGGGCCCGGGCCACGTCCCGATGCACCTCATCCGCGAGAACATGACCAAGCAGCTCGAGCTCTGCGACGAGGCGCCGTTCTACACCCTCGGACCCCTGACCACGGACATCGCCCCCGGCTACGACCACATCACCAGCGGCATCGGCGCGGCGATGATCGGCTGGTTCGGCACGGCGATGCTCTGCTACGTGACGCCCAAGGAGCACCTCGGGCTGCCGGACCGGGAGGACGTGCGCCAGGGGGTGGTGACCTACCGGCTGGCCGCCCACGCCGCGGACCTGGCCAAGGGACACCCGGGCGCGCAGGCCCGGGACGACGCGCTGTCCAAGGCTCGGTTCGAGTTCCGCTGGGAGGACCAGTTCAACCTCTCGCTGGACCCGGAGAAGGCGCGGGAGTTCCACGACGCCACGCTCCCCGCCGAGGGGGCGAAGGTGGCCCACTTCTGCTCGATGTGCGGGCCGCACTTCTGCTCCATGCAGCTCACCCAGGAGGTGAGAGCGGCGGACGTGGAGCAGGGGATGGCGGAGAAGGCGGAGGAGTTCCGGCGCGAGGGCGGGGAGATCTACCGCTGAGCGCTCACGGGTTGCAGTCGCGCTTGACCAGCCAGCTGTCCGCGCACCTCTCGGCGTGGAAGTGCCCGTCGACGTGGGTGCCGTCCCCGAGGCCGATCGACTCCCGAGAGAACGAGGTTACCGCTGTCCCTGCGCGATGCGGGCGGCGATGTCGACCGAGTCCAGCGCCCGGTCCATCGCTTCCTCGGCGTCGCGCGCGTCCTGCTCGATCTCGCCCGCCTCGCGGGCCTTGGCCGCGGCCATGTCTTCCTTGATCCGCCGCAGGTTCTTCACCCCGAGGTCCATGAACGCCCGCACCACCTCGGGGTCGAACTGCGAGCCCGCGCAGCGCTGGATCTCGTCGACCGCGTTCTCGAAGGTCGTCCCCTTGCGGTACGGGCGGTCCGAGGTCATCGCGTCCAGGGTGTCGGCCACGGCGAAGACCCGCGCCCCGATGTGGATCTCCTCGCCCCGGAGGCAGCGGGGGTAGCCGCGGCCGTCGTAGCGCTCCTGGTGGCTGAGGACGATGGCCGCGGGGATGTTGAGGAACTCGATGCTCCGGATCATGTCGTAGCCGATGTCCGGATGCCGCCGCATCTCCTTCCACTCCTCCGGCGTCAGCTTGGCCGGCTTGAGCAGCACCGCGTCCGGCACGCCGATCTTCCCGATGTCGTGGAGCAGCGCGCCGCGGCCGATCTCCTCCAGCTCCGGGCCCCGCAGACCCAGCCGCTCGGCGATCGCCTCGGTGTACTTCACCACCCGCTGGCTGTGGTCGCTGGTCTCGTGCTCGCGCGCGTCCAGCGCCCGGACCAGCGCCAGCAGCGTCGTCTGATAGGTGCCCTGGATGTTCCTCAGCGCGGTGCGCAGCTCGCCGGTGCGATCCCGCACCTTTCGCTCCAGCTTCTTCTGGTAGCGCTTGCGGGCCAGCTCGATGCGGCGCTTGGCCAGCGCACGCTCGATGGCGCGAATGAGATCGGTCAGCTTGGGTGGCTTGAGCAGGTAGTCCACTGCGCCACGCCGCAGGCAGTCCACCGCGGCCTCGGTGTCGCCGTACCCGGTGAGCATGATCACCGCGGTCTCGGGGTAACGCTCGCGGAAGGCCTCCAGCAGCCAGATGCCGTCGCGGCCCGGCATCTTCATGTCGCTGATCACCAGCGGCAGCGCCTCGGCAGCGGCCACGTCCAGCGCCGCCTCTGCCGAGCTGGCCGTCCGGCAGTCGTAGCCCTCCTCCTGGAGGAGCACGGAGATCACATCGCGGACGGAGGCATCATCGTCGACGATCAGGATGCGGGTCGGCGCAGCCAGGTTGTCCACCAGATGCATCCTAGGGTCCCGCCTCTCGGCACTGCCACGGGGCGACGTCGACCCCCTCGGGGTCGCCCGCGGTCACGTTGACGCCTGTCACAGTGTAAGCGCCTTCCGGTCGACCCGGAACGGGGTCAGATCGATCGACGGTGTCCGGCCCAGGATCGTGTCGGTGAGCACGTTGGCGGTGATCGGTGTGAGGAGAATGCCGTTACGGAAATGTCCACTGGCGAGGAACAGACCGGCGAGCGGCGCCGGCCCCAGCACCGGTAAGCCGTCCGGCGTATGCGGGCGGAAACCGGCCCAGGTTTCTACCACGGGAGCGCCGGCGAGCCCCGGAAAGAGCTGAAGTCCCACTCCCAGCACCGTGGCCAGCCCGCCGGCGGTCACCTGCTTCTCGAAGCCAGCGAACTCCATCGTGCTTCCCAGCAGGACGCGCCCGTCGGTGCGGGGGACCGCGTACCCGTGCGCCCCGAACACCACATGTCGGCAGATCGGCACCCTGGCGCGCACCATCACCATCTGCCCACGTGCCGGCCGCACCGCCGAGGGAGAGCCGAGGGCCCCCGGCACCAGGGCGGTCCAGGCGCCGGCGGCGAGCACCACCGCGTCGCCGCCGAGCTCGCCCTGATCGGTCGAGACCCCGACCGCGCGCCCACCACGCTCGACCAGCCCGTGCACCTGGGCGGTGACGAAGCGGGCCCCGGCACGTGCCGCGGCGATGGTCAGCGCCGAGACCAGGAGCCGGTTGTCCACCACCGCATCGCCCGGGAAGTGCGCCGCGCCCCGAACCTCCGCCGAGAGCTCGGGCTCGAGCGATCGCGCCGCGGCGCGGTCGAGCCACGATGCCTCCAGCCCCCGCGCGCGTTGCCAGCCGATCCGCGCCTGCGCCTCGGCGACCCCCGGCTCGTCGAATCGGGCTCCCAGCACGCCGCAGGGCCGGAAGGCCACGTCCACGTCGCTGGTCTCGCGCAGCTCGCGGACGAAGGCGGGGTAGAGCGCGCGGCTCGCCAGGCACAGCTCGAGGAACGGTCCCGGGCCGTCGGCCTCGGCCTGGGGGGCGAGGATGCCGGCGGCGGCGCTCGAGGCCTCCGCGCCGGGGATGCTCCGCTCGAGCACCGTGCACCGCGCCCCGGCCTGCTGCAGGCGCCAGGCAACGCCGCAACCCACCACTCCGGCTCCGACGACCAGGACCTCCATCAACGCTGCTCGCCGGGAGCCAGGGGGCGGACCGGGATCGGCGGATGGGGCTGCAGCGGCGGCGGCCGTTGGTGGGTGATCCACCAGAGGCGGGCGAAGACGATCAGCGCCAGCACCATCAGCAGGAGGGTGCGCAGCGGGAACCGGCGCGGACCGCCGGATCGCGTGGGTGGGGTGGTGAGCAATGGCCGCATCGACGCCATGACGGTCTGTGCTTGATCGGGTGGAAACGGAAGGTTAATGCCGCCGCGCACCTACCCGGTGCAAGGAGGATGGACGATCGTGGCTGACATTCTGGACGTGGTGATCATCGGCTCGGGACCCGGGGGGTACGTGGCCGCGATCCGCGCCGGGCAGCTGGGCCTCAAGACGGCCATCGTCGAGCGCGACAAGCGGCTGGGTGGTACCTGCCTTCACCGGGGGTGCATCCCCACCAAGGCCCTCCTCTGGACCGCCGAGCTCTACGCGCACATCCAGGAGGCGGCCGAGTTCGGCATCGACCTCAAGTCGCCCACCATCAACTGGCCCGCGGCGATGAAGCACAAGACCAAGGTCGTCACCGGCGGCGCCAACGGCATCGACTACTTGATGAAGAAGAACAAGGTCCAGGTGGTGAAGGGCCACGGACGCATCGTCGGGAAGGGCAAGGTCGAGGTCACTCTCACCGAGGGCGGCGGCAAGCAGCTGCTGGAGACGAAGGCCATCGTCATCGCCACCGGCTCGGTCCCCAAGTCGCTCCCCAACGTCCCGGTGGACCACAAGCTGGTCTACAACTCCGATTCGATTCTCGAGATCGCCGAGATTCCCAAGAGCATCCTGGTGCTCGGCGCCGGCGCGGTGGGCTGCGAGTTCGCGTCGATCTTCAACCACGTCGGCAGCGAGGCCACGATCCTCGAGTTCCTCCCGCATCTGTTGCCCATCGAGGACGAGGACGCGAGCAAGGAGCTGGAGCGCTACTTCCGCCGGCGGAAGATCGGCTACGAGCTCTCCGCCCGGGTCCAGAAGGTCGAGCCAGGACCCAAGGGGGTGAAGGTGACCATGGACACCCCCTCGGGGAGCAAGACCCTTGAGGCGGCCATCCTCCTCTCCGCGGTGGGCCGGAGCCCGGTGACCGAGGGGGTGGGGCTGGAGGCGACGAACATCAAGCCGGACAAGGGTGGCTTCATCCCGGTGGACGACTTCATGCGCACCACCGAGCCGAACGTCTATGCCATCGGCGACGTGATTCCCGGCCCGATGCTCGCCCACATGGCCTCGGCGGAGGGCGTGCTGGCCGTGGAGCACATCGCCGGGAAAGAGGTCCACCCGATCAACTACGACCTCACGCCCTCGGCCACCTACTGCTACCCCGAGGTCGCCTCGGTGGGGCTGACCGAGAAGAAGGCCAAGGAGCGCGGATACGACGTGAAGACCGGCATCTTCCCGTTCAGCGCCGTCCTCAAGGCGAAGATCTCCGAGGAAGGGATCGGGATGATCAAGGTGGTGAGCGACAAGAAGTACGACGAGGTGCTCGGGGTCCACATGGTCGGGCCGCACGCCACCGAGCTGCTCGCCGAGGCCTGCGTCGCGCTCCGGCTGGAGATCACCACCGAGGAGCTGGGGCGGACCATCCATGCCCACCCGACCTTGTCGGAGATCGTCAAGGAGGGTGCGGAGATGACCCTCGGGACGCCGATCCACGTCTGAGGGGCGTGCAATCTTGACCCTTGCCCGGCCCCGCCGTTAATCGGGGGGTTGTCGCCATGGCCACGCCCGATCGATTCGCGCTCCCCCAGACCGCCGAGAGCACCCGGAAGCCCGAGTGGCTGAAGGTCCGGATGCCGCACGGGGAGGAGTACGAGCGGGTCAAGGCCATCGTCCGCAAGACCGGCCTGGCCACCGTCTGCGAGGAGGCTCGCTGCCCGAACATCGCCGAGTGCTGGGGCGGGGGAACGGCCACCGTCATGCTCATGGGGGAGGTCTGCACCCGGGCCTGCCGATTCTGCCACGTGAAGGTGGGCGCGCCGCCGCCGCTGGACCCCGAGGAGCCGGAAAATCTAGCGTCGGCGGTGCGCGCCCTGTCGCTGGAGTACATCGTCGTCACCAGCGTCAACCGCGACGACCGGCCGGACGGGGGGGCCAGCCACTTCGCGGCGGCCATCACCGCGCTGCGGCGCGAGAGCCCGACGACCACCGTCGAGGTGCTGATCCCCGACTTCAAGGGCGTGGAGCGCGACCTGGCCACGGTGGCCGAGGCCCGGCCGCACGTGGTGGCCCACAACATCGAGACGGTGGAGCGGCTCACCCCCACCGTGCGTGACCGGCGTGCCGGCTACCGCCAGAGCCTGCGGGTCCTGCGTTACCTCGAGGACCGGCCGGAGCGGCTGTACACCAAGAGCTCGATCATGCTCGGGCTGGGAGAGACCGACCAGGAGCTGTTCCAGACCTTCCGGGACCTGCGCCAGGCCGGGGTGGACGTGCTGACGCTGGGGCAGTACCTCCAGCCGTCGCAGTACCACCTCCGCGTCGCCCGCTTCGTTCCACCGGCCGACTTCGCCCGGTACAAGCAGGTGGCGGAGGGGATGGGTTTCCTGTACGTCGCCGCGGGTCCTCTGGTCCGCAGCAGCTACCGCGCGGCCGAGTTCTTCATGAAGGGTCTCATGGAGCAGGGCCGGCACGCCTGAGGGGTCCCTGCGAGGAGCTGACAGCGCCGTGGCCACGTTCGAGTTCAAGCTTCCGGACCTCGGGGAAGGCGTCGCCGAGGGCGAGATCGTCAAGTGGCTGGTGAAGCCCGGCGACACGGTCCAGGAGGACCAGAGCGTCGTCGAGCTGATGACCGACAAGGCCACGGTCAGCGTCCCGGCGCCCCGGGCAGGGAAGGTGGTCTCGCTCCACGGCAAGGAGGGCGACATCGCCAAGGTGCACCACCCCCTCCTCACCCTGGAGGTCGCCGGCGGCGCCCCGGCGGCCGCTGCGGCGTCCGCTCCGGCGAGCTCGGCGCCTGCGGCCTCGGGCCCCGCGCCGGCCGCGGCCCGCGCGGTCGAGGCAGCAAAGGTCCTCGCCACCCCGGTGACCCGGCGCATGGCCCGGGAGCACGGCCTGGACCTGGCGGCGATCTCCGGCACCGGACCGCAGGGCAGGGTGCTCAAGGCGGACGTGCAGGCGGCGCTCGACCTGGGCCGCGTGCCCGAGCCGGTCCAGGCGCCACCCCGGGCGAAGCTGGTTCCGCTGCCCTCGGCCGGCGCGGACCAGCGCATCCCGATCCGCGGGCTGCGGCGGAAGATCGCGGAGAAGATGGTGCGGAGCAAGTTCACCGCGCCGCACTCCCTGTTCGTCGAGGAGGTCGACGTCAGCGAGCTGGTCGCGCTGCGCAAGCGGCTGAACGCCTCGCTGGCCGAGGCCGGGGACAGCCTCAAGGTCTCCTTCCTTCCCTTCGTCTGCAAGGCGCTGGTCTCGGTGTTCCGGAAGTACCCCTCGCTGAACGCGAACTTCGACGACGCGGCGCAGGAGCTGGTGCAGCGGGGGTCGTTCAACTTCGGCATCGCCGCCGCCACCGACGAGGGGCTGACCGTTCCGGTGCTGAAGGACGTGGACCGGCTCACCGTCCGACAGCTGGCGGAGGAGATCTCCCGGCTGGCCGCCGGGGCGCGCGACCGGACCCTGAAGCTGGACGAGCTGACCGGCGGGACGTTCACCATCACCTCGCTGGGGACCAACGGCGGGCTGTTCGCCATGCCGATCATCAACTACCCCGAGGTGGCCATCCTCGGCGTGCACCGGATCCGCAAGCGGCCGGTGGTGACCGAGGACGAGCAGATCGTCGTCCGCGAGATGATGAACGTCTCGCTGTCGTTCGACCACCGGGTCATCGACGGGCTGGTGGCGGCGGAGGCAGTCGGAGCGCTGGTGCAGCTGCTCGAGCACCCCGAGTCGCTCCTGCTCGAGATGGCGTGAACCCGCGAGAGCTGCTGCAGTCGGCGCAGGCGGCGGAGCGAGAAGGAGACCTCGCCCGGGCCGGTGCGCTGCTGGAGCAGGCGGCGCGGATCTACGAGGCGACCGGGCACACCGCCCGGGCGGCGCAGATGCGCCGTCACGTGGAGCGGCTCGGTCCGCGGGCCCGGGTGAACGGTCGCCTCGAGACGTCCGAGGCCGAGCCCTTGCCGGGGCTGGACCGCCCGCTGGTGGAGCGCACGCCGACCCTGGCGGACCCGGCGCTCGAGGCCTGGTGCAGCTTCTGCTGCCGGCCGTCCCGCGAGGTCGGGGCGCTGGTCGCCGGGCCGGCGCAGGCGTACGTGTGCCGCGGGTGCGTGGCGCTCGCGGCGTCGCTGCTCGAGGGGTCGGCCCAATCCACCCCATCGGACTCGCCGGCCGCAGGCGACCCGCCGCAGGCAGCGGGCGACCGGCGCCCTTCCGGTTCTGCACCTGGAAGCCCGGCCCGGGGTCCATCCACGACGCGCGTCGGGCCAGCTCACCGGCCGACGCCGGCGAGCGGGACGACGGCCGAGCCACGCCGGCCGGGGGACGTCCCGCCCGAGCCGCTGCCCACGCAGGCAGAGGCCGTGAGACGCATCGATGCCGCGCTGGCCGCGGGCCATGCCCGGGTGTTGCTGGTGGGCGCGGCGGGGAGCGGCAAGAGCACCTGGCTGCAGACCTGGGCGGCTCGTGGCCTCGGGACGGCGTGGGACGGCACCGAGCCGCTGCCCGAGTACGGCGCGCTGCTGGTGGACGACGTGGACCGGCTCGAGCCCGCGGCCCGGCGCCAGCTGGGGCGCGTGCTGCGCAGCCGCCCGATGGTCCTGGCCCTCGACGCGACCTTGCCCGAGCCCGAGGAGCAGGTCGGCGGTCGGCGGGTGCACGCGCCCGAGCAGGTGGAATCGCTCGCCGGCAGCTGGCTTCCCGGCCCGGTGCTCGACGGGCTCACCCTGGAGTGCTTCCGCGCGCCTGGGGAGGACGAGCTCCGGCGGCTGGCCGAGCGGTGGCGGGCTCCCGACGGCTCGGCGGCGCAGCCGGACGCGCTGGAAGAGGCGCTCCGGCTCGCCGTCCGCTCTGCTCGGGCCGCCCACGCGCTGCATGCGCTCCTGCTGCGCTGGTGGGCGTCGCGGTGAGCGGACGAACGCTGACCGTCCACCGGCTGGGCAGGGTGGAGTACGAGGACGGGCTGCGGCTGCAGGCGCTGTTCGCCCGGGCACGCAAGGAGGGGAAGGTCGGGGACGTCCTGCTGCTCCTGGAGCACCCTCCCGTCCTGACGCTCGGGCGCGGGGCCAGCCGGGCCGATGTGCTCGCCAGCCCCGAGCTGCTCGAGGCGCGGGGCGTGGAGGTGCACGAGACCGACCGCGGGGGCGAGGTCACCTACCACGGCCCGGGGCAGATCGTCGGCTACCCCATCCTCGACCTCGCCCCGGACCGGAAGGACGTCCGGCGGCACGTGCGGAGCGTGGAGGAGGGGATGATCCGCGCCCTCGCCGAGCAGGGCATCGAGGCGGGGCGGATCACCAAGTGGCCGGGCGTCTGGGTCGGCTCCCCATCGGCCGGGGACGCGCGGAAGATCGGCGCGGTGGGGGTGCACATCGCGCGGTGGATCACCACCCACGGCTTCGCGCTGAACGTGAACGCCGCGCTGGAGGATTTCCAGCTCATCGTCCCCTGCGGCATCCGGGAGGCGGGCGTGACCTCGATGGAACGCGAGCTCGGGCATCCGCTGGATGTCCCGGCCGTCGAGATCTCCCTGGCGCGGGCGTTTGGAGCGGTCCTCGAGGCGGAGCTCCGGTTCGACGACGCACGGCTGCAGACCATCTCGGTGACCGCCGTGCGCCGCGGCCCCAGGGGTCCCGAGGTCCTGCTGCTGCGCCGGACCCCGGAGCGCGGGGGATTCTGGCAGCCGGTCACGGGGCGGCGGCTGTCCGGAGAATCCGCCGAGGCAGCCGCGCGGCGCGAGCTGGAGGAGGAGACCGGCGCCCGGCTTCCGGTGCGCTCGCTGTCGTACCGGCACAGCTTTGCGTTCGGCGACGACACCCCCCCGGTCCTGGTGGAGGAGGAGGCGTTCGTGGTCGAGTGGCCGGCCGGCCTCGAGCCTCTGGGCGGGCCGGAGCACGAGGTCCTCTCGTGGGTGACCTCCGACGAGGCAAGGCGCAGGCTACCCTTCGCGGGTCTCCGGCGGGCGGTTCGCCGTGCGCTCGGCCAGCCCGGCAGTTCGCAGTGGCGCTGAGGCAGGGTCGAAGCTCCGCCCTGGCCGGCGCGGGCTTCGGCACCGGCCTCAGTGGCGGGTGACCCGGATCGTCTGCCGCTCCTTGGCTGCGGTCGTGCGCGGAAAGACGTTCCGGGCTCGCCAGAGCAGTGCATCCAGCGCCCGGTCGTCGCGCTCGGGGTCGTGGTGGAAGAGCACCAGCCGCTTCACCCGTGCGGCCTTCGCGGTCGCCAGCGCACCGTTCCAGGTGCTGTGGCCCCAGCCACGCCGCTCCTCGTACTCGTCCGCGGTGTACATCGCGTCGTGCAGCAGCACGTCGGCGCCGCGGGCGAGCTCCACCAGCGCCTCGGCCGGGGTGTCGGTGTGCTCCACGTCGGTCGCGTAGACCAGGGAGCGCCCGCCGTACTCCAGCCGGTAGCCGAGGTTCCCACCGGGATGCTCCAGCTCCGTCGAGGTGATGCGCACCGGGCCGATGCTGAACGGCTCGCCCGGCTCGATGCTCCGGAACTCGAGCTGCGCGCGGGCGATCTGGTCCAGTGTCACCGGGAAGTACGGGGGCACCATCTGCCCCTCGAGCACGTCCTGCACGCTCCGGCCCTCGCGGCGTGGGCCGTGGAAGACGAAGCGGTTTCCGGGCTCGGCCAGGGGGGCGAAGAACGGCAACCCCTGAAGGTGGTCGTAGTGGTAGTGGGAGAAGAGCAGGTCCGCCTCGAGGCGGCCGCCCGCCTCGCGCAGGCGCTCGCCCAGCGCGCGGAGCCCCGAGCCTGCGTCGAGGATGATGCGGCGCTCGCCCGCGCGCACCTCCACGCAGGGCGTGTTGCCGCCGTACCGCTGGGTTGCCGAACCGGGCGCGGGGACCGATCCTCGCACACCCCAGAACGTGACCTCGAACCGGTCCGCAGGGGTGCGTGCGTCAGCCGGCCTTCGCCGCGTCCTCCCCGAAGAGCTCAATCAGATGTCCCGTGCGCTCGCGCTTGGTGCGCAAGTAGTCCACGTTATGCGGATTGTGCGCAGCGGGGGAGGGGATTCGACCCCGCACCGGGATGCCCTCCTCCACGAGACCCGCGATCTTCAGGGGATTGTTGGTGATCAGATCGACGCTGCGGACCCCGAGCAGCCGGAGCATGTCTGCCGCCACGTCGTAGGTCCGCAGATCGTCCGGAAACCCGAGCTCGCGGTTGGCCTCGTAGGTGTCCAGCCCGCGCGCCTGCAGCGCGTACGCCTTGATCTTGTTGCCCAGGCCGATGCCCCGGCCCTCCTGGCGGAGGTAGAGCACCACGCCCCGGCCACGGGTGGCGACGAGGTCCAGCGCCCGATCCAGCTGTTGACGGCAGTCACACTTGAGGCTGCCCAGCACCTCGCTGGTGAGGCACTCGGAGTGAACGCGGACCGGCACCCCTTCCTGACCGAACACCTCGCCCATCACCATCGCCACGTGCTCATGCTGGTTGCGGCGGTCGCGAAACACCACCACCCGGAAGTTCCCCCGGGCCGTGGGGAGCGGGGCCTCCGAGTAGAGCTCCACGACGTGGGTGCGTCGGGTCAGTGGCTGGGGAGAAAGGCTGGACATGGTCGAAGGACTCGTGACGCCCGATCTGATGAGGTTTCTACCGTCGTTCGATGCTCGGTGGGGGCCATCGTTGCTATGCGCCCCAGGACACCGGCAGCAGTTCGACGGGGTCGCCCCGCCGGAGAGTCATCGCATCCATCGGAAAGTGCAGCAGATGTGTCGCGGAGACCGCCGAGCGGACGGCCCCGGACGTCTGGGTGGGTAACGGGTCGGCCCAGGGCTCGCCATCTCGCCAGCCGAGGACCACCCGGATGAAGTGAGCCAACCCCTTGTTCTTCTTGATGTCCACTCCGCTCCGGGCCTGGACTGGAACGGGAAGCGGAGAGCGCCACCCGACCAGGCGGAGCAGCGCCGGGCGCACGAAGAGCTCGAAGGTCACCAGCGACGACGTGGGGTTGCCGGGCAGGGCGAAGACCCGCGTGGCCCCGTGCCGCCCGAATGCCAGCGGCTTCCCCGGCCGGATGGCGACCCGCCAGAAATCCATCGCCACCCCGAGCCGCTCGAGCGCCGGGCGAACGTGGTCGTGCTCGCCCACCGAGGCACCGGCGGAGGTCAGCACGACGTCGTGGCCGAGCGCCGCGCCGATCAGCCGCTCGACGTCCTCGGGGCGGTCGCGCGCGATGCCGAGGACGTGCGGGATGCCACCCGCGCGCCGCACCCCGAGGGCGATCGCCACCGAGTTGGTGTCCACGATGCGTCCGTCGGGCTCCTCGTCCGGCCGGCACAGCTCGTCGCCGGTGGCGAGGATGGCGACGCTCGGGCGCCGGGGGACGCGCACCGAGGTCATCCCCTGGCCGGCGAGCAGGGCGAGCTCCGGGATGCCGAGCACCGCGCCAGCGGGCAGCAACACCTCACCGGCGCGGGCGTCCTCGCCCGCGTCGCGCACGTTCTGACGGAGGGTGGCCGGCTCCTGGATCTCCACCTGGCCGAGCCCCGGACCGGGTAGGGCGCGGGCCCGCTCCTGCATCACCACCGCGTCCGCGCCGGGCGGCATCGGCGCACCGGTCATGATCCGCACCGCCTCCCCCGGACCCACCGCCCGCGTCGGCTGGTCGCCGGCATGGACCACCCCGACCACGCCCAGGGTCACGGGCGCGCGTGCCGCGTCCGCACTCCGCACCGCGTACCCGTCCATCGCCGAGTTGTCCCAGGGCGGCTGGGTGCGGCGGGCCCGGACGTCGCTGGTGAGCCCGAAGCCGAGCGCCTCCTCGAGCGGGACCCACACCTGGGGCAGCGAGACGAGGTCCTGGAGGATCCGGTCCTGGGCCTCCGAGGCAGGCAGCGGGGGCAGCTCGGGCATTCACCCTGCGTAGCGCGAAGGCCCCGAATTCTCAATTCTTTGGAGGGTTTACGGTTGACAGCGTCGGACGCGGGCGTTATGTGCCGCAGCACATCCACGTGGCGAAGCCCAAGCCCAAGACGAAGTCCGGCGCGGCAAAGCCTGGCTCACGAAAGAACGAGGCCCGTCTGGGGCTCCTGAAGAAGGCATCGGCCAAGGTCGCCAAGGCCGCTGCCAAGCTGGTGAAGTCGGCGGCCAAGACCCCCTCGAAGGCGGTCTCCTCGAAGCCCGGCAAGAGCGCGGCGAAGCACCCCCCGCGTCCGGCACCCAAGCCGGCGCCGGTGGCGGTGGCGTTGCGAGCCCCCGAGAAGCCGCGCCCGCGGGCGACGAAGCTGCCGCCGGTGGGCGAGCCGCTCACCAAGCGCGAGCTGGAGCAGATTCTCACCCCGGCCGCCGGACGCGGCGTGGGAGGCGAGGGGAGCCTCAAGGGGCGGCTGGTGGTGAAGGACGGCTTGCCGTACCTGCACGTCATCGGACGGGACAAGCGCGAGCTGATCTTCCTCCTCCAGGGTCCGGACCAGGAGGTGCTGCCGGCCTACGTGGACCACAAGGTCAGTGTCACCGGGCTGATCAAGAAGACGCACAACTACGGCGGCACCGTCGACGTCCGGAAGTACGCCGCCAAGCGCGCGGACGCCGAGCCCACCGATGTCCCCCAGGTGGAGAAGCTCCGCTACCTGTCGCCCGGCGAGGTGGAGCAGATCGGCAGCGCCGGCATGGGCGCGGGGATGCGTGGCTTCGGCACCGTGCGCGGGGCGCTGGAGCTCTCCGGGGAGGACTTCATCCTGGTCGTCTCCAACGCCGGCACCCGGCAGCAGGTCACCTTCCGCCTCGGTGGCAAGATGCCGAAGAGCTTCCGCAAGAACATGGGCCAGCCGGTGCAGGTGACCGGCGTGGTGCACAAGGAGTCCGGCTGGGGCGGGACGATCGAGGTGGAGAACGCGGAGATCCGTCCGGCGGACACCCGCAGCATGTCGCGTGATGCGCTCGAGGTGCTGGAGCTCGAGGGCGTTCCCGATGCGAGCGTGCCGCTGGAGGTACGCATCGGTCAGGCGCTGGCGGTGCGCATCCCCGAGCGCGCCGGCTACACCTGGGCGGTCGAGCCCACCGTGGCCAAGCGGGTCGGGCTGCGGGAGGCGAACTTCATCGCCGCGTCGAGCGGGGCAGGGACCCGCGAGTTCTTCTTCACTCCACGGAACCCCGGGCAGTACGACGTGGACTTCTTCCTGGCCAAGGTCTTTGCCCCCTCGCAGGTGGCGAAGACGCAGCGGCTGACCGTCGCCGTCCGGGCCTGAGCCCCGGGGCGAGGAGCATCTCATGGCAGCACGGGTCGACAGCTCGGTCCTCCTCAGGACCCTGGAGAAGGCCGACCACCCGCTGGGGGTGGCGGAGCTGCTCCGCGCCCTAGGCCTTCATGACGGCCAGCGCACCGAGGTGAAGCGGGCGATGCAGGAGCTGGTGAAGGAAGGCCGGGTCGAGCGGTCCGGGGAGCGCTTCTCGATTCACGGGCGCCGCCCGCAGACCAGGGATGGTCAGCCGCACCCGAGCGGCTCCCGAGGGGGCAAGGTGCTCGAGGGCACGCTCAGCGTGCACCGCGACGGCTTCGGCTTCGTCGACGTGGGCACGGAGGAAGACGTCTTCGTCCCGCCGCACGAGGCCAGGCGCGCGCTCGACGGTGACCGGGTGAAGGTGGAGCTCGTCACCGCCCGCGGGCGCTCGGAAGGGCGCATCGTGGGCGTGGTCGGCCGCCAGCGCGAGGCGCTGGTGGGCACCTATGTCGAGCGGGGCGGGAACGAGGCCCTGGTCCGGCCGAACGATCCGTCCTTGCCGGCGCCGGTCCGGGTGCCGCGCACACAGCTCGCCCGCGACGGCGACGTGGTGACGGTGCGCCTGGGCGTGGGGGCGGACCTGCTGCCTCCGGGCGGTCTGGTGGGCGAGGTCACCGGTTCGCTCGGGCGCCCCGGCGATCCGTCCCAGGACGTGCTGGCCATCGTCTTCGGCCAGGGCTTCTCCGAGGCGTTCCCGCCCGAGGTGATGGACGAGGCGGACCGGGTGCCGCTGCACGTGCCGGCGACCGAGCTGCACGACGGTCAGCGGAAGGACCTCCGCGCGCTCTCGCTGGTGACCATCGACGGGGCGGACGCCCGTGACTTCGACGATGCGGTGTACGCCGAGGAGCAACCCGGCGATGCGACGCGGCTCTGGGTGGCCATCGCCGACGTGAGCCACTACGTCCGCCCGGGCTCGGCGCTGGACTCCGAGGCCTTCCGGCGCGGGACGTCGGTCTACCTTCCGGACCGCGTCCTGCCGATGTTGCCCGAGCGGCTGTCGAACGGGATCTGCTCCCTGCGACCGGACGAGGACCGCCTGTGCCTGGTGGCCGAGATGGTGTTCGACCGCGAGGGCCGTCGGACCGCGAGCGACATCTATCCGGCGGTGATGCGGAGCGCCGCCCGCTGCACCTACGAGGACGTCCAGCGGGTGCTGGACGGGGAGCCGCTCCCCCACCGCGACCGGTTCCGGCCGCTCTTCCAGCGACTGCAGCGTCTGGGACGCACGCTGCGCAAGGTCCGGGAGCAGCGCGGGGCCATCGACTTCGACCTCCCGGAGACCCGGCCCGAGCTGGACGAGCAGGGCCGGCCGGTCCGGATGGCCCGGCGCGAGCGGAAGGAGAGCCACCGCATCGTCGAGGACTGCATGCTGGCCGCGAACGAGGCGGTCGCGGCGTACTTCCAGGAGCGGGGGTTGCCTTCCGTCTACCGGTTCCACGGCGAGCCGGATCCGGACAAGCTGGCCGCCTTCGCCGAGCTGGCCCGGGCGCACGGCTTCACCGTGCCCGGCAAGGGCGAGCCGACGTCGCGGGAGCTGAACCTCTTCATGAGCGGGCTGGTCGGACACCCCGGTCAGCGGGCGCTGAACCAGCTGCTGCTGCGGTCGATGATGCAGGCGGTGTACTCGCCGGATCAGGTCGGCCACTACGGGCTCGGCGCGGAGGAGTACCTCCACTTCACCTCGCCCATCCGCCGCTACCCGGACCTCCTGGTCCACCGGCTCCTCCGCGCCCACTGGGAGCGGAGCCAGCACCCGCGCTCGGAGCGCGAGCTGGAGCGGGAGCTGGAGGAGCTCCGCCGCGCGGCGGAGCACAGCTCGGCGCGCGAGCGGGCGGCGATGAAGTGCGAGCGTGAGGTGAACTCGCTCTACGCCTGCCTGTTGATGGAGGACCGGGTGGGGGAGGAGTTCTCGGCCACGGTGTCCTCGCTGGCCGACTTTGGATTCTTCGTCGAGCTGGACACCGAGCACGTGGAGGGCCTGGTGCGCGCCGACGACCTCGGCCCCGGGCACCGGCTGGTGGTGGGCGCGCTGGTCTGGCCGACCGGGCGGCGGGTGCAGGTGGGCCAGGCGCTCACGGTGCGTCTGGCGAGCGTCAGCGTGCCGCGACGCCAGATGGACTTCGACGTGGTGGCCTTCGCCGGGGAGCGGCCGTCGCGCCGCCGCGGCGGCTCCGAGCGGGAGGCAGAGCGCCCGGGCCAGAAGCGGAGAGCGGGCCGCGAGCAGCCCCTCCCGCAGCTCCGGGGCAAGGGGCGGGGAGGCCGCGAACTGCCGCGCGGCGAGCGCACCCAGCCGCATGCCCGAGGGCGGGCGGACGAGCGCGGACGGGGGCATCCCGAGGAGCGGCGGCGGGGAGAGGGCCGGCATCCGCCGGACAAGGTGCCGCCGGCGCGCCTCGGCGTCCGCGCCGGGACGAAGCGCGAAGGTCGCCCCGACACCAAGGTTCATGGAGGCGCTCAGCGCACGGAGCGACCCGCCCCGGAGGCATCTGCCTCGGCCCACCCGGGATTCGACCGGCTGCGCGCCCTGTCCGAGCAGAAACGGCGGGGAGGACGGGGCCGGGCCGAGCGCCCGGGCGGGGCGGGGACTCCCCCGGGGCGTGGGGACCGCGGTCGGGCTCGAGGCGGGCGCAGCCGGCGGAGACGCTGAGCGGCCCGGGCCCGCTTCATCGGAACAACGCCTCGGCGTTGTCATGGAGGATGGCCTGCTCCTCCTGTCGGGTGAAGCCGAGCGTCTTGACGGCCCTCAGTGCGGCGTCGAGACCGGTCAGCGGGAAGTCGGAGCCGAACAGCACCCGGTCCGTTCCCACCGACCGGCAGACGAACCGGAGCTGCGCGGCGTAGGGCGAGTCCACGTAGAGCGGGGCCACCGCCGAGAGGTCGAACCAGACGTTGCGCGGGTAGAACGGGTACAGCTCGAGCAGGCGGAAGACGAGCACGTCGTCGAACCGGATGCCGCCCATGTGGGTCAGGACGAAACGGCCCTGGGGAAAGGCGAGGGCGAGCTTCCCCGTCTCGTGTGCCGCGCCTGGCCACCAGCCCTCGATGTAGACCACCAGCTTGAGCGCCGTGGCCCGCGCGACGAAGGCCTGGACCTCGGGAGTCTGAAGCTCCAGCTTCGACGGGGAGAGCTTCACCCCGCGGTAGCCCATGGTGGTGATTCGCTCCAGCTCGCGCAGTCCTGCCTCTCCATCCGAAGGCTGCACGGCGCCGATGGCGATGAAGCGGCCGGGGCGGGCGCGGAGCAGGGTCGCCACCTGATCGTGCAGGTCACGGGTGGCGGTCAGGTCGGGGGTCGGCGGCACGACCAGCAGCACCGCCCGCTCCACGCCCGAGCGGTCCATCTCCCGGAGGAGCAGGTCGGGACGACCCGAAATCTTGGGTTGGATCCGACCCGGCGCCGAGTCGGACTCGAAGTGGGCGTGGGCGTCGATGGACTTGCCGGTGTACCCGCACCCCGCCAGCGCGAGGGCCAGGACGGCCAGGACCGGGCGCGCGCTCATTCGTCGACTCGCAGCCCGACCACAGTCACTCCATCGCCTCCCTCGTGGCTCTCCCCGGGACGGTACATCCGGACGTAGGGCGAGTCCTCCAGGTACTCGCGCACCGCCTGCTTCAGCGCGCCAGTCCCGTGTCCGTGGAGAACGAGCACCCCGGGATCGCCATTCCGGAAGGCCTGGTCCAGGAAGGACTCCACCTCGCGCACCGCCTCGTCGGCGCGAAGCCCGCGCACATCCACCCGCAGCGCCGGAGCCTCGAGGGCCCGGGGCGCAGCGTCGGCGGCGCGGTCCAGGGAGGCACGCCCGCGGTCGGAGGAAGGGAAGCGACCCTTTGGCTTCTCGTCCCGCGCTCCGGCGAGCTCGGCCCGCGGCACCCGCATCTTGAGCGCGCCGGCCGAGACCAGCACCTCGGCTCCGGCGAGCTCGAGCACCGTCACGTCCCGGCGCAGACCGAGGTGGTGCACCACGTCGCCAACCCGGAGCGTGTCCGGCGCCGGGGCGAGCGCCGCCCGGGTGCTCTCGCGCGACAGCGCCTCCGCGCGGGCCCGTGCAGCCTCGGCCTGGGCGGCCAGCACCGAGCGGGCCGCCTCGGCGCGCTCGACCGAGGCCTGCTGCCGGAGCTCGGCGAGCTGCGAGGAGACCTGGGCCAGCGCCCGCTCCGACTCGAGGCGGAGGCGCTCGGCGTGGGCCGACTCCTCGGCCCGCCGCTGCTCGGCGAACCGGGACCGCTCGGCGGCGAGGGCCTGGGCGCTGGCCTCCGCCGCGGCGCTCGCCACCCGGGCCCGCTCCAGCTCCTCGGAGAGCGCGCGCCGCTCGTCCTCCGCGGCGGCGAGGGCCTGGGCCAGCGGCCCTCCGGAGCTGCGCACCAGCTCCCGAGCCCGGTCCACCAGGTGGGGTGCGAGCCCCATCCGGGAGGCGAGGTCCAGGGCGGAGGAGGTGCCCGAGGCGCCGAGCTGTAGCTTGTAGGTCGGCGCCATCCGCTTGCTGTCGAAGCCCACCCGGGCGTTGAGGAAGCGGTGGTCCACGTGGGTGAGCGCCTTCAGCTCCTCGAGGTGGGTGGTGACCAGCACCCGCACCCCCCTGCCGATGAGCTCCTCCAGGACCGCGATGGCCAGGGCGGCGCCCTCACGCGGGTCGGTGTCGGCGGCGATCTCGTCGATCAGCGCCAGGGCGCCCGGCCCCGCGCCCTCGAGGATGCGCTTCAGCTCCCGGACATGGGCGCTGAACGTCGACAGGTCCTGGGCGAGGTCCTGCGCGTCGCCCACCGCGGAGTGAACCGAGGTGAAGAGGGGCAGCTGCGAGCCGGCGGCGGCGGGGATCTGCAGGCCCGCCCGGAGCAGCACCGCGCACAGCCCCACCGCGGTGAGGGTGACGGTCTTCCCCCCGGCGTTGGGGCCGGAGATCACCAGCGCCCGCACCTCGCCCTCCAGCCGGACGTCGTTGGCCACCACCTCGCGACCGCGGAGGACCAGCAGCGGATGGCGGAGCTGGAGCAGGACCAGCGGTCCGTCCGCGTCCTCGACCACGGGGGTGGAGGCATCGAGGTCGGCCCCGAGCTGGGCCGCCGCCTCGGCCTCGTCCAGCTCGGCGGCCGCCTCCACCCCCTCCAGGAGGCGGGCGGAATCGCGGCCCACCGCGTCCGAGAGCTCCTGGAGCACCCGGCGCTCCTCCTCCAGGGCCACCGACTGGGCGATGGCCAGGTCGTTCCCGATGCCCACCAGCGTCTCGGGCTCGACGAAGAGCGTCTGCCCGGACTGGCTGGCGTTGTGGACGATGCCCGGGACCTCGGCCCGCGCCTGGGCCAGAACCGGGACCACGTAGCGATTGTTCCGGAGCGTGTAGTAGCTCTCGCGCAGGTGGAGCAGGAAGCGCTCGTCGTGGAGGAGCGCGTCGAGCCGGGACTTGATGGCCCGGTGCAGCCCCCGGATCCGGTCGCGGGCCTCCTTCAGCGCAGGGCTGGCGCGCTCGGAGATCTCCCCGTCGGCCTCGAAGCACCGGTCGATCCGCACCGCCAGCGCCTCGAGGTCGGGCAGGCGCTGGCCGACGAAGGCCAGGCGAGGCGCCGTCCCGGAGCGCTCTTGCAGCGCCTGCCGTGTCCGGCTGAAGGCGAACAGCGTCTGGGCGCAGGCGGTCAGCTCGCGGGGCTCAAGGCTGCCACCCTTCTCGGCGCGCTCCACCGAGCCCCGGATGTCAGCCACCCCTCCGAGGGGGAGGCTGACCTGGGCCTGGAGCAGCCCGCGGGCCTCGTCCACCCGGGCCAGTGACTCCCGGATGGCAGAGCCGTCGTCGAGGAATGAACGGGTGAGCGCGCGGCTCCGACCCGCCGTGGTCCGGCAGCGCTGGCCAAGGGCGGCCAAGACCTCCGGAAATGCGAGGTCCTCCAGTGTCCGGGGGGAGAAATGCACGGCGCGACGTTCTGTGGCGGCGCGGGCGTTCGGGTCAAGCGGGTTGAGGACCCGCCGGTCGCTTCGGTACCATCCCCACCCGAGATGATGGCGGTGAGCGCGGCGGTGGTGCTGGGCGTCCTTCTGGGCACGACGCCACTGGAGCAGATCGCCACCCACGAATCCGCGGGCGACGACGCCGGGGCGCTCGCCTGGGCGGAGTGGTGGGCCCAGAGCGAGCCCCGCTCCCCCTACGGGCATCTGGAATCGGCCCGGCTGGGGCTGAAGCTCGGCAAGGCGCTGGAGTCGGTGGACTGGCACCTCCGCTGGGCCTACGCCCTCGCCCCGGACAACCCGCGCGGGCTCCACCTCTGGGGTGTGCTGGAGGAGGAGCGCGGCGACGTCGAGGGGGCGCGCGTCGCGCAGCGAAAGGCCATCGCCCTCCGAGCAGACTACGTCGAGGCACACCGGCGGCTGGCGGCGCTCTCCCAGAGGGCGGGCGACTGGCCGGAGGCGGAGAAGGAGCTGCGGTACCTGATCGGCGCAGGAGACGGCGACACCGGGCTGAAGCTCCAGCTGGCCGGCGTGCAGGAGAAGTCCGGGCAGGCTCCCGAGGCCGAGCGCACCTTGACCGACCTCCACAAGGCGCAGCCGAAGAACGCGGTGGTCACCCGGGCCCTGGCCGACCTCTACGGCCGGACCGGCCGGCAGAAGCAGTCCGCCGCGCTGATGAAGACGCTCGAGCCCCAGAAGAAGGCGATGCGCTCGCTGAGCGCCTCTCGCCGTTGAGCGCGGCGGCGGCCGGGGTACGCTGGGGCCCCAAGATGCGGGTCCGGACCGGGCTGGACGTGTGGGAGGCGGAGCAGTTCCGTGCGCTGCGGGGGCTCCGGGTGGGAGCGATCGTCAACCCGACGAGCGTGGACGGCCGCCTCCGGCACCTCGCGGACCTCCTCTGGGCGGCTCCGGGCGTGACCCTCGCGTCGCTCTTCGGCCCCGAGCACGGGGTGCGCGGCGAGGTCCAGTACATGGAGGCGGTCGGCGAGGCGAAGGACCCGTGCACCGGCGTGCCGGTTCGATCGCTCTACGGCAGCACGGCGGAGTCGCTGCGGCCGAGGCCCGAGTGGCTGGAGGGCCTCGACGTGCTGGTCTTCGACATCCAGGACGTCGGCGCGCGCTACTACACCTACCTCTACACCATGGCCCTGGCGATGGAGGCGTGCGCCAGGGCGGGCGTCCGCTTCGTGGTGCTGGACCGGCCGAACCCGCTGGGCGGCGAGCGGGTGGAGGGCAACCTGGTCGAGCCCGGGTTCCGGAGCTTCGTCGGGCTGTATCCGCTGCCGAACCGGCACGGGATGACGCTGGGCGAGCTGGCGCGGATGCTCAATGTCGAGGAGCGCTTCGGCTGTGACCTGGCGGTGGTGCCGTGTCTCGGCTGGACGCGGGCGATGGGCTGGGCCGACACCGGGCTGACCTTCATCCCCCCCTCGCCCAACATGCCCACCCCCGATACCGCGCGGGTCTATCCGGGGATGTGCCTGCTCGAGGGGACGAACGTCTCCGAGGGCCGGGGGACGTGCCGGCCCTTCGAGCAGTTCGGGGCGCCGTACCTCGACGCGCACGACATCGCCACGGCGCTCGCGCGGCACCAGCTGCCCGGGCTCCGGGTCCGGCCGGTGCACTTCGTCCCCACCTGGGACAAGCACCGGGGGGTGGGGTGCGCGGGCGCGTTTCTCCACGTCACCGACCCGGCGGTCTTTCCCTCGGTGAAGGCCGGACTGGCGGTGGTGGCCGAGGCGCGGCGCCTCGGGGGTGAGCGCTTCCAGTGGCGGGCCGAGGCCTACGAGTTCGTCACCGACGTGCCAGCGTTCGATCTCCTGTCCGGCAACGCGCGGGTGCGGAAGGCGCTCGAGGACGGGGCCGAGTTCGAGGATGTGGCCGGATTACTCGACGGAGCGGAGTCAGCCTTCCTGGAACGGCGGGCGCCGCACCTCCTCTACGGCTAGGCTCGCCGTCCGGCCATGGACGTCGCGCTCCTCGGGGGCTCCTTCAATCCGCCCCACCTCGGTCACTTGCTCGCCGCGCACGTGGTGCGGGCGCTCGAGCCGGTGGACCAGGTGTGGTTCGTCCCCGCCGCGCACCATCCCTTCGGCAAGCCGCTCATCGACTTCGCCCACCGGATGGCCATGTGCCAGCTGATGTGCCGCGACGCCGCGGGATGGCTGGCGACGTCGGACATCGAGGCCTCGCTCGGCGGGAACGGCTACACGGTGGATACGCTGCGGGCGCTGCACCGGCGCTGGCCGGATCGGCGATGGACCCTGGTGGTGGGGAGCGACATCGTGGCGGAGCTCCCGAAGTGGCGGGAGCTGGAGGAGATCCGCAAGCTCGCCCGGATCGTCGTGCTGAACCGCGCTGGCCATCCCGACCCCTCCGCGCTGGGGCCACCGCTGGCGAAGGTGTCGAGCACCGAGGTGCGCGCCGCGCTCGCCGCCGGGCGCGGAGGAAGCGGGCTCGTTCACCGCGAGGTCCTCGCGTACATCGAACGGCACAGGCTCTACCGCAGGGCGGAGTGAGAACGTCGATGCGGCACGGAGGCCTGAACGGAGGTCACTCCAGGGCGATGCCCAGAATGTGAAGCGGGCTCAGCCCGTCGTCCGGCCGCACCGCGAACTGGTAGTAGAACGACAGCGGCACCGCTGAGCCCCACAGCGTCCGGAAGTACAGCGCCCCGCCGAAGGTCCGGTGGTCGCCGGTGGTCGCCGGGCCGGACGAGCTCGCCGACGTCCAGGTGTGCGCCCACTCCCCGAACACCTCGAGGTCCGCCTGGCGGATGAAGAACGAAGGAAGAATCCAGAGAAAAGACGACCACCCGTAGTCGACGATGATCGGCGCCCGGTACCGGGCCCCGGCGATGACCACCTCGTTGCAGCGCAGATTCGCGTCCTCGTAGCCCCGCAGCGGCTCGCGGAAGGTGATGTCCGGGAAGATGGCCAGCCCGGTGCCCTGCTGTGACTTCTCCGGCTCGGAGTCCCACTCGAAGAAGCCGCGGTTGCTTCCGCCGACGTGGAGGAGCCGTGCCGGCGCTCCGGCGAGGGCCCGGCCACGCACGGTGAGCTGGAGCGTGTGCCGCGCCCAGAAGGGCAGGGGCGTGTAGAAGGCCGCGGTCGCCCGAAGGTCGGTGAAGCTGAAGTCCGAGCCGAAGGCCTTGGAGAACCACTGGGCGCTGCCGGTCAGCACCGTGCCCCGGCGCACGCCCGCGTACGGGGTCGACTCCGTCGCCGACCAGGTGGTGGCGATGCCGGGACCGAACAGGTCCGAGTTGCGCGTCCCGGACTCGAAGCCCTCCTTGCGGTGGACGCCGTAGAAATTCACCGTCACCGGGGTGCCCCAGAAGGTGCGGGAGGCGAAGAGACCTCCGTTCATGTCCACGGTGCTGGGGATGAAGGAGTTGTCCGAGACGTCGCGAAGGGCCGGCTCCGCGTAGCGCGAGAAGACGGCCTGGAGGTACACCGGGGCGAGCAGGTAGTTGCCGTAACCCACCGAAAACGTGGGGCCCGGATCACTGGTCTGGTACCCGATGTTCAACGCGTACTGGTGGAGCCCGAGACGGTCGCTGCCCTGGAGCGAGACGCCGGCGTAGACCTTGCTCTTCGTTCCGCCGTATTCCTCCCGACTGCCGAAGTCGACGAACGGTCCACGCAGAGTGGGGACGAGCAGGTGGTCCAGCGCGTGGTACGGCTCGTCGGAGAGGACCGGGACGTCCGGCTGGGACGATGCGTCGTTCCCCGGGGCCTCGGCCTGGGCAGCCTGCTCGGTGCCCGGCAGCGGCCGGCCTTGACCGACGTCCATCCGGTCGAGCGTCCAGCTCCAGCCCTCGCGGTTGACGAAGGCCAGCCGTCCTCCCGGGAGCGGGACCGGATCCATCACCACGAAGGGCGCGTCGGTCAGCACGGTCATCGCGCCCGTCGAGACCGAGATCCGGACGGCCTGGGTACGCCCGTCCACCTCGTGGAGCGCCACCACGTGGTCCGGCCCCTCCCAGCGGGGGGAATAGTTGAATTTCCCGTCCCGGGTGAGCGGTCGCTCCTCCCCATCCGGGGTCCGCAGCCAGAGGTCGAAGTCGTCGCCGATCTTCCTGGCGAAGACGATCCGTCGGTCGGCGGCGGGTGCGGCTGCGCCGAGCGTCAGCCGGCCCTGGTTGTGGGTGAGCGGACGCTGCTCGCCGGTCGCGAGGTCGAGCTCCCAGAGGTCCGCGGTGTCGGCCTGGCTGCGAATGAAGACGTAGCGTGAAGCAGAGGGATCCACACCGCCGCCGAGCGCGTCCGGCGTCTGCCAAGTGCGGAGCAGCCGGCCGTCGTAGGCGTCGAGCTCCAATACTTTCGGCGCAGTGTCGCCGTCGATGCCCACGTCGGCGAGCACGAAGTAGAGGCGCCTGCCGCTCCCATCCAACGACAATCCGCTCACCGACAGCGGGCTGGTGGCGATGTACGGGCGCCCCGGCCAGAAGTTGGCGAGCGCGCGCCGGACCCGCAGCGCGCCATCCGGGCCGTAGATCCGCAGCTCGGAGGAGAAGTCGCGCCCGGCGGTGATGGTGGCCAGCGTCCCGTCCGGCGCCGAGGCCAGCCGCGCGAAGTAGCCCAGGTCGGGGTCGAGCACCTTCTGGCTCTCGGGGCGCTCGCGCCACGGTCCGGAGTGACGGAGCGACTCGCGCCACTCGTCCACCAGCTCCCCGGGACCCTTGCCGTAGACCCACATGAACCGGAAGGAGACCCCGAGCACCGGGATCCAGCTCCGCCCCTGCACGTCGATGAGCGCCCAGAGCTTGTCCACCCCGTAGCGCCGGGCGAGCCATTCGATGAAGTGCATCCCGACGAGGTAGTGGCCGCCGAAGGGAAGCAGCTCCCGCTGGCCGGGGGAGAGGTCGCCGGAGTGGAGCTCGCCCTGTCTGAGCGCCACGCCGGACTCGAACAGCCCGCGCCAGATGGGGCTGTGTGGACGACCGGTGGCGCGCTCGAGGCGGCCCTCGTAGTAGGTGGCCAGCCCCTCGAGGAAATACGCCTCGGTGAAGATGTTCGGGTCGAGCAGGTCGCCGAACGCCAGGTTCAGGTAGTACCAGAGCTCATCCACCTCGGCGAACTGCACGTAGTGGACGGCCTCATGGCACGAGACGTCGTCCACGTGGTTGCTGCCGATCTCCAGAAGGTTGAAGAACTCGGTGGTGAAGTGGTGGGCGAGCACCATCTGCTGGGGGAGCCCAGCCAGCTGGGGCTGGACGTAGGCATTGTCGAAGTTCGCGGTGGTGAGGTAGGCGAGCACCTTGGGGCGCTCGGTCCCGGAGAAGCGGTTGCGGCGGAGCTGCTCCACGCACCGGTCGAGCCGCTGGATGACCCGGAAGGCCTCCTCCCGCGTCGACTCGGGGTAGTAGAGCTCGACCCGCGCCGTCTCCAGCTTGCGCATCGGCTGGCGGGCGAAGGAGGTGGTGACTGCCTGGTCGAAGCGCGGCACCAGCGTCGCGCACCCGGAGGCCATCAGGAGCACGGCCAGGATGGCCGGGGAAGCCCGACCGTCCACTCGGAATCCCCTCCCGCCGCCGGGCTTCTCCACAGAGCCCCCGGTTCTACGCTAAGGGGACCACCCATGGCTTCTTCTGCGGGACATCTGGATGCCGCGACTCGGGAACTCGCCGCCTCGCTGGCGCGCGTCACTGGGGCGCCGGTGGACCTCATGACGACGTCCTGGGCAGACATCGAGAAGGGCGTCATCCGGGTGCTGTTCGGGCCTTTCCGCCTCGAGAAGCCTGAGCACCAGCTGGTGGCCCTGGGTCTGGCGGGCATCCTCGCCGAGCGGCTCATCGCCAGCGACCAGGCCTTCTGGTTTCCCCACCGCGAGGCGCCCGAGGGCGGGATGCTGGGTTTCCCCGAGGCGATGCTGATGCTGTCGCCCTTCCAGGCGGTGGTGGACGCGTTGAACCAGAGGAAGCTCGAGCGGCTCGACGAGGTCACCGCCGACATCCGACGGGCACTGGCCCAGGCGAAGTTCGCGCCGTCGGCGGGGGCGCCGGTGCGGCTCCGGCCCGAGGACTACGCCCGGCTGTTCGACCCGGGCTTCCTCCAGTTCATGCTGGTCGATGCCAGGCGGAAGAAGGAGCTCTTCGAGGCCAAGCCCCCGGTGCTCGCCGCAGACCTCCGGGCGGCGCTCGCCCGGGTGGGCGCGCAGCGCATGTCGGCGGAGGCAAAGGGCCAGTTCGAGCAGCAGATCGCCGGAGCCCTGGCGCGGCTCGACCCGGCGCGGAGCCTGGGGGACCAGGTGGGACAGTCGCCGCGGCTCGCCGAGCTGATGCTCACGGTGGCCGCGGCCACGAAGCAGACCGGCTCGGCGCCGGACGAGGTCTGGGAGCAGGCAGTGCTCCCGCTGCTCTTCACCGGCGCGCCGACGTCGTATCCACCGCTCGACCCGCAGGACATCGAGGCGGCGAAGCAGGGCGTGGATCCGCTGGCCCTGTTCCTGGACATCATCCCCTACAGCTCGCCAGCGCCAGAGGACGGGTTGCTGGGCGTGTTCCCGATGCAGGAGGTCGGCGTCCCCCACCCCGGGCTGGCGCAGGGTGGGGTGCCCCGGCTGCTCAGCGTGCCAAAGGCGGTGCTCCAGTCGAAGCTGGCGGCATACGACGTCCGGGCGACCCGGGCCTCGCTGGACGGCTTCGAGAGGTACGTCGCGGAGAAGGCCGGGAAGCCGATCGTCGCCTCCCCGCAGGGGAAGCAGATGGAGGGCGCGGTGCTCGCCCTCCTCGCCGAGCTCAAGGGGCTGCTCGATGGGGCCCCGGCGGACTCGGAGCTGGTGCTGAGGCGGCTGACCGAGACCGAGGCGCTGTCGGACGCGGCGCTGGTCGCCGTGCGCGAGGCCTTGCAAGGCCCGCGCATCATCCTCGCCCCGTGACGGGCCCAGCCGGAGCGATCCGCATCTTCGGAAGCCGGTTCCCCAGCGAGTCGACGACGCTGTGGTCCGGGGCGAGGAGGGCGACGAGCTCCGTCAGCGAGGCGAGCCACGACGGACCCGTCTCGGGCGCCGCGCCGCCTCGGAGCCCAGCACCGCGCTCACCCGGGCCACCGTGGGGCGGGGCAGTCGCTCCGCGGCGTGGACCAGCACCCGCTGCTGGAGCGCGAGGTAGATGGGGAGGACATCGTCCGGCAGGGCGCGCAGGTGCGCCTGGACCACCTCGGCGTCTCCGCGCACGACGGGCCCGGTCAGCGCGGCCACGGTGCCGCGGGCCTCGGCCCCGGCGAGCGCCGAGCGCATGAGCGGGACGAGCCCGGCGACGGCCTCGCGCTCGGGCACCCCGGCCTCTCGCCAGGCGGCGACGGCCGCGTCGAGGAGCGCCACCAGCCCGCTCGCCGCCATGGCCGCCCCGGCGTGGTACGCGGCCCGGCCATCCTCGGGGACCCGGAGAGGGCGCAGCCCGAGCGCTGCGGCGAGCCGGGCGAGGAGCGGGGCGAGCACCCGCGAGCGGGTGGCGATGGCCACCGAGTGCCCGGCGAGCGGGGTCTCGGGGCCGATGACCGACACCAGCGGGTGGAACGAGCCGGTGGGTCGACCCGACGCCGCCGGCTGCAGGACCTCGAGGGTGAGCGCCCCCGCGCAGTGGACCAGCCCCGTCGTCCGGCCGAGCTGCGGGGCCACCGCGCGCGCCACGGGCTCCACCGCGGCGTCGGGCACGGTGAGCAGGCACAGCTCGGCCCGGGGCATCGCCGCCGCGTCCGCCTCGGCCAGCCCGAGCCGCTTCGCCTGCCGCCGTCCCGCGGGCGACTGCGTGCGAACCGTCACCGACCAGCCCGCCTTCAGCAGCTGGACCGAGATGGCGCTCCCCAGCCGGCCCACGCCGACCACCAGCACCCGCGTGCGCCGGGAGCTTGTCCCCGCCACCGCTCAGCCCACGGTGTCGCCGCCGAAGCGGATGCGCCCGCCCACCACCCGGACCCTCAGCCGGCTTCCAGCCGCCACCTTCCCGGCCAGGATGTGCTCGGCGAGCGGTGCCTCGATGGAGCGCTGGACGATCTGCCGCACCGGCCTGGCGCCGAGGAGGGGATCCATGTCCTCCGAGTCCACCAGCGCGTCCACCACGTCCTCCCCGGCGGCGAAGGCGATGCCTCGCTCCTCGGCCAGACGGCGGCTGCTCTCCTCCAGCAGCATGCGGGCAATCTTCCGCAGCTCCTCGCGGCCGAGCGCGCCGAACACCAGCCGCTCGTCGATCCGGTTCCACAGCTCGGGTGGGAGCGCTCGCCGCGCCTCGGTCAACGCCGACGACGTGCCGCCCTCGTCCGCCGAGTCCGAGCCGAAGCCCACCCGCGACCGCGTCCGGCCGAACGCCTCGGCACCGAGATTGGAGGTGAGCACCACCACGGTGCTCGAGAAGTCGACCTGGCGGCCCTTCCCATCGGTCAGCCGGCCCTCCTCGAGCAGCTGGAGCAGGAGCATCAGGACGTCGCGGTGCGCCTTCTCCACCTCGTCCAGCAGCACCACCGCGCTCGGCCGCCGCCGCACTGCCTCGGTCAGCTGCCCTCCGTCCTGGTATCCGACGTAGCCCGCCGGGGCGCCGATGAGCCGGGACGTGGCGTGCGACTCGGACAGCTCGCTCATGTCCAGGCGGATCAGCGCGTCCCGGGTGCCGAAGAGCACGTCCGCCAGCGCGCGGGCGAGCTCGGTCTTTCCCACGCCCGTGGGCCCGAGGAAGAGGAAGCTCCCCAGCGGTCGCCGGCTGGCGAAGCCCGCGTAGTTCCGCCGGAGAACCTTGGCCACCCGTTCCACCGCCGCGGCGTGGCCAACGACGCGCGCCCCCAGCTCCTCCTCGAGGCGGAGCAGCCGGGAGGCGTCCCCGGTCAGCAGGCGCTCCACCGGAAGCCCGGCGATGCGCGACACCACCTCGGCGACGTCCTTGACTTCCACCCGGTCTCGCCCCGCCCGCGCCACCCGCGAGCCGGCGAGGTCGAGGAGCGACACCGCCTTGTCGGGGTTGTGCCGGTCGGTCACGTAGCGGGCGGCGAGCGATGCGGCGGCTTCCACCGCGGCGCGGGCGTAGCGCACCCGGTGGTGCTCCTCGTACCGGCGGAGCAGCCCGGAGAGGATCTCCACCGTCTCGGGCACCGTCGGCTCACGCACCACCACCGCGGTGAAGCGGCGCTCCAGCGCCGGGTCCGCCTGGATGAAGCGCCGGAACTCGTCGTGGGTGGTCGCGCCGATGCAGGGGAATTCGCCGCGGGCCAGCGCCCCCTTCAGCTCGTTCGCCGCGTCCTGTGCCCCCTCGCCGGTCGATCCGGCACCGACCAGGGTGTGGATCTCGTCGAGGAAGACGACCACCCGGCCCGAGGCGCGGCGCATCTCCTCCTTGAGGCCGTTGAGCCGCTCGGACAGCGAGCCGCGGAGCGAGGTGCCGGCGAGGAGGTCCGCGGTCGACAGCTCGACCACCGCCTTCTTCCCGAGGTCACCCGGGGCCGAGAGCAGGCGCTGTGCCACGCCCTCCACCACCGCCGTCTTGCCCACCCCGGGCTCCCCCACCAGGCAGGGGTTGTTGGTGCGGCGCTTGCCCAGGACGTCGAGGACCTCCTCCAGCTCCCGGGCCCGGCCGACGACGGGGTCCAGCTGGCCCTCGCGGGCGAGCGCAGTGAGGTTTCGCCCGAGCTGGGCGAGGAGCGGGAAGGTCGCCGGGTCGAGCTCCCAGGGAAGCCCCTCCGCCGGGGCGACGACCCGCAGCTTGGGCCCCGGGGCGGGCGCGGGCGCCGGGGACAGCGCCGGGAAGGGAAGGGCAGCCAGCGCCTCGCCGTCCGAGTCCACCAGCGCGCGGGGGGAGTCCTCGGGCAGCAGCGCGACCGTGGTCGAGGCGCGCGGTGGCGACGGGGCGGGGCGGGCAGGTGACCGGGTGTCCCGCGGCCCGAACTTCCGGGGCATGCGGCCGCTGAGGAAGTAGGAGAGGGCAGTGTTGCGCACCGCGGTGAGGTCGAGCCCGGTGCCGGCGAGCAGCTCGTGTCCGGCGCATCGAAGCCGGGTGACGGCGATGAGGAGGTGCAGGCAGTCCGCCTCGCGCGATCCGCAGGCCCGGGCGATCTCCCGTGCCCGGTCCCGGAGCTCGCGGAGCGTGCCGTCCGGTTCGGTGGGCGCCGCCTTCACCAGCGCCAGCAGCCGGTCCTCGTCGACCCCCCGCTCCTTGAGGAGCCGCTGCCCCGCGTTGTCCACGGTGAAGAGCGCCAGGACCGCGTGGGCCGTGGTGGGCTTCTGAGAGACGCTCTGGGCGATGTCGTCCGCCTCCGAGAGCACCAGCGCCAAGTCGCTGCTGTCGACCATGCCCTCCCCGGACCGGATTGCGGTGGATCCTCGAACACCTACCCCTGGGCGTGAGAGCCGGCAAATAAACTGCTACAGGCAGGCAGCGCGGTGTTCACAGCAGGGGGTACGCCACTGTCGGAATGCCCCGGCAATCACCATCCGAAGCCGCCGTAGAGCAGGGCACTTCCCGATGACCGCGCTCACCCTTCCTCGAACGCTGTCCGACCCCGGTGACCGTGTGGCCGCCGCCGTGCAAGGCCGGCGCATCCTCTGGCCACTCCTGGCGTTGATGGCCGCGACTGCCTTTGCCGGCGCGGCGTTCGCCCTTCGCTGGGACCCCACCCCCGGCATCCTCCAGAAGCTGGAGATGAGCGGGCAGCTCAAGGGGATGCCCGAGGCCGAGCTGACCGATCAGATCACCACCGCCGGGCGCTTGAAGCTCGTCACCGGCATTGCCAGCGGGGTCTTCGTCACCCCGCTGGTGGTGCTCGGCATCGCCGTGGCGCTGGCGCTCGTCGCCTGGCTCCTGGGGAAGAAGGCACCGTTCGCTGCACTGTTCACCGCGTCCGCCGTCGGGTTGCTCCCCGTCGCCCTGCAGCGAGCACTCTGGGGGCTGGTCGCTCTGTGGCAGATAGGCATCACCGAGGACCGCGCCCGGCATCTCCTGCCGTCGTCGGTGGGAGCCTGGGTCCATGTCGGCGGACCGAAGCTGGCCGGGTTCCTCGATGCGCTGGATCTCTTCCACCTCCTCGCCGCGCTGCTCATCGGGCTGGGCTTCGCCGCAGCCACCGGAATGCGGCGACGGGCGGGGCTGTGGGTCGGCCTCGGGCTCTTCCTGGCCTTCGTCGGGGTCTTCGGAGTGGGGCTGCCCGGCTTGATGGCCGGAGGAGGGCCTCGCCACGGGCCCGGTCCGGGCGGTGCGGGAGGTGGCGCATGAACGCGCTCGTCCTCTCCGCCGTGCTCGCCGCCACCCCCATCACCCTCGAGCAGGTCCGCCAGGAGTCGCGGAACAACCTCCAGGCGCTGCTCTCCGAGCTGGACCGGGTGCGCGCCAGCGAGCAGAAGCGGGTCAGTACCGGCGCGCTCCTGCCGCAGATCGGCGTCCAGGCCCAGGCCGCCAGGACCATCCAGCAGGACTACCGCGACATCGGCACGGTCGTTGCGCCCGGCTCGACCCCGGACAACCTCCAGTACCGCCAGGCGGTGACCGACTTCCCCCACTACGCCGCCAACCGCTTCCAGCTCGGGGCGACGCTCAACCAGGTGCTCTTCGACCTCGGGAAGTTCCAGGTGCTCGCGCAGTCCGGCCACCTGGAGGCTGCCGCTCGCGGCACGGCGGCCGAGCAGGTGCTCGCCTCCGAGTACGAGGCGGTCCGCCGCTTCTACGCCCTGTGGACGGCGCAGAAGCAGCTGCTCGTGCTGCAGGCCACCGCCGAGCGGAGCAAGGAATTCGCCGAGCGTGCCCAGGCCCTGTTCGAGGCCGGCCGTGGCACCAAGGGGGACGCGCTGGCTGCGGTCGTGAACCTGGGGACGGACCGGATCAACGTGGAGAAGCAGCGGGCGGTGGTCTCGCAGGCGCAGATCGACCTCGCCTCCTGGCTCGGCCGTGCGGAGGGCCAGGAGCTCGACGCCATCGACCCGCCGCTGCCCGAGACCCCACCCCCGCCTCCGGTGAGCCTCGAGCAGGGGCTGGAGCTCGCCCGGGTCAACCGCCCGGTGCTGGTGCAGTGGGGCGAGCAGGTGAAGGCGGCCAAGTCCTACGAGACCTCCCAGGCCGCCGGGTGGGCGCCGCGGATCAACTTCCAGCTCCAGTGGCTGCGCTCCGGCCCCGAGGCGGACACCGTCTTCACCGACTTCGGCAGGCAGAGCGCGGTCAGCGGCACCATCGCCCTCAACTGGGACCTCTTCAACGGCTTCCAGACCGATGCGTTGACCAAGCAGGCCCGGGCGCAGCTCGCGCAGGCGAAGCTCAACCTCGCCCAGAACGAGCGCGACATCGAGGGCCAGGTGAAGGTCGCGCTGGACTCGCTCGGAGCCCAGCTCCGGGCCCTCGAGGTCGCCCAGCAGAACCGGGTCACCGCCACCCAGAACCTCGACTACGCGCAGGAGCGCTTCAAGGCCGGTGCCTCGTCCACCCTGGAGGTGCGCGACGCCCAGCTGAAGCTGGCACAGGCATATCAAACCCTGATCCAGACCCGGTCGGACGCCGAGGTGGCGCGCGCCGGCCTGGAGAAGGCCATGGGAACCCTCGGTAACGGAGCGACGCCATGACGTGGTGGAAGGGGTTGATCGCCGGAGTGCTGCTGCTCGCGGTGGTGGGGATCACCGTCGCCGGATTGAGGGACCGGCCGCCGCCGGCGACCGAGGTCCAGGTGGCCAAGGTGAAGAAGGGAACCATCAGCCGGGTGATCATCGGCGCGGGGAAGGTCGAGGCCTCGACCACGGTGAAGATCTCCTCGAACCTGTCCGGTGACCTGGTGGAGCGCCCGGTGGAGCTCGGGGACAAGGTGAAGAAGGGCCAGGTTCTGGGGCGCATCGACCCCCGGCCGTTCGTCGCCGCGGCGAAGCAGGCCCAGGCGGCGGTGAGCGGAGCCAAGGCGGACATCTCCACCGCCCAGGTCGAGGTGGACCGGAACAAGCTCGAGCTGGACCGGGTCCAGGGCCTGGCCAAGCGCGGGATGGCCTCCAGCGCCGAGGTGGACAAGGCCCGCTCGGACTACGACAGCGTCGTGGCACGGCTGGCCTCCGCTCAGCAGAAGTATGCCGGGCAGGTGGCGATGCTGGAGCAGGCCCAGACCAACCTCTCGCGGACGACGCTGGCCTCCCCCATCGAGGGAACGGTCATCGAGCTCAGCCGGGAGATCGGCGAGCGAGTCCGGGGGTCCGACTTCTCCGAGGACACGGTGATGACCGTGGCTGCCCTCAACAGCATGGAGGTGAAGATCGAGGTCGGCGAGCACGAGGTGGTCCACCTCCGCAACGGTCAGCACGCCGAGCTGGCGGTGGACGCGCTCGAGGGTCAGAGCTTCGAGGGCTCGGTGGTGGAGATCGCCCAGAAGGCCACCATCAAGAACCCCGGCACCGAGTCAGAGGTGACGACCTTCCCGGTGAAGGTGGCGCTGGAGACCCGCCCGCCCGGCGTTCTGCCGGGGATGAGCTCGGAGGTGCGCATCACCGCCGAGACCCACGACAACGCGCTCATCGTGCCCATCCAGGCGGTCACGGTGCGCCCGGACAAGTCGCTCCCGGACTCGCAGCCTCCCGGCGAGGTGGGGACGTCGCTGGCCTCCAGGAAGCGCAGCGAGACCTTGGCCAAGATCGTCTTCGTGGTCGACGGGGACAACAAGGCCCGGGCGCGCCGGGTGCGGACCGGCATCGCCTCCGACACCGACCTCGAGGTGCTGGACGGGCTGAAGGAGGGCGAGCGGGTGGTGGAGGGACCGTTCCGGACGGTCAGCAAGGAGCTGAAGGACGGGGATCCGCTCAAGGAGAACGCCCCCAAGGGTCCCAAGCCCGCCGAACCCGCCGGGACCAAGACCGCGGTCCGTGGGTAGTCAGATGCTGATCAGGCTCGAGGACATCCGTCGGTACTACAGCGTGGGCACCGAGGTGGTGCACGCGCTCAACGGCGTCTCCTTCCAGGTCTCCAAGGGCGAGTGGCTGGCGATCATCGGGCAGTCCGGTTCTGGCAAGAGCACCCTGATGAACGTCCTCGGGTGCCTGGACACGCCGACCTCCGGACGGTACTGGTTGAACGGCAAGGACGTGAGTCACATGGCCGACAACGAGCTGGCGGACATCCGAAATCGCGAAATCGGCTTCATCTTCCAGACCTTCCAGCTGCTGCCGCGCGAGACTGCGCTGGGCAACGTGGAGCTGCCGCTCATCTACCGTGGGCTCCGGGCGAAGGAGCGGCGCGAGCGGGCGCGGGCCGCTCTGGACCAGGTGGGGCTGGCGAACCGGGTGACGCACCGGCCCAACGAGCTGTCCGGCGGCCAGCGTCAGCGGGTGGCCATCGCCCGTGCGCTGGTGACCGAGCCCTCGCTCCTTCTGGCCGACGAGCCCACCGGCAACCTCGACTCGGCGACCGGGCAGGAGATCATCGGACTGTTCGAGCAGCTGCACCGGGCGGGCCACACCCTCTGCCTGGTCACCCACGAGCCCACCCTGGCCGCGCGGTGCCCGCGGGCGATCCGCCTCAGCGACGGGGTCATCGTGAACGACGGGCCCGGACCCGAGGTCGCCCTCGACGGGCGGGCGGAGAGGGCGCGCGCCGCGGCCACGTGAGCCTCCGGGTCGACCTGGTGGAGGGCGGGCGAATCGCCCTGCGCACCCTGGGCGTCAACCGGCTGCGGACGGCGCTCACCCTCACCGCGGTGGGCATCGGGGTGGCCACGCTGCTGGCCATCCTGGGCATCATCCAGGGGCTGAACGGAGCCTTCGCCCGGCAGCTGGCGTCGCTGGGGACGGCGACCTTGAACGTGGCCCGCCATCCCTGGGTGGTCGCCGGTGACTGGTGGCGGTACCGGAACCGAAAGGAGATCACCCTCGCCCAGATGCAGGCTCTGGCGCTGCAGTCGCGGCTGGCGAGCGCGGTGGTCCCGGAGCTGAACGAGGCCTCGAAGGACCTGACCGCCGGGGACCAGAGCGTCAGCCAGGTGGACGTGATCGGCACCCTGGCCGACTTCCAGAAGATCTGGGGCTACGAGGTGCCGCAAGGCCGGTTCCTGACCGACGCGGACAGCGATGCCGAGCAGCGGGTGGTGGTGCTGGGGTCGGAGGTGGCCGAGCAGCTCTTCCCCGGGCGGAGCGCGCTGGGGGGGACGGTGCGCCTGGAGAACCGCCCGTGGCGGGTGATCGGCGTCCTGGCCAAGAAGGGACAGCTCCTCGGCCAGAGCATGGACCTGGTGGTCCTGGTGCCCTTCAAGACCTTCCTCCAGGTCTACGGGAAGCGCGAGCTCCAGATCGACGTCGCGGTGGACGACCCGCAGCTGCTGGACCGGGCGGAGGACGAGGTCACCGGCATCCTCCGCCGCGTCCGGAGCGTGCAACCGGGCCAGCCCGACGACTTCAGCATCAACCGGACCCAGCAGCTGGCCGACACTTACCAGCAGCTGACCAGCGCGCTGTATGGTGTGGCCATCGGCGTGGGGTTGATCACCCTCCTGGTGGGGGGGATCGGGATCATGAACATCATGCTGGTCAGCGTCCGGGAACGAACCCGGGAGATCGGCCTTCGCCGGGCGCTCGGGGCACGGCGGCGCACGGTGGTGGTGCAGTTCCTCCTCGAGGCCTCGCTGGTCTCGGCGGTGGGAGGGGCCATCGGCACCGCGGTCGGCCTGGGGCTGGCGAAGCTGGTCTCGGCGGTGACCAGCCTGGCGGCGGCGGTGCAGCCCTTGACCGTGGTGGGTGGGGTGGGGTTCGCGGCCCTGGTGGGGCTCATCTTCGGCATCTGGCCGGCCGCCCGGGCCGCCCAGCTGGACCCGGTGGAGGCCCTCCGCCACGAATGAAGACGGCGCGCTTCATCGCCTTCCTGGACAACCTCCGTCTGGCGCTGGGGACGCTGGCGGCGAACCCGCTCCGCTCCCTGCTCACCCTGCTCGGGGTGGTCATCGGCGTGACCACGGTGATCACCATGATGGCGCTGGTCGAGGGGCTGCGGACCAAGGTGACCGCGGACCTCTCCCAGCTGGGGGCCAACGTCTTCACCGTCTCCAAGTGGCCGGGGGGCGTCAACTTCGGGCGGATCGACTGGCGTCGGTTCCAGCGCCGGCCCAACGTCGGCCTCGGAGAGCTGAACGCGGTCCGTGAGGGCTGTCCATCGGTGGTGCTCGCCTCGGCGCACACCTGGCTGGGGCCGAACAAGCTCTCCAGCGCGGTGGCGGAGACGCTGCCCAACGTCATCGTCATCGGGTCCACCGCCGAGTGGATCGACACCAGCGGCCGCGCGGTCTCGACGGGTCGCTTCTTCTCCGCCAACGAGGTGGACGAGGCGAGGCCAGTGATGGTGCTCGGGCTCGACGTGGCCGACCGGCTGTTCCCCGGGCAGGATCCGGTCGGCCAGGAGATCCGGATCCGGGGACGAATCTTCCGGGTGGTGGGCGTGCTCGAGAAGCGGGGGAAGATGTTCGGGGTGTTCAACGCCGACAGCGTGGCCATCCTCCCTCTCCCCAATGCCCTGGACCTCTTCGGCCGCAACCGGAGCATGCGGCTGAACGTCCAGGCAGCCGATCCCACCGAGCTGCAGCGGGCGCAGGACGAGGTGACCGCGCTCCTCCGGATGAAGCGGAACGTGAAGCCGGGAGCCCCGAACAACTTCGAGATCGACACCAACGAGTCGATGACCCGCACCTTCAACAACCTGAGCACGGTCATCACCGCGGCGAGCTTCGGAATCTGCTTGCTCTCGCTGGTGGTGGGCGGCATCGGAATCCTGAACATCATGCTGGTGAGCGTGACCGAGCGGACGCGGGAGATCGGCATCCGCAAGGCGCTGGGGGCCAAGCGGCGCCGCATCCTCGGGCAGTTCGCGCTGGAGGCGGTGACGCTCTCGCTCTTCGGCGGGATGCTGGGGCTGGTGCTCGGGCTGTCGCTCACCGGCCTGGGGCGCTGGGCCTTCGGCTTCCCGATGGCCGTCCCGCCCTGGGCCATCGCCCTGGCCCTGGCGATGAGCAGCGGGGTGGGGCTGGTGTTCGGCATCTACCCGGCCGCCCGGGCCGCGGCGCTGGATCCGGTGGAGGCGATGCGCAGCGAGTAGGCTCCCGGGGCGTGGACGCACGCGCGCTGCCATTCCTCGGACTCGGCCTGTCCAGCAACCTGGATCCGGCCGTGGAGCCGGACCCCTGGGCGCTCCACGCCGCCGAGCCGGAGCTGTTCGACCTGGTCGAGTACAGCGCGCCGCTCTCGCTCGAGGAGGCCCGCCGGGACGGGGGCCTGTTCGGAACGCTGATGGCGGCCCGGGAGCGACTCCCGGCGCTCTTCCACCCGGTGCATCTCAACCTCGCCGGACCCGAGCTGGAGCCGGAGGACCGCCTCAGCGCCCTCGAGGCGCACGCCCGCGCCGTGGGCTCGCCCTGGGTGGGGAACGACGTGGCCTGGTGGCACGTCCGGGGCACGGCACTTCCCGGCTACCTGTACCTTCCCCCTCCGTTCAGCCCCGCCGGGCTCGAGGTCGCCGCGGCGCACGCGCTCCACGTGGCGGGGGCGCTCTCGGTCCCGCTGGCCCTGGAGAACCCGGTGGTGGTGCGCCGGCAGGGGCCGCTGCACGTGCTGGACTTCATGGGTCAGCTCCACGCCCGGACGGGCTGCCCCCTGGTGCTCGACGTGGGCCACCTGGTGGCCGCTCAGCTCGCCTCCGGGTTGCCGCTGGAGACCGGGCTCGACGGCTTCCCCTTCGAGGCGGTCATCGAGGTCCACGTGGCGGGCGCGGTGATCAGCCGCACGCCCGAGGGCCGGGGCGTCTACATGGACGACCACGGGCAGCCGCTCCGCAGCGAGGTCCTGGGGTTGCTCGCCGAGGTGCTCCCGCGCTGTCGCGGGCTCCGGGCGCTGGTCTTCGAGGGAGATGGACATCCGCCGGGCGTTGCCCGTCGCACGCTGACCACGCTCCGCACGATGCTGGGGCCGGTGGCCGAGCGCGCCCCGCTCTCCGTTCCGCGGCCCCGCACGCCCGCTCCCCGGCTCCCCCCGGATGCCGTGCCCTCGGCCTGGCGCGGGTTCGACGTGGCGCACGGACGGGTGCCACCGGCGGAGGACGCCGAAGGCGCGCGTGCCGAGCAGGGCCTGCGCCTCTCCGTCACTGCCGAGGCCCTCGATGCGCACTGGCCGCTGTCTCGGCCGCTGCTCGCCCCCTGCCGGCCAGCGCTGGAGCGGTTCCTCGCCTCCGATGCCTTCCGGGCGGCGTTCGCCGGCGGACAGCCGCTGGATGGCGCATGGTCCGGGTGGGCCAGGGGACAGGTGCACGCCTCCGGAGCGCCGGAGCTGGCGATGGCGCTGGCCTTCGACACCTGGGCCCAGGGCCTCGCCCGCGCGCCCGGGGGACGGAGCGGGGTCTTCGCCGCCGACCTGGGCGAGGCGCTCTTCGCGCTGCACGCGCTGCGACGGCATCTGGCGGCCCGGGCCATGGGCGAGGGCGTGCTCCCCGAGGGCGCGCTGGAGGGCCTGGCGCAGGCCGTCCGCCGCGCTCCCACACGTCCGTGGCGGGTGCACGCGCGGTGGAACCACGGCCGCCTGGAGGTGGGAGAGCGTGGGCTGGACCCGCCCGGGGCACCGGGCGAGACTTCCCGGCCGACATGAACCGCAACCTGGCCATCGTCCTGCTCGTCGTGATTCTCGGCTTCAGCGCGGCCGGGGTGGTGGGGTACCGGCGCGCCACCGAGGCGCAGGCGCACGCGGCGAAGGAGATCGCCGCGCTCCGGCTCCGGACGGAGGCGCTGGAACGGGTGGGGTGGATCCGCAGCAACCCCGACGCGGACGGCTACAAGAACGACGTCAAGGGCTACCTGCGCTGGTACTTCGAGCAGGTCTCGGCGCAGCAGGCGAAGTTCGGTGGCAACCCCGCGTTCGACGACTACCTGAAGGACATCGACAAGAAGGCCAAGGCGCTCGCCGAGGTCGAGCTGCCGCAGCTGCCCGATGGCCGGCCGCGCGGGCCGATGGCCAATCCGGTCAACCGCAAGGCGTTCTGGGAGTGGGAGAAGGCGATGTTCGACCGGATGCGCACCGGAAAGTACGCCCCGGTGCTGACCGGCACGGACAAGGGGCTGCGCCTCGACGTGGTCTCCGCCGACGTGGTGATGGTGGGAAACAAGCCGAAGATCCGCTTCCCCATCGTGCTCTGGGGCGCGCAGCGGGAGACGCGGGAGGACGAGCGCACCGGGGTGAAGCGGGTGCTGACCTGGGCCGAGTTCGCCACCACCTACCGGCTGCTCGACGACAAGGGGAAGCTCTACGGCGAGATGAGCACCGGCAACCCGGGGATGCGCAACGACTTTCCCGAGCGGCTCATCGCCGAGTTCCCGCCGCAGACGGTGCTCGGTCAGTACGAGCTCGACCCGGTGCCGGCCAGCGTCAGCGTGATGGAGATGCTGGTCGCCGTCCGCTCGCACGCGCCGACCGGCGGAGACATCAACGCCCAGTACAGCTGGAGGCTGCCGGTGCCGGACGACTGGAAGCTGAAGCCCGGCGAGGCCTGGGAGGGCGCGACGGTGACCACCCGGAGCGAGGAAGAGATCGACCCGGCGGTGGCGGCCCGCAAGGGGCAAAAGTAGTCACACCACCGCGAAGTGGCTGGCCAGCCGGTGGACGGCCAGATCGCCGGACTCGTCGAGCAGCGCCACGTCCAGCCGCGGGCTCACCGCCATGGCCCGGACGCCGCGGCCGGCCGGCAGCTCGGCCAGCACCCGCCCCTGTCGCACGTCCAGCGCACGGACCACCGGGCCGGCGGCGAGCACCACCCCGTGCTCGAGGGCCGGGGGCACCACCGCATTCGCCACGCCTGCCGCACCCGCGCGCCACACCGGCTTCCCGTCGCGCCGGACCCGGACCGCCGCTCCGGTGCTGCCCACCACCACCAGCTCCACGCCGGCGTGGAGCAGGCCCACCGGGCGCTCCGGCACCGGAACGGCGCGCTGCCAGAGGATGCGTCCGCGCACGTCGACGCAGCCGAGGGTGGGGCGGTCCTCGTGGAGGCCGGCGATCCACGCCCGGGCACCCCCGGCGGCCGGCGGGGCAGCCTGTCGCAAGGGGAGCTCGGTCAGCCACCGCACCTCGCCCAGCACCGGGTCGAGGGCCAGCAGGGCGGAGCGATCCTCCCGGCCGAGCGGGACCAGCACCACCGGTCCCCAGGCCACCGCCGGACCGGTGAAGGGCAGGGGCGCCGCCACCCGGAACCGTACCGTGCCGTCGTGAAGGTCCAGCCCGGTGAGCACACCCGACTCGGAGGCGGCGAGCACGGTGGCGCTCGACAGCGCGAGGTGGAGCCGGCGGGTTCGCGCGGGGAGGAAGGACCAGCGCTCCCGTCCGGTGAGCGCGTCCACCGCGCGCACCCCCCGCCTCTCGACGCCGAAGAGCAGCAGCTGCTCCGCGGAGATGGCCACCGGGTCCAGGGCCGCCCCGTCGTGAGGCTGGAACCAGCGGGGGTTCACGTCCTGGGGGCCGTAGCCGTACAGACGCTCCCGGGTGGCGCCGAGCGCCCGTCCGTCGGTGGCAGCCGCTCCTCCGCGTGGAGCGGGCCGGTGCAGCCGCAGCCTCCCGTCCCATCCGAGCACGTCCATCCCCCGGTCGGAGAGGAGGACGACGCCCGCCTCGGTCGCGACCAGTGTGGCGGGGCCCGGCCCGGCGAGGCCGGGGGCGAGCGCGACCGGGAGGAACCGCAGGCGCCGGAGGCTGCCGTCCCGCCGGAGCGGACGGACCGCGCGTGCAGCGCGCAGCGGCTTCCGTCGCCGCACCGGCGTCCGCTCCCGTCGCTCGCCGGCCGGGGGGCGAAGCAGGGCGAGCGCCGCCTCGGAGCGGCTGACCAGCTCCTCGAGGTGGGGGTTCCGCCGCTGGGTTGGCACGGCCCAGCGCACCGCGCGCGCCGCCGAGGCGCCGAGGGAGAGGAGCGCCCGGGCGGTCTCCTCGGCGGTCCAGGGCAAGGTCTCCTTCCCCAGCGACCAGCCGGGGGCCGTGAGCGACACCCGCGAGGGGCCGTCCGGAAGCTGGAGGTCGACCGCCTCTGCGCCGGTGCCGAGCGCCCGCTGGACCTCCTCGCCGCAGCGCACCAGCTCGAGCAGGTGCAGGAGCGCGGGTCCCTCGAGGTGCCAGCCCTCGGGCGCGCCGGAGACCCAGATGCGTCCCGAGCCGAGCAGGGCGCCGAGGGCGGCGGCGTGTCCCCGCGGGGCGCGCTCGAGGAGGCCCGCGGCGTCGTGCAGCTGGAGCACCAGCGCCTTGCCGGAGGCCCCGAGCCGGAGACCCAGCGGGGCGGCCGGTCGCCGCGGGGCAAGGCGCGACGGCTGGCGCAGCGCCCGGAGCCGTTCCCGGACGGCGCGACGGCTCGCGGCGGGCACCGGGGAGGCCTCGAGGTCGGCGGCAAAGTGCTCGCCCATCCGGACGACGCCGTCACACCACTCGCCCCAGTCGAGCCTCACCCGGCGCACGAGCCGGGCTGGCCGGGCGAGTGACGCGATGCGCAAGGTGCAGCCTTCCTCGGTGTTCTCGAGGCAGAGCGCCAGGCCGGACTCGGGCAGCGAGATGTCGGCCATCGGCGTGCCCCGGGCGAGCGCGCCGGTGCAGCCGAGCAGCGACTCGACCAGTGGAAGCAGCGGCTCGTCCTCGGCGCCGTCGACCAGGGCGACCCCGTCCAGCTCCAGGGACACCGAATCGTGCGGGGCGGCACTGCGCTCGCGGGTCCAGCGACGGCCGATCCGGATGCGGAGCATGCGAGAGTGGCGGTGCTTTGCACGGGTGGTCGCGCCCTGCAAGCACCAGTCCCGCGGGGTCCGTATGCCGAACGAGGTGAAGAGGCTGATCGCCGGGCCTGGTGTCTACATCTGCGACGAGTGCATCGCCCTCTGCAGCGACATCCTCCGCGCGCAGGTGGAACGCGCTCCGGTCGCCCGGATGGCGGTGCCGTCTGCGGAGCAGCTCTGGTCGGGCGAGGCGTCGACGGAGTCGCCCTCGGCGCCCCCCGGGGTTGATTGACCGCGAGGGACCGTCCCGCTACCTTCCCGCGCCCACATGACATTCTACGAGGCCGCACTCCGGGTCCTGGAGGCTGCCGGCCAGCCGCTCACCTCGGTCGACATCACCGAGCGGTCGATTGCCCAGGGCCTCCTCAGCCACGTCGGGAAGACGCCGGAACAGACGATGCTCTCCCGTCTGGCGGCGATGGCCCGCCGCGCCCGCGACCGGCAGGTCACCGTCACCGCCCCCGACACCTTCGCCCTCACCGCCTGGGGGCTGCCCGAGGACGCCGCTGCGCTGGAGGCGATGTCCGCTCCCTACGAGCATCCGGAGGAGGGGCTGCCCCCGCTTCGCCCGGTCGAGCGCCACCCGGAGCCGCGGAACGAGAACGTGCGTGGCGTCGGCCGGCAGGAGCGCCGGCGCCGGCACGAGGAGGAGGAGCGGGGGAAGAAGCGCAAGTACCCGCCCATCCCCGAGGTCGCCTTCGAGCTGCTCGGCGAGGCCGACGCGCCGCTGGCGCCCTCCGAGGTGCTGCGGCTGGCGCGGGAACGGCAGCTCGCCTCGGACGAGCTGCAGCCTGCGACGCTGCTCGGCAGCCTCGCCGAGGAGAACCAGCGGCGCATCGACGCCGGCCGCCGTCCCAACTTCGCCCTGGACCCCACCGGCGCGGTGATGCTCGAGCGCGACGACGCGCCGGTCGCCGAGGTCCAGGCCGCCTTCGCCCGGGCGCTCGACCTGCCGTTCGCCGACGGCCGGATCACCTTCCGCCACGCCCAGCCGTCCGCCCCCGAGCCCCTGGCGGATGACGGACTGGTCCATGCGGCCAAGAGCGCGGTCAAGGAGGCCCGCCGGGCGACGGCCCGGGCGCTCCGCGCGCACCTGGCCTCGCTCGAGCCGGGAACCCTGGAGAAGGCCTGCGTGAAGATGCTGCACGCGCTCCACTTCCGGGAGATCAAGATCGCCAAGCGCAGCAACCACGGCCCGCTCTTCACCGCGCGGCGCAAGGACGGGAGCCTGGAGCTGCGCTGGGCCATTCGCATCCACCGCGGCCACGGCGGGGTGGACCGCCGCACCATCCTGGACTGCCGCCGAGATGTCGGAGCCCAGTCGGCGCACAGCGCGCTCCTCATCGCCACCGGCGACCTCCGGAGTGACGCGCGGTCGGAGGCCCTCTCGGGAGCGCCGGTGCACGTCTGGGCAGCAGAGGGGCTCGCCGAGAAGTTCCTCGAGTCCCACAGCGGCGTCCGGGTGGTGTCGCTGGAGCTGTTCGAGCTGGACCCCTCCTTCTTCGAGGAGGCCGCCCGCGGCGCCGAGGAGTCACGCCGCCGCCGGGAGGAGCGCCACCGCGAGCGCGAGGAGCGCGACGAGCGGCCCCGGCGCCCGGAACCGGACGAGCCCGCCGCCGCGGAGGAGGCCGCTGCTGCCGAGGACGAGGCGGGCGGCGAGGACGAGGGTGACGAGGAGGCACCGGAGGAGACCGGGCCCGAGGGCGCCGCGGCCGCAGGCGCCGAGGGTGCTCCGGGGGCCGCCGGCGAACCGGGCGGTGGGGAGCGGAAGCGTCGCCGGCGCCGTCGCCGGGGTCGGCGGGGCCGCGGTCGCGAGGGCGCCCCGGGAGCGCCCGGAACGGCCGAGCCGGCGGCAGGTGCAGCGGCCCCTGGTGGGGCGCCCGGGGGGGAGGAAGGGCCCGCAGCGGCCCCGGAGCCCACCTCGGAGCCACCGCCCGCGGGCGGGCACTCCTCGGCCCCCGAGCAGGGATGACCCGGCGGCAGCAGCGGACGGCGCAGCCGTGCCGTCGCCCCGGTTGTTAGACTTCCGCGCGTGCTGAGGACGGCCTCCGTCGCCGCTGGGCTGGTGCTGCTTGCCGGGTGCAAGCCGCCACCGCACCCGGTCGAGCGGGTCGAGGTCGTGGCCGCCTCGCTCGCCGAGGCGCAGGTCCTCGCGCTCACCCCGTCGCAGGCCCAGACCGAGCTGTCGACCCGGCTGGTGCCGGACAGGGGCTTCAAGCTGCTCGCTGCCGGCACCCGCGGCGTCGAGGGGGCGGTGCGTCTCACCCTCGAGGTGGACGCGGTGCAGGAGCAGATGAACGCCTCGGGCCTCCCCGCCATCGAGGAGGTGACCGCCTCCCTCGGAATCCGGCGCAGCACCGAGAACGGGGTGGAGCGCATCGCGCTCCAGGCGGCCCGTGGCCAGCCGGTGGAGGGCGACGCGCTCGAGGGCCGGCAGGAGGCCGCCCGGCGCGCGCTGGACCAGGTGCTGGACCGGCTGGTGAAGGAGGCCCGGGTACACCTCGACGCCCGGAAGCGGGACGACGCCCGCCTGGTGAAGGACCTTCATGCCCGCGACGGGCTGGTCCGCGAGGCGGCCATCTCGGCGCTGGTCGCCCGCGGGAACCGGGGCGCCATCCCCGCGCTGGTCGAGCAGCTGCGCGGAGAGGATCCGCTGAGCGTCCGGCGGGCCATCGGCGGTCTGGTGGAGCTGCAGGCCCGCGAGGCCGTCCCCGAGCTCATCGAGATCAGCCGGGGCAAGGACCCGGGATTCCTCCGCGAGCTGGTCTACGCGCTGGGGGCGATCGGCGGAGACGAGGCCCAGGCCTACCTGTACACCATGTCCCAGGGACACGATCAGCCTGCGGTGCGGGACGCCGCGCGCCAGGCGCTCGAGGAGATGGAGCGCCACGGCCGGCGAGGCAGCCAGAGCGGCACGCCACGAAACGCCAGCCTCGCCCCCGGAGGCCCTCCCCGGTGACCCTCCGCCGCTGGGCGGTCCTCGCCGCCTGCCTCCTCGGCTGTGCGCACCAGCCCAGCCCGCCACCGGCGCCGGCGGCTGCAGGCGCCGCCGCCGGCCGGGTGCCGGAGTCGGCCCGGTACTTCCCCCTCGCGGTCGGAAACCACTGGACCTACGAGGCGACGTACCTGGGCGAGAAGTCCACCCGCCAGGTCGAGGTGGTCGCCTTTCGCGACGGCAGCTATGTCGACCGGGACGGCCGCGCACTGCGGGTGGACCGGGAGGGCATCCGGGACCAGGTCCGGTACCTCCTCCACGAGCCGCTCACCGCCGGTGCAACCTGGACCAGCGTGGTGGCCCCCGGGTCGGCCGAGCACTACCGGGTGCTCTCCGTCCGGGCGCCGTGCCAGGCCCCGGCGGGACACTTCACGGACTGCGTGGAGGTGGAGAGCCGGACCCTCGCCGACCCGGCGACGCCGGCCCGCCTCCTGGTCAACCGGGTGACCTTCGCGGCCGGGGTGGGCATCGTCCAGGTCCGGACCGCACTCGAGGAGGGAGCCCGCAGCGCGCCGACCGCCGAGCTCCGTCTCACGGCCTTCGAGGTGGCGCCGGTCCGCTGAGGGGTCGGGCGTGGTACCCAGGATGGTAGGCTTCCGGGGCCGCCCGCGGAGCCCGATGGTGCCCCTCGATCGCCAGGACGCGACGCACGCCCAGCTGGTGCTGGAGATGCTGCTCGAGTCGGGGCCGGACTTCGCCTCGGGCGAGGCGCTCTCCGGGAAGCTGGGCCTGTCGCGCACCGCGGTGTGGAAGGTGGTGAACGCGCTCCGCGATCGCGGCTACTCCATCGAGGCCGTGCCCTCGCGCGGGTACCGGCTGGTGCGCGTGCCGGATCGCCTCAGCGGGCTGGAGATCCTCCCGCTGCTGGAGACGCACGACCTCGGGCGCACGGTGCACGCCTTCGACTCGCTCCCCAGCACCAGCGAGCTGGCGTTCCGCCTGGCCACCGAGGGCGCCGACCACGGCGAGCTGGTGGTGGCCGAGACCCAGACCGCCGGGCGGGGGAGACGCGGCCGGAGCTGGGCCTCGCCCGCGGGGAAGAGCCTCTACGCCTCGCTGGTCCTCCGGCCCGAGCTCCCCCCCCAGCGCGCGCCCGAGCTGACCCTCCTCGCGGCGGTGGCGGTGGCCGAGACGCTCCGGGGCGACGGGGTGGAGGCGAGCATCAAGTGGCCCAACGACCTGCAGATCGCCGGAAAGAAGATCGCCGGCATCCTCACCGAGCTGTCGGCGGAGGCGGACCGGGTGCACTTCGTCGTGCTCGGCATCGGGGTGAACCTGAACGCCAGCCCTTCCGACTTCCCCCCCGACGTCGCCGCGGTGGCGACCAGCGTGATGCGGGTGCTGGGGCGCAAGGTCAACCGCGCTGCCTTCCTCGCCCGGCTGATGAAGGTGCTCGAGCACTGGCTCGACGTCCACGAGGAGCAGGGCTTCGGCCCGGTGCGCGCCCGGTGGCGCGCGCTCTCCTCGACGCTCGGCCTGGAGGTCCTGGTGAAGACCGAGCGGCGGGAGCTCCGGGGAATGGCCGAGGACATCGCCCTGGACGGGGCGCTGCTCCTGCGCACCGAGGACGGCCTCGAGCGGGTGCTCGCCGGGGACGTGGAGCAGATCCGCCCGCGGGTCCGGCCCTAGAGGGCCCGCTCGATCCACGATGCTTGACTCCCACCCCGGACCACTGCCCTCGTAGAGCCGATGCTCCTCGCCATCGACGTGGGAAACACCAACACCGTGATCGGGGTGTTCGACGGCCCGAGGCTCGTCGACCACTGGCGGCTCGCGACCGAGGCGCGCCGGACCTCCGACGAGTACGGGCTGTGGATCCGCCAGGTGCTCCAGTGGGCCGGCATCGCCTCCGAGGGCATCGGGTCGGTGGCAGTCTCCAGCGTGGTGCCCCCGATGCAGTTCTCGCTGGAGCAGATGAGCCGGCGGTACTTCGGGGTGGCACCGCTGTTCGTCGGCCCGGGGGTGAAGACCGGGATGCCCATCCTCTACGACAACCCGCGGGAGGTGGGCGCCGACCGGGTGGTGAATGCGGTGGCCGCCTACGAGAAGCACCGGGGAGGGCTCATCGTGGTGGACTTCGGGACGGCGACCACCTTCGATGCGGTGACGCCGAAGGGTGAGTACCTCGGCGGCAGCATCTGCCCCGGGGTGACCATCTCGATGGAGGCGCTGTTCCAGAATGCCGCCAAGCTGCCGCGGGTGGAGTTCGCCCGGCCGCCGGCGGTGGTGGGGAAGAACACCGTGCACTCCATGCAGTCCGGCCTGGTCTACGGCTACGTCGGGATGGTGGACGGCATCTGCGAGCGCATGGCCCGCGAGCTGGGGTTCCCGGTGCGGGTGGTGGCCACCGGCGGGCTGGCCGGGCTCATCGCCGGCGAGTCCCGCTGCATCCAGGAGGTGGACGAGTTCCTCACCCTGGAGGGGCTGCGCATCATCCACGAGCGCAACCACGGCCATGCTTGAGCTGTCCGCCAACGTCCGGAAGCACGTCGACCCCTCGGCGCCGGTGCCGCTGCGGATGATGGCGGCCAAGGCGCTGGTCCCGCTGCCGCCGCCGGACATGATCACCGCGCTGTTCCTCCTGGTCTCCGACGCCGACGAGAAGGTCCGGACGACCGCCGAGGAATCGGCGGGCAAGCTGCCGGATCGGATCCTCAGCTCGGCGCTCCGCGACGAGGAGGTGGCTCCGCCGGTCCTGGGCTGGTTCCTGGACCGGCTGGCGAAGCAGGACGTCTACGCCGAGATGCTGATCCTCAACCCCTCCACCCCGGACGACGCGGTTGCCCGGGCGGCCGCGATCTGCGGCATGCGGACGGCGGAGATCATCAGCCAGAACCAGCTCCGCCTCCTCCGGCACGAGGAGGTCGTCAGGCAGCTGTGCCTCAACCCGAGCTGTGGCCCGGCGCTGATCGACGGGGTGTGTGACTTCTGCGTCCGCTCCGGGCTGCTGCTCGCCGACGTCCCGCAGATGCGGGCGGCCCGGGTGCGCATCTTCGGTCCGGAGGCGGCGGAGGCTCCGCCGGACCGGGGGCCCACCGCCGACGAGATCATCGAGGAATACATCGAGCTCGCCGACGAGAACGCGCCCCCGTTGGAGGAGGGGAAGCGGCTCACCCTCGCGCAGCGGATCATGAAGATGAGCATCGCGGAGAAGATCAAGCTGGCCACCAAGGGCAACAAGGAGGCCCGGAGCTACCTGCTGCGCGACAGCAACAAGCTGGTGTCGGTCGCGGTCATCCGCAGCCCGAAGATCACCGATGGGGAGGTGCTGGCGGTGGCGAACAACCGCGCCGCACAGGACGACGTGCTGCGGGTGGTCTACAGCAACCGCGAGTGGCTGAAGGACTACCGGGTGAAGGTGGCGCTCACCAAGAACCCGAAGGTCCCCCTTCCGGTGGCGATGAAGTTCCTCGCCCAGCTCCGCGAAGCCGAGGTGAAGGACCTGGCGAAGAACAAGAACGTGCCCTCCGGCGTCCAGCTGCTGGCGCGGAAGATGCTCGAGAAGAAGAACGCGCCGAAGAAGGAGGAGAAGTAGCGCGCGCTCCCGGCCCCCTCACGCCGCCGCGGGCTCGTCGGTGCCGGGATCCGTCTCGGTCGACTCCAGCGGGGTCGGGCTGGGGGTCTCGGCGAGCAGCTGTCCGGCGACGGTCACCGCCTTCCGGGCCTGCTCCCGGGCCCGTTCCTCGGCCTTGAGCCGGGCGTAGAGCCGGGTGACCCGCTCGCGGTTCTTCCGGGCCTCGTCCTCGAGCTCGGCCACCCGCGCGTGGAGCGACTCGACCTCCTCGGGCGAGGCGGCCGGTGCCGGCCGGTCCCGGACCTGGGCCAGCTCCGCCTCGGCGGCCTCGGCGCGCTCGCGCAAGTCTTGAAGCTGCCGCTCCGCACCCTCGGCGTGGGCCCGGTTCAGCTCCAGATCTCGCTGGGCCGCGGCGAGCTGCTCCTCCAGCAGGCGACGCGTCTCGTCGCCATCGGACTGGCCACCGCCCTGGAGCGCCTGCTCGAGCCGGCGCCGCTCCTGCACCGCCTGGTCCAGCCGGGCCTGGAGCGCCTTCAGCTGCCCGTCGCGCCGGGCGAGCTCGGACTTCAGCTCCAGCTCGCGCTGCTCGGCCTGGGCGTGCTGGTCACGGAGGTCTCCCACCAGCTGCTCGGCGGCATGGAGCTCGGAGTGGAGCCGCAGCAGCTCCTCCGAGTGGCTGGCCTCGGCCATGGCCGCCGGGTGCTCGCCCAGCTGCGCCTGCGCCGCCTGGACCTCGGCGGCGAAGGCCCGGGCCTGCTCGTCGTCGACCGAGGCGAGATCGTCCGGCGCGAGCACCAGCTGCGGGGAATCCACCGCCTCGGCGTCGGCCGCCGGCGCGGGCTCGGGCAGAGCCGTGGCCCCGAGCTGGATCATCGTCGGGCCTTCCTCGTCCGCGGTGAGTCCCGAGAAGTCCTCCTCGGCGCTCACCGCGACGGCAGCGGGGGCCTTGCGGACCGTCGCCGGGGGAGGCGGAGGGGGAGCGGAGGCCCGGGGCGGCGCGGGCTCCGGCTCGGCCGCGTCGTCGAAGGCGGCGTCGATGAGATCGAGGTCCGGGTCGCCAGAGACGGTGGCCTCCTCCTCGAGCACCAGCGGGGTCTCCTCCGCGGCGCCGGACAGCCGGGCCACGGCGGCCAGCAGGCTGGGGATGTCGACCGGCTTGGCCAGGTACTCGTCCGCCCGGTTCTTCAGCCGGGCATGGGCCGCGAACCCCTCCGGATTGCCCACGATCACCACCGGGATGGACTTGAGGGCCTCGTCCTTCTTCAGCTTCCCCACCAGGAGGTAGCCGTTCTGGCCGCCCGGGAGCTCCACCGCGAGCACCACCACCCCGGGTGGGCGCTTCCGCGCCAGGTCCATCACGCTGCGGCCGTCGGAGGTCTCTTCGACGGTGTGCCCGCGCTGCTGGAGCGCCGCGCGAAGGCGGCCCGAGAACGCGCTGTCTCCCTCGACGATCAGGACGTGGGTGGGCATCGGCGAAGCCAAAAGGCTACGGCCACCCCCCCACGGTCGGCAAACATCAGTTCTGGAAGCCGGCGGGAATCAGCTCGAGCGCGGGGTTCCGGGGTGGGATGGGCAGCATCGGCCGCTGCCGCGCCGGCGCCACCATCTCGGGCGAGGGGCCCGGCGGCGCCGTGGGGTCCATCTCCCGCACGGTGCGCTGCAGGTCCGCCTCGTCCATCTCCGAGACCAGCTCGTACACCAGCCCACCCGAGCGCCAGCTGGCGATGCTGAAGCCACGCACGCTGCGCACGTTGACCTGAGGGTAGGCGGCGATCGAGGGAATCTCCTGCTCCGGGTCTTCGAGGACGAAGAGGCCCAGCCGCCGGTCCCCGCCACGCTGCTCCGACGGCGGGAGGTGGTAGACGACGTAGGCGGCGTCGTGCTCGCGCAGGTTCGACAGGCGTGCCCCGGCGATGGTCGCCCCGGGGAGGTGGGGCAGCCGAACGCGGGTGCTCATCTGGTCGCCGAACCACCGCTCGACGTCGGCGCGGCTGGCGGTGGTGAGCTCGTAGGGCAGCCGGCGCTGGTAGCGGAGCGCGGCGTCCTCGAGGATCTGCTCCCGGTGCCCGGGGCGCTGCTCGACGTAGAAGACCCCGGCCGCCGCCGCGGCGATGGCCAGGCTGCCCCAGCGGGCCCAGGACAGCATCTGCACCCGCCGGTTCTCCTTGCGGATGCCGGCGCGGAGCATCGCCCGGAGCGCCTCGGGGGCGGGGCCCCGGGTCCGCAGCTGGACGCTGCGGCGGAGCGCACCCTGGAACGCTGCCTCGCGCGACAGCCGGCCGCGGCACCCGGCGCAGACCGCCGCGTGCCCCTCGAGGCACCCCCGCTCCGTCTCGTCGAGCTCGCCGTCCAGATATGGATAGATGAGCGGGTCGAGTTCTGAGCAGTTCATGGGCGGCCCCGCGGGGCTCGGGCAAATGTCTAGCCCGGGAATCCCCGCTCTGGCCAGCGGACGACCTGGAAGGGCCCGTCAGCCCGTGCGGCGGCGGCGGTATGCGCCCAGGTCGACCGGGGCCTCTGGGGCCTCGGGTGTCTCGACCGGGACAACACCCTGACCAGCCGCGTAATCCCGGAGCGCCTTCTGCAGCGCCTTCCGTCCACGGAAGAGCCGGCTCATGACCGTTCCCACCGGGACGTCGAGGATCTCGGCGATCTCCTTGTAGGAGAACTCCTGGAGGTCCGCGAGGATGACCACCAGCCGGAAATCGATGGGCAGCCCGTCGATGGCCTTCAGCACGTCGTCCGACAGCAGACGGTCGAACATGTACTGCTCAGGGTTCGCCGCGTAGTCGCTCGCGTCCCTGCTGACGAAGGCCTCGTGCACCGCCTCGCGCTCGGAGCCTTCGGTGACGTTCCGCTCCTTCACTTTGCGGCGGTACCGGTTGATGAAGGTGTTGGTGAGGATCTTGAAGAGCCAGGCCTTGATGTTGGTGCCCCGCTCGAACTTGTCGAAGAAGCGGTAGGCCCGCATGCAGGTGTCCTGCACCAGGTCCTCCGCGTCACGCTCGTTCTTGGTGAGCCGGAGCGCCGCCGAATAGAGCGGGTCGAGGTGCGCCAGGACCAGGCCCTCGAACTCCTGCTTGGTGCGGTGGTTGTGCCGAAAATCCAAGTCCCGCTCCTCCCTGGCAACGCCCAACACCGACGCCCAGGCGAAGGTTGTTCTTCACAGATGCCCCACGTCAGATACGCGCTACGTCGAAGTGCGTCACCGATTGCGACACATCGGTGCTTCTCCGCTCGGAGGGCGACCGAGCAGGCGGGAGTCAGCGACGCGCCAGGGCCTGGTCGAGCGAGACGTACGGATGGCCAAGGTCGCGGGCGACGGCCTCGTAAGTGACTGATCCACCGTAGGTATTCACCCCGCGAGCGAGCGCCTTGTCCTGGCGGACGGCCTCCACCAGCCCCAGGTCGGCGATCCGCCGGGCGTACGGCCGGGTGACGTTGGTCAGGGCGAAGGTCGAGGTCTGGGGGACGGCGCCGGGCATGTTCGCCACGCAGTAGTGGACGACGCCGTGGACCACGTAGGTGGGGTTGTCGTGGGTCGTCGGCCGGCAGGTCTCGATGCAGCCGCCCTGGTCCACCGCGACGTCCACCACCACCGAACCGGGCACCATCTCGCGGATCAGGTCCTCGCGGACCAGCTTGGGGGCCTTGCCGCCGGGGATGAGGACTCCGCCGACGACCAGGTCGGCCTCGCGGACCGCCCGGGCGACGGTCTCCGAGTCCGAGGAGAGCACCTCCACCCGTCCGAGGAACACGTCGTCGAGGTAGGCGAGCTGGTTCTGGTTGATGTCGAGGATGGTGACGTCGGCGCCCATGCCCACGGCGATCTTCGCCGCGTTGGTGCCCACCACGCCGCCGCCGAGGATGGCCACGCGGCCCCGTCGCACGCCGGGCACGCCGCCGAGGAGGATGCCCTTGCCGCCGTGCTCCTTCTCCAGGCACATCGCCCCGACCTGGATGGCCATGCGGCCGGCGACCTCGCTCATCGGGCGGAGCAGGGGAAGGCTCCCGTCCTCGAGCTGGATGGTCTCGTAGGCCACCGCGGCGACCTTCTTCTTCACCAGGACTTTGGTCAGCTCGGGGTCCACGCCGGCCAGGTGAAAGTAGGTGTAGACGATCTGCCCCTCCTGCATCCGCGGGTACTCGGGCGCGATGGGCTCCTTCACCTTGACGATCATCTCCGCGCGCTTCCAGACCTCGTCCGCCGAGGAGATGAGCTGCGCGCCGGCGCGCGCGTAGTCCGCGTCTGGAAGCCCCGAGCCGATGCCTGCTGCCGTCTCGACGACGACCTGATGCCCGGCATCCACCAGGGCCTTCACCGCGCCCGGCACCATGCCCACGCGGTACTCGCGAACCTTGATCTCCTTGGGGACGCCGATGATCATGGGCGGGCCCCAGAACACAGGCGTGTCCCCCGGGTCAAGCGCCGCGGCCGGCGACGCGCGGTGTTATGTGGCGTCGCGCGATGCCGCCCTCCCGGATGCCCGCACTCCTCGTCGCCGACCCGACCGGGAAGGTCCTCGAGCATCCGCGACTGCTGGCGACCGTCCGGTCGGGAGACGAGGTCCTGCTCCCACCCGAGGCCCCGGCCCCGCTCCCCGAGGGTGGACGCCTGGTCCAGCTCCCCGGGCGGCGCCCGGTGGGCGTGGACCCGGACAGTGGCGAGCTGGTGCTGGTGGCCGAATTCCAGGTGGGACGGCAGCGCTTCGTGCCGGACGCGGTGGGGGCGCTCGTCCCACCGGGCTGGACGCGGACGTACCTCCCGGGCGAGGTGAAGGCGGACGGACCGGTGCTTCCCCAGTGGGCGTACACCGCGGCCGGGTGGGACGCAGGGGGGCCCGTGGCCTGGGCGCTGCACACCGACCGGCGCACGCACTGGGACCCTGAGCGCTTCTCGACGCCGCAGCTCAAGGCGCGAGTGCGGAGCGCGCGCGCTGCCGACCCGGAGAATCGGGTGCTCCGACAGCTCGAGACCTGCGCGCTGGTCTACCGCTGCTTCACCAGCCAGAACGTCTTCTACGGACGGGACGAGGGCGCGCTGCCGGTCTCGACGATGTGCAACGCGGCCTGCGTGGGCTGCATCTCGGACCAGCCGGACGACGGGCCGCCGGCCTCGCACGAGCGGATGGACGATGGTCCCAGCGCCGAGGAGCTGGCGCGGGTCGCGGTCGCCCACCTGCGGTCGGCGGGGCCGCGGGCGATGGTGAGCTTCGGGCAAGGCTGCGAGGGCGAGCCACTGACTCGCTGGCGGGTCATCGCCGAGGCCATCCGCCGCATCCGGAGCGAGACCCGGGCCGGCTCGCTGCACCTCAACACCAACGCCAGCCTCACCGCCGGCCTGCGGGCGCTGTACGACGCGGGGCTCGACTCCATCCGGGTCTCGCTCAACTCGGCGGTGGCCGACCTGTACGAGGTCTACTACCGCCCCGAGAAGTACGGATGGCGCGACGTCGAGGCCTCGATCGCGCTGTCCAGGGAGCGCGGAGCGTACCTGGCGGTCAATCTGCTGACCTTCCCCGGCGTGACCGACCGCGAGGGCGAGGTGGAGGCGCTGCGCGCCCTCATCCGGCGGCACCGGGTGGACCAGCTGCAGACCCGGAGCCTGTGCATCGACCCGCTCCAGTACCTGGAGGTGGCGCGCGACCGGGGCGCCGGGGGTCGGCCGATGGGCATCTCGCGGATGCTCCAGGTCCTGCGCGAGGATGCGCCGTGGCTCCGGGTGGGCAACTTCGCCCGAGGTCTCGGCGAGCGCGGCCGCCCGGCCCGGGCTCCGACACCGAGCGGGTAGCGCGTTGCGCGGCCTGGGCGACCGGCCGGAGGGTTTGCGAGGGGACCGGGGCTTCTGGCAGCGTGGCCCCTCCATGTTGATTCTCCTCAAGGCCGACGCCACCGCCGAGCAGCAGGAGGCCGTCGAGAAGCACATCCGAAGCCTCGGCTACACCCCGCACGTCATCCCCGGCGCCACCCGCACGGCGGTGGGCATCACCGGCAACAAGGGGGCGCTCGATCCCGAGCCGTTCCGGATGATGCCCGGCGTCGCCGACGCCATTCCGGTGTCCCAGCCCTTCAAGCTGGTCAGCCGCGAGGTGAAGCCCGAGGACACCCTGGTGCAGGTGGGTGGCCTCACCATCGGCGGCAACGAGCTGATCGTCGCCGCCGGGCCCTGCTCGGTGGAGACGCGCGAGCAGATCGTCGCCACCGCCCAGTCGGTGCGGGCCCAGGGCGCGCGGATGCTGCGGGGTGGCGCGTTCAAGCCGCGGACCTCGCCTTACGAGTTCCAGGGGCTGAAGGCGGACGGGCTGAAGCTCCTGGGCGAGGCGCGGGGAGTGACCGGCCTCCCGGTGGTCACCGAGGTCAAGGACGTCGAGAGCCTGCAGATGGTCGCCGAGGGCGCGGAGATGCTCCAGATCGGCGCCCGGAACATGCAGAACTTCTCGCTCCTCGAGGCGGTGGGTGAGCTGCGGCGGCCGGTGCTGCTGAAGCGAGGGATGGCCGCGAGCCTCAAGGAATTGCTGATGGCGGCGGAGTACATCGTCGCCCGCGGCAACCGCCAGGTGGTCCTCTGCGAGCGGGGCATCCGGACGTTCGAGACGATGACCCGCAACACCTTCGACATCAACGCCATCCCGATGCTCAAGAAGCTGTCCCACCTGCCGGTCTTCGCCGACCCGTCGCACGGGGTGGGCGTCCGGCACGGCATCGCGGCAGTGGCCCGGGCGGCGGTGGCGGCGGGCGCCGACGGGCTCCTCATCGAGGTGCACCCGGATCCGGCGCGGGCCCTGTCGGACGGCGCGCAGTCGCTGACCTTCGCCGAGTTCAAGGACCTCATGAGCGGCGTGCGCGCGGTCGCCGCCGCCATCGGCCGCTCCGTCGCCACCCCCGTGGCCTGACGTGCGGGTCCGCGTTCGCCGTGCGAGCCGGCTCGAGGCGGACGTGCTCGCCCCGGGCGACAAGTCCATCTCCCACCGGGCGCTGCTCTTCGGAGCGCTCGGCACCAGGCCGATGCAGGTGCGGAACCTGGCGCCGGGTGCGGACGTGCGCTCCACCGCGGCCTGTCTCCGTGCGCTCGGGGTGAAGGTCGCCGAGGCAGAGGGGCCGGGCGCGGTGGCGGTGCGGGGGGTCGGGCCGGGCGGGTTCACCTCGCCATCAGGACCGCTCGACTGCGGGAACAGCGGGACCACGATGCGGCTCCTGCTCGGGCTGGTGGCCGGGGCGGGGGTGTCCTGCACGCTCGACGGGGACGCGTCCCTCAGGGGCCGGCCGATGCGCCGGGTCCTCGCCCCGCTGCGGGCGATGGGGGCGCGGATGGAGGGGCAGGGTGGGCCCGAGGACGAGCGGGCGCCGCTCCGGGTCGAGCCTGCGCCGCGGCTTCAGGGCATGTCGCACCGGCTGCCCATCGCCAGTGCCCAGGTGAAGAGCGCGCTGGTGCTCGCCGGGCTCGCTGCCGAGGGTGAGACGCGGGTACGCGAGCCCGAGCCGTCGCGCGACCATACCGAGCGGATGCTTGCCGCCTGGGGAGCCCCGGTGCGGGTGGAAGGCGGCGAGGTGGTGGCCACGCGCCTGATGGGCCCGCTGGTGCTGCCCGAGGCGCTGGAGGTGCCCGGGGACCCATCCTCGGCGGCGTTCTGGGTCGGCGCGGGATTGCTCGTCCCCGGCGCTCGGGTGGTGGTGCGCGGGGTCGACGTGAACCCGACGCGGACCGGCTTCCTCGCGGTCCTGGGGCGGATGGGGGCCCGGGTCGAGGAGGAGCCCGAGACGGCGCGCGCCGGCGATCCGGTGGCCACGCTTCGCGTCCGCGGGGGTCAGCCGCTCCGGGGAACCGAGATTCGACCGGCGGAGGTCCCCTCGCTGCTCGACGAGATTCCATTGCTGGCGGTCGTCGCCAGCCAGGCCACGGGCGAGACTCGGGTCACCGGCGCCCGGGAGCTGCGGGTCAAGGAGTCGGACCGGCTCCGGCAGCTGGTGCTCGGGCTGCGGGCGATGGGCGCGGACGTCGACGAGCTGGACGACGGCTTCGTCCTCCGCGGTCCGACGAAGCTCCACGCGGCATCCATCGACGCCGCGCACGACCACCGGATCGCGATGTCCTTCGCCATCGCCGGGCTGGTCGCCGACGGGGAGACCGAGGTGGAGGGCGCCGAGTGGGCGGACATCTCGTACCCCGGCTTCTTCCCCGCGCTGCGGGAGGCGAGCGGCTCGGTGTCCTGAGCCGATCGACTCCTTGCGCCCCCCGAATCAGGGCACGGTGTAGAGGATGATGGTGCTGGTCGGCCCATCGACCGCGGCGAAGAGGTTCCCGGAGATCCACACCCCGTTCCTGAGGGGTGGGTAGGTCAGGCGCGTCGAATCCGTCGGTCGGCGAGGACAGCGGCAGGTCCGGGAACTGCACGGGAATGACTCCGTCCGGATAGACGCTCGTGTCCGGGGTGCCGCCGCGGGAGATGACCTTCAGCGCGCCGTCGTCCTTGCGGATGCGGACCAGGAAACGATCGGGCCCGTAAGCTCCAAACCCCACGATGTTGAGGGGCGGCAGCATGTCCCCGAGCATCAGCCGCGAGACGCTGAAGCCGAGGCCGAGGTCCGGGTCGAGCTGTGCGATGTCGATCCCGGGCTGGATCGACCGGTTCCCGATGGCGACCAGGTTCCCGCCGAGGTACGCCGCGCCTCCGTTGGCGAAGGGCAGCTCCCGGTTCACGTCCAGGTCGAAGAGGATGCGGGCCGAGCGGAGGTCGAGTGGAATCGCGTAGGCGCGGCGCCGATCAGCTCCTGGGTGTCGGAGTTCCAGGCCAGCCGGAAGACGGACGCGTTCGCCCCGATGGCGAAGAGTCGATCGCCTTTCGGATTCCGCAGCAGTCCCTGCCTCGTAGGTGTTGACCAGGATCTCCCCGTTGGAGCGGACCACGATTCCCTCGGCATCCTCGTCCGGGCGCTGCGGATTGCGGAGCAAGGGTCGCGAGGGACCGCCGACCAGATGTCCAGTCCGGATGTCCATCGCCCAGATCCCACCCGGCGTGTCGCAGTTCCCCATCAGCACCGTGCCCGGCCGTTGGGGCCAGTACTGGACGCTGCAGAAGAAGCCTTCCAGCGGCGTCCCGGTCTGTGGAACCAGCTCGGCCTCGAGCGTGCCGTTCGGGCGGGTGAAGAACACGTGCGAGAGTCCGTCACCCCGGACGGCCAGGGCGGCGATCGTTCCCCCGTGGGCGGGTGCCCCGGGCGGAATCCAGGCCAGCCCCTCCCATGCGTGAGCCATGCCGCCCTGCGTCGCGGCTCACCCCGGGGCGGCCGCGGAGCCCTGTCGTCCGGAGCGCTGCAGGAACTGGTGGATGAAGGCGATGGCCATGCTCCCCTCGCCCACGGCCGCGGCGACGCGCTTCACCGGGCTGCACCGCACGTCTCCGCAGGCGAAGATTCCCGGCACGCTCGTCTCCAGCAGGTACGGGTCCCGGCCCTCGCGCCAGCGCCCGGCCTTCACCACCGCCTCGCCGGTGAGCACGTAGCCACGCTCGTCGCGGGCAATCTCCTCGGGGAGCCAGGCGGTCTCGGCGTCGGCACCGATGAAGACGAACACCCCGCCGCTCGGATGGCGCCGGACGGCGCCGCTGACCCGGTCGACGACGTCGATCGCCTCGAGCTGCTCCTTCCCGTGGACCCCTTGGACCTCGGAGCCGAGCGCGACTTGGATGTTCGACTTCCCCCGGAGCTGCTCGATCAGGTAGTGCGACATGCTCCTGTCCAGGGAGCTGCCGCGGACGACCAGGGTCACGGTGCGGGCGTGGTTGGCGAAGAACATCGCCGCCTGTCCAGCCGAGTTGCCGGCGCCGACGAGGTGGATGTCCCCTCCCTGCATCGTGCTGGCCTCGCTGCGCGAGGCCCCGTAGTACACGCCCTTCCCCAGCAGCCGGTCGAAGCCGTCGATCGCCAGCCGTCGCCAGGTGACGCCGGTGGCGATGACGATGGTGCGAGCGCGCAGCGACTTGGAGCCCTCGAGCTGCACCGTCCTCGAGCCAGGATCGATCGACACCGCAGGGCGGGTCACGATGATCTCCGCCCCCAGCCGGCTGGCCTGCTGCAGGGCCCGGCGGGCCAGCTCCTCCCCCGACACGCCAGTGGGGAAGCCGAGGTAGTTCTCGATGCGGGAAGAAGTCTCCGCCTGACCCCCGGGTGCCTCCCGTTCGATCACCAGCGTGCGCAGCCCCTCGGAGGCGCCGTAGACCGCCGCGGCGAGGCCGGCCGGTCCAGCCCCGAGGATGACGGTGTCGTACTCGGTCCCGCGCGCGCTGGTCTGCAACCCGAGGCGGTCCGCCACCTCGCGGATGCGCGCCCGGACCAGGGTCGTCCCGTCCTCGCAGTGGAGCGCCGGTAGGTCGTCCGGGCCGAGCGGGGCACCGGGCCACTTGACCGCCTCGGCGGAGTCCGGGGTCAACCACTCGAAGCGGATGTGGTTGCGGCCGAGAAAGGTCCTGATCTCCCGGCACGCCGGATCGCCACTGTGCCCGAGCAAGGTGGCCCGAGACCGGGTGGGGGTGGTGGCGATGCCCTGCAGGCCCCCGATGCGCTCACGGGCGAGCGCGGCCACCCGGGTCAAGGTCTCGGGCGAGCTGGCCACCAGGCTGTGGAACTGCGCGGCCTCGATCCGCATCACCCGCGAGGGCTCCCGGGCCCGGTAGCTCCCCTGGAACGGCGTGCCGAAGATGATCGGCACCTCGCCGAAGATCTGTCCGGGCACCCGCCAGCCGATGGTCCGCTCGATGCCGTCGATCGACTTGGTCACCTCGAACTTGCCGGCGAGGACCACGAACAGGGCCCGGTCGTCGCCCTCGTGCACCGCGTGCTCGCCCGGGGCGAGGTGGATGTCGGCCGCGGTCTGGGCCACCCGCGCCAGGTCCTCGGGTGCCGCCGTCGCCAGGACGGGGACGGCCGCGAGCTCGGACAGGTGGATCATCGGACGCAGACCCTAGCAAGCCTCGGGTTTCCGGGCGGTACAGTCGCCGCCGCTGGCCCCTCCCGGATAGAAAGGTGACCTGCCGCCCGTGCCACGCTTCGCAGTCATCGGAGATCCGATCGCCCACTCCGCCTCTCCGCGGATGTTCCGGTGGCTCGCCGAGAGACTCGGGCTGGCGATGAGCTACGAGGCGATCCAGGTGCCGGCAGAGTCGCTGGCTGCGATGCTGGAGGAGGCTCGCGCCGGCCGGTGGGACGGGCTGTCGGTCACCATCCCCCACAAGCAGAACGCGCTGGTGCTCGCCGATCGGTCCGACCCGAGCGCAGCGCGCACCGGTGCGGCGAACTGCCTGGTCCGCCGGCCCAACGGCCGGCTGGTGGCCCACAACACCGATGTCGAGGGCCTGGTGAACGCGCTGGACCACCACGGGGTGTCGCTCGGCGGCGCGCGCGTGCTCCTCCTCGGGGCCGGGGGCGCAGCCAGGGCCGCGGCCGCTGCCGCCCGGGAGGAGGGCGCCCGGCTGTGGATCGCCAACCGGCACCCCACCCGGGCGATGGAGCTGGCGAGCGCGTTCGACGGAGAGGCAGTTCCGCTGACCGCCGAAGCGCTCGGCCCGCTGCTCCCGATCGTCGATGTGGTGCTCCAGGCGACCTCGGTGGGCCTCGACGCTCCGGAGGACTCCCCGCTGCCCCCGGGCTGCGTGCTACACGGCGGGCTGACGGTCATGGACATGGTCTACCGCCCGCTGCGGACGCGACTGCTGCGGGATGCAGAACAGGCGGGAGCGCGCACCGTGGACGGGCTCTGGATGCTGATCTTCCAGGGGCTCGGTCAGCTCCGCCTCTGGACGGGCGTCCAGGCCGGCGCGGCGGTGGTTCTCGCGCTCCACGCGCACCTGGTGGAGGCCGGATGACGCTCCGGCGGCTCCGGGTGCTGACCGCGGGGGAGAGTCACGGTCAGGCGCTCCTCGGCATCCTGGAGGGTCTGCCCGCGGGGCTCCCGCTGACCGCGGCGCTGATCGACCGCGACCTCGCCCGGAGGCAGATGGGCTACGGGCGGGGAGGGCGGATGCGCATCGAGCAGGACGCGGCGGAGATCCTCGCCGGCGTTCGCTTCGGCGAGACGCTCGGGTCGCCGCTGGGGCTGCTGATCAAGAACCGCGACTGGGAGAACTGGACCGAGCGGATGAGCCCCGCCCCGGGCGGACCCGACCCGCGTCCGGTCCAGGTGCCGCGCCCCGGGCACACCGACCTCGCCGGGGCGCTGAAGTACGGCCGCACCGCCGACCTCCGCGACATCCTCGAGCGGGCCTCGGCGCGCGAGACCGCGATGCGGGTGGGACTCGGCGCCGCCGCGCGCGCGCTCCTCCGGGAGCTCGGCATCCAGGTCGGCAGCTACGTGCGGAGCATCGGTGAGGCCGAGGCCGATGCCGCCAGCGACGTGGCGCCGGAGCTCCTCCGTGCCGACGCCGAGGCGCTCGCGCTCCGGGCCGACGAGACCGAGACCCGCGCCCTGACCCCCGCCGGCTCCGACCGGCTGGTGGCGGCCATCCAGGAGGCGCAGCGCCGCCGGGACACCGTGGGCGGGGTCGTCGAGGTGGTGGCCACCGGCGTGCCGCCGGGCCTCGGCTCGCACGTCCAGGCGGACCGCAAGCTCGATGGCCGGCTGGGGGGTGCGCTCCTCTCGATCCAGGCGATCAAGGCGGTGGAGATCGGCGACGGCATCCGCGGCGGCCGCGCCTACGGGAGCGACACCCACGACCCGATCGTGCTCTGCGGTGACCGGCTGGTCCGGACCAGCAACCACGCCGGTGGGCTCGAGGGAGGCATCACCAACGGCGAGCCGCTGTTGCTCCGGGCGGTGATGAAGCCCATCTCCACCGTGCCCGCCGCGCTGCCCTCGGTGCACCTGGGCTCGCTGGCGCTGGTCCCGGCGCACGTCGAGCGGAGCGACACCTGTGCCGTCCCCGCAGCCGGGGTGGTGACCGAGGCGGTGCTGTCGCTGGCCCTGGCAGACGCGCTGCTCGAGGCGCTGGGCGGCGACACGATGGACGCGCTCCGCCCGGCGTTCGCCCGGCTACGGCTCTCGGCGCGCACCCGCCCGGGGCACGTCTGGCTGGTCGGGCCGATGGGCTCGGGCAAGACCGAAGCCGGTCGGCGTCTGGCGGTCCTGCTCGGCCTGCCGTTCGTCGACCTCGACGCGATCGTGGAGCAGCGAGCCGGCAGGTCGGTGGCGGAGCTGTTCCGCGCCGAGGGCGAGCCGCGCTTCCGGGCGCTCGAGGCAGAGGCGGTGGCCTCGGCGGCGAAGGGGCCCGCGGCGGTGGTCGCGACCGGAGGCGGCGTGGTGCTGGGCGAGCCCGCCTGGCGGGCGATGCGGAGCAGCGGGGTGGTGCTGGGCCTGACGGCGCGCAAGGAGACGCTCCTCACCCGGCTGGCCAGCGAGATCGGGCACCGGCCGCTGCTGGCAGGGGACGCCGCCGGCGCGCTCGAGGCGCTCCTCCGCGACAGGCGCCACCTCTACCGGCGCGCCGACCTGACGCTCGACACCGAGGACCTCGGGCTCGACGGGGTCGCGGGCGCGCTGGTCGGCCTGCTCCGCTCGCTGCAGGGGCCTCTCACTCGACCCGGGAGCCCGCCGTGAGGGTGACGGTCCAGTCCCGCGGGGGCCCGTACTTCGTGGACATCGGCCCGGGCCTGCTCGCCCGTCTGGCGGAGGATCCCGCCGGCGCAGGTCTGACCGGCCGGGTGGCGGTGGTGACCGACACGAACGTCCGGCCGCTCTGGGGCGACCGGCTGCGGGACGACCTCGGGCGTGCCGGGCTCGACCCGGTGCTGCTGGAGGTCCCAGCAGGTGAGGGCAGCAAGACGCTGGCCCGGGCGGACGCGCTCTGGACCGGGCTCATCGAGGCGGGGTTCGGCCGGGGGGACACGGTGCTCGCGCTCGGCGGAGGCGTGGTGGGGGATCTCGCGGGCTTCGTCGCCGCGACGTTTCACCGGGGAATTCGCCTCCTGCAGGCCCCGACCACGTTGCTCGCCCAGGTCGACTCGTCGATCGGGGGGAAGGTGGCGATCGACCACCGGCTGGGGAAGAACCTCGTCGGTGCGTTCCATCCGCCAGTCAGGGTGCTCTGCGACGTCTCGACGTTGCGGACCCTTCCCGAGCGAGAGCGATGGAACGGGCTCGCCGAGGTGGTGAAGACGGCGCTGGTGCTCGACCGCGAGCTGTTCGCCGAGCTGGAGACCGCGCTCCCTGCGCTCGGGGCGGGGCGAGTGGACGACGAGGGCTGGGCGGGGGTGGTGGGACGCACCGCGGCGCTGAAGGCCCGGCTGGTCTCGGAGGACGAGCTGGAGCGCGGCCCGCGGATGCTCCTCAACTTCGGGCACACCGTCGCTCACGCGCTCGAGGCGGCGACCGGGCACGGGCCGCTGACTCACGGCGAGGCGGTGGTGCTGGGGATGCGGGCGGCGGTGGCGGTCTCCGAGCGCCTGGGGCGGCTGGGGGTCGAGGAGGTCCGGCGCATCCAGGCGGTGCTGATGCGCTTCCCGGCGGCTCCACCAGTGGCGCGGCCGGCCCATGACCAGGTCCGTGCGGCACTGGGGCGGGACAAGAAGGCCAGCGGGGCGAAGATTCGCTACGTCGTCCTGGACGGCATTGGCCACGGCTTCGTGGAGCCGGCGCTGCCGGAGGAGCTGCTCGGGTTCGCCATCGACCGGGCGCTGGAGTCGCTCTGATGCGGGTGCTGGTGCTCCACGGCCCGAACCTGAACCTGCTCGGCGAGCGCGAGCCGGCAATCTACGGGCGGGCCACTCTGGAGGAGATCGACGCGCGCATCGGAGAGCGCGGGCGGCACCTCGGCGCGGAGGTCCGGACGTTCCAGAGCAACCACGAGGGCGCGCTCATCGACCGGCTGCATGCCGAGCGGCGGTGGGCGGATGGCGTCCTGTTCAACCCCGGTGCGCTGACCCACTACTCCTGGTCACTGCGCGACGCGGTGGCGGCGGTCTCGCTGCCCTGCATCGAGGTCCACCTCTCCGACGTCAGCAAGCGCGAGGAATGGCGCCGGGTGAGCGTCCTCGCCGACGTTCGCGCTGCGCTGTGCACCGGGCGGGGACTCGACTCGTACCTCGAGGCGCTGGAGCTGCTGCTGGAGATCGCGGCCGGGCCCGAGCGAGACGCGGACGGGACCGCGGCGCTCCTCACCGAGCGACTGGCCCATCCGGAGGAGCGCGGGGTGCTCGCCCGCGAGCTGGCGCAGATCATCCGCCGCTCGGGACGGTTCCGCTGGGTGGGGCTCTACGACGTCGGGCCGAGCGAGGTGGAGGTCCGCGGCTGGGCGGGCCCCGCGGCCCCGGCGCATCCCAGGTTCGCCCGGGGGGATGGGCTGACCGGCGTCGCAGTGGTCAGCGGACGGCCGGTCATCTCCCAGGACGTGCGGGGCGACACCCGCCACCTGGCGACGCTGGAGGGAACGCGGTCGGAGGCCATCTTCCCCGTCATCGGGCCGTCCGGCGTGGTGGGGACGCTGGACGTGGAGAGCGGCAATGCCCAGGCCTTCACCGCCGAGCGCGTTCGCTGGCTCGAGCGCTGCGTCGAGGCGCTGGCTCCCTTCTGGCCGGGGCGGGCGGGGTCCGCGGGCGGGTAGAGTCTTCTGATGAGGCGGCGCATCGGGTTCGTCACCTCGGAAGGGACCCGCGGTCTCACCGTCGATGACCGCAGCCTCGTCCCGGTCCTCGCGGCCAGGGCCATCGACGTCCTTCCGGTGGTCTGGACGGAGCCGCTTCCGCAGGGACTCGAGGGTTTGGTACTCCGTTCCACCTGGGACTACCACCTGCGCCTCGCCGAGTTCCTGGCCTGGGTCGACACCGTCGAGGCCGTGGGACGACCGCTCTGGAACGAGCCATCGACGGTGCGATGGAACGTGGACAAGACGTACCTGCTCGAGGTCGAGGCCCGGGGCGTTCCGATCGTCCCCACCCGCCACGCGGCCCGGGGGTCGAGAGTGGAGCTTCCGGCGCTGCTGCGGGACGTCGGCTGGAGCGAGGCCGTGGTGAAGCCAAGCATCTCCGGCGGCGCGTTCGAGACCTGGCGCGCCGGCGCCGGGGAGGAGGATGCGGCGCGCTTCGCCCGGCAGCTCGAGGCGATGGACTGCCTGGTGCAGCCGTTCGTGCCCGAGCTGGTGTCCAGGGGAGAGTGGTCGCTGCTCTTCTTCGGCGGGCAGTTCAGCCACGCGGTGCTGAAGCGGCCGGAGCCGGGTGACTTCCGCGTCCAGGAGGAGTTCGGGGGCGTGGCCGCCGGGGCCGAGCCTCCGCGGGAGGTCATCGCCGCTGCGAGCCGGGCCCTGGAGGCGTCGGGTCAGCAGACGCTGTATGCCCGGGTGGATGGGGTCGTCCGGGGCGGCAAGTTCGAGCTGATGGAGCTGGAGCTCGTCGAGCCGTCGCTCTTCCTGGAGACCAGCCCCGGGGCTTCGGAACGATTCGCCGCGGCGCTTGCCGAGGCGCTGGGGCGATGATCCACTGGCATCAGCCGTCGCGGACCGAGTGCACGGCCTCGGCGAGCGAGTGGACCAGCGCCACCGGGCCGTGCGTCTCTCCGCCGGAGCGGGCGATCTCGGCGACCACGGCGCTCCCCACCACGACCCCATCGGCATGGGCGGCGAGCGCGCGGGCCTGCTCGGGCGCGGAGATCCCGAAGCCGACGGCGACCGGTGCCTTGCTCGCCGCGCGGACCCGGTCGAGCCGGGCAGGGAGATCAACCGGGAGCGCCGACCGGGCGCCGGTGACCCCGGTGATGCTCACGAAGTAGAGGAACCCCCGGGTGCGGTTCCCGATGGTGCGCAGCCTGTCAGGGGGGGTGGTCGGGGCGGCGAGGAGCACCAGCGAGAGGCCCTTCGCGGTGGCGGGGTCGCCGAGCGCGGCCGACTCCTCGAGCGGCAGGTCGGGGACGATGAACCCATCGACGCCGACCTCGGCCGAGCGGGCGACGAACGCCTCGACACCCATCCGCACGATGGGATTCATGTAGCCCATGAGGACCAGCGGAACCTCGCAGCCCTGGCGGCGCAGGCGGGCGACGAGGTCGAGGATGCCGGTCAAGGTCGTCCCGGAGCGCAGCGCGCGCTCCGCCGCGCGCTGGATGGTCGGACCGTCGGCGAGCGGGTCCGAGAACGGCACGCCGAGCTCGATGACGTCGGCCCCTGCGTCGGCGAGCGCCGGGACGAGCCGCTCGGTCGAGGCCAGGTCCGGATCTCCCGCGCAGAGGTAGACGATCAACGACTTGCGGTTCGCCGCCCGGGCCGCCTGGAAATGGCGCTCGAGGCGGTTCGTCACGTCCGGGCCCCGGCAGTCCGCTTCTCGATCTCCGCGAGCACGTGGAGCAGGTCCTTGTCCCCGCGGCCCGAGAGATTGACCAGCAACCGCCTCCCTCGCCCGAGCTCCCGCGCCACGTCGCGGGCCCGGGCCAGCGCGTGGGCGGTCTCCAGCGCCGGGAGGATTCCCTCGAGCCGGCAGCACTCCCCAAGCGCGGCCAGGGCCTCGTCGTCGGTCGCGGTCCGGACGTCCAGCCGGCCGGTGTCGCGCAGGTACGCGAGCTCCGGGCCCACGCCGGGGTAGTCGAGGCCGGCGCTCACCGAGTGCGCCTCGGCGACCTGGCCGTCGTTGGTCTGGAGCACCGAGCTGGCGCTCCCGTGAAGCACCCCGTAGGTGCCGGCGGTCAGCGAGGCCCCGTGCTTGCCAGTGCCGAGCCCCTCGCCGCCGGCCTCGACCGCGACCAGCCGCACCTCGGCGTCGCCGAGGAACGCGGTGAACGCCCCCATGGCGTTGGAGCCACCGCCCACGCAGGCCACCACCGCCTCGGGCAGCCTGCCGAGGCGCTCCATCCACTGCGCGCGTGCCTCGTCGCCGATCACGCGCTGGAGGTCCCGCACCAGGCTCGGGTAGGGGTGCGGACCGGCGACGCTCCCGATGACGTAGAAGGTGGTCGCGACGTTGGTCACCCAGTCGCGGATCGCCTCGTTCATCGCGTCCTTGAGCGTCCGGCTACCGCTCTCCACCGGTCGCACCGTGGCCCCGAAGAGCCGCATCCGCTGCACGTTCGGCGCCTGGCGGCGGACGTCCTCGGCGCCCATGAAGACCTCGCAGGGGAGCCCCGCCCGGGCGCACGACGCGGCGGTGGCCACCCCGTGCTGGCCGGCGCCGGTCTCGGCGATGATCCGCGTCTTGCCCATCCGCAGCGCGAGGCGCACCTGGCCCACGGTGTTGTTCACCTTGTGCGCGCCGGTGTGGAGGAGGTCCTCGCGCTTGAGCCACACCTCGGCGCCGCCGAACGCCTCCGTCAGCCGGGCGGCGAAGGTCAGCGGGGTGGGCCGGCCGGCCCAGTCCCGGAGGTCGGCCGCCACCGCGGCGCGGTACGCCGGGTCCTCCCGCGCCTCGGACCAGGCCGCGGCGAGCTCGTCGAGCGCCGGGATGAGGGTCTCCGGCACGTAGCGACCGCCGTACCGACCGAAGCGACCTGCCTGCGACTCCACCTGACTCATCGCTCCTCCGCCGCGCGCACCGCGGCCACGAAGGCCCGGACCCGGGCCACGTCCTTCATTCCTGGGCTCGACTCCACTCCCGAGGCCACGTCCACTCCGCCCGGCGAGGCGCGGCGCACCGCCTCGGCGACGTTGTCCGCCGTCAGCCCGCCCGCGAGCCAGAAGGGCAGGCCGAATCGCCGGGCGCCCCGGGCGAGTGACCAGTCGAAGCTCTGGCCCGAGCCGCCGAACCCGTCGACCTTCGCATCCAGCAGCAGCTCGGCCGCGCGCTCCGACACCGACTCGGGCAGCGAGGAGCCGATGCGGAGCACCTGCCACAGGGGCGCGCCGACGTCGGCATAGTCCGCAGGCTCCTCGTCCCCGTGCAGCTGGACCGCGCCGAGGCCGAGGGCGCGCACCGCGGCGCGCACCTGCTCGGGGGGCGCACGGACGAAGACCCCCACCCGGAGCACGCCAGGCGGCACCCACGGGGCGATCTCCGCGGCGCGGCCGAGGGGGACGTGCCGCTTGCTTCCCGGCCAGAGGTTGAACCCCACCGCGTCCGCGCCGGCATCGACCGCGGCCAGCGCATCCTCGAGCCGGGTGATGCCGCAGATCTTCACCCGCGTCCTCACCTCGCCTCCACCAGCGCCCGCACCGCCGCCACCGGATCCGCCGCCCGCATCACGCTCTCGCCCACCAGCACCGCACCGGCGCCGGCGGCGGCGAGGCGCCGGACGTCTCCGGGGCCGCGGACTCCACTCTCCGCCACCAGGAGCCGACCGGGGCGGGCGACCGCCGGGGCGAGCCGCTCGAAGCGCCCGTCGTCGACCTCGAGCGTCTCCAGATCTCGTGCGTTCACCCCCACCAGGGTCGCGCCCAGCGACTCCGGCAGGTCGAGCTCGAACGGGTGGACCACCTCGAGAAGCACGTCGAGCCCCAGCGCGCGGGCCGTGGTCCAGAGCTCGCCCAGGCGCGCCGGCTCGAGCGCGCCGGCGATGAGGAGGACCGCGTCGGCGCCGGAATCGACTGCCTCGGCGAGCATGTGCGGCTCGACCACGAAGTCCTTCCGCAGCAGCGGGACGGCGACCGCCGCCCGGACCGCACGGAGGTCGTCCAGGGCGCCACCGAACCGGCGCCCCTCGGTGAGGACGCTCACGCACCGTGCGCCGCCGTCGACGTAGGCCCGCGCCTGTGCCGGTGCGTCGACGGCACGGATGGTGCCCGCGGAGGGAGAGGCGCGCTTCACCTCGCAGATGAGCGGGAACCCCGGGCCGACCCGGAGCGCGGCCTCGAACCGGGGGGCCGGACGCGGCCGGCTCGCCACCTCGGCCAGCAGGCGCGGGCGCTCGCGCCTCCGTGCGGCGCAGTCCTCGCGGGCGAAAGCCACCAGATCGGCCAGCACGCCGCGGGGTGGCCGCCAGGCGCGCGCGGAGGCGCCCCGGGAGCTCACGCCGTCACGCCCGCCCGGGTCAGGGCCACCAGGCGCTCCAGCCGGGTGCGTGCCGCCCCGGAGTCGATGCTCTCTGCGGCCCGGAGCACGCCCTCGGCCAGCGTCTCCGCCGCATCCGCGACCCACAGCGCCGCCCCGGCGTTCAGCAGCACCGCGTCGCGCAGCGGCCCGTCGCCTCCGTCGAGCAGCCCGGCGAGGAGCCGCGCGTTGTCCTCGGGCGTGCCACCCCGGATGGCGCCGCCGGCGACCGGTCTCAGCCCACCGTCCTCCGGACGGAGCGTGACCTCGCGCACCTGCCCGGCCTCGACCCAGGCGGCGCGGGTGGGTCCGCTGGGGGAGATCTCGTCGAGGCCTTCGAGCCCATGGACGACCAGCGCCCGCTCCGTCCCGAGCCGGGCCAGGGTCTCGGCCACCACCGGGACGAGGTGTGCCGCATACACCCCGAGGAGCTGGCGGGGGGCACGCGCCGGGTTGGCGAGCGGGCCGAGGAGGTTGAAGACGCTGCGCACGCCCACCTCGCGCCGCACCGGCCCGACGTGCCGCATCGCCCCGTGCAGCGCCGGCGCGTAGAGGAAGCCGATCCGGACCTCGGCCAGGCAGCGCTCGACGACCTCCACCGGTGCATCCACCTGGACGCCACAGGCGGTCAGGAGGTCGGCGCTCCCGCTCTGGGAGGAGACGCTGCGGTTGCCGTGCTTGGCGACGGTGACGCCCGCGCCGGCCACGACCAGCGCGGCGGCAGTCGAGATGTTGAAGGTGCCGGCGCCATCGCCGCCGGTTCCACAGGTATCGAGGACCACTCGCCCCGGCGGGAGTCGCACCGGCGTGGCCCGGCGCCGCATCACGGTGGCCGCGGCGGCGATCTCCGCCGGCGTCTCCCCCTTCATCCGGAAGGCGACCAGGAAAGCGCCCATCTGCGCCGGGGTGGCCTCGCCCCGGAAGATGGTCTCGAAGGCGGCCTCGACCTCGTCCGGCGTGAGGTCCACCCGGTCCACCAGCTTCTGGAGCAGGGCCTTCATGGACCGACCCGCCCCTCGAGGAAGTTGCGGAGCAGCAGCGGACCGTCCGGGGTGAGCACGCTCTCCGGATGGAACTGCACGCCGACCGTGGGATGGGTGCGGTGGCGGAGCGCCATCACCTCGCCGTCGTCGGCGGAGACCGCGGTGACCTCGAGCACCTCCGGCAAGGTGCTCCGCTCGACCACCAGCGAGTGGTAACGACCGACGGACAGCGGCCGGGGCAGCCCGGCGAAGAGCCCCGTGCCTTGGTGCGACACGGGCGAGGTCTTCCCGTGCATCACCCGCCCCGCGCGCCGCACCACGCCGCCGAAGGCCGCGCCGATGGACTGGTGGCCGAGGCAGACCCCGAGGATGGGCACCGAGCCGCTCAGCGCCCGGATGAGCGGGACCGAGATGCCGGCCTCGACCGGGGTGCAGGGCCCGGGGCTGAGGACGATCGCCTCCGGGGTCAGCGCCCGGACGTCGTCGACGGAGAGCTCGTCGTTCCGGTGTACCTCCACCTGGGCGCCCAGCGACTGGAAGGCCTGGACCAGGTTGAAGGTGAAGGAGTCGTAGTTGTCGACGACGAGGATCACTGGCCTGCCTCGTCTCCGGCGATGGCCACCAGGGCAGCGCGGAGCTTGTGCGCCGTCTCCTGGTACTCGGCCTGGGGGACGCTGTCGTGCACGATGCCCGCGCCGGCCTGGAACCGGAGCCGCCGTCCGCTGAGCGCCACGCTACGGATGATGATCGCCAGATCCATGTCGCCGTCGAACCCGACGTAGCCCGCCGCTCCGGCGTAGGGCCCGCGGGAGACCGGCTCCAGCTCGTCGATGATCTCCAGCGCCCGCACCTTGGGCGCCCCGCTGACGGTTCCGGCCGGGAAGGCCGCGGAGACGACGTCCCAGGCGTCGAGCCCCGGGTCGAGCGTGCCCGAGACTTGGCTGACGATGTGCATCACGTGGCTGTAACGCTCGATGACCTCGCGCTCCTCGACCTTCACCGTGCCGGGGCGGCTGACCCGGCCCACGTCGTTCCGGCCGAGGTCCACGAGCATCACGTGCTCGGCTCGCTCCTTGGGGTCGGCCTTCAGCTCCGCCTCGAGCGCCGCGTCCTCCCCGGGCGTGGCCCCGCGCTGCCGGGTGCCGGCGATGGGCCGCACCGTCACCGTGTCGCCGGAAAGGCGGACCAGCAGCTCGGGCGAGGCGCCGGCCAGCGCCCGGTCGCCGAAGCGGAGGAAGAACAGGTACGGGGTGGGGGAGACCCGGCGGAGCGCCCGGTAGAGGTCGAACGGGTCGCCCTCGTAGTCGGCCGAGAGCCGCCGCGACAGCACCACCTGGTAGCAGTCGCCAGCGGCGATGTACTCGCGGGCCCGGGCCACCGCGGCCTCGAAGCCAGGCCGCTCCCAGCCGTCCTCGAGCCCGCCGAGCCGTGGCGCCGGCCCCGCCTGCGGCAGCGGGCGTTGCAGGGCCTCGGCGAGCGCGTCCGCCCGCTGCATCGCTGCCCGGTACGCAGCCTCGATGCTCCCGTGCATGGGCAGATGGACCGATGCCCAGATGCGGAGTCGGTGGCTCAGGTTGTCGAACACGGCGCAGCGGTCGACCAGCATCCACTCGCCGTCCGGGAAATCCGGGTCGGGCCCGTGTCGCTGGGGGACGCGGGGCTCGAACCAGCGCACCGCGCCGTGGCCGAGGTAGCCCACCAGCCCCCCCACGAAGGGCGGGGCGCCGTCGGGCCGGGCGAACTCGAACGGCTCCAGGAGCTCACGAAGGGCGTCCAGCGGCGGCAGCTGGTCGTCGAAGGTGCGGGACCCGGCCTGCTCGATCACCACCCCATCCGGCCCCTGGCGCACCAGGGCGATGGGCTCGTCCCCGAGGAAGGAGTACCGGCCCCAGCGCTCGCCGCCCTGCACCGACTCGAGCAGGAAGGCGTGCGATGGGGTGGGCAGCTTCAGGAAGGCGCTGACCGGCGTCTCGGTGTCCCCGGGAAGCTCGCGCCACACCGGCACGAGGTTCCCGCGGGCGGCGAGTCGCTCGAAGCTGGCCAGGCTCATCCGGGTGTCACGCATCGGCGCAGGACCCTAGCGCACTGGTGGGGAAGGGCGGTTGCGGCGCGGCCCCGGTGGAACGGCGGCGGTCGGTGGTGGTGGCCAGCAGCAGCTCCGGGAGGGCCTGCGCGACCCCGCGGCGCTCCGGGGACGCGCGGATCCGGGGCGGCGCCCAGGTGTGGGCGCGGTTCGGTTTCGCATCAGGCCTGTGGGTAACCTTTTGGAGCGGTCCGGCCGGGGCAGGTGTCGCGGCTGTTTCCGAGCGTTCCATCCGGTTTCGCAGCCCGCCGGTGGGAAGCCTGCTGGAACGGTCATCCCGCGGAGGTCGGGCTCGACTCGCCGCCGCGGCACCCGATGGGCTGCGCCGGGCGGTTTCCAGTGGACGGACCGATGGATCCTGGAAGGCTCTTTGCGAAACCGAATGGAACGCCCGGAAACAGGCACGGACCCCTCCAGGCCTCGAGCGCGACGAAATGCTTCGCGGACGGCGGATGGGAAACCCCGACGGCATCGTCCAGGGGCCTGCCACCTCAGCTCCGCTCGAGCTCCTCGATCGACTTCCTCGGGTCCAGCCAGGTCTCGAACTTGTGGGTCAGGTACTTCTTCGCCTGGCCCCGGAGCAGCATCCCCGGGTCCGTCGCTTCGCCGCCCACGGTCTTGTCGGTGACCCGCAGCGTCGCATCCAGGTGGATGCCCATCACCCTTCCGTGGAGCGTCGCCTCGTCCCCGGCCCAGGTGGACTGGATGCCGTGCTTGGCCCAGTGCGCGGTGAGGCGCTCGATCCGCTTCTTCGCCTCGGCGAGGGACAGGCTGTGCGCCACGTGGAAGTCGATCTTGCCCATCGTCGTTCAGACTCCTTCCGAGCCACCGGGGGGTGCGGGCTTCCGCCGCCTTGGGAGCTTCACCCGGGCAGCGTCCGGGCCACCGTAGCGGGCCAGGTAGGGCCCGAGGTCGACTTTCTCCGCGGTCCGGAGCGAGCTCATCGGCCGAACCTTGCCGAGGACCGGCCGTTCCTGGAAGGGCCGGTCGTGCAGCCCGAGCACCCACATGAAGTTGGCCACGCTGACCGCGTCGCGTCCGTCGAGCGCGTAACGGTCGTTGAGGTGCGCGAGCCGTCCGAGCGCCTCGTCCGGTGACGGGCTCCATTCGAGAATCTTCTTCCCCCAGAGCATCCGGAGGTAGCCGTGGATGCGCCCCTCCTCGCGCAGCTCGCGCTGGGCGGCGTTCCACAGCGGGTCGGCGGTCTCCCCCCGGTCCAGCTGCTGGAGGGTGTAGGTGTGCTCGCGTCGGTCGGTCGCGTGGGCGGCCAGCGTCTGCTGCGCCCAGCGGGGCAGGGAGCCGAGGCTCAGCTGGGCGTGGACGGGGGTGTGGAGGCAGTAGTTGAAGCCGAGCTCGCGGCGCACCAGCAGCTCCTCGAGGAACGACCGGACGCCGGGCTGCTCCGGCCCGTGCGCCTCGATGCACGCCCGGGCCACCTCGCCGGCGAAGAGCAGGCCCCAGTGGAGGGCAGGGGAAACGCCCGACTGGCCACGCTGCCCCGGCCGGTTGCGGGCCTCGTCGAACCGGGGAAGCTGGTGGTGAACGAAGCTCCGCAGCGACTCGAGCGCGGCGGTCCGCCCGCCGGGACGGCCCTTCACCGGAGGCACCGAGTGGTCGATGTCGAAGGTGTCGAGGTGCGCCAGCAGCCGCCCGGGGGTCCGCTCCGGGGTGAAGCCCAGGTCCACCTGCTCGGCCGCCCCGGCGTGGGCGGGGTCGGGCCCGTCCGGGAGCTTCCCCAGGTACTCGGGCCAGAGCTTCCGGAGCTTGGGCCGCAGCGCGTACGCCCCCACCTGTTTCTCCCCGATGCGCTGCATGGGGACGACGCAGGCGGCGTCCACCGCCACCAGCGGAACGCCCAGCGCCTTCGCCGCTCCGCGGAGGTGGCCGGGGACGATGAAGGAGGGGACCCAGTCGGAGACGACGGCCGCGGCGCGCTTCCCCAGCTGCCCCAGTCGCGGGGTGTGCTGGGCGGTGGTCCGAGGGAGCTCCAGCCAGTACGGCACCCCCTGGGCCCGCATCGCCGAACCCAGCTCCTCCAGCCCCTGGAGGACGAAGGCGTGCAGCCGGTCGGAGGCATGCGGGTAGTCCGGCCGGAGCGCGTGGTAGCAGACGACCGGGAGCCGGAGCCTGTTCCCGAGGGCGATGGCCGCCTGGAGCGCGTGGTTGTACGGCACGCGCTGGTTCATCATGCACCAGTAGAGGACGTACTCGCCCCGCGATGGCAGGGGCGCATCGTGGACGACGCGGACCCGGGCGGGGTCGACGCCGATCTCCGTCCAGGAGAAGCCGCTGGGCATGGGGCGCCTGTTTAATGCGCGGTGTAGGCTGGCGCGGTAAAACGGAGCAATCAGAATGGCCTTTCCCACTCACCGTCCCCGGCGACTGCGCCGCACCGAGGCGCTCCGGCGCATGGTGCGCGAGACCGAGCTCCGCCCGTCCGACTTCATCTACCCGCTCTTCGTGGTCGAGGGCCGGAACGTCCGGAAGCCGGTGCCCTCCATGCCGGGCATCGACAACCTCTCGGTGGACCTGGCGGTGGAGGAAGCGAGGCGAGCCCGGGCGGCAGGGGTGCCGAGCGTCATCCTCTTCGGCATCCCCGGCCACAAGGACCCGCGCGGTACCGGGGCCTGGGCGGAGGACGGCATCGTCCAGAAGGCCCTCCGGGCCCTCAAGGATTCGGTCCCCGAGCTGCAGCTCATCGCCGACGTCTGCCTCTGCGAGTACACCGACCATGGCCACTGCGGGGTCATCCACGGTGGGGAGGTGGACAACGACCAGAGCCTGCCGCTCCTCGCCCAGATGGCGGTGTCCTGCGCGAAGGCCGGCGCGGACATCGTCGCCCCCTCGGACATGATGGACGGACGGGTGGGGGCCATCCGCACCGCGCTCGACGGGGCGGGGCTCGCCCGGACGCCCATCCTCAGCTACGCGGCGAAGTACGCCTCCGGCTTCTACGGGCCCTTCCGGGAAGCGGCGCAGAGCACGCCCCAGTTCGGCGACCGGCGCGGGTACCAGATGGACCCGGGCAACGTCCGCGAGGCGCTCAAGGAGACCGCGCTCGACCTCGAGGAAGGCGCAGATCTGGTCATGGTGAAACCGGCGCTCAGCTACCTGGACGTCATCGCCAGGGTGAAGGAGCGCTTCGACGTCCCGGTCGCGGCGTACAACGTGTCGGGGGAGTACGCGATGCTGAAGGCGGCCGCGGCGAACGGATGGATCGACGGGCCCCGGGTGATGATGGAGGTCCTGACGTCGATCAAACGCGCCGGCGCGGACCTCATCCTCACCTACCACGCGGTGGAAGCCGCCGAGCTGCTGAACTCGTGAGCCGCGCGCGGAAGGGCAGGCGCAGGAGCTCCGGGAAGCCTCCTCCCCGGCGGGCGCTTCACTACAAGGTGGTGGAGCTGTCCACCGTGGACGAGGGCAGCCTCGAGCACACGGTGAACGTCTGGGTTCGGCAGGGCTGGGCGCTGGAGGGCGTGCAGTTCGCGATGCGCGAATCCTCCAAGCGCCCGGCGATGGCCTTCGTCTTCTTCACCCGCTCCGGCGAGGCGACCGTGGCCGAGGCGGCGGAGGCGGCCGAGGCGAGGACCGAGGCCCGGGCCCAGGACGCCTGGAGCCGGCTGGCGGCGCTGGCCGCCGAGGGAGACGAGTCATGAGCCGGCTGCGAGCGCCCAACCTGAGGGTCGTCCCCGAGGACGGCATCCCCGAGTCGCCCTACCCCCGGTGCTCGCTCCTGCTCCGGGGGATGGCGCGCCTGGCGGACGTGGGCGTGGCCTGGGTGCTGGCCCTCGCCGCGGGGCGGGCGGGGCTGGTGGTGGCGGTCCTGTACCTGCTGCTCGCCGACGGCATCTTCCGCGGCCAGAGCGTGGGAAAGCGAATCTTCGGGGTGAAGGCGGTGTTCCTCCCGATGCGGACCGACGCCCGGTTCCGGGACAGCACGCTGCGGAACGCGCCCCTGGCGTTGATCCTGCTGCTGCGGATGATGCCCGAGCCGCTCGGGCTCCGCGCCGGGCTGGCAGGTGGGGTGGTCATCGCCGGAGTCGAGGCGTGGAAGGCGATCCGCGACCCGCTCGGACGGCGCCTGGGTGACGTGTGGGCCCAGACCCAGGTGGTGGACGGGAAGGTCGTCTCGGGCTCGCAGGCGCTGGCCCGGGCCCAGGGCGTGCCGGTGGGACCGGAGCGCTGGATGACCGGCAGCGCCGACCGGTCGGATTGCTCGGGAGGACGCTGACCACCGTGCGCATTGCGCTGACCTACAACCTCCGCCTCTCCGACTCCGAGGAGGAGGCCGAGTTCGACACCCAGCAGACGGTCGACGCCCTCGCCGGCGCGATCGACCGGCTCGGCCACCGGCTGGAGCGGTTCGAGGTCTCGGGGCCCGCCTCGCGGACCGTGGCCCGGCTCGAGGCCTACTCCCCGGATCTCATCTTCAACACCGCCGAGGGGAGGCGAGGGCGCTTCCGCGAGGCGTTCTACCCGGCGCTGTTCGACGAGCTGGGGTTTCCCTACACCGGCAGCGACGCCTACGCGCTGGCGGTCACCCTGGACAAGCAGCTCACCAAGCTCATCCTCCGCGACCACGACATCCGCACCCCGGGGTGGCAGTACATCGAGAAGCTCGACGAGCTGAAGGCCTCGGCGCTGCGCTTCCCGGTCATCGTCAAGCCGAACTTCGAGGGAAGCAGCAAGGGCATCACCCAGGACTCGGTGGCGGAGACGGTCGCCGAGCTGGAGGACAAGGTCCGCCGGGCGCTGGAGCGCTACCCGGCCGGCATCCTGGTCGAGGAGTACATCTCGGGGCGGGACCTCACCGTCCCGTACCTGGCCGCGGTGGAGAACGACTACGAGGGGGTGCTCGCCCCGGTGGAGTACGTCATCGACCCGGAGATCTCCCGCCAGCGCCGCTATGCCATCTACGACTACGCGCTGAAGACCTCCGAGGATCGGGCGGTGAGCGTGAAGGCCCCGGCCTCCATCCCCACCGCCATCGCCGACGAGCTCCGGCGGACGGCGCAGACGGTGTTCCGGCTGACCGACTGCCGGGACCTGGGCCGGATCGACTTCCGGATGAGCGACGCCGGGGTGCCGTACTTCCTGGAGATCAACGCCCTGCCCTCGCTCGAGCCGGGGGCCGGCATCTACGCCGCGGCGGAGCTGGACGGACTGCACTTCGATGCGGTCATCGGCTCGGTCATCCAGGCCGCGGCCCGGCGCTACGGCATCAAGGACAGCCCGCGGCGACAGGGGAAGCCTCCGCGCAAGACCGGGCCGCTGCGCGTCGGATTCGCCTACAACGTCAAGCGCATCAAGCCCACCGCCGACGCGGTGGAGGACTCCGAGGCCGAGTACGACAGCCCGAGCACCCTGCAGGCCATCCGGGAGGCGATCGCCAGCTGGGGGCACGAGGTGATCGACCTGGAGGCGAACCAGGAGCTCCCCACGGTGCTGGCAGTCACCCCGCTGGATCTGGTGTTCAACATCGCCGAGGGCTTCAAGGGCCGGAACCGGGAGGCCCAGATCCCCTCGCTCCTGGAGCTGCTGGACATCCCCTACACCGGCAGCGATCCGGCGACGCTGTCGCTGGCGCTGGACAAGGCGCTGGCGAAGAAGATCGTCCGGCAGCACGGCATCCACACCCCCAACTTCCAGATCTTCACCACCGGGAAGGAACGGCTGAATCGCGAGTTCACCGAGTTCCCGCTGATGGTGAAGCCGGTCGCCGAGGGCTCGAGCAAGGGCGTGGTGAGCAAGAGCGTGGTGCAGAACGAGGCCGAGCTCCGCGACGTGGTGCGGGAGATGGTGAGCAAGTACCAGCAGCCGGCGCTGGTGGAGGAGTACATCCGGGGCCGCGAGTTCACCGTGGGGCTGCTCGGGGAGCGGCGGCCGCGGGTGCTCCCCCCGATGGAGATCGTCTTCGTCGATACCGAGGAGGAGAACCCGGTCTACAGCTTCCAGCACAAGCTCGACTGGAACGACCGCATCCGGTACGACGTGCCGGCGAACCTCGAGCCGAACCAGATCGAGAAGCTGCGTACCGCGGCCCGCGGGGCCTTCATGGCGCTGGGGTGCCGGGACGTGGCGCGCATCGACTTCCGGATGGACGGGCGCGGCCGGTTCTACTTCCTGGAGTGCAACCCCCTGCCCGGGCTCACCCCGGGGTGGAGCGACCTGGTCCTCATCGCCAAGGGCGCGGGCATGGACTACCGGACGCTCATCGGGGAGATCCTCAGCGGGGCCATCCGCCGCTACAAGGAGCGTGAGCAGTCGCGTCGCGCCGCCGACGGGCCCGCGGCGCAGGCGAATGGAAACGGAGGCACGGTCGTCGAGCTGACCCCGTCCGAGATGCGCGAGGGCAAGGGATGAGCTCGGTGACGCGGGCCCGGGCCCGTCCGGCAGCGCGGCGCCCGGCGGTGGAGAAGAAGCGAGGTCGCTACCACCACGGCGATCTCCGGCGCGCGCTCCTGGACGCGGCGCTGGAGGTGCTGTCTCGCGAGGGGGCGAGCGCGCTCACCCTGCGCGAGGTGGCACGCCGGGCCGGCGTCACCCACGCCGCACCGTACCGCCACTTCGCCGACAAGCAGGCCCTCTTGGCGGAGGTGGCCGAGGAGGGTTTCCGGATGCTCGCCGGCGAGATGGCGGCCGGCGCGGCGGCGCATCCAAGCGACCCCGGGCGCGGGCTCCAGGCCATCGGCACCGCCTACGTCCGCTTCGCCACCACGCAGCGGGCGCGCTTCCAGGTGATGTTCGGGAACCACGTGGACTGGAGCTGCAAGCACCCGAAGCTGGAGGAGACCGCGGACCACGCCTTCGGCATCCTCATCTCCCAGGTGCAGGCCTGTCAGGCGCGGGGGCTCATCCGCCCGGGAGACCCGCTGGTGGCCGCGCTCTGCGCCTGGTCGATGGTGCACGGGCTCTCGGAGCTCATCGCCAACGGTCAGTTCAACGCGCTCGAGCTCTCGGTTCCTCCGGTCGACCAGCTGGTGGGCATCATGAACGTGATGTTGATCGAGGGGGCCCGCCCGAGGGAGTAAGGTCGCGGCCCGATGGCCGCCGATGCCCCCGAGAGCGCGGTTCCACGGGTGCGGGCCCGGGCCCTGGATCTGCCGCTGGGGCGCTTCCGTCCGGGCCGCTTCAACGCCATCACCGACGTCAACGGGGTGCTGGTCGGCCACACCACCCTCATCGAGGGCGAAGGCCCGCTCCGGCCGGGGAAGGGCCCGGTGCGCACCGGGGTCACCGCCATCGTCCCCAGCGGGGGGAACATCTTCATGGAGCGGCTGCACGGGGGCGGCTTCGTGCTCAACGGCGCAGGCGAGGTCTCCGGGCTCACCCAGGTGATGGAGTGGGGGCTGCTGGAGACGCCCATCCTCCTCACCAACACCATGTCGGTGGGCGCCGCGTCGGACGCGATGGCGCGGATCATGGTCGAGCAGCACCCTGGCATCGGCGACGAGCACGACGTCATCATCCCGGTGGTGGGGGAGTGCGACGACAGCTGGCTGAACGACATCACCGGGCGGCACGTGCGCGAGGAGCACGTGCGCGCCGCGGTGGCCTCGGCGGCCGGCGGGCAGGTGGCCGAGGGAAGCGTGGGCGGGGGCACGGGGATGGTGACCTGTGACTTCAAGGCCGGAATCGGCACGTCCTCCCGGAAGCTCCCCGAGACGCACGGCGGCTACACCCTGGGGGTGCTGGTGATGTCCAACTTCGGCAAGATGCACAACCTCCGGGTGGGTGGGCTGCCGCTCGGCGAGGTGCTGGAGGAGCGCTTCCGCGAGGTGCCCCGGCGCGCGGCCACCTACGGGAGCATCATCGCGGTGGTGGCAACCGACGCCCCGGTCCTCCCCAACCAGATCAACCGACTCTGCCGCCGGGTGGCGCTGGGGATCGGCCGGGTGGGGAGCTATGCCGCGCACGGCTCGGGGGAGATCGTGGTTGGCTTCTCCACCTCCAACGTCATCCCCCGGCGGACGCGGAAGATGGTGACCAAGGTGAAGTTCCTCCTCGATCAGCGGCTGGACCCGCTCTACGAGGCGGTGATGGAGGCCACCGAGGAGGCGATCCTCAACTCGATGTGCATGGCGGGGCCGATGACCGGCATCAACGGCAACCACTGCCCGGCGCTCCCCCTGGACGAGGTGCGGCGCTTCGTCGAGGCGGTGCGTCCCGCGCTGGGACACCGTCGGCGCCCCCCGACACCCGAGCCCCCGCCGGACCTGGACCGCGAGGGCACGGTGAAGGTGGCCGATGCGCTGCCCACCGCGGTGCGCGGGGCAGAGGGCATCCCCTTTCCCACCCGGCCCCCCGACGGGTCGGACGGGTGACGGGCCGGTGCCTGGTCTGCTAGGAGCCTGCCGCTCGTAGCTCGACCAAGGGGAGCACCGGATGGCCCGCAGCAGGAGCAAGCACCGCCGCAAGCAGATGAAGATCAGGCAGCACTGGAAGAAGCGCCGCGAGCGCAGGAAGTCCGCCGCAGCGACCACGAAGTAGCCCCCAGGCGAAGGACTGGCCTCTTGACAGTTTGCCGCGGTGCGTTATGGATGACTTGCCGGGTGGCAAGTCAGCCAGCCCGCCGAGGATCTGTCCGAAGGAGGCATGTGTCATGTCGAAGAACAGCGAGGTTCCGGCGTTCGTGAAGGAGCAGCTCGTGGAGGCCCAGAAGCGGTTCGCGGTCATCCAGGAGCAGGCCGAGAAGACCATCAAGGAGTGGGTGGCGAAGGGGCAGGAGCTCCAGGCCACCGCCGCCAAGCGCACCAAGGCCATCGGGAACGAGGCCCGCAAGCAGGCGGAGACGTTCCAGAATCGACTGATCCAGGCCGCCGGCGTGGCGACCCAGAGCCAGATCAAGATGCTGACCCGGGAGCTGTCGAAGCTGTCCAAGAAGGTGGACGCTCTGGTCGAGAAGAAGGCGCAGACCAAGACCGACGCCCGCGCCTAGGGCGGTGGGTCACTGTGCACCCCAGTGCGTCGCCCTTGGAATGGCTTCACCCGGGGGCGGCGCTTATGTTCGAGCACGTCAACCGACACCTTGCCTGATGTCGGGGCAGGCGTCCTACAGGCCTGGAGTCGCGAGATGGCTGGCGAGGTTCCCAAGGACAGACGCCCGGTTGTGGAGGCCCTGGAGCGGATGTGGGCCCAGGCGGTGACCGCGGTGTCCAGCGTCGAGGACGAGGCGGCCCGGGTCGTGCAAAGGGCACAGACCGTCGCCGGGTGGAGTCAGGACGAGGTGCGGCGCCAGATGGGCGAGCTGGCGGAGCGGCTGGCCGCGCAGCGGAAGGAGCTGGAGCAGGGGTTGGAGGAACGGGTCCGCAGCACGTTGCAGAGGCTGCGGGTGCCCAGGCGGGAAGAGGTCCAGGCGCTGGCGGCCCGGGTGGACCGGGTGGCCGAGCGGCTGGAGAAGCTGGAGCGAGGAGCGTAGGTGCGACGACTGCTGTTCCAGATGCACGCGCTGAGCTCGCACTGCGCGGTGCTGCCGCTCGTGGCGGCCACCCTCCTGCTGGGGGCGGCCCGCATCGAGAGCACCGTGCACGGGCAGGCCAGGCCCACGGCCGAGCCGGCCGCGGTGGTCGTGCAGCCGGACCCGGACCTGGCGGTCATCGATTCCGTCCTCGCCAAGCGGGCCCCGGAGCTGGGCCTGGTGCTCCGGGCGCAGGTCAGCCGGGCCATCGCCGAGGAGGCCCGCCGTGCCGGATATGACCCGCTGCTCATCCTCGCCATCATCGACGTGGAGAGCGACTTCGACGTCGACGCGGTCAGCTCGCGTGGCGCACGGGGGTTGATGCAGATCCAGCCGGTGACCCTGCACTGGTTCGCCGAGAAGCAGGGCCTCCGGCTGACCAAGGAGGAGATGGCCGCCGATCCGGCCCTCTGCGTCCGCCTCGGCATCCGGTACCTCCGGTCGCTCCAGGACCGCTTCGGGGGCGACCTCCCCACGGCCCTGATGGCCTACAACGCCGGCCCGGACCGCATCCGCCAGGCCATTCGCGAGCACGGCCTGGAGCCGTTCCGGTTCTACCCGCGGCGGGTGAAGCGCGACTTCCAGCGCTTCCGCGCCGGCGAGGGCCTGGGAGGCGACTGGGCCTTCGCCCTCCGCGACCGCGAACCGGCGGTTCGCTAGAAGCGCCGCCCCGGCCGTGGCATAAGCTGTCGGTTCTCCGTGTTCTCGCTCGACGACCAGGCGCGTGGACTCGAGGCCGCACGCGAGCAGGTGGCGGCCCTCTTCCAGAGCATCAATGCCCCTCACGTGGTGGTTCCCGGCCGCCGCGCCGGCCCGGCCCAGGCCTTCATCGCCTGCCTGCGGGGCACCCACGGCTTCTCGGTAGGCGTGTACCTGTGGCTGTCCGAGACCAAGGAGTGCGCGGTCTACACCACCCCGGCCACCGCCCAGACGCCCGAGGAGTACCGGGCGCTCCAGACCGAGGCCCTTGGCTTCGTGGAGTCGATGGGCTTCATGATGGACAACCTCAACTTTCGCTCGCTGTCGCCCGAGCACCAGGCCGAGCTGCTCCAGTCGGTCCCGGTGTGGCGGGGCGGGCGGGCCGCGACCGGAGGCACCGCCACGGTGGCTCCTGCGAGCCAGCCCGGGACGCCCGCCGCGGCGACCGGCGCCGCCCTGGCGCGGCTGTTCTCCTCGTTCTAGCCACCCCCCCTCCACCCGAATGCTCCGCCCGTTCCCCGCCGTCCTCGCTCTTGCCGCCGCAGGCGTGCTCGGGTCCTGTGTCCACATCCCCACCGAGAAGGAGCGGCAGGGCGCCGAGGCCCACTACGACCTGGGCATCAACGCCCAGACCGCCGGTGACGTCCGGAGCGCGCTGAAGGAGTTCGAGGAGTCGCTGAAGCTCGACGACGACTTCGCCGAGGCCCACAACGCCATCGCGGTCCTCCTCCACCTGTCCTTCGACAAGAAGGACGAGGCGGAGAAGCACTACAAGCGGGCGCTGGAGATCCGCCCGGCATTCTCCGAGGCCAAGGTGAACCTCGGAAACCTCTACCTGGACCAGGGTCGGCTGGACGAGGCCATCGGGCTCTACCAGCAGGCGCTGAACGACATGCTCTACGCCACCCCGTACATCGCCGAGGCGAACCTCGGCTGGGCGTACTTCAAGAAGGGCAACAGCACCCAGGCCATCGAGCACCTCCGGGCCTCGGTCACCACCAATCCCCAGTTCTGCCTGGGCTACAAGGACCTGGGGCTCGTCCAGGACTCCCGGGGCGACCTCGCGGCGGCGTGCACCGAGTTCGGACGGTTCGTGGCTGCCTGCCCCAAGGTGGCCGAGGCCCACCAGCTGCTGGGCAGCTGCCAGGTGCGCCAGGGCCGCGCCGCCGAGGCCCGGGCCAGCTTCGACACCTGCGTGGAGAACGCCACTGGCCAGGCACAGGCCCGGGTCCGCGACGAGTGCGTGCGCCTCCGCGACCGGCTGGGAGGGCAGGGCGGACGCCCCTGAGGCATGGATCGCTGGGAAGACGAGGCGCTGGTCCTGGGCACGCTGGACTACGGCGACGCCGACCGGCTGGTGACGCTGCTGACGCGGGGGCGGGGCAAGCTGACCGCCTTTGCCGCGGGCGCGCGCAAGAGCCGTCGCCGCTTCGCCGGGGCGCTCGAGCCGGGCACGGTGCTGCGGGCGCGCCTGGTCGAGCGGCACGGCTCGACCGTCCGGCTCGACGCCGTGGAGGTGGTGCACGCCTTCCCCCGCATCCGCGAGGAGCTTCCCCGCATCGCCCGCGCGCTCTACGCGCTCGAGCTGTGCCGGGAGCTGCTCCGGGAAGCCCAGCCGGCGCCCGAGCTGCTCTCCCTGGCGGTGGACTGGCTCGGTCGGCTCGATGCCGGCGAGGCCGGTCCCACCTCGGTGCTGGCCTTCGAGCTCCAGGCGCTGGCGCTCGCCGGCCTGATGCCCCGCTTCGACGCCTGTGCGCTGTGCGGTGGGCCGCCGGGCAACGCTCCCCGGTTCGACGTGGACCACGGGGGCGCGGTCTGCGCCGGCTGCAGCGCCCGGGCGACCGGGCCGCGCATCGATCCCGCCGTCCTCGGAGGCCTGGCGGATCTCCAGGCGGGGGCGAAGAAGCCGCTGCCCCCCGCGCTCCGCGCCGAGGCCCGGGGGCTCCTGGCCCGGTTCATCGAGGCACAGCTGGGGCGGCGGCTGAAGAGCGTCGACTTCCTGCGCAGCGTGGGCGTCGACTAGTGCCTCGCACGCGGTGTAATGAGCTCACGCTTTGGCGCTGACCTTCCAGGAATTGATCCTCACCCTCCAGCGCCACTGGGCGGCGCAGGGGTGCATCCTCGCCCAGGCTTACGACGTCGAGGTCGGCGCGGGGACCATGGCCCCCACCACCTTCCTCCGCGCGCTGGGTCCCGAGCCGTGGAACGTGGCCTACGTCCAGCCCTCGCGCCGCCCGGCGGACGGGCGCTTCGGGGAGAACCCGAACCGGCTGTTCCAGCACCACCAGTTCCAGGTCATTCTCAAGCCCTCGCCCAAGGACGTCCAGGCGCTCTACCTCGACTCGCTCGAGGCCATCGGCATCCACCCGCTGGAGCACGACCTGCGCTTCGTCGAGGACGACTGGGAGGCGCCCACGCTCGGCGCCTGGGGGCTGGGGTGGGAGGTGTGGTGTGACGGCCAGGAGATCACCCAGTTCACCTACTTCCAGCAGTGCGGCGGCTTCGAGTGCAGGCCGGTCTCGGCGGAGCTGACCTACGGGCTGGAGCGCATCGCGATGTACCTCCAGAACGTCGACACCATCTTCGACGTGGAGTGGGTGAAGGGCGTGAGCTACGGGGAGGTCTTCCACCGCAACGAGGTGGAGATGAGCACCTACGCCTTCCGGGCCTCGGACCCGGCGGTGCTCTTCGCGCTGTTCGAGCTCCACGAGAAGGAGTGCACCCGTCTCCTCGCGCTCGGTCTGCCGCTGCCGGCGTACGAGGCGGCGCTGAAGTGCTCCCACACCTTCAACCTGCTCGACGCCCGCGGGGCGATCAGCGTCACCGAGCGGGCGGGCTTCATCAAGCGCGTGCGGGACAACGCCCGGGCCTGCGCCGAGGCGTACCTCAAGGTGCGCGCGGAGCTCCGGTTCCCGCTGCTGAAGACCGGGTGGACCGTCGGCCAGCAGCCCCCCCTGCTGGAGGGGGTCCCGGCGAGCAAGAGCTGGGAGTCGTTCGGGGTGGAGCCGAAGCCGTGAGCGACGAGCTGCTCTTCGAGATCGGCACCGAGGAGCTCCCCGCGGGCGAGGTGGAGCCCGCGGTGGAGCAGCTCCGGACGCTCGTCCTCTCCGGCCTCGACGGCGCCCGGCTCGGGCACGGGGCGGCCCGCACCTTCGCCACCCCTCGTCGGCTGACCGTCCTGGTGGAGGCGGTGGCGGAGCGAAGCCCGGACGCAACCCGTCAGGCGCTCGGGCCCTCGGCGAAGGCCGCCTTCGCGCCGGACGGGAGCCACACCAAGGCCGCGAGCAGGTTCGCCGAGGCGCAAGGGGTGGCGGTCGCGGCGCTCCGGCGGGTCCAGACTCCCAAGGGCGAGTACCTGGCGGTGGAGGTGACCGAGCCCGGACGGCCGGCGAGCGCCCTGCTCCCGGCGGTGCTCGGCGCGGCGGTGCACGGCATCGAGTTCAAGAAGCGCATGCGCTGGGGCGACGTGGAGCAGGGCTTCGCCCGACCCGTGCAGTGGCTGCTGGCGATCCACGGCCAGGAGGTGGTCCCGGTCGTCTTCGCCGACGTCAAGAGCGGGCGGATGACCTTCGGCCACCGCTTCCTCTCCCCCGGTCCGCACCCGGTCGCCCACCCCCGGGACTACCCCGGCCTGCTGGAGCGCGCCCAGGTGCTGGCCGACGTCGGCACGCGCCGGGAGCGCATCCGGAGCGAGGCGACCCAGGCCGCCCGGCGCGCCGGCGGCCGGATCCGCGAGGACCCCGCGCTGCTCGACCAGGTGACCGAGCTGGTGGAGTGGCCCACCGCGCTCCTCGGCAGCTTCGAGGAGCGGCACCTGGACCTGCCACCCGAGGTCCTGGTGCAGGAGATGACCTCGCACCAGCGCTACTTCCCGGTCCTCGCCCCGGACGGACGGCTGCTGCCGCGGTTCGTCGCCATTTCCAACACCCCGGTCAGGGACCCGGCGCTCTCCGTCCGTGGCTACGAGCGGGTGCTGCGCTCGCGGCTCAGCGACGGGCGCTTCTTCTTCGACGAGGACCGGAAGGTGGCACTCGCCGCCCGCGTGCCCGCGCTGGAGCGGGTGGTGTGGCAGGGCAGGCTCGGGACCTACGCCGAGAAGGTGGGTCGCATCCGGCTGCTGGCGGCGGCGCTCACCCGGGCGGTGGGCCGGCCCGAGCTGCTCGAGGTGGTGGACCGGGCGGCGCTCCTCGCCAAGGCCGACCTCACCACCGGGATGGTGGGCGAGTTCCCCGAGCTCCAGGGCATCATGGGGCGGCACTACGCGCTCGCCTCGGGTGAGCCGCCGGCGGTGGCCCAGGCCATCGCCGACCACTACCTGCCGCGCGGTGCCTCGGATCCGGTGCCCGCCGACGACCCTGGCGCCCTGGTGGGGATGGCGGACCGGCTGGACACCCTGGCTGGACTCTTCGCGCTGGGGAAGCCACCCACGGCGTCGGCGGATCCGTTCGGGCTCCGGCGGGCCTGTCTGGGTGTCGTCCACCTCGTCCTGGGTCGCGGGTACCGGCTCTCGCTCGGCGAGGCGGTGGACCACGCGCTGGAGGCGGTGGGGAAGAAGCTCGGGCTCGGCGCCGCCCCGGTGGCGGACGCCCGGGGGCAGCTGCTCGAGTTCTTCCGGGGGCGGCTGCGCGCGCTGTGGGCCGAACGGGCCCGTACCGACGTGGTGGAGGCGGTGCTGGCCGCCGGGTTCGACGACTTGCGCCTTGCCCGGGCGCGGCTCGATGCCTTCGCCCAGGTGGTCGGGGCGCCGGACTTCACCCCCCTGGCCACCGCCTTCAAGCGGGTGGTGAACATCATCGAGAAGCAGGGCCGGGACGTCTCGGTCGAGCCGGCCGATCCCCGGCTCTTCCAGGAGCCCACCGAGAGCGCGCTCGCCCAGGCCGCGCGTCGGGCCTCGGCCGAGGTGCACCGGGCGCTCGCCGCCGAGGACGCCCCGGCGGCGCTCGCCGCCGCCCGGGCGCTGAAGGGGCCGGTGGACGCCTTCTTCGACAAGGTGCTGGTGATGACCGACGATCGTCCGGTGCGAGAGAACCGGGTGCGGCTGCTCCGCGAGGTGGCCCAGGTGTTCGCTCCCCTCGCCGACCTGTCGCGCATCCAGGCCGAGAGCGGAGGGACACCGTGACCGGGCTCCTCCTTCTGCTGCTCACCGCCCCGCCGGCGCTGGAGGCGGAGATCGACAGCCAGAGCCGCGAGGACGACGAGCTGCCCCCCTCGTCGGTTCTCCCCTACACCCCCCGGTTCGAGGGGAAGACGTTGACCGGGCTGGCCTGCGGTCCGGAGGTGAAGAACACCTCGGTGCGAAGGCTGCTCCAGGAGGGCACACGCCTCGCCGACAGCAAGGACCCGGCGGAGGTGAAGCGCGCGGTGCCCAAGCTCCAGCGGGCGCTGGAGCTGGATCCGAAGGCGGGCTGGGCCTACCTCATCCTCGGCAGCGCCCACGCCAAGCTGGGAGACCCTCGCTCCGGTACCCGCGCCTACGAGACGTATCTGCTGTCCTGCCGCACGTACCCCAACGCCGATCGGGTGCAGCGGATCCTCACCGACTACTGGCGCGCCACGGGCGGGAAGGACGACACCACGCCCCGGCGCTGAGATGGATGCAGCGGGCCGAGGGAAGAACGCGGGGGTTCCCCCTGTTCTGACGCTCGCCGCTTGTCCTTGCGACGCCGGGTCGCGGATCTCTAGGATGCGCGCCCTTTTGATGCGCTTCACCCTCGTCCCGACCCTCCTCCTCGCCGTCGCGTGCAACCGGGATCTCGTCCCGCGGCCGCCGGTGGAGACTCGCCTCTACTACCCCACCGGCGTGGCCTTCGTTCCCCCGGCCAGCCCCGATGGCGGGCTGGGCCGGCTGTACGTCGCCAGCTCCAACTTCGACCGTCGCTTCGATATCGGCTGGGTGACGGCGGTGGACCTGGCACAGGTCCGCACCGCCGAAGGTCGCACCCTCCCGCTGCCCGGGGCGGCGGTGGCTCCACTGCCGGATGGCGGCTCCGACCAGGGCCGACCGGTGCAGTTCACCCAGCTCGCCACCACCACCGCCAACCTGGTGACCATCTCCCCCTTCGCAGGGCTGGCCACCGTGGACGACGCCGGCACCCGGCTCTTCATCCCCTCCCGGTCCGAGGGAGACGAGGTGGCGATCATGGACATCACCCAGCCGTCGGACGGCGGGGTGCCGCTCCGCTGCTTCTTCTCCGGTGGGACCGACTGCACGGTGGACGCGCTCCGGCTGGCGGTGGAACAGACGCCGGGGTCGTTCGGAATCCCCGCCGCACCCCAGCCCTACTCGGTGACGCTCGCTCCGGACAGCGACCAGATCTACGTCACCCACCTTCGACCGGCCTCCAGCCCGGCGCAGAGCGTGACCAACCTCCAGAACTTCCTGGTGACCTTGCACCAGTCCGAGCTCGATGCGGCGCGGGCCGCCTGGGCGACGGACGGCGGGTACACCGTGCCCGACTCGGCCTTCAGCGCCATCGGCCGGGGGGCGACGAACAGCATCGTGGTCACCACCGACTTCCTGTACGTGTCCGGTCGGGCGAAGCTGGTCAGCACCGATCCCGACGTCCTCCTCCGGGTGGTGGACCGGGCGAGCAACCTGGTCGCCTACCCGCAGCTGCAGCTGGTCTGGGCCTCACTCGATGCGCGGGCGCTCCAGCTCCGCCCCGACGGCCAGCGGCTCTACCTGGCGGTGGACAACCCCGCGGCGCTCCTGGTCATCGACGTCGGTGCCCCCCCTGCGCCCGAGCTGGCCCCCAGCTTCACCCTGGTGCGGGCCGTGCCGTTGCCCGAAGGGCCGAACGACGTGCAGCTCCTCACCCGCACCGGCCGGGCGCCGCTGGTGGTGGTGAGCTGCTCGGTGGACGGCTCGCTGGCGTTCTACGACGACGACCTGGGGCAGATCGCCGCCCTGGTCCCCGGGGTGGGGGCGGTGCCCTTCGCGATCACCATCGATCGACGCGGCGACTTCGCGCGGCTCTACGTCAGCAACTTCGGCGACGGCCGGATCGCAGTGGTGGACGTCCCGCTCTCGGTGGCCGCTGCCGGCGGGCGCCTCGCCCCCCGCCTGGTGGCCCACATCGGTGCCAAGCAGTACTGCCTGCTCGCCACCGACGACCGCAACTGCGTGGACTCCACACCTTGAAGACCCGACTCCTGGCCCTGCTGACCGTCGCCCTGGTGGCTTGCTCGCAGAGCGGGGTGGCCCCGCCCACCCGGCTCAGCGGCACCAACTCCTCGGCGGTCTCGGGTTCGCTCCTCTTCGTCACCAGCACCCGGAGCAACGAGCTGCGGGTCCTGGACCTCGAGCCACGCGCCGGCCTGCAGCGCGACTTCGTCCGCGCGCCGAACCCTCTGCTGCCGCTGTCCATCCCCACCCTGCCCGCACCGGTGGAGCTGGCCGCCCCCACTCGCTACGGGCCGCTCGGCCAGCCGCTCCAGGGCGACTGGGTCTTCGCCCGGGGGGCCGGCGGCCCCTCGGTGTCGATCATCGGCGCGCTGAACTGTCCGCAGCAGCTGAAGGAGTTCGGGCGGATCACGCCCCGACCGGACTCGGTGGTGACCGCGCTCGCCTCGCGTCTGAGCTCCGACGACCTTCAGTCGCAGCTGTACTTCGCCACCTTCGACGGGACCGACTCCACGATCTGGGAGCTGCTGCTGCCCAACCTCCCACGGGACCGGGCGACGACGGTCGTGGATACGAAGCGCTGCGGCCTGTACCCCTCGGCGCTTCCGCCCTACGTGCTCCAGCCGCTGGACGTCATCCGCCGCGAGGTGGTCACCGCGATGGTGGCGCTGCCCACGGTGCAGCACCCCGCGCAGCCGCCCGATCCGGAGGAGCGGAGGCTGGCCATCGCCAGCCGTTACCTCGACCCCCCGATCCCGTTCGCTCCCTCCGATGAGGAGGGCAAGTTCGAGTGGGGTCGCATCCAGGTGGTCGACCCGCAGCCCGGAGGGCTCGTCCCCGCGCCCTACGAGGCGGTCTTCAACTCCGACACCACGGTCGCCCAGAGCTTCCCGGTCAAGCGGCTGATCACCCACGGGAACGTGGTGAAGCTGATCGCCTACTCACCGCCGGATGGCGGCCCGCCCGGCACCGTGTACGTCGACGTGGACGGAGGAGTGGACGGCGGCATCACCGACGTGGTGATGGACGCCGGGACCCGCATCTTCGCCATCCTCGACGAGGCCTCCTGCCGCGGGAAGCTCGACTGTGTGGGAGTGCTCGCGGTGGACCTGGACCGCACCCGGGCGCTGTCGTTCTTCGACGCGGGGACGCCGGTGGTCCGCTACCCGGTGGCCATCGACGGGTTCGACGCCCGGCGCGACTCCTACGATGGGGGGGTGCTCGAGACCTACGATGCCGGCGCCGGGCTCCCGGCCGCCCCGAAGCGCTATTCGGACACCTACTACCGTCCGCCAGCGGAGTTCGACGGTGGTGTTCCGCGAGATGCGAACCGCATGCTCCCCATCCGGTTCGCCAACAACGGCTCGGTGGGCGTGGTGCAGGATCTGGTCGTGCAGTCGAGCGGACTGGCGCTGTACGTCACCGGGTTCGAGGTCCAGTACGGACTGCTGGGCTTCGTCACCGTCAGCGGGTACGGGAACAGCATCCCCGCGGCGCAGATCTTCGCCTTCGACGCCATGACCTTGCGGCAGATCAACTTCGCCCCCAACGGGGCGAGCATCACCGCGGTGCAGGCGGTGCTCAACACCGGAGCCCCGGCAGTCTTTCGCGGGGGCCCGCAGACGAACGAGATCCGGATCGAGCAGGGGATCTGGCCCTACAGCGAGAGCGTGTACGTCCTCTACGAGGGCATCGTGGCCGGCATCGCCCGGGAGCCGCTCGACGCTGGCCTGGGAGATCCCCGGGACGGAGGCTGGCCACTGTCGATCAACAGCCGGGTGCTGGCCGAGCAGGGCTTCGTCGAGCCGGGGGACATCGTCGTACCGGTGGACTACACCGGGACCGAGTGCGAGTTCGGCTTCCCGGTGCTTGCTGCCGGGCCAGACGGCGGGGTGCTGGTCCCCGGCCCCGGTGGCCTGTTCCTGGTCACCCGGCGGACGGCGCTCGCGGTGGAGCTCGACGGTGGCACGGAGCGGGTGCTGTCCGACGGCACCATCGCCACCATCGACAGCTGCCCTCCTCCCGTCGCCTACAACCTCCGGAGCAGCACCCTCGCCGCGCACCCCCTCACGGTGAGCGGCACCAGCTCGGGGTACCTCGGTCGCATGGGGCTCCCGCCCCCGGGCGGGACGAGCTTCTTCGATGCCGGGGTGCACTCCACCCCGCAGTTCATCCGCTTCTGGCGACCGGATGCGGATGCGGGGACGTCGGCGAGCATCCTCAGCGACGTGGGGCTCTCCTTCCAGATCCACGACGTGATCAGCTACCCGGGGGAGGGGACCGACGCGGGCATCGAGCCGGTGCTCACCGGCGGAGACGTCTCCTCGCTCCGGGGCTCGGGGTACTTCTTCTCCTTCGTGAACGGCTACACCCCCGCCTCGGTGCCCATCAGCTCCTCGACGCTCGGGGTGGGTGGGCTGAACCTCCCGGGGGCCCTGGCGCTCTACCAGCGCAACCTCTACCCCCAGATCGTGGGGGCGGACCGGGTCTTCGTGCTCTACCCAGGGGGGAATGTGATCGTGGACTTCTCTCCGTCCACGGTCTCCTACACGTCGACCAGCCCGGTGGACATCGGCGTTCACTACTGACCGTGCTAGCCTCCCTGGCGTGCGCGCCATGGGCGACTTCAATCCGCCACATCCCGTCCGCAAGGTGGCCATCCCCGACCACCTCTGGGAGGCCTTCGAGGAGATGGCGCGGCAGATGGGCAGCGAGCGAGACGGGCTGATCAACCAGGCCCTGTTCATGTTCGCCCGGTTGAACGGCTTCCTCGAGGTGGCTTCCCGCCGGAAGACCCCCGTTCCCGCCCAGCCCACGCTCAACCACCGGGTGGCCGCGGCCGCCCCGGCGCGGACCGCCCCCCTGCGGAGCACCGGCCCCGAGTCGGTCGCCCCCACCATCGGCACCCCGGTGCTGGGGAAGGGGGACCTGGACGACCTGGCCTCGCTCGGCGAGGTGGACACCGGCGCCCCGGATGGCACCCCCGATGACCCGCTGGACATCCTCGACCGGCAGCTCCCCGAGGACGAGGAGCGCTCCGGCTCGGGCGGCCAGCTCTACCTCATGGCCGAGAACGGCGCGCTGGACCGCATCGGCAAGGACCGGTTCGTCATCGGCCGGGGCAAGCACTGCGACTTCATCATCAACTCCGGCAAGGTGAGCCGGGAGCACGCGGTCATCGTTCGCGACGACGGCGCCTACTACATCGAGGACCTCGGCTCCTCGAACGGCACCTGGTTCAACAAGCAGCGGATCAAGCGCAAGCAGGTGGAGGACGGCGACGAGTTCTTCATCTGCAACGAGAAGATCAAGCTCGTGCTGCGGTAGGGTGCCCCGGGCGAAGTCATGCCCAGCCCCCGCCCCGTCCTGACGCTCATCGACGCGTCGGGTTTCGTCTTTCGCGCCTACCACGCCATCGCCAACCTCAGCACCAGCCGGGGCGTGCCCACCAACGCCGTCTACGGCTTCACCCGGATGCTCCTCAAGACGCTCCGGGAGATGAAGCCCACCCACGTGGCGCTGGCCTTCGACAAGGAGAGCCGCACCGGCCGCCAGGAGATCGACCCCAGCTACAAGGCCAACCGCGAGGGCCCCCCGCCGGACCTCCCCCACCAGTTCGAGCTGGTCCGCCAGGTGGTCGATGCGCTCCGGGTCCCGGTGCTGGAGTACGCCGGCTGGGAAGCGGACGACGTCATCGGCACACTGGCGCTGGCGGCGAAGCAGCAGGGCTTCGACGTGCACATCGTCACCGGCGACAAGGACTTCATGCAGCTGGTGGACGACCGGGTGAGCCTCTACGACCCGATGCTCGACCGGCACACCGGACCGCGCGAGGTGCGGGAGCGGCTGGGCATCGAGCCCGGCCAGATGCGCGACTACCTGGCGCTGGTCGGCGACCCCATCGACAACGTGCCCAAGGTCCCGGGCATCGGGCCGAAGACCGCCGCCGAGCTGATCCAGCAGTTCGGGAGCGTGGAGGCCCTGCTCTCGCGGCTGGAAGAGGTGAAGAAGCCGAAGATCCGCGAGGCGATCGAAGAGCACCGGGAGGGCATGCTGCGTGCCAAGCAGCTGGTGACCTTCCGGACCGACCTTCCGGTGGAGACGGACGTCGCGCGGCTCGCCCGCCAGCCCATCGACGGGGAGAAGGCCCGGGCGCTCTTCACCGAGCTCGAGTTCTACAAGCTGCTACAGGAAATGCCCCCCAGCCCGGACGCGGCGGCGGCGCGGCCGATGGGGAAGACCACGGTGGTCGCCGACCGGGAGGGCCTCCTGGCGCTGGTGGAGGCCATCCGCAGCCACGGGCGGGTGGCGCTGGTGCCGGCGCACGACGGCCGTCCAGCCACTGCGCCGCTGGTGGGGCTCGGCGTGGCGGCGGGTGACACCGCGGCCTACGTCTCGCTCGACCATCACGGGCTCGGGGCCCGCCGGCTGGCGCTCGGGGAGCTGCGAGAAGTGCTGGGCCCGGTGCTGGCCGACGCGCGGCTGGAGAAGGATGCGCACGACGCCAAGGCGCTCTCGCTGCTGCTGCTCGGCGCGGGAATGGAGCTGATGGGCCTGGGGGCGGACGTGGAGCTGCTCTCCTATCTGCTCAATGCCTCGCGCCGCGAGCACGCCCTGGCGGACCTCGCCCGGGAGCGGCTCCACCTCGAGCTGCCGGTGCCCTACGACGCGGCGGCGGCGCGCCGGGCCGGCAGCGGGCTCGCGGACCGGCCACCCGAGGAGGTGGCCGAGGCGTTCGGTCAGCGGGCCCAGGCAGTGGAGCGGCTCGCCCCTGGCCTGTGGCGGGACATCGAGTCCGCCAAGCTCACCGGCCTGGCCCGCGAGCTGGAGCTGCCGCTGGTGGCGGTGCTGACCAGGATGGAGGGCCACGGCATCAAGCTTGACCTCGGCGTGCTCTCCGAGCTGTCGCGGGACGTGGATGCCCAGTGCGCTGCCCAGGAGAAGCAGCTGCACCAGCTGGCCGGCCGGGTGTTCAACGTCAACAGCAATGCGCAGCTGGCGCAGGTGCTCTACACCGAGCTCGCCCTTCCAGTCCTCAAGAAGGGGAAGACCGGCCCGTCCACCGACGCCGAGGTGCTGGAGAAGCTCGCCGAGAAGCACCCGCTGCCCCGGGCGCTGCTCGAGTACCGGACGCTGAGCAAGCTCAAGAGCACCTACCTCGACGCGCTGGTTCCGCTGGTCGGCGCCGACGGGCGGCTGCACACCACCTTCCACCAGGCAGCGACGGCGACCGGCCGGCTGTCGAGCTCGGATCCCAATCTGCAGAACATCCCGGTGCGGACCGACGTGGGCCGCGCCATCCGGCGAGCGTTCGTGGCCGAGCCGGGGTGGAAGCTGGTCTCGGCGGACTACAGCCAGATCGAGCTACGGATCCTGGCCCACGTGTCGGAGGACCCGGGGCTCCTGGCGGCGTTCCAGGCCAGGGAGGACGTGCACCAGCGCACCGCGGCCGAGGTGTTCGGCGTCACGCCGGGGGAGGTGACCGCGGACCAGCGCCGGGTGGCGAAGATGGTGAACTTCGGCATCGCCTACGGGTTGTCACCCCACGGGCTCTCCACGCGCCTGGACATCCCCCACGAGGAGGCGGCGTCGATCATCGACCGCTACTTCGCGCGCTACGCCGGCATCCGCCGCTACCTGGAGGAGACCGTGGAGCGGGCCCGGCGGACCGGCAGCGTGGAGACGCTCTTCGGTCGCCGCCGGCTGATGGACGACCTGCACTCCAGCAACCGCGCCACCGCGCAGGCCGCGGAGCGGGCGGCGATCAACATGCCCATCCAGGGCACGGCCGCGGACCTGATCAAGATGGCGATGCTCCGCATCGACCACCGGCTGCGCGAGGGCGGTCTACGCACCCGAATGCTCCTTCAGGTCCACGACGAGCTCCTCTTCGAGGCGCCGGAGGACGAGCTCGATCGGGCGGTGGAGCTCGCCCGGAGCTCGATGATGGGCGTGGCACAGCTGCGGGTGCCGCTGGAGGTCGAGGTGGGTCTTGGTCAGAGCTGGGCCGACGCGCACTGAGCTCGGACGCTGGCGCGCCACGGCGCGCGGGGGCTGGGTCGGGGCTCGAGCCGTCCCGGGCGCCCCTGGTGCCGCCCCGGCGCACCGGCGACACCGGCCGTGTGGTCCTGGACGCACCGGAGGACGCCCGTCGTCCGCTCCTGGTGTAGAGTGGCACACCCGGACGAAACGATGGCGGATCGACTCAAATCGACCGAGCCCGTCAGCCCGGCCGGATTGCTCAGCGGCCTGACCGACAAGCTGCAGGAGCTCGAGTCGGCGGTGCTGCGTCAGGCGGAGCGCTTCAGCGCGGTGCTGGAGATCGCGACCCTGCTGTCGTCCGTCCGCGACGTCGATGCCCTGCTCCGGACGGTGATGGACCGGCTGAGCTCGCTGCTCCAGGCCGAGGCGGCGACGCTGTTCATGCTCGACGCCGAGAAGCAGGAGCTGTGGAGCCGGGTGCTCCGCGGCGGGGGGCTGGACGAGATCCGCCTGCCGCTCGGCACCGGCATCGCCGGGCACGTGATGGCCACCGGGCAGAGCCTGCTGCTGGGCGACGCCTACACCGACTCGCACTTCCACCCCAACATCGACCGGATGAGCGGCTTCGTCACCAAGTCGATGATCGCCGTGCCGCTCAAGCACGTGAGCGGGCGCATCCTCGGGGTGGTGGAGGTGCTCAACAGAAAGACCAACGTCTTCACCGCCGAGGACCTGGCGCTGGTGGAGGCGGTGGCCACCCAGATCGCCGCGGTGCTGGACAACGTGCTGCTCTACGAGGAGCTGCGGGCGCAGAACGAGGCGCTGCGCAGGGCCAAGTCCGACCTGTCCAACGCGCTCAAGGACCTGGACTTGCTGTTCGAGACCGAGAAGGCGGTCTCCAGCGCCGAGAAGCAGACCGATCTCATGGACGTCCTGCTCGCCCGGGTGGCGCCCACGCTCGGGGCCACGGCGGCGGCCATCTTCCTCGCCGATCACGGCGCATCCCAGGGCGTCCTCTTCTTCAAGAGCGTGGTGGGGGAGAAGGCCGAGTCGCTGGCGACGCTCAAGCTGAAGCCGGGGCAGGGCATCATGGGCCACGTGGCGCGCACCGGCGAGACGGTCCGGGTGGCGCGCGCCGCGGACCACCCCGCGCACGACCCGAGCGTCCCCGCCCGGCTGGACATCCGGGCTGACGCGGTGCTCTGCGTCCCGATCGCCGTGGACGAGGTGCTGGTGGGTGCGCTGGCGATGCTGAACAAGCCGTCGGGCTTCACCGAGAGCGACGAGCGGCTCGCCACGCTCATCGCCGGACAGGCCGGCCGGTCGATCAAGGTCCGGCGCAACCGGGACGAGGCGGAGCAGCGGGAGCGGCTCGCGGCCATCGGCCAGATGCTCTCCGGGGTGGTGCACGACTTCCGGACGCCGCTCACCGTCATCAGTGGCTACACCGAGCTCATGGCCACCGAGCCCGACGAGCAGCAGCGGCTGCAGTACGCGGGAGTGGTGGACAAGCAGTTCGAGCACCTGAACGCGATGATGCGCGAGACGCTGGCCTTCGCCCGGGGTGAGCGCGAGCTGCTCATCCGGAAGGTCTATCTGCAGAAGTTCGCCACCGAGACCGAGGCGTACCTGCGCCAGGAGTTCAAGAAGAGCCCGGTCAGGCTCTCGGTCGTCCCGCGCTACACCGGCCCGGCCCGGTTCGACGAGGGCAAGCTGCGGCGGGTGGTGTTCAACCTGGCCCGCAACGCGGTGGAGGCCATGCCCACCGGCGGGAACTTCCTCTTCAGCATCGACCGGGAGGCGGACGACCTGGTGCTGCGCTTCGAGGACGACGGGCCGGGCCTGCCGCCGGAGATCGCCGACCGGGTGTTCGACCCGTTCGCCACCGCCGGGCGGCCGGAGGGGACCGGGCTGGGGCTGTCCATCGTCAAGCAGATCGCCACCGAGCACGGCGGCTCGGTGAAGGTGGAGAGCGAGCCGGGCAAGGGCACCCGGTTCGAGTTCAAGATCCCGGTCGGGCTGGCGGCGTAGCTAGAGCGCCCCCGCAGTCGCCTCGAGCGAACGGACCATCAGCTCGACCAGGCGCATCGCCGCCGGTCCCGGCTGCCGTCCGGGCGCCGACTCCACCGCGGTGGTGGTCGCGGGGAGCGCGGGAAGCCCCACCTCGGGGCCCAGCGCCCGGAGCGGGGACGGGATGCCGGACGCCGTCCGGACGGTGACCCCCATCCCGGAGGCGACCGCCGCCCAGAGTCCGGCAAGGGTGGGGCTCTCGTAGGCGAAGGTCCAGGAGAGCCCGGCGTCCTCGAGCGCGCGCAGCGCGGCGTCGCGGAACGTGCACGGAGGATTGAACACCACCAGCGGGACCGGCGCCGCCGGCTCGCGGACGAAATCGGCCGGCCCGACCCAGGCCATGGGCCGGACTTCGGACCACAGCGTCGGGAAGTCGCCGCGCGGCTGATGGGCGACGCGAAGGTCCAGCTCGCCGCGCCTCAGCTTCTCTCCGAGGAGGGGTGCTGCTCCGACCAGCGTCTCGACGGTGAAGCGCGGATGGGCGGCCCTGAACCGCGCCCGGACCGGGGGCCACCAGGTCTCGGCGACGTCGGTGGGAATCCCCACCCGGACCGTGCCTTCCGACGCCTCTGGCCGGAGCGCGGTGAGCGCCTCGTCGTTCAACGCCAGCAGCCGACGGGCGTACTCCAGCACCCGGGCGCCGGTGTCGGTGAGGATCATTCGCCGGCCCGAGCGGAAGAGGAGGGGACCGCCGCACTGCTCCTCGAGCCGCTTGAGCTGGAGGCTGACCGCGGACTCGGACCGTCCCACCTGGCGCGCGGCGCGGGCGAAGCTACCCAGCTCGTGGACGGCGACGAGGGTGCGGAGGAGCGACAGGTCCAGCTCGGGCATCGACACCTCAGAAATGCTCAAGGGTCGGGGTGAGAACTACTCGCGGCATGGAGCCCTTGCCACCCGACAGAACAGGGCGGGTCAATCCTCCTGGAGGTGCACCGATGTCCCCGTCGAACCCTGAAGTCCTGCTCGCGACCACGCTCGCCCCGCCTCTGACGTCCTTCAAGAAGGCGCGGGTGGATGGCATGGAGATCTTCTACCGGGAGGCCGGCCCGGAGCAGGCGCCCACCGTGCTCCTGCTCCACGGCTTCCCGACCTCGTCGCACATGTTCCGCGGACTCATCCCCCGCCTGGCCACGCGCTACCACCTGATCGCCCCGGACCTTCCGGGCTTCGGGTTCAGCGAGGCCCCGGACCGCGCCGCGTTCCGGTACAGCTTCGACACCCTGGCCGAGGTCGTCGACCACTTCACCGAGCAGATCGGGGTCCGCCGCCATGCGATCTACGTCTTCGACTACGGGGCGCCGGTGGGCTTCCGGCTGGCGCTCAAGCATCCCGAGCGGATCACGGCCATCGTCTCGCAGAACGGGAACGCCTACGAGGAGGGATTGGGCACGGCGTGGAACCCCATCCAGAAGTACTGGAGGGAGCCGACGGCGGAGAACCGCGCCGCGCTGCGTGGGTTCCTGACGCTCGAGGGAACGAAGTTCCAGTACCTCACCGGCGTGGCGGACCCGAGCCGGGTGGCGCCCGAGGCGTACACTCTCGATCAGGCGCTGCTCGACCGGCCCGGGCAGGCGGACATCCAGCTGGACCTGTTCCTCGACTACGCGAGCAACGTCGCGCTCTACCCGAACTTCCAGGCCTACCTCCAGAGCCACAAGCCGCCGCTCCTCGCCATCTGGGGAAGGAACGATCCGTTCTTCGTGCCGGCCGGGGCCGAGGCGTTCCAGCGGGACGACCCGCACGCCGTGGTGCAATTCCTCGACACCGGGCACTTTGCGCTGGAGACGCATGTCGAGGAGATCGCCGGGCGGATGCTGGAGTTCCTCGGCCGGACGGTGCGCTGATTCGGAGCGGGCACCGCCCGCCGTCCGCGGGAGCCAGCGCCGGCCCTCACCGACGGCGGCCGTCCTCGGGCGAGGTGCAGTCCCGGAGCCGGTCGAGCTCGTCCAGCGCGGTGGCGTGCTGGCGGCCCCAGGTGCAGAGGGCGAGCAGCACCGGCTCCAGGCTCCGTCCGAGCGGCGTCGCGCTGTACTCCACCCGCGGTGGCACCTCGCGGAACACCTCGCGATGGACCAGACCGCGCTCTTCCAGCTCCCGGAGCTGCTGGATCAGCACCTTCTGGCTGATCTCCGGCCGCGCCCTGGACAGCTCCGAGAGCCGCCGGGGCCCGTCGAACAGGAGGTGCAGCAGCACCGCCTTCCACCGGCCGGAGATGACCTTCAGGGCTCGCTCGGCCGGCCAGGGCGGCAAATCCTTGAGTGGCATCCGCATGCTGACCATGTGGTCGGTATGTCCCGAATTGGTCGGTATCCGTTACACCGGGCCGTCAGGACACCTCTCCCCGGCAGTCAACCCGAACCCAGGAGAGAGACGATGAAGGCAGTCCAGTTCGGCCGCTTCGGCGGCCCCGAGGTATTGCAGCTGGTCGATGTTCCCGCGCCGGTGGCCGGCCCGGGTGAGCTGTTGGTGCGGGTCAGAGCCGCGGGGGTGAACCTCTCGGACGCGCTGATGCGCGAGGACCGGTATGCGGTCACCCCGGCGCTCCCGGCGGTCCCCGGCAACGAGGTGGTGGGGGAGGTGGTCGAGGTCGGGCGGGAGGTGAAGGGCTTCGCCAGGGGCGATCGGGTGGCGCTCTCGCTGTTCGCTGCGGGCCTGAGCGTGGGCGGTTACGCCGAGCTGGTGGCCGCCGACGCCCGGTTCGCCACCCACCTCCCTCCCGAGCTGCCGTTCGAGGACGCCGCGGCGCTGATGGTGCAGGGCCTGACCGCCCTGGCCCTCACCCGGCACACGCCGGTCGCGGGCAAGTCGGTGCTGGTGAGTGCCGCGGCCGGGGGGGTGGGGAGCCTGCTGCTGCAGCTCCTCGTTCACGCCGGGGCGAGGCAGGTCATCGCCGCGGCGAGCACCGCCGAGAAGCGAGCCCACACCCTGGCGCTCGGCGCGGACGCCGCGGTCGACTACACCGCCCGCGGCTGGACCGAGCAGGTCCGGGCGCTCACCGGCGGGAGCGGTCCGGACGTGGTGCTCGAGTCGGTCGGTGGGGACGTCACCGCGGCTGCGCTGTCGGTCCTCGCCCCGCGCGGGGTGATGGTGGTGTACGGAGCGCTGAACATCCAGCGGTTCTCTCTGGGCGTCCCCGAGCTGCTCCAGCTCATCTTCAAGAACCAGGCAGTGCTCGGCTTTGCCCTGGTGACGCTGCTGACTCCGGAGACCCTCCGCGAGGACCTGACGGCGCTCTTCCGGATGGCGAAGGACGGACGCCTCCGGGTCTCGCACGGGGGACGGTTCGGGCTCGCGGATGCCGCCGAGGCGCACCGGGCCCTGCAGAGTCGTCGGACGGTGGGCAAGCTGGTCCTGGTCCCGTGAACGTCCTCGGGCACGCCCGTTTGAGCGTGGACCTCGAGGTGCTGGGCGAGCAGAGGCGGGGCCTCGCCGGCGGCGCGCCGGTGAGGCCCCGCGGGTCCTGCGTCCGTCGCCGCCGGTTCAGGCCTCGGGGAGCCGGGGCTGCTTCGGGAAGTCGATGTCGGTCTGGGCCACCTGGGCCACCGCGTTGGTGAACGTCTTCAGCGCGACGTGGGCCAGCACCTCCATCACCTCGGCGTCGGACAGTCCGGCCGCTCGGGCCCGGGCCAGCTCGGTGCCCGCGCCGCCGCCGCCGGTGCGCACCACCCGGCGGACCAGGTCGAGGATGGCCTGCTCCCGGGCGCTGGCCCCTCGTCCGGCACGTGCGGCATCGATGTCGTCCGGCGAGAGACCGGCCCGCTTCCCCAGCGCGCCGTGCGCCGAGATGCAGTACCCGCAGCCGTTGAGCTCGGAGGTGAGCAGGTTCAGCTGCTCGACCTCGCGGCCGGAGAGCGAGCCCCTCCCGAGGGCGTCCATCGCTCCGAGCAGCGCCTGGAGCGATTCGGGGGACTGACCGATGGTGGCGAAGAGGTTTGGCACTGTCCCGAGCTGCTTCTTGAGACCTTCCAGAAGCAGGCGGGTCTTCTCTGAGGCGGTGGCGATCTGGACGGGGGCGATGCGGGGCATGAGGTGTCTCCTGTTCGGTCCGGACAGAGGTGTCCGGTCACGTCCCGTCGGATGCGGAGGCTGGCCGGGGGATTGATCGGCCCCGAGCAGTAGACTCTTGCGTGCAACGCAAGTAACGGCGCAGGCTGCCTCGCATGGACCTCCTCGTGCAGATGCGCACCTTCGTCCGGATCGCCGAGACCGGGAGCCTCTCCCGGGCGGCGAGGAGCCTCCGGCTGTCGCTGGCCGCGGTGAGCCGGCAGCTCTCGGCACTGGAGCGTGACCTGGGCGTCCCGCTGGTGCTCCGTAGCACCCGGCGCCTGTCGCTCACCGAGGCCGGGCGCGCCTACCACTCCGAGGCGGTGCGCATCCTCGGCAGTGTGGAGCGGGCGCGGGAGACGGTTCGCGGGAGCCGGCGGGTAGAGGGGCGGGTGGTGGTCTGCGCCGGGGTGAGCATCGGGCTGCACGCGGTGGTGCCCGCCCTGCCGCGGCTCGCGGCCCGGCACCCCGGTCTGGTGGTGGACCTGCTCCTCGAGGACCGGCCCCAGGACCTCATCGAGGACGCGGTGGATCTGGCGGTGAGGGTCGGCGAGAGCCTGCTCGACTCGACGTCCATCGTCGCCCAGCGGGTGGGCACCTTTCGCCGGATCCTCGTGGCCTCGGCGGCGTATCTCGAGGCCCGGGGGATGCCCCGTACCCCGGGCGAGCTTCAGCGCCACGCGACCCTGGTCCAGCCCCAGCTCGAGCCGGGCCGCGGGGTCTGGCGGCTGGTCGGGGAGGAGGGGGCGGAGGTCGTCCGGGTCGAGGGCCGCATGGCCTGCAACGCCCCCCTGGCGCTGAGGGAGCTGGCGCTGGCGGGCCTGGGGGTGGCACTGCTCCCGGAGTGGCTGGTGGCCGAGGACCTGGCGAAGGGTCGCCTCCGGCGCGTGCTTCCCGAGCTGGCCTCGCCGGAGGTCCCGGTCAGCGCGCTCTACCGGGTCGAGCAGCGCGGGTGGCCACGGCTACGCCCGGTCCTGGAAGCGCTCCGGGAGGGATTCCCCGCTCAGGCGGGCGGAGGGCGACCGCTGCAGCCCGCGGTCCAAGGCGAGGCAAAAGCTGTCATCCGTCCAGACCGAGACGCGCACGGACCTCGGCGAGGGTGAGTCCCTCGATGCGGACGCGCTTGCTGCGCCCGTGCTCGCCGGAGACCAGGGAGACCGCTCGCCGCGGGACGTCGAGCTGCCGGGCCAGCAGCTCCACCAGAGCCTCGTTGGCCGCACCCTCGACCGGCGCGGCGCTCACCCGGACGTCGAGCGCCCCGTCCCGCACGGCTCCGAGGCCCGGACGGGATGCGCGCGGCTTCGCCCGGACCGACAGCTCGACGCCGCCGGGAACCTCCCGGACCAGGTCCGCTACGGCGCGCCCGCCTTCTTCGGGGCGAGGAACGACACGTTGTCGTCGACCCGGAGCGGAGCCTCGGCGTCGGGCGCGGCGACGGCCTCGAGCAATTTCAGGTGCCCGGAGACCAGCGACCGGAGCTCGGCCTCGAAGCGGGCCCGCTGGCGCTTGAGCTCGTTGATGTCGTCCACCACCTGGACCAGCTTCTGGTGCGCGGCGTGGACGATCTTCTCCGACTGGAGCTCGGCCTCGGCGACGACGATCTCCGCCTCCTTCTTCGCCGCGTCCCGGAGGTCCTCCGAGACGCGCTGGGCGGTGACCAGCGTCTGCTGCAGGGCGCGCTCGCGCTCGAGGTGGCGCTCCAGCTCCACCTGGGTGCGCTTGAGCTCCTCCTTGAGCCCGATGTTCTCCTTCACCACCTCCTCGAACTCGGCCGCCAGCAGCTCCAGGAACCCCTGCACGTCCCGGGCGGCGTAGCCGCGGAAGGAGGTCTCGAAGCGCTTCTGGCGGATGTCGAGGGGAGTGAACTTCATGGACCGCCGAGTCTAGCGGAACCCCGGAAGACCCCAAGGAATCGACTTCACGGAAGGCGGAAAGCTCTCGCCCCGCCGCAACACCGATGTCGCACCTTCAGCGACGTGGCCGCCGTTCGCGAGGGTCTGGTGGAGGCGGTGGCTCGGTTCCGGGGGTCGACGGAGTCCAGCCGGGCGGGTCGCTCGCCGGAAACGACTCCTCGCCGGCCTCGTCGACCTCCTGGTCCTGGTGGACGTGGCGCTCGGGAAGGGGGCGCTTCGGCTCGGGGGTAGGGTCGGGCACGGTTCTGTCCTCCACCCCGGGGTGCATCACCCGAGCCGGGGCGGCGCGCAACCGCTCAGAACTGCCAGCCGGCGATGACGAACAGTCGGCAGGCGGGGTCTTCGTGGAAGAGCCCGAACAGCGCGGTGGCGGTGAGCTTCAGCCCCGCTGGCCGGTAGGTGAGGAGGATGTTCGGGCCGACGAGTCCCGAGGCATAGAAGCGGGGGCTGCCGTGCTGGTCCACGCCGCCCTGTACCTCGGCGCCGAGCCGGAGCACGTCGGCGAGGACCGGGAAGCTGACCGCGGCGGTGATGCCGAACTCGCCGTCGAAGCCCTCGGCGTACGAGGCGTTGAAGTAGTCCACGTTGCCCTCGGCGAAGACGTTCGCCGACCAGAGGCCAGCGGCCGGGAGGTCGCCGCCCATCAGCAGCCTGACCTCGGCGCGGTCCTGCGCCTGCTTGCGCGGGTGCCACTCGAGGTAGAGCACCGGGTTCCAGGGAATCTCATTGTACACGGCAGCGAAGGCGTAGCGGAGCTCGATCTGGTTCCCCTCGACGTCGAACTGGCCGTTCTGGATCACGAAGTTCTGGTAGAGGTCGAGCTGGAGGTGCGGGGTGAGGCCGATCTCGATCTCCAGCTTCAGCACCGACTCGTTCGGCTCGTCGCGCTTGAATTTCTCGTCCCACCAGACCTCCACCTCGTAGCGGCCGGGGTCCAGCTTCCAGAAGCGGGTGGCGGCGAAGACCCGGTCCTGCGTCTGGACCGGGGACTTCACCCGCGGGGCGCTGACGGTGGTCTGGTAATCCGGTGAGCCGAGGCCTGGGCCTGCCGAGTATCCGCCGGCCTCCTGGGCCAGGGCGGACGAGGCGAGGGCGAGGGTGGCGAGCAGGGCGAGGCGGTCCAGGGATTCTCCTCCGGTGCAGGGGGCGCGGGGCAGATCCTCCAGGAACCCGGGCCGGGCGGACAATCGGGTGGACACCCGAGCTGCGACGCCCGCGCTAGAGCAGGCCGCGCCGGACCGCGAAGCGGGCGAGGGCCTGTGCGTCGTGCACGCCCAGCTTGCGCATGAGGTTGGTGCGGTGGGTGTCCACGGTCTTCGGGGAGAGCGACAGCTCGGTGGCGATCTCTCGATTGGTGCGCCCCTCGGCCACCCGCCGCAGCACCAGCCGCTCGCGGGGGGTGAGACGCCCCCACTCGTCGTCCTCGGGCTCGGGCCGGGCGCTGAGGCCGTTCTCGGCGGCCGGGTCGAGGAAGCGGTGCCCTGCTGCCACCGCGCGGAGGGCGACCACCAGCCCCTCGATGCCCGCACCCTTCACCACGTAGCCGAGCGCTCCGCCGCCGAGCGCCTCCCGGACCGTCGCCCCGTCCTGGTGCATCGAGAGGACACAGACGCGTGTCCCGGGCGCCTCGGCACCTACCCGGCCGAGGACGGAGCGCCCCTCGCCGGGCAAGCTCCAGTCGAGGAGCAGGACCTGAGGACGATGGGCGAGCACCGCGGCCAAGGCCTCGGTCGCATCGGCGGCCTCGGCCACGAGGGAGAGGTCAGGCTCCGAGGCCAGCACCGCGCGCACGCCCGCGCGGACCACCGCGTGATCGTCGGCCACGACGACGTGGATCACCCCGTGGCTCCGCAGAGGGGGATGCTCACCCGAAGATGGGCCCTTCCCGGGTCCGGCCAGTCCACCGCGCCACCCAGCCCGGCGACGCGCTCGCGGATCGACTGCGAGCTGGCCTGATCCGGAAAGCCGCGCCCGTCGTCGTCGAACTCGAGCGAGAGGGCGTCGGGGAGGTGGTGGACCCGGACCGACGCCCGGGCCGCCCCGGCGTGGCGGACGGTGTTGTGCAGTGCCTCCTGGACGATGCGGTAGAGCCCGGCGGCCAGCGGCGCGGGCAGCTCGGGGAGCTGGTCCGGCGCCTCGAGCGAGATGTCCACGCCGGTGGCCCGGGCGTAGCTCGCGCAGTGCTTGCGGACCGCGCCCAGGAACCCCAGCGCGGCGAGCGGCGCAGGGAGCAGCGCCGAGGTGGACCTCCGCACCTCCTCCAGCGCCTCGTCGAGGTGGTGCTCGACCTGCGCGGCGTCCTCGGCGGCGAGCCCGCGCTTGCGGAGGGCGAGCAGCTGCAGCCGGGCGGCGGTCAGCGCCTGCCCGGCGCCATCGTGGAGCTCCCGGGCGATGCGCCGCCGCTCCTCGTCCTGGAGCGCCACCCGCCGCTCGGCCAGCAGCGCCGCGATGCGCTCCTCGGCGCCGGCCACGGTGCGGACCGGAAAGAGGAACAGCAGCCCTCCGAGGATGGAGGCGAGCAGCAGGCAGCCGGCGAACAGGCGAAGCGATTCGTGCCGGAGGGCGGCGAGCGGAGCGCCCGACCAGATGGTGGCCACCGGGACGCCCTCCACCTCCACCGGGACGCGGGCCCAGGCGACGCTGGACTGGGGAGGGCCTCCGAGCGGAACCGGATGGTTGTCCCGGTCACGCACCACCAGGGGCGAGGTCAGCAGTCCCTCCAGCTGGAGCCGGCCGGCGAGCTTGGCCGCGTCGTAGCGCCAGAGCAGCGGCCGATCGCGGGCCGCCTCGGCGAGGATGCGGGCCACCCGCTCCCCGCGCTCGCGAGCCGAGCTGACCAGCCGGCTCCGCGCGTCCAGGTGGTGGGCGACCGGGACCACCACCGCGAAGAGGCTGCTCGCCACGAGCACCAGGGGGAGGAGCCGCCGGGCGAAGGGGCGGGTGAGGGCGACGGGGATCATCGCCGCGCCTCCAGCGGGAGGTACCCCAGCGAGCGGATCAGCGCGCGACCGTGCTCGGAGGTGGCGAGGGCGAGGAACGGAGCGACCCGCTCGCGGCGCTCGGGACGGAACACCACTCCCAGGGTCCGCACCGCTTGCCACGTCCCGAGCCTGACCGACTCGGCCGAGGGAGTGACCCCGTCGACGCGCAGGGCGCGGAGGGGAGGGCGGAGGGCGCCGAGGGAGAAGACGCCCACCGCCCGAGGCGTGGTGGCGAGCGCGACCGCCATGGCGTCGTCGTGGTCGAGGACCCGGAGGCGGCCGCCGGCCGAGGAGCGGCGGCGCTCGTCGGCGAGGCCGGGGTGGATGGACTCGAGCGCCGCGTTTGCCGACTCGGCCTCGTCGCGGAGCAGCACCGTGAGCCCGCGAAGCTCTCCGCGATACAGACGGTGCAGGTCGTCGGAGGAGAGCTCGTCCACCGGGACGTCCGCGGCGGCGGCGAGCACCACCGCGTCGCGGGCCAGGTCGATCCGCTCGAGCCCGGCGGCCTCCTCCGGCCGGAGCGGGCGGGAGACGAGCCCCAGGTCGACAGCCCCGTCGCGGACGGCGGCGATGCCGCCCCCGGAGCCGATGCTCGGCTCGACCCGGACCCGGAGCCCCGTGCCGGCCGAGGCCTCCCGGGCCAGCGCGACCGCGAGGGGGGTCATCGCCCCGGTGCCGGCGGCCAGGACCTCGGGCCTGGGCGCGAGCACCGAGGCGACGAGGGACGCGGGCGGCGGGGGCGGATCACCGGCGCAGGCGGCGGACAGCAGCAAGAGCCCCAGGATGCGTCGCACGTCGAGGGTCGACTCTAGCCCCTGTGCGTGACGCGGCGAATTCGGATAAAAGGTAACCAATCGCTCACGGAAAAGGAGGGATTGCTGCCGAAGCACCTGGCGTTCCTCCGGAGGATGATCTCCGAGCGGAAGGTCCGGCTCGCCGGGCCCTTCGCCGACGAGGGGAAGTACCTCGGCATCGCAGTGGTGGCGGCCTCCTCGGCGGAAGAGGCGAAGGGGTGGATGGACCAGGACCCCGCGGTGCAGGCCGGCTTCTTCGACCACGAGATCCATCCGGCGATGCTCCCCTCGCTGGACACGCTGCGCATCCGCTACTGATCGCTGAAGACGTCCCGGCGGCAGCGTGGGTGCGTGTGGTCGAGGCGCGGCCGGACTCGTGCCTTTCGGGAGATCTCTCGCGAGGTCCGTGCCTCCCCGGTCCTTGAGCGCACACCCGGGCGCTCCATACGCTGGCCGGCAATGCGTTCAGTCTGGACCGCCAGCTCGAGACCGGTCCTAACAACACGGTGCTGCGCAAGGCGGGGACCACGCACATCACCGGCACCGCCAGCTCGCCGGCGGGGACGTACCACGTCGACGTGACCCGGTAGCGCCCCCCCCCGCGGCGCTTGCCATTGCCCCCCGGGATCGCGCAGGGTCCTCGGCTCGAGCACCGGGAGGAGCGTCGAGCCGGCCGCCCTTCGCCGCCCGCGGGGACTGGCCGGGAAACGCTCGGCCTGCGAGGCTCGGGGCCGGCATGCCCGGCACCTGGCCCGAGATCCCCTTCACAGCGTGGCGCGAGACCTGCGCGGCACTCCACCTGTACGCGCAGGTCCTTGGCAAGTACCGCCTGGCGCGGACGCCCTGGCAGAACCACTCCTGGCACGCCACGCTCTACGTCACCCCCTGCGGGCTGAGCACCTCGGCGGTGCCCGACGGACCCGGGGCGGTCGACCTCATGCTGGATCTCCTCGACCACGCCGTCGTCGGTCGCGCCTCGGATGGGCGGCGGGCTCGCTTTCCGCTCGGACCGGGCTCGGTCGCCGACTTCCATCGGCGGACCCTGGACCTCATCCGCTGGCTCGGAGGCACGCCTGATCTCGATTCGCACCCGAACGAGATCCCCGGCGCAGTGCCCTTTCCCGAGGACCGGGCGCTTCGCCCCTACGACGCCGGAGCGGTTCAGCGCTTCTTCGGGGCCCTGGTGCAGGTGGACCGCGTCTTCAAGGAGTTCCGGACGGCCTTCCTCGGCAAGGCGAGCCCGGTGCACCTGTTCTGGGGGAGCTTCGATCTGGCGGTGACCCGCTTCTCGGGCCGGACTGCGCCGCGCCATCCGGGCGGTGTGCCGGGGCTGCCGGATCCGGTCACCCGCGAGGCGTACAGCCACGAGGTCAGCTCGGCGGGGTTCTGGCCCGGAGGCTCGGGCGTCGATGACGCGGCGTTCTACTCCTACGCCTACCCGGCGCCGGAGGGATTCGGGCAAGCGAAGGTTCGCCCCGCGGAGGCGCGGTTCGATCCCAGGCTCGGCGAGTTCATCCTCCCCTACGAGACGGTGCGGAGCGCGCCTGACCCGGACGCCGTGCTGCGCGAGTTCCTCTGGAGCACCTACGAGGCTGCGGCCACCCTGGGGCGCTGGGACCGCGAGAGCCTGGAATGCCCGCCGGGGGAACCGCGCCGTCCGCGTCCCATCTAGCTTCGGGTTGGCCTGCGGGACGAGGGTTGCTCCTCCAGCACAGGGAGCCGCGCCGTCGGAGACGGTCCGGGCTCGAAGAGCGGTGGCAAGACCGAGGCATCGGCCGCCAGGCCGTCGCGCCGGGCGGCCAGGAGCTCGTTGACGAAGATCTGCGCCACTGCGACTGCCGGCACCGCCACGACCGCGCCGGCCACACCCAGCAGCTCGGCGAGGAAGAGAACCGAGAGCAGCGTCACCAGTGGATCGATGTGCACCGTGCGGCGAAAGACGAAGGGGCCGAGCACGTTCCCCTCCAGCTGGCCGTAGAGGAGGAAGTAGGCCAGAACGATCAGCGCCTTGACTGCTCCGCCGGTGGCCAGCGTGACAAGGGTGATGAATGCTCCGGTGAAGATGGGCCCGGCGTAGGGCACGAGGCCGGAGAAGCCGCTCAGCAGCCCGAGCGGCAGGAAGTACGGGGCGCCGATCAGCGCCAGCACCGCGGTGGTGAAAGTCGCGTTGATCGAGCAGATGAAGAGGATCCCGGCGAGGTAGCCACCGACGGCGGAGTACGACTTGGCCAGCACGTCCTCCCAGCGCGGCCGGTCCACCGCCGGTACCACCTCCAGCAGCCGCCGCACCAGTCCACCGCCGAAGACCAGCATGAAGACGGTCAAGGCGAGCACGGTGACGAACCCGGCCACGGCGCCCAGTGCCGAAGTGACCGCGCCCAGAATGGGAGTCACCGCGCTCTGGGCGAGCCCGAAGGCGCCGGAGAACCGATCCTTCAGCCGCTCCTCCACCCCGAAGCGCTCGTTCCAGGATGCGAACCAGGACGAGTGGCGCAGGGAGTCGAGGATGCGAGGGGTAGTGGCGATGAACTCCTCGAGCTGACGGACGGCCGCAGGCACGACGACCAGTATCAGCCCGATGATCAACAGGGTCATCAGCTGCGTGGTGAGGGCGATGGCCCAGCCGCGTCTGAGCCCCCGCATCTCCATGCGCCGCACCACGTGGTCCAGCGCAATGGCCACCATGATCGCCACCACCGTCAGGGTGAGGGCCACCCGGGCCTCGAGGACGAAGAGCACCGCCCCCACGGTGGCCACCACCGCGAAGCAGGCGGTGAACGCCGTCCTGAGTGTCAGCTGCGAGCGCACGGTGTCAACCTTGCTCCACTTCGCTTCATGGCTCCTCAGGGGAAAGTCGAGCTCTGCTCGAGGCGGGTGCGAAACTCGACCGGAACCTGAGCGCCCTGGGGCCCGGCCAAGGTGACCCGGATGATCCGTGAGAAGCTGGCGGCGTGATCCACCAGCGTTCCGGTCTCGACGAGAACCTCGTCGTGGTACTCGACGGTGGTGTCGAGGACGTCCACCTGAGAAGCGTCTACCCCGCTCCGCGCCAGGAGGACCGTCGCCGCATCGAGGGCATGCAGGGCGGCCCGCGGGCTCACCTGGTACTGGGCCGTGACCCGGGCACAACGGACAGGGCCGCATTGCTCGAGTCGGTCGACGCTCATCGTCTTCCGCTCGACGGCAGGATCGGGATCGGCCGCGGCCCAGGTCGAGCCCGTTGCCGTCGGACGGTTCACCACGTCGCGAACCACCATCTCGAACAGCGCCACCGCGATCTGCCTGACCTGGTCGGGCCGGATCTCCACTCCGGACCGGTCACCGAGGTCGACCCGGATGTTCGACAGCAGCTCCGCGGCCCGCTCCGTGCCCCGGACCTCGAGCACCCGGGGCTCCGGACTCACCAGGAGATCGACCGAGACCCCCTCGCCGGGCGTTCGCTCCGAATCGAACAACACGGCGTCGTTGATCCGCAGCGAGAGCCTCTGGAGCTGATGGGTGACCAGGGTGTTGCTCCCCTGGCGGGCGAAGGCCACGTTCCAGACGAATTCCTGCTCCTCGCGCTGGTGGATCGGGGTCCCGATCACCGTGGTCTCGCTCACCATCTTCACGGTGCGCACGTACCGGGTCCCGTTCCGTGGCGCATAGGTGAACCTCGGGGCGACGGGGGGCGTCGTTGCGCATCCCGTCCCCAGCAACACGACCCAGAGCCACCGACGCGCCAGCTCCAGACCTCTCGAGGTCGAGGCGGTCATCCCACGGCCCGCCCGCCGCCACCTCGCTCGGGCCTGGTGCCGCTGGAGGCGGTCAGCACTGGCCTGGGCTCGAACAGGGCCTGGATCCGCTGCAGCCGCCGCACGCCCTCGGGGGAGAGCGCGTCCTCCGCACCCAGCATGCGCTGGATGAGGGCCAGCCCGAGGCGCCGCTTCTCGGGGTCGGCAGGCAGCAGCGCCGGGAGGGTCTCCACTGCGCGCTCCTCGTCGAGCCGGACCAGGGAGAACTGCTCCTTCAGGAGTTGCTTCAGCTCGGCCCGCGATCGGCGTTCCTCCGGGGGGGCCTCGGCCCGCAGCGAGGTCAACATCGCGAAGCCGCGCTCGTCGATCCTTCCCTCCGGGAGGCGGATGTACACCATGGCCCTCGCCAGCGCCTCGAGGAAGCCCCCGCTCTCGTAGCGCGTCCGGAGCTCCGATCGGCTCCGCTCCTGGGCAATCTCCCGGGAGAGATCCCGCTCCGCGTGGCGGCGCTCGCTCGTTCCGGGGCTGAAGCCGGCCAGGGCCTGGACGGCGGGGAGGCCGTAGACGCCGAGGAAGGTGGCCTCCTGGAGCCTGCCCCGCATGGCTCCCCAGCCATCGAGCGCGGAGGCGATCCACGAGGACGCAGCCCGCTCCAGGGAGAGCAGGGGATTGTCCTCCGAGACCTTCTGCCGGCGGGTGCGCACCGACTCCGCCAGCGCCTTCACCGGCCGCAGGAGAGGGTTCCGGTCCGAAAGGAGCGAGAACCGCAGACGGTTCGGGTGCAGCTGCTGGACGACGCTGGCCACCGGCGCCGGAAAGAGGGTGCGCACGATGGGCGAGGCGAAGGTGCGGTAGAGGCTCTTGTTCACCTCGGAGACCCTGGCCACCGTCGCGAAGCGACGCTCGTCCTCCGGAGGGTTCTCTCCCAGCTTCCGGATGTCCTCGAGCGTGCGGACCTCCAGCCGGAGGAGGTAATTGCCGACCTTGACACCCGATTCGCTTCCGGACGGTTCCTCGGTGATCACCGCCTCGTACAGTCCCGGCGGCATGAGGTCGATCATCTCCATGCACTGGGCGAACTCGGTGTGCTCCTTGTTGGCAACCTTTCCGGAGACGAAGATGCCGAGGTGTCCAACCGAGGCGTGCATCGTGTAGACGATGGTTTGACCGGCGGCGACGATCTCGCTCTCGTGATCGTAGAGGTCGGTGATCCAGCCGAGCGCCTGCTGGGGCGGAGTGATGTCGTCGCCCCACGAGCAGAAGACGATGATCGGTGAGGTGACGTTCCGCAGGTCGATCCTCGTCCCGTCCGACGCCCGGAGCTGGCCGGTGGACAGCTTGTTGCCGATGAAGAGCTCATCGGCGATCCACTGCATCTCCTCGGCGTTCATCAGGACCGGGGTGCCCCACCAGGTCTCGAACTCGAGGTAGCGCGGCGCCTCCTCGTCGATGTTCGAGTAGACGTTGTAGAGCTTCTTCCAGTAGGTGTTCCCCGGGTTCATCGATTCGAAGTTGGCGATCAGGTTCGCGCCGTCGAACCGCCCCGCTCCCACGTCGCCGGCCAGCGCGGTGAGCCACGTGCCCCCGAGCAGGCCACCGAGGTAGCGGAGAGGATTCTTGCCGCGCACCCCTCCCCAGTACGACAGCGGGGAGCCGACGAGGAGGATGGGCCCGGTGAGCTCGGGCCGGAGCGCGGCGGTCATCATCATCTGCCAGCCAGCCTGGCAGTTGGCGATCACCACCGGCTTGCCATCTGCCTCGGGGTGGCGAGCGATGACCTCCTCGAGGAAGCGCGCCTCCGTCCGGCAGACGTCCTCCACGGTCTGACCGGGTACGGGCTCGCGGAGGAAGCCGATGAAGTAGCAGGCGTGACCTGCGGCGAACGCCGCGCCGATCTCGCTGTCGTGCTTCATCCCTCCGATGCCCGGGCCATGGCCGGCCCGGGGATCCACGACGACGAAGGGCGGCCGGGTGGGATCGATCCGCGTTCCGGGCGGCGGGATGATCCGGACCAGCTGGTAGTTGGTGGGCCGGGGAAGGGTCTTGCCGTCGAGAATGTGCTCGAACTCGAACTCGAGCACGTGCGGGGCGGCCTTGCTGCTCGCCTCGAGCGAGCGGTTGCCGCGCTGGCGGAGGGTGTCGAGCAGCAGCACCCAGCGCTGGGCGGCATCCACCAGGTACTCCTGAACGGGATTTCGGATGGCGTCGATCATGGTTGTCGAGCGTGTGTCGTCTGAGAGCGGCCATCCGTTGCAGGCGGATGGTCCTGCCCTCGGCGGGAAACGGATCTGCCCCGGCGAGCGACTCACCGGTCGGAACCCCCGCCTATGGCCCGAAATCAACCCCTCCCTTCCTCTGCGTCCTGGGTAGAGCAGACGGAGCTGCTCCTCGAGCTCCTTCCCCTCGACACCGCCTACGCCGACCTCTATCTCGGACGGGCACGCCAGCTCGCCGCAGCCGAGCTTTCCCCGGTGGACTACCGGGCCTTGAAGCTGGCGGACGAGGGCGTTCACTCCCTACCCGGGCGAATCCAGCAGGCGATCGACGATGGGAGGTGGACCGAGGTTCGCGCGCTCGCCGAGGAGCTGGAGGCGAAGAAGCGGCTGATCGATGACCGCGGCTTTCTGAGGACCCTCGGCGAGAAGCTCCACGAGACAGGCGAGATTCACGTCGACCCGTTCTCGCCGGGGTTCCACTGGTTCCAGCGGCGGGAGCAGCAGGATCTCGGACCGCTGCGGGACGCCACCGTCGCCAGGCTCGGCCAGGCGGCCCGCCTCGACCCGGACTGGCGGCGGCTCTACCAGGAGCGGGTAGAGGCGCTCAGCTCGGTGCGGCTCGGCGAGAGCTCGGGGCCCAAGCGGAGCCTGGACCTGGAGCAGCAGGCGAGGGAGGCGCTCGCCGCGGGGAGTTTCGCCGTGCTGCAGAAGATCGCCGCACGGATCGAGGCCACCGGAGCCGGCCCGACCGCCACGAGCTCTGATGAGACGGGCCCCGCGCCCGACCCCACGCCGCTCACCGTCACCTTCGACACGGAGACGCTGCGGAAGGCGCGCGCGCTCGGCCTCGAGGCCGAGCATCTGGAGAACGTCCGCGAGCGATTCCGGTTCCTCCTTCCCTACCTCTGGCGGCCAGTGTTCTTCGAGAGCGACTCGGGCCCGGAGGCCCGCGTCAGGGCGTTGCTCCCCGGGGACACGCCGGCCGCGCTGCGCGACCGGATCGTGATGCTGGTCACACGCCCGGTCCTGACCTCCGGGGGCGCGCGCTTCGTCCCTCCGATGGTGGAGGAGGACGTGCTGGTGGAGACCTTCGAGGAGGCACCGGCAGGTGCGCCGGTGGGGAAGAACGGCCTCGCCGAGGCGCTCGGTCTCGAGTCACGGTGGGGTCTCGCCCGCCGCGCGCTCGAGCGACTCCTCCAGACCCGGGGCCCAAGCGTCGTGGAGTCGCTGGGACTCGATCCCTGGAAGTTCCGGCTGGTCTCCGTTCCGCCGGACCTCTTCGGCGTCCTCGGCGAGCGCCGCGGCTGGGGAAGGAACGAGATCTGGACGCACCTGGACGGTTACCTCGCCACACGCGAGCGCAAGCTGCTGGCGCTCGCCGGTGGCGACGTCCGGTACGGGGGCGTGCAGGACCTGGTCGGCGTCGGCGTGGGCTACGACAGCGACAGGCTCCTCGCCAGGTTCGCCATCGTCGATCGGCGACGGCTGCGGGCCTGGTGAGCGGCTAACCCGCCCCGAGCCGGAACTCTTTGCAGTGGAGGAAGCAGCACCATGGAGACGCAGCACGAGAAGTACCTTCAGCTGATCAACCAGGCGAAGGCGGTCCGGCCCACCGTGACCGCCGTCGCTCACCCCTGCGACGAGTCCTCGCTGCAGGCCGCGGTCGAGGCCGCACGCCTGGGCCTCATCGAGCCGATCCTCATCGGCCCCGCAACCCGGCTCCGGGAGGTCGCCGAGCGGGCCGGCCTGGACCTGTCGCCATTCCGGCAAGTCGACTCGGCGTTCAGCCACGAGTCGGCGGCCAGGGCAGTCGGGCTGGTGCGGAGCGGGCAGGCGGAGGTGCTGATGAAGGGCAGCCTCCACACCGACGAGCTGATGGCGGAGGTCGTCAAGCGCGACACCGGACTTCGGACGGCGCGCCGGCTCAGCCATTGCTTCATCATGGACGTCCCCGGTCACGCCGAGCCGCTGATCATCACCGACGCCGCGGTGAACATCGCGCCCACCCTCACGGAGAAGGTGGACATCGTCCAGAACGCGATCGACCTGCTGCGGGACCTCGGGGCAACGGAGGTGCGGGTGGCGGTCCTCTCCGCCATGGAGACCGTCAATCCGGACGTGCCCTCGACGCTGGAGGCCGCGGCGCTGTGCAAGATGGCGGACCGCGGGCAGATCACCGGAGCGCTGGTGGACGGCCCACTGGCGCTGGACAACGCCATCGACCTGGAGGCGGCGAAGATCAAGCACATCAGCTCGCCGGTGGCGGGCCGCGCCAACGTGCTCGTCGTTCCCGACCTCGAGGCAGGCAACATGCTGGCCAAGAGCCTGACCTTTCTCGCCGGGGCGGACGCGGCGGGCATCGTCGTCGGGGCCAAGGTGCCAATCGTCCTGACCAGCCGGGCCGACTCGCGCGTCGCGCGGCTCGCCTCCTGCGCCGTGGCGAGCCTGCTGGCCGAGGCAAGGCGGACCAGTACACGGCGCGCGGTGGGCTGAGCTGTAGGCCGAGGTGAATGACGGACTCACCGAGCGCGACGTTCCGGTTCGCGCCTGGCGCAACCTGGCGCTCGTCGTCTCTAGGCAGCCAGCTGGTGTGCGCCCGCGAGCACGAAACAGGCCCGGTCGTAGAGGGCACGGGCCAGGGAGAGCGTCTCTGGGCTCCCGCCGTCCCTGGAGATGGCGCGGACGCAGCCGTCCACGTCACCGTCGTCGCTGAACCGGTGGAGGTGGTGAGCGTTCCAGAACCAGGCCGTGACCTCGGTGTTGTGGAGCAGCACCAGATCAGGACTCCGGACCAGGTCCAGGTCGAGCGCCTCGCCCGCCTCCCGGTACGCCCGCCTTCCGGTGAGCTGGATCCAGCCCCGGCCGAAGTGGGGCGCGCTGGGCCTGAGACGGCCGTCCTTCTCCTCCAGGAGCCGGAACCCATGCGAGGAGGTCGCGAGCTGGGACACCAGCATCGCCGCGCGGAGATGGGTGACGGCGCTGGTCCGGGCGAGGATCGAGTTGAGGGTGAGGACTGCGCTGGCGGGCGCCTCCGGGACGATGGCCTTCAGCTGGCCCGGCGTGAGCGAGATGGGCACGACGGCGACCTCCTTCCCTCTGCTCCTTGAGGTGTCCCGACCGAGAGAGGTGTTTCCTCCGGCGTGGGCTCCGCTCCGGCCTCGCCTCAGCGGAGCGTGAACGGGAGAGCGAACTGCCCGAGCACCTGACGCGCCGCGTCGGGGGAGCCGCCAGCCGCGAGCTCGACCAGCGCCACCATGCCCCGCGACTTGTCGTGCTGGACTTCGACCATGCTGAACGGGACGCCGGCTTCCCGGAGCGCCGTCTCCAGCGCGTCCCTCGCCTCAAGCCGCTTGAGCTCGGGCTTGAAGACCTTCCCCACCGCGGTGAGCGGGATCTCCCTCACCACGCGGACGTTCCTGGGCAGGGCGGCGCGCTCGCCGATCTGCCGCTCGAGGAAGGCGAGGAGCTCGACCTCCTCGAGCAGAACGCCAGACCTCGGCTTGACGTAGGCCACCGGCAGCTCGCCGACCCGCGCGTCGGGACGTCCCACGGCGGCCGCGAGCTCCACGCCCGGGTACCGGTGGAGCGGCTCCTCGATGGCCGCTGGGTCGATGTTGTGACCGCCCCGGATGATGAGCTCCTTCTTGCGGCCCGTGAGCCAGAAGTAGCCCTGCGCATCGCGCCGCCCGAGGTCGCCCGTGTTCAGCCACCGACGACCGTCGCCACAGTCCAGCCACAGCCCCTGATCCTGCAGGCGGTCGTGGTACCCGGCGAACACGTTGGGTCCCGAGACCACGATGACGCCGACCTCGCCCACCTCGCAGTCGCGGACGAAGGCGCCCCGGTCGTCGAGCACCACCGGCTTCAGCTGCTGTCCCGGGAGGCGGAGGCCAATCGAGCCCACGCGACGCTCTCCCCGGGGTGGATTGATGCTGCTCACGCAGGTCGCCTCGGTGAGCCCGTACCCCTCGAGGATCTCGACCCCGGTGCGCTCCTCGAAGGTCCGGAACACCTCGGTCGGCATCGGAGCAGCCCCGCACAGGCCATAGTCGAGCGTCGACAGGTCATGGGATCCGACCGGGACCTGGAGGAGCATCGCGTAGAGCGTCGGGACGCCGCTGAACAGGCTCACCCGGTGGTGCTCGACGATCTCCCAGAACCGGCCCAGCAGCCCGGGGTGACGGTACCCCTCAGGAGTCGCCAGGACGACGTGTGCGCCTCGCGAGAGCGGCAGGAGCCCGGTCACGAGGAGGGCGTTCACGTGGAACATTGGCAGGCCGCAGAGCACGACCTTTCCCGGCCCGAGTCCGTCGCCGATCACCTGCGAGACGCTCCAGGCGTTGGCCACCTCGTTTCCGTGGGTGCGCATCGCCAGCTTCGGCAGCCCCGTGGTTCCGCCCGTGGCGAACCAGGAGGAGGCGTCGGATGGGGAGAAGACACGTCCGCTGGTGAGCTCCGTCGGGTCCTGGTCCGCGATCGACCGGTGGAACTCGTGGACGGAGAGGTGAGCCGGGAGCCCCCCCGGTGAGAGCGGGCCGGCGCCGTCCGTGCCGGGCGTCGTCACCAGGACGAGGTGCCTCAACGAGCGAATCCGGTCCAGAGCCGGCCGGAGCCGCTGCCACAGGTCCGCTCCCTGGGCGGGAGCCAGCGTGACCAGGATCTCCGCGCCCGAGGCCACGAGGAGCGACTCCAGGGCAGCGGGTTCGAGGAGCGGATTCAGCGGGAGGACGACGCCCGCGGCCTCGCCGCCCCAGAATGCGAGGTGGTTCTCCGGGAGGTTGGGAAGCGCGATCGCGATGACCGTGTCCCTCTTCGCCCCGAGCCGGTGAAAGAGGTTCGCGGTCTGGGTGATGCGGGTGAGGAGGTCGCGGTAGCTCCAGACGTCGGGCTCGCGGTGACGGTCCACCGTGCGGAAGAAGCTCAGGGCCGGGGCGTCGGGGTCCATCGCCGCGCCGCGTCGGATCAGCTCGTAGGTGCTCGGGGGCAGGGTGGGGGCCCCCCGAGCCTCGATGGCCTCGATGTCCGGCAAGGCCGCGATCCCGTTCGCCGAAACGCTCGATCTCTTCCAGGTCGTCCGCATTCCTGCCCCCGGGCGCCGGGGAACAGGTTGCGCCCCGGTGGGTTCTCTAATAAGACAACGCTGTCAAGTTGACAATCAAGTCTTCATCGAGGCACACTCGAGATCGAACAGGACGAGGTGGAAGATGCAGGGCACCGCGCTGTGGGTCGTTCAGGGGTTACTGGTGGCGGTCTTCACGCTCACCGGCATGGCGAAGCTGGTCGTTCCCCGGGAGACGCTGGAGAAGCGCATGCACTGGGCGGCGACCTGGCCCCGGTGGCGGATCAAGCTGCTCGGGCTGGCCGAGGTGCTCGGGGCGATCGGCCTGGTCGCGCCCGCTGCGACCGGACTGGCCCCGGCGCTCACCCCGCTCGCCGCGCTGTGCCTGACCATCCTGATGGTGGGGGCCGCCGCGACGCACCGGAAGCTCGGCGAGCGATTCGTGCCGGCGCTGGTGATCGGCGCCCTGTGCCTCCTCGTCTCCGTCGGCCGGCTGCCACGATCCGAGGGCAGCTCACCCCGTCAGCAGATCTCCCAGGAGGACAAGCGATGACGACCCCGCGGCATGTTCCAGTGCTCATCGTGGGCGGTGGTGGAGCCGGCCTCACGGCTTCCATGCTGCTCGGCACCTACGGCATCGAGTCGTTGCTGCTCAGCGCGCTGCCAACGACCTCCGTCCTCCCGAAGGCCCATGTGCTCAACCAGCGCGCGATGGAGGTGTTCTCCGACGTCGGGGTGGCCGAGGCGATCTACGCCCGGAGCACGCCGGCGGAGTACATGAGCCACACCGCGTGGTACCTCGATGTCTGCGGCGACGAGCTCGCCGGCCGGCTGATCCACAGGATGGAGTGCTGGGACGGCGGGTACACCGACCCGGCCTGGATCGCCGCGAGTCCCTGTCGCCAGGCGAACCTCCCTCAGCTCCGGCTGGAACCCGTCCTCCGGGCCCGGGCGGAGCAGCTGAACCCGGGCCGGGTGTGCTTCGGTCACGAGCTGCTCTCGCTCGAGCAGGATGCGGGCGGGGTGACCGCCACGGTCCGGAACCGCGCGGGGGGGAACGACTACCAGGTGCGCGCCGACTATCTGCTCGGGTGCGACGGAGGTCGAACCGTCGGACGCCTGGTGGGAATCGAGCTCGATGGCCAGCGGGACCTGATGCGCTCGGCGACGGTGCACATGACCGCCGACCTCTCACCGTGGCTGCGCGACGACGACGTCCTCATCCGGTGGATCGTGCACACCCGGTACGGCGGGGCCTTCAGCGCGCTGGTGGCGATGGGGCCCCAGCGCTGGGGACGGAACTCCGAGGAGTGGGTGTTTCACATGGCCTATCCGCCGGAGCTCGAGCCGCTCTTCGACACCGACGAGAAGGCGGTCGCCATCATGCGCGAGCGCCTCGGGCTCCCGGACCTGAACATCAAGGTGCACCTGATCACCCGCTGGCGGGTGGAGGGCCTGGTGGCGCCGGTCACCCGCGCCGGGCGCGTCTTCCTGCTCGGCGACGCCGCCCACCGCCATCCGCCGACCGGTGGGCTCGGCCTCAACAGCGCGGTGCACGACGCCCAGAACCTTTGCTGGAAGATCGCCCAGGTCCTCCGCGGCACCGCGGGGGACGCACTCCTCGACACCTACCACCCGGAGCGATTCCCCTCCTTCGCCCGGAACGTGCAGCGCTCGGTCGAGAACGCGCTCAACCACCTCGAGCTCATCGACGCGCTGGGGATCAAGGCGAGCATCACTCCCGAGGAGTGCCGCCGCAACGTCCGCCAGCTCTGGGAAGAGGGACCGGAGGGCGATCCGCGTCGCCAGCACGTGGCGCGCGTCATGGCGACCCAGTCGATGGAGTTCAAGGAGCACAACGTCGAGTTCGGGTTCCGCGCGCAGTCCGACGCCGTCGTGCCCGATGGGAGCCCGCAGCCCGCTCCCATCGATGACGTCCGCATCTACCAGCCCGACACCCGCCCGGGGTCGCCCCTGCCGCACGCCTGGGTGGAGCGCGCCGGGACCCGGGTCGCCCTCCGGCAGGTGGCGCCGGCGTCGGCGTTCATCCTCATCGCAGGGGAGGATGGTGGACCGTGGTGCTCCGGGGCCCGCGACGCGGCGGCCCGGCGGGGGGTCGAGCTGGTCGCCCTGCGCGTGGGCCACTCGGAGGGGGAGTGGCTCGACCCGAGGCTCGCCTTCCTGCGGGTGCGCGAGTTCGGACGGGACGGGGCGATCCTGGTGCGCCCGGACCGGGTCATCGCCTGGCGGTCGATGGGCAGCTCGGCCGATCCTGCCCGCGAGATCGGCGCGGCACTGGACCGCATCCTGGCCAGGGCCGCCTGATGGCTGCGGTCATTCCACCCCCCGGCTTCCAGCCGAGGAGCGACGCGCCCCTGCTCAAGGCCCGCTCGCTGGTCCATCTGCGGCACCGGCGCCGGAATCTCGAAGAGACGCTGCGTTTCTACCGTGACTTCGGGCTCGAGCTCGCGGCGAGGTCCGGGGGCGCCCTGTACCTTCGAGCGGCCGGGGGCGGACCGATCTGCCTCATCCTCGAGCCGGGCCCGCACGACGAGCTGGTGGGCATCGCGGTCGAGGCAGGAAGCGAGCAGGACCTGCGCCACCTCGCCGCGACGGTCGGTGGCGTCGTCGAGGAGCGGCAGGAGCCCGGCGGTGGGCTGGTATTGAGGCTACGCGATCCAGCCGACCTCGAGGTCGAGGTGGTCCACGGCGTCGAGGCAGCCCCGGTCCGCCACCCACCTCCGCCTGTGCCGGTCAACAGCTTCGATCGGCCGCTGCGGATCAATGCGCCGCGTCCGGCGGTCCTCGGGCCGGCCTGGGTACGGCGCCTGGGCCACGTCGTGCTCGGGCGCCAGGAGTTCGGGCGGAACGCGCGCTGGTACATGGAGACGCTGGGTCTCGTGGCGACCGACGTGGAGGTGCTGGTGGAGCTGGGGGAGCCCATCGTCGCCTTCCTGCGCTTCGACCGGGCCGAGCTCCCGGTGGACCACCACTCGATCGTCGTCGCCGCTGCTCCCGAGGACGGGTACCTGCACGCGGCCTTCGAGTCCACCGACGTGGACGCGCTGGGCGCCGGCGCCGAGTGGCTGCAGCATCGGGGCTGGGTCAAGTCCTGGGGCATCGGCCGCCACGTGCTCGGCTCCCAGCTCTTCTGCTACCACATCGATCCGCACGGCTTCGAGGTCGAGCACTACGCCGATGGCGACATGTTCGACGCCTCGTACCCTACCGGGTACCACGAGGCCGGGCTTCCCGGCCTCTACCTGTGGGGTCCGGTGCTGCCGCCTCACTTCGTCGACACGCGCATGACCCCGGGGCGGCTGGCTCGGGTGATCCGTGGGCTGCGCAGGCGCCCGGAGTTCAACCTCCGGCGGCTGCTGGCCACCAGGCGTCTCTATTCCGAGCCCCCGCGCCCGTGGGCACGGCAGCACTTCGTTCGCCCGCGGCCGGGCTGAGGACCACTCCTGATGGCAACTCACCTCGCCCGCTACGCCCAGGCCGGCCGCCCCCGCTGGGGAGTGGTGCGTGGCGAACGCCTCGCCCCGCTCGAGGGCGACTACCCCACGACCGCGGCCCTCATCCAGGCGGGGGAGGGCGACTGGCGCGCGGCGGCACGCCGTTCCCCCTCCGTGGAACTGGCGTCGGTCACGCTGCTCTCCCCGGTGACCGCGCCGGCGCGGGTGATCTGCCAGGGCGCGAACTACCGGCAGCACATGATCGAGTCCGGACTGGATCCGGATGCCAAGCGGTTCAACATGTTCTTCGAGAAGTCGGACGCCTCGATCGGCCCTCCGGTGGGGTCGATCGTCCGGCCTCCGCACGTCCGTCTGCTCGACTACGAGCTGGAGCTAGCGCTGGTCTTCCGGAAGGCGATCTCCAAACCGGTCACCGTCACCACGAACACCTTGCACGAGCACGTCTTCGGGGTGACGATGGCGAACGACGTGTCCGCCCGTGACGTCCAGCTTCCCGAGACCCAGTTCTTCAAGGGCAAGAGCTACCGCGGGTTCTGCCCGCTGGGGCCGTACCTGGCAGTGCTGGAGCCGGATGAGATCCGCTCCCTGGACCAGCTCACGCTCACGCTGAAGGTCAACGACACCCTCCGCCAGAGCGACAGCACCGCCAACCTCGTCTACAAGCCGGCGGAGACCATCACCGAGCTCTCCACCTTCTCCGACCTCTCGCCGGGTGACGTGCTCCTTACCGGCACACCGGCGGGCTGTGCGCTCCGGGCGCCCCCGCGCGCGGTCCGCAAGCTCATGCAGCTCGTGCTCTCGGAACCGCAGCTCTGGGCCACGTTCGTCCGGATGCAGGCGAAGCGTCCCGAGTATCTCCGGCCGGGAGACGTGGTGAGGGGAACCATCTCCAGCTCCGACGGGGCGATCGATCTGGGCGAGCAGCGGCTCACCGTGGAGGGCGCGACGGCGTGAAGCGTCCTCGGGTCGTCGATCACCGCGTGCGCGTTGGCAGGGAGCGGAGCGCGCGCACCGAGAGGCGCATCGTCGAGGCGGCGCTCCGGGTGTTCGCCGAGCGCGGGCCGGACGCGCCGGTCATCGACGAGTTCGTGAAGGCAGCCGGAGTCGCGCGCGGAACCTTCTACAACTACTTCACCGGGGTCGAGGAGCTGCTGCATGCGACCTCCGCCTGGACGACGCGCCAGGTGCTCGAGCGGATCGAGCAAACGAGCGCCTCGATCGCCGACCCCGCGGTCCGCCTCGGGGTAGGGTTGCGGCTCTTCTTCCGGCATGCACTGCGGGATCCGGTGTGGTGTCGCTTCGTCGCGCGGGTCTGGACGGTCGGCGGGCTCGAGCTGCCGGTGCGCGACCTGGAGGCAGCCATTCGCCTCGGGCGCTTCCGGGTGCCCGGCCGCGCGGCAGCCCAGGATCTGCTGTTCGGGGGCATTCGCCAGGCGGTGCAGCACATCGGCGAGGCTCGTGTCCCGCCCTCGTTCGGCGAGCAGATGACGGAGATCTGTCTGCAGGCGCTCGGGGCCGATCGGCGCCGCATCGCCGCGGTGCTCGCCCACGGGCTCCCGGAGCTCCTGGCTGGAGGCCCCGGTCAGGCCGAGGGGGCGGACGACCGTGGAGGCGCGCCAGTGACCGCCCGGTCCGCCTGAGTTCCGACTCGACGACCGGTGAGCTCTGCCCGCCACGCCCGAGGGGCCGGAGCTGCCGGGCAGATTCTCGAGCGACTCCGGCTCTTTCGACGGCTCCGCGCACGGTCAGCGACTGGTGGAGAGCGCTGACCCCGGAACCTTGTCGGGTCGAGCCACCCACTCCCGCGTCGCCGTCCGGCTCTGCACGACGTAGTCACGGACGAGGAGCGCTCCCGCCGCCAGGTACCCGAGGGTGAGGAGCAGGGCCCAGCGCACCCAGCGGCGGCGGGGGGCGGGGGGGAGAACGGCGTCGGGGCGAAGCATTCGGTGGGACCTCCGGAATGAGAGGCCCGCACCCATCACATCCGCGGACCCTCTTCTTCGTGTCCGCCGGGTGTGCGAACGTTTCCACCGCCATCCGTAGCCCAGGCTGAAGCTCGGCGCCCCGCTCAGCGCTCCGGTTTCCGCGCCACCCAGAAGAAGCTGGGGGTGAAGATGCCCCGACGCCCCGCATCCACCAGCGACCACTGCGCGAGCCTGAGCACATCGTGCACCGTCGTCGTTCCCGGCGGCGCCAGCCGGACGGCCTCCAGGAGCCGGATCAGCTGGCGGGAGAGGAATGCACCCATCCGGCTGTTCCTGAACCCGGTCAAGGAGAACCCAGCGGTGAGCGGGCCGTACCAGGGGACCGTCGGATGCCCGGTCGCCGCCCAGTCCGCTGACGCCTCCACCTCGAAGCCCACCTCGCGGAGGGAGTCGAGGACGTCGGACGTCGGACGGAGCGCCGCGACGCCGTTCCCTTCCTCGATGCCCCGCTGGATGCGGAGGTGGTCCGGGTCTGCTGGATTGAAGGGGTCGAGGAGGCACCAGTCATAGCCGGCGAAGCGGCCTCCTGGCCGCAGCACGCGAAACGCCTCGCCGAAGGGACCACGCCGGTCGGCCGCATGACAGCAGGCCTCGATGGTGTATGCCGCGTCGAACGAGGAGCTCGGGAACTCCACCCTGTTGAAATCACCCACCACGAAGGTGGTGCGGTGCTCCAGCCCAGCGCTGGCACTGAGCTCTCGACCGCGCTCCACCTGGTACGGCACGATGGTGACGCCGGTCACGTGGACCTCGAAGTCCGTGGCCAGATGTCGCATCGGCCCTCCGATGCCGCACCCCAGCTCGAGGACCCGTTGCCCCGGTGCCAGCCTCAGCCGCTCTCCGAGGTGCCGCTCGTAGCGACGCAGGGCGTCCGGGAGGCTCTCGCCCGCGCCCCGCGGCGCGAAGTGGAAGCTGTCCCCCCAGCCGCGCTCGTAGAACTGGGTGACCAGCTCGTAGTAGCGACGGGCGAGCGTGGCCGCGCCAGGAGCACGACTCGCCGGCGCCGCCTCGAATTGACGGACGTACTCGACTGCGACGGAACCAACCTCGGCTTCGGGGAGGGCCCCGACGTATCGCTGGAGCATCGTGATCGATGGGTACCTCCGGTGCGCCCGTTGTTTCCGGGTTGGGTCAGTGTGCGACCGGCTGCCGGACGTACGTCAGCGTGAACTCGACTGGCCTGGGCAGTCTCGGGCTCCGGCTCACCCGGGTGACCTGCAGCGTGTTCCCGTCCGCCAGCAGCCTGAACTCCGTCGAACCGCTTCCGTCGGCGGTTCGACCGCGCTGCAGGAGCGCACCGGCCACGAACTGCTGGGCATTCTTGACGACGTCCCCGTACTTGGTCCGGAAGTCCACCTCCGTCCCGTCGGCAGGCGAGCACTCCGGGGGGAATCCGGGCGTCTCGACGCTCACCTTCCCCGGGGGTTCGAGGCGGATGGTGTAGCTCGGGCGGATCTCTGATCGCTTCATCAGCTCTTCCCGGGCGATGACCTTTCCGAACATTCCCTCGGTGGCCCGGTCCACCGCGAGCTTGACCGCGGCCCGTTCCGCCTCGCTCCCGGCATAGACGTAGGTCCCGGCGTACTCCGGTTCAACGAGACTCGCGGACGGGGGCGGGTCCGGCCTCACGGCCACGGCGGCCACCAGCTTCGGAGCTTCGTCTGCGAGGGCAGGAGCCCCCAGGGAAACCATCACCCACAGCACTGCCTTGCGCATCTCCAGAATCTCCGTCGGACCAGGGCCCTCGTTCACCCGGGACCCCCCCCGCCCTCTTCAGCATCGGGTATGCCAGGCTCCGGGCGTGGCCCCTCCCTGCAGCGACCTGGCGAGGCGACGTGTCGTCACCTCGTCACTGTGTCAATGGATCGGTGTCACCCGGAGGTACGCCCAACCCGGTGTCGACACAGCAGAGGCTGTGTCTGGGGCGTGGTGACGAGCCTGGGAGTACGGAGTGGAGTGCAAGTCGCGGCGACGGCCCACCCGAGCGAGCCGAGGGCCCGGGCGCCCCCCCCCGGGAGCCGCTTTCGCCGGGTCAGTGCTGGCTGACCACGTCGAGGAACGTCGTCCGCTTACCGATCGCCAGCACCCAGAGGCACCGCACGAGACAGCGGGCGCCGAACTCTCGGTAAATGATTCCGACGTTCTGCACCACGTCGCGTCCGGTGATGATTCCGCGCATCGCGGAGATCCCACACAGCAATCCGGAGGCCAACGTCCGGGCGCCACGCAGGGACCGTTCGCCGTCGCGCGCTGTGCCGAGGCGCTGGGGCGTTCCTTGTGACCGCTGGTCGTCAGCGGCCGCGGCCGAGGTCCCGAGGCACGCCACGTGCAGCCCGATCGGCGGCCGTGCCCTGCTCCGGGGAGGAGGCCCCGTCGAGGAGGTCGGAGTAGGTCCGGATGCGCTCGATCGCCGCCTCGGGTGGGCGAGTCCCCGGGGCGGCGTGGGTGGCGAGCATGTCGAGCGTGGTGACGGCCAGGACGAGGCGACGGGCGAAGGTGATCTGCTCCAGGGCCCGCTCCTCGTCCGCGCCGCGCCGCAGGGGCTCGGCGAGCCGCCGTTCCAGCGATGTCTCGGCCTCGCTGACCGCCATCCCCGCGGTCCTCCTGGAGTGGTGGATTCGGGCCGCATCGGCCGGCGTCCGGGGAATGGGAGCGGCCAGGACCAGATCGCGATGGCTCTCCACCGCCCTCAGCATCGCGGCGAGCGCGCCCGGCAGGCCGAAGCGCTGCTCCCATCCGGGGTAGATGAACATCGCCGCCGCGAGCGCCACCGCGCCGCCCAGGACCGTGTCTCCCGCCCGGTCCAGCGCCGTGGCCCAGTCGCCGGGCGAGCGCATGGCAATGAGCACGAAGACGGGTGTGACGAAGAAGGTGAACAGCCGGTAGCTCCGGGGGCGGGTGACGACCGCGGCCATCGAGAGCGGGAACATCAGGAGTGCGAGCGCGAGCGGGCTGCGGAGCCAGGCGGCGACGCCGACCACCACCAGGCTCCCGAGGAGCGTCCCGATGACGCGCTCGGCGATCAGCTTCACCGTGGCGCCGCTGTACGGCTGCAGCACGGCCAGGGTGGTGATCACCACCCACGCCGTGTGGTGCGGGGAGAGCCAGGTCCCCAGTGACGCGGCCCCCGCGCTCGCCGCGGTGACCCGGACCGCGTGCCGGAAGATGGGGGAGCGCGGGGTGAGGGCCTCACGAACCGCCTCCAGCCGGTCCTGGACCTCCTCGGCGCGGGAGGGCGGAGCGGCGACTGCGGTCTGCTCGACGGCGCGGTCCGTCCCCAGCACGCGGACGACCGTCACCGCCGCGGCGCTCTCGTGCTCCAGCTCTGAAATCAGTCGCGAGACGCCCTTCGCCTCGGTCGTCGAACGGACGGGCGACTCGCCCGGAGGCGGGCTCCAGGCGCGTGCCAGGAGGGCCGCACGGACCTCCTGGTCACGTCGGATGACGGTGGCCAGGCTCTCCTCGGCGCTGGTCGGATGCCTGGAGAGCGCCTCCAGCTCCGTGGCCAGCGAGATCAGGAGGAGGAACTGGGTCTCCCCGAGGCCGAGGAGGACCCGGAGATTGCTTCCCATGGGCGACTCGCCGAGGCGCCGGGCGTGCACCGCGAGCGAGACCGCGCGTGCCTGCTCGATGGCGCCACGAACGAGACGCGGATGGCGGAGGGCGAGACCCGTCCAGGGTGCCTGGTCGCGCTTGCCGGCCTCGAGCGTGGCCCTGATCTCGGCGGCGTAGGCGGCGAGCTCCTCGTAGACCCGGGCCACCGCGCGCCGCACGGGGAGATGGGTCCAGACCGGCCAGAGGATGGAGGAGAGGAGGACCGCCAGGCTCCCGCCGGCGGCGAACCAGGCCGCGTCGACGAGCGCGGTGGTGGATGGGACGGTGGTGGAGATCGCTGCCACGATGGCCAGCACGGTCCCCATGCCTCCCGGTCCCGGCCCGAGCGCGCGGAGAAGCGAGGCGGTGCCGGCGACGAGGGCGAGCACCAGGACCGCGAGTGCCCGGTGCGGAGCGACGGTCTGTCCGCCCCAGACCAGGAGCGTTCCGAGGACCACGAAGACGCACAAGATCCGCGCCCGACGTTCCCGCGAGCCGCCGGGATCGGCGAGCGTGGCCAGCCATCCGCCGAAGGCCATCCAGGCCAGCGCCGGTACCCCGAGCTGGAGCGAGAGCGCGAGCGGGATGACGGTGGCCAGCGCGGCCCGGAGCCCGGTCGCGAGGTCCGGCCCGAGCGCCTGCAGCTCCACCCAGGACCAGCGTGTTCTCGGTGTGTCCGCGTCCACGGGGGGCGACGATGGCACAGCCAGACCCCGGGCGAGGGCAGGCCTCAGGGCGCGAAGTCGAGCACGATCCTTCCGTCGACCTGCCCGTTCCTCAGTTCGGCAAAGACCCGGTTGATGTCCTCCAGCCTGGTGCGATGGATGTGCGCCCGTACCTTCCCCTCCGCAACGAAGGCCAGGGCCTCCGCGAGGTCCTCGCGGGTGCCGACGATCGAGCCGCGGACGGTGATTCGCTTCAGGACCACGTCGAAGATCGACATGGGGAAATCACCGGGGGGCAGGCCAACGAGGCTCACCGTTCCCTTGCGCCGCGGCAGCTGGAGCGCCTGCGCGAACGCCCCCCGCGAGACGGCGGTCACCAGGACACCGTGGGCTCCGCCGCCGGTGGCCTTCACCACCTGCTCCACCGCGTCCGGCCGCCGCGCGTCCACTGCCAGCTCGGCGCCCAGGGTCCGAGCCAGGCGGAGCTTCTCCTCGGACACGTCGAGCGCCGCCACGTGCAGCCCCATGGCCCGGGCGTACTGGATGGCGATGTGGCCCAACCCGCCGACTCCGGAAATCGCGATCCACTCGCCAGGCCGTACCTCGGTCTCCTTGATGCCTTTGTAGGTGGTGACCCCCGCGCAGAGGATGGGCGCGATCGCTCCGAAGTCGACGCGATCCGGTAGGCGGGCGACATAGGCAGCCGAGCCGAGCGCGTACTCGGCGAAGCTTCCGTTCACCGAGTAGCCGCTGTTGCGCTGGGCCGCGCAGAGGGTCTCCCAGCCCGTGATGCAGAACTCGCACTCGCCGCAGGCGTCGTGGAGCCAGGCGATGCCCACCGGATCTCCTTCCTTGAGGGTCCTCACTCCCGGGCCGACTGCGGCGACGATCCCCGCCCCTTCGTGACCGGGGACGAAGGGCAAGGTCGGCTTGACCGGCCAGTCACCGTCCCCGGCGTGGAGGTCCGTGTGACAGACCCCTGTCGACCGGATCTTCACCAGGACCTCTCCGGGTCCTGGGGTGGGAATGGGAATCTCCTGGATCGCCAGCGGCTCCCGGAACTTCCGGACCACTGCTGCCTTCATCGTTCCGCTCATGGTTTCCGTCCGTCCTGAGTCAGTGTCTGGTGAGTGAGTGTCAGCCCGAGGCAAGAGCGATCCACGCGGGCTCAAGACGGCGGGTCCTGGTTCCCGTGCTGGTCGAAGTAGTGGTTCGACCGGCGGCTGGCGGCGGCCATCAGCCGGGCTTCCTCGAAGACCCGGGCGGTGATGGCGAGAAGCGGCGCAAGCAGCACGCAAGAATTGCGCGAGCTAAGCTGGCTGCATCCCCGCTCTCGCCCTCGGGCACGTGCAATGCACCGGCTCGAGGAGCCTGCCTTGCCGGCGCGTGGTGGCGGCAACGTGGGACTCGAAGGCGGCGGAGGAGGCCCGGGAATGAACCAGATCCTGGTTGTCGTGTTCGAGAACGAAGCAAGGGCGGATGATGGAAAGAGCGCTCTGCGGCAGCTTCACGCAGAAGGACGGGTGCTGGTCCATGCGTACGCGGTGGTCGCCAGGCGCTCGGACGGGACGGCAGAGGTGCAGCAGGAGGGGACCGGTCCATTGGGAGTGCTCCTCGGCACTGCGCTGGGCGCCCTGGTCGGCATGCTCGGCGGACCGGTCGGCGCAGCGGTGGGCGCCGCCGGCGGCCTGACTCTGGGAATGATCGCCAACGCGGACCAGGTACGCATCCGGAGCGATCTCCTCGAGGGGGTCCGCAGGGAACTGGCCCCGGGCAGGTTCGCCCTGGTGGCCGACGTCGACGAGGACTCGCCGGCTCCGGTCAACGCGCGGATGGAGAAGCTGGGCGCCACCGTGTTCCGGCTCTCGACGGCAGACGTGCGGGACATCGCCGACGAGGAGGACGAGGTGACGCTCGAGGCGGAGATCGCCCGGCTCGAGGTGGAGCAAGCGGTCGCCCTCAAGGACCGAGGGGCGGACCTCCGGGAGCTGCAGGCTCGCCTGGAGAGGGCGAAGAAGCGACGGGAGGCGGTTGCCCGATCCGCCCAGGCGAGGCGGGAGATCCTCGAGGCCAGGTCCGCAGCCAGCCGGACGACGGAGTCCTGAGGCCCCGGCGTACGTTTCCATTCTGGGCGGGGCAGCTCCTCCGCCCTCGGGGGAGGCTCGGTCGATGAGCATCGAGAGAATGCTTGGTGGAGGCTGCGCCGATCCCTTCCCGGTGTACCCGGCCCTCGCGGACACGCTCGTCGCTGCGCAGGTCCGGGCACCGCTGGAGCGTGATCCGACGGTGGCCCACGTACTCGGGACGTGTGCCGGGTACGCCTACGCGGATGCCGAGACGGTCTCCACGATGATGACCCGGCTCGGCCTCTGGGGTCACGGCTGCGTTCGGATCACCGAGGTGGTGGACGCGATGTTCGTCTACTCCACCGCGTACGTTCTGCAGAGCCAGTGTGGTCGAGTGGTGATCCTCTGCTACCGAGGGACCGAACCGGGGATACTCGGGAACTGGCTGGGGGATTTCGACGTCGCTCCCGAGTCGGGCACCCTTTCCCTCGCCGATGGAACGGCGGAGCTTCGGGTACATGGCGGTTTTCACCGCAACCTCCGCGTGACGTGGTGGGCGGTCTTGAACGAGCTGACGGCTGCGCTGGCCGGGAAGTCCCTTGTCGATCACCGCACCGCCGTGCCTCACCCGCTGGAAGCGATCTACGTCTGCGGTCACAGCCTCGGCGGAGCCATGGCGATGCTCTTCGCGCTGAAGCTCGGCAGCGACGTCCATCATCGCGCGATCGGTGAGCGGGTCCGTGCCGTCTACACCTTCGGCCAGCCGATGACCGTCCTCGTGCCGCTGCCCCCGGGGATCGAGGCCTTGCACCGGAACGTGTTCCGCCACGTCCTGGTGCACGACCCGATCCCCGCGCTGCCCGCGACCACCTGGGGGCCGTTCACCCACTTGGGGCAGGAGTACCGATTCCTCGACGGCGAGTGGCAACGTTCGGCCGCGCCGGTGGAGCAGCTCCCCAACATGCGGAACGTCCCGCGCATCGTGTTCAGCTTCCTCGAGCCTGGCAGACGGCGTGAGGCCTCTCGGTACGTGTTCAGCGAGCACGCACCGCAGCACTATCTCTCGGCGCTCCGCCCTCCAGGCCGGGTGACCGAGTTCGGCGACTGGACGAAGCCGTAGACGTCGGCCCGGGAGCAGATCGGGGCGTGGTGGCGTTGGACCCGCGCTGCTCAGCTCACCGCGGTGATCTCCTGAGCCTCCTCGAGGCCAGCGGTCGCGGGATTCTCCTCGAGCGCCCGCTGGACGGCGCTGCCGTCCACCGACTCCTCCTTCAGCAGCTGGCTGGCCAGGGCCTCGAGCGCGGCGCGCCGACTCACCAGCAGCGCTCGCGCGCGCTGGTACTGCACGCCGACGATCCGCTGGACCTCCTCGTCGATGATCTCGCGCGTTCGGGGGCTGATCGCGCCGCCATCGAGCGAGGTCCCTCCGAGGTACTGGAACTGCGCACCGGCGTAGCGTACCGAGCCCAGCGCGTCGCTCATCCCGTACTCGGTGACCATGCGCCGGCACAGCTCCGTGGCATGCTGGATGTCGTCGCTGGCCCCGGTACTGATGGAGTCGAAGGACACCTTCTCCGCGGCACGTCCGCCCATCATGACCGCCAGGCGATCCTCCAGCTCGTCGCTGGTGAGGAGGAAGCGATCCTCGGTCGGAAGCTGCAGCGTGTAGCCCAGCGCCCCCCGGGTGTGCGGGACGATGCTGATCTTGCTGACCGGATCGCCGTGCGGCACGAGCGCGGCGACGAGGGCGTGGCCGGCCTCGTGGTGGGCGACCGTGTTGCGCTCCCTCGCGTTCATGACCCGGGTCCGCTTCTCGAGCCCGGCGACCACGCGCTCGAGGGCGGTCTGGAAATCGTCGAGCGTGATGGCCTCGCCGTGCCGGCGCGCGGCCAGCAAGGCGGCCTCATTGACCACGTTCGCCAGGTCCGCGCCGCTGAAGCCCGGGGTCATCTGAGCGGCGCGCCCGATGTCGAAGTCCGGGGCCAGTCTGACCTTCCTGGTGTGGATGCGCAGGATCTCGGTCCGGCCGATCAGATCGGGGTTACCGACGGCGATCTGGCGGTCGAAGCGTCCGGCGCGGAGAAGCGCCGGGTCCAGGATCTCCGGCCGGTTGGTGGCGGCCATGAGAATCACCGGGTTGGCGGCATCGGTCTTGAAGCCGTCGATCTCCCCGAGAAGCTGGTTGAGCGTCTGCTCCCGCTCGTCGTTGGCCCCGATCCGTACCGTCCCGCCGCGGCTCTCGCCGATCGCGTCGATCTCGTCGATGAAGACGATCGCCGGAGCCACCTTGCGCGCCTGCTCGAAGAGGTCGCGGACTCGCGCCGCGCCGACCCCGACGAACATCTCCACGAACTCCGAGCCGCTGGTCTCGAAGAACGCGACTCGCGCCTCGCCGGCAGTCGCCTTGGCCAGCAGCGTCTTTCCGGTGCCAGGCGGCCCGACGAGCAGCACCCCCTTCGGGATGCGCCCACCGAGCGTGGTGAATCGCTCGGGCTCGCGGAGAAACTGGATGATCTCCTGCAGTTCGGCGATGGCCTCACCCGCACCACCGACGTCCTTGAAGGTGATGCCGACCTCCTCGGGCGTGACCACCGTGGCCTTGCTCTTGCCCACGCCGAAGAGGCCGGCCATGCCGCCTCCTGCTGCGCCCATCCGGCGGGCGGCGAAGGAGTAGAGCCCGAAGAGCAGCGCGGTGGGCAGGATCCAGGAGAGGAGCAGGGCCCCGATGGGGCTCGATGGCCTGGCGAAGGAATACTTCACTCCAGCCTTGTCGAGGTCCTCGGTGAGCCTGGGATCCGCCTGGGGCTCGAGGAAGGTGGTGAAGGGGACCGTCGCCCCTGGCTGGGCGCCGGCCGTGCTGCTCTTGAGCGCTCCCTGGATGCGGTCGTGCCCGACGACCACCTGGACGACCTCGCCGCCGGCGACCTTGTGCTTGAATTCACTGTAAGTGATCTCGGTCGCACGCCCGGCCAGGGGAGCCAGAACGAACTCCTGGAAGGCCCACATCACGACCAGCGCCGCCAGGAGGTAGCCGACGTTGAAGCGAAACTGGCGCTGACGCTGCTCCTGCCCCTTCCCGTCCTTCCGGCCATCCTTCGACGAGGTGGGCGGCTCGTGCTGGTCCATGTCAGGTCACTCCCCGAAATAATTCTTTTGGTTGCAATGGATGTACCCGCGGGAACTTTTCGATCCTTCACGGGAACACGCCTTGCATCGCCGCCGGCAGCGCCCTTCTCGCCCAGGCGCGCGCGAACCTTCTGCGCTCCGGGCTCTCGTTGCACGCACCTCTCGCGCCATGCGGGTCGGGGCTCTCATTCGATGGTTCGGAGGTCAGCGTCGTCGTCGACGCACGCCTCGCCGCGCATCCATCCGGCCCCGTTCTTGTACGTGAGCTCGCTCGGAGATTGAGCGCACCCCGATGCTGCGCATTGCCCACGTTTCCGACACCCACGTCCTCTCGACGAGCGAGATCGAGTGGCGCAAGATGCTCTTCAACAAGCGGCTCACCGGCCAGGCCAACACTCTCCTCCGGCGCGGACGGGTGCACCGCCGCGAGTACTTGCTGGCCGTGCTCGCCGCCGCCGCTGCGGGCGCCGATCACGTCGTCGTGACCGGCGACATCACCAACCTCGCTCTGGAGAGCGAGTACCAGGAGGCGCGTGCGCTACTCGATGGCGTTGCCCGCTCCGTCGAGGTCACGGTCATCCCCGGCAACCACGACATCTACCTTCCGTCCATTCACCGCGAGCGGCGCTTCCCCCATCACTTCCGGAGCTTCCTTCGGAGCGATCTCCCGGACCTGGCGCTCGACCTTCCCGCCGGCCCCTTCCCCTGCGTCAAGCTGCGCGGACCGGTGGCGATCATCGCCCTGTCGAGTGGTGTACCCCGCCCCCCCTTCGTCGCCGCTGGCTACCTCGGCAATGCGCAGCGAGAGGCCCTGGCGCGAGTGCTGGCTCATCGCGAGGTCGCCCATCGCACCCCGGTGATCCTGGTGCATCACCCGCCAGTCGACAGCCGGAGCCGCCTCGCCCAGCTCCGTGATGGCCTGGTCGACGCGGCGCCCCTGCGGGACACCCTCGCACCTCTGGGGCGAGGACTGGTGCTCTTCGGCCACCTCCACGTCCGGGTGCGCTGTGTGATCCGCACCGCCACCGGCACGCTGGAGGTCGTCGGTGCCAGCGGGGCTGCGCTCGACCACCCCGATCCCTCGGTCCGCGCCGGCTTCAACCTCTACCAGGTCGGCGACGACGGACGGATCCTGACCCTCGAGGCGCACGTCCTCGACGGGCCAGGGACCGCCCTGCGGCGCGCCGACATCCCCGAGCGAGCGGCCTGCGTATGAACTACCGGCGGGTCCTCTTCATCACCGAGCTGGGGGTGGATCCCCGGGCGGCGGTGGCGCTGGTCCGGCGCGTCGCTCCTGCCGCCCAGCTCTTGGTCGTCGTCGTTCGCCTGCCCGAGCGTCAGATTGCCTGGCTTGCCGACCAGGCCCCCGGCGAGCTGAACCAGGCCTCGCACGCGGCGCTGGAGAGCCTGCGCGCCTCGACCGCCGGGGCGGGGGAGCGGGTGGAGCTGAAGCTGGCGCACCGGCTCGCCACCGACGAGGTGGTGGAGCTGGCGGCGGCGTCGGACATCGACCTGCTCGCCGCTGGCCCGCTCCCGCTGAGCGGTCTTTCCGTCCTGGCCGAGGTGCGGAAGCGCCATCCCCTCGCCGTGCTGTGGACTGCTGACGCCCCCACCATGGATCGCCCGGTCACCGAGCTGTTGTGCTTCGCGCCGGGCAACCGCGAGCGCGCCGCCGTCGCCTCGTTCCTGCGCGCTCATGGCAATCCCGCGCTGCACGCCCGGGTCATGCTGCGCAGGCCCGAAGCCCTCGGCCAGCTCTCCGCCGCACCGGACATGGCGGGCATCACCGCACGGGTGGATCCGGTGCCGCTCGCTGGAGGGCTGAGCTCCCTGCTGGGCAGAGAGGCAGCTCAGAGCCCCATCGACCTGCTGGTGCTGGCGCGGTTCCCCGGCGCCCTGCTGCCCCTGGCTGCCTGGCCAGCTCCGCCCCTCATCCTTCCGCCGATGGAGGTGGCCCCGACCGTGCTGCGGCGGGCGATCGATGTGCCTGATCTCGTGCAGGAAGCCGGCGCGCTCCGTGTGCGCGTCGACTATGCCTCCGGGGTGGGCCGCCGCGATCCCATCCCCGACCAGCGGGTGGGGTTCGTCTCCGGCGGCCGCGTGGTGGCGGTCATCACCACCAGCCACGGCGAGGGTGAGCTGCCCGCCGGCCTCGAGGTCCCTTCCCTCGGCGTCTGCCGGGTCCCGGAGGACGCCGATCCCGGTCCGCTCGCCCCGGTCGAGGTGCAGGTCGGGATCATCCGGCCCGGCTCCCGGCCGTTGCTGCTCCTCGACGCCGGCCTCGCCGACCGGGAGCTGTTCCTTCTTGCCGGAGTCCCGGCAGACGCCGCCGACCTGCTCGCGGTGCGACTTCGCGCCACCCAGAGCTGCAAGGCCATTCGCGCCCGTTTGCTGGCCGCCGGGCTCCGTCCGGTGGTCGCCGACGCCAGCACCGTCCTGGACGAAGGGGAGGCGCTCGACGTGGGTGAAACCCTGGATCCGGTACGTCTCGCGCGCGTGGGGGCTCGAATGCGCTGCGCCGGGTTCCCGGTGGTGGGCATCGTCCACGGTGGCAGACGCTCGCCGCGGACCATCGGGTTCAGGGCGGTGACGGCGACCGAGGCCGCCGCCACCCGCTGGTACCTTGACGCCCCGCCCGACAGGACCGTGTCCGTCGGCGCTCGCCTCGAGGCGACGACCGGCGCTTCACTCATCACCGGCAACCGGGTCGAGCTCGAGCTCGACAACGCCAGGGCGCGCCACTGGTTGCTCGACGCCATCGCTGCCAGCCGTGAGCGGTTTCACCTCCAGGTGTACATGGCGGTGGACGACGACGTCGGCAGTGCGGTCGAGGCAGCGCTGGCGGCGGCCGGTGCCCGAGGGGTCGCCGTGCGCGTGCTCGTCGATTCGTTGCACGGGCTTCACGGATCGCTCGGACAGCACAATCCGCTGCTCGAGCGCCTCGGCAAACGTCCCGGGGTCGAGGTCCGCGTGTCGCGGCCGGTCACGGGCCTGCCCTCGCTCGAGGACCTGAAACAGCGGGACCACCGCAAGATCGCCATCGCCGATGGCGCCACCGGCCTCGTCGGCGGGCGCAACCTCTCGCACGAGTACTACACCGGGTTCGAGGAGGTGCGGCTCACGCCCGAGTCACCGTGGCGCCAGGTGCCGTGGCTCGACGCCGGCGCGCGGGTCGAGGGCCCGGCCGTCACCGCGCTGGACCGCTCCTTTCTCGAGGCCTGGACCGAGGCGGGAGGCGCGGCATTCGCGATCGCCGACCGCCCGCCGGTCGGGGAGACCAAGCTCCGGGTCGTCGTCCACCATGGGTTGCAGGACGCCGCGACCCTCGAGGCCTACCTGGCGCTCATCGAGACCGCGCAATCCCACCTCTACGCCGTGAACGGGTTCCCGCTGATCCTGGAGATCCAGCATGCGCTCTTGCGTGCGCGCCGCCGAGGAGTCCGGGTCTGCACTCTCTTCGGCCACCTGACGCCCACCCACGGCGCCACACCGTTCGAGGGCCCCTTTGCCAGCGCGCGAACCGCGGCGACACAGCTGGTGCATTCGCGGATGGACGCGCTGATCGCCGCAGGCGGGGAGGGCTATCGCTTCTCCGTTCCCCCACAGCCTGGATGGACCGAGGGCCTCGGTGCAGTGCGCTCGCACGTGCACGCCAAGGTGATGAGCGCCGACGGCCGGGTCTGCGCGGTCGGGAGCGCCAACCTGGACATCACCGCCGGCTACTGGGAGAGCGAGCTCCTCCTGCTGGTGGAGGATCCCCCGGTCACCAGGGCTCTGGAGGCCCGCATCGAGGCGCTCATCGCCCGCTCGGACCGCGTGGATCGGAGCGATCCCGCGTGGCAGCAATTCGCCAGCCGCCGCCAGTGGATGCGGCGCTGGCCCGGCGTCCTCTCGATCTGACCGCGGGCCGCGCAGTGCTTGCGCGCGTGGGTGAATCTTCTGCATTCCGTGCAGCCCTAACCGCCCGCAACATCTGTGCTTTCCAGCAAGATGCCACGCATGCCCTGTGGGCATGATTCGTGATTGCTCCCACCCTGCGAACCCTCCGCTTGCACCTGTCGCTCCGGGTCAGAGCCGCGCAGACGCATCCGGCTGAGCTCGCCAACGGCGCGAGACGGTGCTCCGTCCGCGCAGGAGGACCTCGATGGATCGCATGCTGGTGGTCGTCTTCGACGACGAGAAGAAGGCTTATGAGGGCAGGAAGGCGCTCCTGCAACTCGATGCGGAGGGAAGCGTGTTCGTCTACGCCTCCGCGGTGGTGGCAAAAGGCAGCGACGGAACGGCTGCAGTGAAGCAGGAGGACTCCGCCCCGCTGGGGACGCTGCTCGGCACCTCACTGGGAGTGATGATCGGCTTGCTGGCTGGACCGGCAGGCGCGGCGGCGGGCGCCGCGGCAGGCGCGGCGGCGACCGGCGCGGCGATCGGCGGCCTGAGCGGGGCGACGGTGGGGTCGATCGTGGACATCGACCAGCTGCGCATCGGTAACGACTTCATCGACGATGTCCGCAAGGGGCTCTCGCCGGGGAAGGCAGCCGTGGTGGCGGAGGTCGACGAGGAGTGGACCACCCCGGTCGATCTCCGGATGGAGAAGCTCGGGGGCACCGTCTACCGGCGGTCGTTCTCCGAGATCCGGGACATCGCCAACGACGAGGACGCCGCGGCGATCAAGGCGGACATCGCGCAATACAAGGCGGAGCGGGCGCAGGCCAGCGCCGAGATGAAGGCCAAGCTCCTGGACCGCATCAACAAGCTGGACTCCAAGCTCCAGGCCCGGATCCAGAAGGCGAAGGAAGGGCGCGAGGCGGCAAAGCGGGCCGCCCAGGCCAAGGCGGACCGCGCCAAGGTGAAGGCCGCCATCGCCCAGGCGAGAGCCCCGTGACCGGGAGGGAAACGCCATGACCACGACGACAAGTGGACAACGACCCATTCTCGATGAGGTCAAGCACCGCTCCGGATGGGCGGTGTTCATGGGACTGCTGACCATCGCGCTGGGGATCGTCCTGCTGATGTACCCCTTCGCCACCGCCACCGCGACGACACTGTTCGTCGGCTCCATCCTCACGCTCGTCGGCGTGGTGGAGATCGGCCTTGCCTTCGCCTCCCAGACGCCGGGGACGTTCTTCCTCCGGCTGCTCATGGCGGTGCTCTACGGCTTCACCGGGATCGTGCTCATCGTGAATCCGTTCGCCGGGGCCGCGAGCCTGACGCTCTTCGTCGGGTGCATGCTGGTCCTGCGGGGGATCCTGGCGATGGTCGCCGCCTTCCAGGTCCGGCCGCTGAACGGCTGGGGCTGGCTGGTCGTCGACTCCCTCGCCAACCTCGCCGCTGGCATCCTCATCATCGCCAAGTGGCCGTCGAGCACGGCGTGGGCGGTGGGGACGCTGGTGGGCGCCTCGGTGCTGGTGACGGGGATCTCCCGGACCATCGTCGCCGCGCAGGTCCGGCGCGGCGCGGGGGACGTGGGACGGCTGACGAAGGCACCTGCGTGAGAAGTGCAGGTCACAGGGCCACGGTCTCCTTGACCGTGGCCCTCCTCGCCGCCCCGCTGGTCGTCAGCGGGCTTCCGCTGGCCGGCAGGGCGGCGGCTTCGGAGCAGCAGCAGTCGACGGATGTGGAGGTCCAGCTCGGGCAGGAGGTCTTCGACGAGCTGAAGGCCAAGGGGATGATCGTCGCCGGCTCGCCCCTCTACGACACGCTGAAGCCGCTCGAGGCGCAGATCGTCCGCGTCGCCCAGCCGCGCTACGAACATCCGTTCCGCTTCTACCTGGTCCACATGGCCCAGCCGAACGCCTTCTCCACCCCGGGCGGGAACGTCTACGTGGGGGATGCGCTGCTCTTCTTCGTCAAGAATCGCGAGGAGCTCGCCGGAACGCTGTGCCACGAGGTGGCGCATACCATCCATCACGACACGGTGACCCTGATGGAGAAGCGCGAGCAGCTGCTGCTCAAGAGCCTGGGGGCCGTGGTCCTGCTCGGCCCGACCCGCGCGCATCTCCTGGCCCTCGCGCTTCTGGGAAAGCTCAACTCCCTCGGCTACTCGCGAGAGGTCGAATCACGCGCGGACCTCACCGGGGCGGACATCTGCGCGGCGGCGGGTCTGAATCCCTGGGGGCTGGTGTGGCTGTTCAAGGACTTCCAGGACGCACAGGTTGGACAGGCTCCCGAGCTGCTGGCCGACCACCCGAACAACGTCCATCGCATCCAGGCGCTGGAGGAGTATTTCAAGAAGGCCCCGAACGTCTTCGGGAAGTTCAATCCCGATCCGCGGTCGGCGACCCAGATGAAGCTTCCAGCCGACACCGCCGAGACGTTCCTGCGCTGAGTGCCGCGCCTGGCTCGGGCCATCCCCGATCTGGGGCGCATCGTAATCACCGGCTGGAGGCGACGCCGCAGGCACTCACTGGCGGGGCACCATCAGGGTGAGCAGCGCGGCCGCCTCGGGATCGCTCCAGCTCGCGAGCGCCGCGGGGACGAGCAGGCTCACGGTCTCGTTGGCCATGGGCCCGCAGGTCCGCAGCCCGGTGTACCGCCCGGCCCCCCAGACCAGATCGAGCCGGCACTCCCCGACCGTGCCGCGGATCTTCTGCGGGCTCAGCCAGACGGTCGACGGCTGCCCGCGGACCAGGCCCGTCGCCCGGGTCTCGTCGCCATCCGGCATCAGGGTGAGATCATAGTTGTCGCCGGCGTAGCGGCCGGTGATCTGGCTTCCCTTCGCCTGGAGATCCACTGGCAGGTCCACCCGGATGGTCCCCTGGATCCTCCCCGCGGCGCGCTTCAGGTCGACGAAGGGGCCCCGCGCGCCGGAGTCGGTCACCGTCGCCCGGTTCAGGGTGTCGGTCGTCTGGAACTGGATCTCGGTGATGTCCGGCGTGGCGCTGAGCAACTTCCAGCTCGGCACCGTGGACTCCACGGGCGTGTGAGCACAGCCAGCCAGCAGCACCAGGCACAGCGCGGGTCGACGCATGGGAACCCTCCTGGAATGTTCTGTCGCCTTCGGAGGCGGCGATGTTACCAGGCGCTCGGGCTCGCCCGAGGTCCAAGAGCAAGCGACGCGCAGCGTTGTACCCCGCCGCCCCGAAACCGACCCCTCCGGTGCCCCCCCGGGCTCTCCTCGAAGCTCAGGCGACGATGTTCGTCCCCCCGTCCACGTACACCGTACCGCCGGTGATTCGCCGGGCGAGCGGCGTGGCCAGATAAGCGCAGGAGAACCCCACGTCCATGATGTCGACCAGCTCGCCCAGGGGAGCCTTCTGCGCGGCCTCGTTCAGGAGCAGCTCGAAGTTCTTCAGGCCCGACGCGGCGCGGGTCTTGAGGGGGCCCGGTGAGATGGCGTGGACGCGGATGCCGCGCGGTCCCAGCTCGTAGGCGAGGTACCGGCAGGAGGCCTCGAGCGCGGCCTTCACCGGGCCCATCACGTTGTAGTTGGGCACCACCCGGTTGGCCCCGTAGTAGCTCATGGCGAACATGGTCCCGCCGTCCTTCATCAGCGGTGCGGCGAGCTTCGCCATCCGGACGAAGGAGTGGCAGGAGACGTCCATCGCCCGGCCGAATCCCGCGGCGGAGCAGTCGAGGAGCCCTCCCTGAAGGTCCTCCTTGGGCGCGAAGGCGATGGAGTGGACCAGGCTGTCCAGCTTTCCCCAGCGGGCTCGGATGAGGTCGAACACCGCCTCCAGCTGGCCGGGGACGCTGACGTCCAGCGGGGCGGTGAGGGTCGCTCCCAGCTCGGTGGCGAGGGGCTCGACGTGGGACCGGGCCTTCTCGTTGAGCCAGGTGACCGCCAGTTCCGCCCCCAGTTGTCGGAAGGCCCTGGCGCAACCGTAGGCGATGGATTGATCGTTGGCGATGCCGACCACGAGGACCCGGTGGCCCTCGAGGACCGGTCTGGTGGTGTTGTCGCTCATGGCTTGTTCCTCCTGCTCACCAGAGTCCGAGGAGCTTCCACCAGACGAGCCCCACCCCGAGCCAGAGCACGACGTTCACCAGGCTCATCAGCAGACCGCGGCCCGAAGGCCGGCCAGTCCGGCGCCGAGGATCAACACGTCGTGGGTGGCGGTCTGGTCCATCGTCTCTCCGCGGGATGCCGCTTCGACGAACACGCCCCCGAGGTGGCAGACGCGGTCCAGGGAAGAGGCGCTGGTGACTCTCTATTTGTTTCCAGCTTCGAGATCGGCGAAGAGCGTGCGCGGGGGACGCAGCTTCGCCGCTGCGCTCGGGGAGCCGGGTTCGGGCAAGGCGCGGTTGCCGGATGCTCACGGCGAGGGGCTCGCCCTTCCGCCGCGGGGCGAAGTGGAACTCTCGCTCCAGCCTCGCTCGGAGAATTGGGTGACCCGCTCGCAGTCGGAGTATTTCTTCAGCACACCCAAGAGGTTGGCGAGGGCGGCCCGTGTTTCACGGCAGCGGCCCGGACCCGTGGAACGAGCCGCTCGCGGCGGTGACCTGGCAGTGGTCCGGAAACACCGCGGCCCCGGGCGCAACCGAACAATCAATCGTGAGCCTCCTGCAAACAATGAAAGTCGCCAGAACCCTCCGCGTGGCCCCGGTGCCGCGGGCCGATGTGGCCGGGGTAAGGCTGGGGAGAGCTCTCCTTCTCCTCGTGTCGATCGGATGGGCAGTGCCCGTTCTCGGTGCCCAGGACAAGCCGGAGCCCACGCCTCCGTCCTCGGAGCCGAGGTCCGCGCCCTATCAGCCGGCACCGCCACCCTCGGACGCGGCGACCTCCGCATCCGGCTCGGCGGCCCCGCCCGCGGAGCTTCCGCCCCGCCGTGACGTCCCGGACTACCGTCGGCTCGACTCCGAGCCGACCTCGGCGGGTGACGTCCTCATCTGGGTGCCCCGGGTCATCCTCCTTCCGGCCTATCTGGTCACCGAGTACGCGCTGCGTGCCCCGGTGGGTGGGGTCAGCACCGTCGCGGAGAAGAACAACTGGGCCGGGTCCCTCTACGACTTCTTCGCCTTCGGCCCCAACCACCGCGGCGGGATCTTGCCGACGTTCTCCTTCAACACCGGGTTCCGGCCGACCATCGGGGCCCACTTCTTCTGGGACGACACGTTCGTCGCCAGGAACACCTTCACCGCGGACGTCGCCTGGGGCGGCTCGGACTGGGTCCGGGTGGCGCTCGGGGATCGGTACACGTTCTCCGGGGGCGACTGGGTCGCGCTCCAGGCTCACTGGCAACGCCGCCCGGACAACGTCTACTTCGGCATCGGGGGGGACACCTCGGACGACTTCCGCTCCCGCTACGGCACCGACCAGATCGAGGGGCGGCTGACCTACATGCACCAGATGGGCGCGCTCCGGCTGGAGAGCCACGGCCGCGTGTACCGCACGGTGTTCCGCGACTACAACTGCTGCGGCGACCCCACCGTTGCCGAGCGGGTCGCGCGCGGCGAGCTGGCGCCTCCCCCCGGCTACGGTCAGAACACCACCGCGGCTGAGGTTGGACTGCGGGCGGTGCTCGATACCCGGTCGACCGGGGACACCAACCGCAGCGGAGTCCGGATCGGAGTCGCGGTCGCACCCGCCGTGGACACCACCCAGGGTTTCGATCGCTCCTGGATCCACTACGGCGCGCACGTCGAGGGTTCCTGGGACGTGACCGGCAAGGGCCGGGTGCTCAGCCTCGGCGTGTTCACTGCCTTCTCCGACCCCATGGGCGACCAGCCGGTCCCGTTCGACGAGCTCGTCGTGGTCGGGGGGACCGAGCCCTTTGCCGGGTTCCTGGCCGGTCGGATCCGGGACCGGAGCGCCGCCGCGGCGCAGCTCTCCTGGCGATGGCCGGTGTTCGATTACCTGGACGGAGTCGTGGCCGTCGGCTTCGGGAACGTGTTCGACAAGCACCTGAGTAACTTTCGCTGGGACGCGCTCCGGGGATCGTTCGAGGTCGGCCTCCGGACCCAGCCCTCCTTCGGACGGAGCAGCTTCCAGATGGTCTTCGGAATGGGGAGCGAGCCGTTCTCCAGGGGCTTCAGCATCAATTCCTTCCGCTTCGCACTCGGGGTCACCTATGGAATCTAAGGATCTCACCCGCATCGCGCTGGTGGCCGTCGGCGTGTGGGTACTCCTCATGTGGGGGATCCTCACGGGCTGCGCCTCCGGTCCGCGCCAGTTCAAGGCCGCACCTGCCGTCTGGGCAGACGATGACCGCCGGCCGTTCCAGCGTCCCCCGGAGACCTCGTACATCCCGAAGTATTGGGACGGTGCCGACCACATCCTCTTCCGGCCGGTCTCCCACATGTTTCTGCTCGAGACCTCGCGCGCGGCCGTGAACGTGAACGCCCTGGACGAGGTCCCGGATTCGAGCTGGTTCGTGAATCGTCTTTCGCGTCAGCGAATGACATCGGAGGAGATCGCCCGCGGCGCTTGCTCGCGACCATCGCCCGAGGCGGACCTGCCCTGGAAGGTCGTGGGGGCGAAGGCCGATGGCGACAACCCGGGATTCCAGATCACGACCCGATCCGGGGGCAGGTATCTCCTGAAGTTCGACAACAAGAGCCAGTGGGAACGGGCATCGGCGGCGGACGTGGTCGGGAGCCGGCTCTACTTCGCGGCCGGATTCCAGGCTCCGTGCAACCGCGTGGTGTACTTCCGCCCCGCCGAGCTTCAGCTCCCCGAAAAGCCGATCTCAGGCTCGGACGGGAAGCCGCTCACCCCTGAGAGCATCGAGGTGATGCTCAAGGACCTCCCCCGGGAGCAGGATGGCAGTCTGCGGAGCATGGCCAGCGAGTTCCTGCCAGGGAAGCCGATCGGGCCCTGGCTCTACGAGGGCGTCCGCGGAGACGACCCGAACGACGTGGTCCCGCACGAGGACCGCCGAGAGCTCCGCGCCTCGCGGCTCCTCGCCGCCTGGATCAGCCATCACGACGCGCGCTCGATGAACACGCTGGCGCTCTGGGCCGATGACGGGGGCGGACGGGGCCACGTCGAGCATTACATGCTCGACTGGGGAGATACACTCGGCGGCCTGATCCAGATCGGGAACGACACCGATGGCAGGATGGACAGGCTCTCCCGCCGCGTCGGTTACACTTACTACATCGACTTCGGGGCGATCGCGACCGACTTCTTCACCTTCGGCGCGCTGGAGCGCCCCTGGGAGCGCGCTCACTACGGGCCGGCCGGGAGGATCTTCGGTTACTTCAACGACGAGGAGTTCGTCGCCGAGGACTGGAAGGTGGGCTACCCCAATCCCGCGTTCTCCAACATGGTGGAGGAGGACGGCGCCTGGATGGCGCGGATCATCGCCCGCTTCGACGACGAGACCATCTCAGCCGTGGTCCGCGAGGCGCGCCTCACCAGCCCCGTGGCCCGGAGCGAACTGGCGCGCATCCTCCGGGGCAGACGCGACCGGATCCTCCAGCGATACCTCCTGCGGCTCTCCTCGCTCACCGACGCGCGGGTCCAGGACCACGCCCTCTGTGTCCGCGACCGGGCCGCAGAGACCGGCGTACCCACCGCCCCCGCCTTCTCCGCCCGGATCTGGTTTTCGTCGACGAGCTTCGGCGACCTCTCGGTCCAGCGCCGGAGCGACGGCGAGCTGTGCACCGTGCTCCCGACGCTGCCTCCCGGCCAGCGGATCGTGGAGTTGTCCACCGGCAGGCCTGGTCAGGGACCCCTCTGGGTTCACGTTCAGGAGGCGTCGGGCGCACAGGTGGTCGGGCTGCGACGACCGGAATCCGCGGACCAGGCCCCCTAGAAGTTTCTTCTCCGTCCTGAGGGGTGGGGGCGAAACAATTTGCCTGGGCGCAACGACTGCTCTTCGATGACCCCTCGCGCTGCCTCGCTCTGCTTTTCCCTCTCACTCCTCACCGCCCCGCTCGCACTCGCCCAGCAGTCCGTGCCGCCTTCCTCCTCCCAGGAGGCGGTGGTTGCCTGCGCGGGTCGCGAGTCCGGGGCGTCCTGTCCCACGCAGCACCAGGGCGGCCGGAGCGTCACCGGAGGCTGCCGGCAGGTGCCCGGCCGGACCGCCGCCTGCGACCCCGAACCGCCGCCGCGCTTGGGGCCTCCCCCCGAGGCGCTCGAGGCCTGCAAGGGTCAGCAGGATGGTGAGGCCTGCGGCGTTGCCGGCCCTCGAGGAGAGCCTCTCGCCGGCATCTGCCGGAGCGGGCCGCCCGGTGAACCGGCGGCCTGTGTGCCCAAGGGCCCGCCGCCGCTTCCCGCGACCGGCGGCAGCGGTCGGTGATCCCCTACCTCAGCCGGGGAGGGGAGAGGACTGCAGCGACCACGCGGCACGGTACGAGCTTTCCTCTCGGGGCCACCGTCTCCCCCGCCGGGGTCAACTTCAGCGTCTTCTCGCGCCAGGCCACCCGGATGGATCTCCTCCTGTTCGATGACGTCGACCAGGCGCAGCCCAGCCGCGTGATCGAGCTCGATCCTCGCAACCACCGCACCTACCACTACTGGCACGTCTTCGTTCCGGCGGTCCGTCCCGGACAGCTCTACGCCTATCGCGCCTTCGGTCCCTACCTACCCGAGCATGGCCTCCGATTCGATCCGAGCAAGGCTCTGCTCGACCCGTACGGGCGTGCGGTCGTCGTCCCCGAGGCGTATTCCCGTCCCCTGGCAGGGCGATACGGGGCGCCCGATGCGCTGGCCATGAAGAGCGCGGTGGTGGACACCAGTGCCTACGACTGGGAGGGCGACGCGCCGCTGCATCGGAGCCTGGCCTCGACCGTGATCTACGAGATGCACGTTGGCGGCTTCACCCGCCATCCCAGCTCGGGAGTCGCTGCCGAGCGGCGAGGGACGTATGCCGGGATGATCGAGAAGATCCCCTACCTCCGCAAGCTCGGCATCACCGCCGTGGAGCTGCTTCCGGTCTTCCAGTTCGACCGCCAGGATTGCCCCCCGGGGCTGGTCAATGACTGGGGATATTCCCCCGTTTCCTTCTTCGCTCCCCACGTGGGCTACAGCTCGCGGAAGGACCCTCTCGGCCCCATCGACGAGTTCCGGGACCTGGTGAAGGCGCTCCACCGCGCCGGTATCGAGGTCATCCTCGACGTCGTCTACAACCACACCGCGGAGGGGAATGCCGCGGGACCCACCCTCTGCTTCCGCGGCCTGGCGAACGAGGTGTACTACCTCCTCGAGGAGGATCGCGCTCGGTACGCCAACTACAGCGGCACCGGCAATACGCTGAACACGAATCAGTCGATCGTGCGCCGCATGATCCTCGACAGCCTCCGGTACTGGGTGAGGGAGATGCATGTCGATGGCTTCCGCTTCGACCTCGCAGCCATCCTGGCCCGCGACGAATCAGGCCACCCGCTGGAGAAGCCCCCGACTCTGTGGGACATCGAGTCGGATCCGGTGCTCGCTGGCACCAAGCTGATCGCGGAGGCCTGGGACGCCGCCGGTCTCTACCAGGTCGGGAGCTTCGCGGGCGACAGCTGGATGGAATGGAACGGGGCCTTCCGCGACGATGTCCGCGGCTTCCTGAGAGGAGACAGGGGCACCGTGCAGAAGCTTCCGCAGCGAATGCTCGGCAGCCCCGACATCTTCGGGCACGAAGAAAGGGAACCCGAGCAGAGCGTCAACTTGGTGACCTGCCACGATGGATTCACCCTGAACGATCTGGTCTCGTACAACGACAAGCACAACGAGGCGAACGGGGAAGGGAACCGGGACGGGACTGACGACAATCGGTCCTGGAATTGCGGAGTCGAGGGGGCGATCGAGGATCCCGAGGTCGAGAGCCTGCGCCGGCGGCAGGTGAAGAACTTTCTCGTCTCGATGCTGGTCTCGATGGGGACCCCGATGCTGCTGATGGGCGACGAGATGCGCCGGACCCAGCGAGGCAACAACAATGCGTACTGCCAAGACAACGAGATCAGCTGGCTCGACTGGGGGCTCCTCGATCGGCATCCGGACCTCCATCGGTTCGTGCGAATGGCCATCGCCGCCCGGCTGCGGTGGAGGGAACGGATCGAGAGGCGCGAGGACTACGGACTGAGCCTCACCGAGCTGCTGCGCCGGGCACGGTTCGACTGGCACGGCATCCGGCTCGGCCAGCCCGACTGGGGCGACAATTCGCACAGCTTCGCGTGCACCGTTCGCTCCGGTCCAGGCCACCTTCCCTTCTGGTTGCACATGATGTTCAACGCCTATTGGGAGGCGCTGGACTTCGAGCTGCCTCCCCGGCCGGACGACGCTTCTGCGGGGTGGCGGCGCTGGGTGGACACGGCACTGGAATCCCCCGAGGACATCGTGGACCTCTCGGCCTCGGCTCCCCTGGTGCCGGGGACTCACTATCGGGTCATGCCGCGTTCGATCGCCATCCTGTTCATGCCCATCGATGCTCGCTCGAGACCGAGGCCCGCCGGCGAGGGCGCGCTCTTGAGGCTGGTGCCGGATGCTGGCGATCAGGGGGCGCCCAGCGCCTGATCCACGATCGCCTGGGCCGCGGCAACCAGTCTGTCGAGGTGGGCAGGACTCTCGTAGCTCTCGGCATAGAGCTTGTAGATGTTCTCCGTGCCCGATGGCCGCGCCGCGAACCACCCGTTGGCCGCGGTGACCTTCAGCCCGCCGATGGGAGCGTCGTCACCCGGAGCCCGCGTGAGCTTGGCAGTGATCGGCGCTCCGGCAATCTCCGAAGCCCGGATGGCGTCGGGCGACAGCTTCCGGAGCCTCGCCTTCTGCTCCGGAGTGGCAGGGGCATCGATGCGCGTGTAGTAGGTCGCGCCCAGCTCCCTTGTCAGCTCCCGGTAGCTCTCCCCCGGGTCGTCGCCGGTGCGAGCGGTCATCTCCGCCGCGAGCAGGCCCATGATCATCCCGTCCTTGTCGGTGGTCCACACGGTTCCGTCCCGGCGCAGGAAGCTGGCTCCGGCGCTCTCCTCGCCGCCGAAGCAGCAGGAGCCGTCGAGCAGCCCCGGCACGAACCACTTGAAGCCGACGGGCACCTCGAGGAGCCGGCGCCCGAGCTTCTGCAACACGCGGTCGATCATGCTGCTGCTGACCAGGGTCTTGCCCACCGCCACGGTGGCGGGCCAGCGGTCCCGGGACTGGAGCAGATACTGAATGGCGACGGCCAGGTAGTGGTTCGGGTTCAGCAACCCCACCGAGGGCGTGACGATGCCGTGCCGGTCCGCGTCGGTATCGTTGGCAAAGGCGACGCGGAACCGATCCTTGAGGCCGACCAGCCGCGCCATGGCGTACGGACTCGAGCAGTCCATCCGGATCCTGCCGTCGTGATCGACGGTCATGAACGAGAACGTCGGATCGATCACCGGATTGACGACGACGATCTCCGTCCCATACAGGGCGTTGATTCGCTCCCAGTACGGATTGGACGCTCCGCCGAGCGGGTCGACGCCGAGCTTCAGACGCGCGCCGCGGATGGCTTCCATGTCGACGACGTTGCGCAGATCCTCCACGTAGGGGAGGGCGAGATCGGCCTGGTGCGTCGTTGCCGCGCTCATTGCGGCCTCCAGCGCTCGCCGCTTCACGCCGCTGTTGCCCGCTCGCAGCAGGTCGTTCGCCCGGCTCTGGATCCAGTCGGTGGCGAAGGTATCGGCCGGCCCGCCGGTCGGCGGGTCGTACTTGAATCCACCGTCCTCCGGCGGATTGTGGGACGGTGTGACCACGATGCCGTCCCCGAGGCCGGTGGTGCGGCCGCGGTTGTAGACGAGGATCCCTCGGGAGATGACAGGGGTGGGCGTGACGCCGTCGTCCCGCTGGATGATCGTCTCGACACCGTTGGCCGCGAGGACCTCGAGCGCCGTGCGCTGAGCCGGCCCCGACACGCCATGGGTGTCCTTGCCCATGAAGAGCGGTCCATCGATTCCCTGCGCGCGGCGGTGATCGCAGATGGCCTGGGTGATGGCGAGGATGTGAGCCTCGTTGAACGAGCCCTGGAGCGGCGATCCCCGGTGGCCGCTGGTCCCGAAGCTCACCAGCTGCCGCGGATCGTCCGGATCGGGTCTGCGATCGTGATACTCTCGCTCGAGGCGCGCGGGGTCGATCAGGAGAGTCGCCGGCGCCGTTTTGCCGGCCAGCGGCGAGATCGTCACCCGCGTCGGCGCCTCCGCTACTCCACCGGACATGGCTTCGCCCCCCAGATGTCCGCCGCGTACTCGGCGATCGTGCGGTCGCTGGAGAACTTTCCCGAGCCGGCCACGTTCAGGATCGCCTTGCGGGTCCAGGCGCTGGAATCGCCGTAGAGCTCGCAGAGCCGCCGGTCGGCGTCGAGGTACGCCCTGAGATCGGCGAGGTGCATGTAGCGGTCGCCACCGGTCAGCAGGCTGGCGCGCAGCGGGGCGAAGACTCCCGGCTCGTTCCGGCTGAAGTGATCCGAGAAGATGAGGTCCAGGGCCGCGCGGGTCTCGGCCTCGTGGTCGTAGTGCCAGGAGGGGTTGTACCAGCCCCGGCTGCTGGCGACCTGCTCCGCGGTCAGGCCGAAGAGGAAGAAGTTCTCCTCGCCGACCTCCTCTGCCATCTCGATCGTCGCGCCGTCCCGGGTGCCGATGGTCAGGGCACCGTTCATCATGAACTTCATGTTGCTCGTACCACTGGCCTCGTAGCCAGCGGTCGAGATCTGGTTGGAGACCTCAGAGGCCGGGATGACCCGCTCGGCCTGCGACACGCAGTAATCGGGCAGGAAGACGACCTTGAGCCGCCCGCGCATCGCGGGATCCCCGTCGATGGTCCCCGCCACGTTGTTGATGAGCTTGATGACGAGCTTGGCCAGCCGGTACGCGGGCGCCGCCTTGCCGGCGAAGAAGAAGGTGCGCGGGGTCATTTCCAGCTTCGGGTTCGCCCGGAGCCGATCGTAGAGCACGACGATCCGCAGCACGTTGAGGAGCTGTCGCTTGTACTCGTGGATGCGCTTGACCTGGCTGTCGAAGAGGGTCTCCGGGTCCACCTTCTGACCGAGCGTCGTCGCGATCCAGCTGGCGAACCGTGACTTGGCCTCCCGCTTGGCCCGGCGAAAGCTCTCCCGGAAGCCCGGGTCGTCGGCCAGCGGCGCGAGTCTCGCGAGCTGGCCGAGGTCGGTGATCCACCCGTCGCCGATCGCCTCGGTGATCGCGCCGGCCAGCGGAGGGTTGGCCAGCAGGAACCACCGCCGAGGCGTGACACCGTTGGTCTTGTTGTTGAAGCGTTCCGGGAACATCTCGGCCAGGTCCTTGACCGTCACCGTGCGCAGCAGCTGGGAATGGATGGCCGCGACGCCGTTGGTGCTGTGCGATCCGACGATGGCCAGATTGGCCATCCGCACCCGTGGCGTCGGACCCTCCTCGAACAGGCTCACCCGCGCGACACGGCCCTGGTCGGCTGGGAAGCGGCTCCGCACCCCGTCGAGCAGCCGGCGGTCGATCTCGCGGATGATCTCCAGGTGGCGGGGGATCAACAGCTCGAGCCACTCCGTGGGCCACTTTTCCAGCGCCTCGGGGAGCAGGGTATGGTTCGTGTACGCCAGGGTGCGCCGGGTCAGGTCCCAGGCGGTGTCCCAGCCCAGGCGTGCTTCGTCGAGAAGGATCCGCATCAGCTCGGGCACGGCGAGGGAAGGGTGGGTGTCGTTCAGCTGGATCGCGGCCTTCTCGGGCAGCAGGGTCCAGTCGTCGTTGTGCCGCCGGAACCTGCGCACCAGGTCGGCGAGCGAGCAGGCGACGAGGAAGTACTCCTGGGCGAATCGCAACCCCTGTCCCATGCTCGTCGAGTCGTCCGGGTAGAGCACGCGGGTGAGGGACTCGGCGCCGAGCCGCTCGGCCACCGCGCCCACGAACTCGCCGTGACTGAACACCTGGAAATCGAAGGCGTCCGCCACGGTTGCAGCCCAGAGGCGCAGGGTGTTGATCGTCTTCCCGCCGTAACCGACGATGGGGCGATCGAAGGGGATGCCGATCAGCGTGGTCGGCTGGCCGGGCACGGGTTGCAGAGTGCCGCCGCGCGCCTCGAACGAGCAGCCCAGCTTCACCTCGACCCGGTCCTGATACCGAGCGACCTCCCAGGGATCCGGAAGGCGAAGCCAGTTGTCCGGCTGCTCGATCTGCCAGCCGTTCTGGATGACCTGCCGGAAGATGCCGTACTCGTAGCGGAGGCCGTAGCCCATCGCCGGCAGCTGCATGGTCGCCATCGAGTCGAGGAAGCACGCCGCCAGACGCCCGAGGCCGCCATTGCCGAGACCGGCGTCGGGCTCGTCCTCGAGGAAACCGATCCAGTCGAGGTTCTTCTGCCGGACGAGCTGCTTGGCGAGTGGCGCGAGCAGGAGGTTGGTGATGTTGTTGGCCAGCGATCGACCGATGAGGAATTCGAGCGACAGGTAATACACGCGCTTGGGATTCGCCCGCTCGTAGGTGTTCTCGGTGCGAACCCATCGCTGCGAAAGGACGTCGCGTACCGAGCGGGCGATGGCTTCGTAACGCTCTCGCGGGCCGGCAGCGGCCGGATCGATGACGCTGTCGAAGAAGAGGTGCCGCTCGTACAGCGCATTGTCCGTTCCGGTGAAGGCGATGGGGCCACATCCGTACGGCTTCAGGAGCACGTTCGCGTCCTCTGCGCTGCTCGGCCCTTTTGCTGTGCTCATCGGCATGCTCCCTGATTCACTGGTCCGGAGGGTGAGCCCGAACACCAGTCCGTGGCCGGGCCCTGCGGTGTCCGGCTCCATCGCCCTCATCGTAGTCGCCCGGCGCTGGGGCGCCGTTGCAGCCTGCCCGGACGGGCGCCTGCTCGGCTCTCGGTGCCAACTGCTCAGAAATCCGCGGCGGTGTCCCGGCGTGCGGCTCCGCCTTTCTCGTCGGCCCCCCAGCGCCACTGCTGGATCTCCGGCATGTCCTCGCCGAAACGGCAGATGTACTGCCGGTGCTCGATCAGCTTGTCGCGGATCGCCTGCTTGGCGTACGCCGCCTTGGCCCGGAGCAGGGGCACGCGATCGATGACGTCCTCGACGAGGTGGAAGCGGTCCATGTCGTTTCGGACCACCATGTCGAAGGGCGTGGTGGTCGTCCCTTCTTCTTTGTAGCCGCGCACGTGCAGGTTGCCGTGGTTGGTCCGGCGGTAGGTCAGCCGGTGGATTAGCCACGGGTAGCCGTGGAAGGCGAAGATGATCGGCTTGTCCGTGGTGAACAGCACGTCGAACTCGCGATTGGAGAGCCCGTGGGGGTGCTCCTCGCGGGGCTGGAGCGTCATCAGGTCGACCACGTTGATCACGCGAATCTTGAGCTCCGGCACGTGCTGCCGCAGCAGCTGCACTGCCGCCAGGGTCTCCAGCGTCGGCACGTCACCGCAGCAGGCCATCACCACGTCGGGTTCTCCGCCCTGATCGTTGCTGGCCCATTGCCAGATGCCGAGACCGGCGGTGCAGTGCTTGATGGCCTGGTCCATGGTGAGCCACTGGGGGGCCGGCTGCTTCCCGGCCACGACCACGTTGATGTGGTCACGGCTGCGCAGGCAGTGGTCGGTGACGCTCAGGAGACAGTTGGCGTCGGGCGGGAGATAGACCCGGATCACCTCGGCCTTCTTGTTGACCACGTGGTCGATGAATCCCGGATCCTGATGACTGAACCCGTTGTGATCCTGCCGCCAGACGTGGCTGGACAGGAGGTAGTTCAGCGAGGCGATTGGCCGACGCCAGGGGATGTGATTGCAGACCTTGAGCCACTTGGCGTGCTGGTTGAACATCGAGTCGATCAGGTGGATGAAGGCCTCGTAGCAGGAGAAGAAGCCGTGCCGGCCGGTGAGCAGATAGCCCTCGAGCCAGCCCTGGCACTGGTGCTCCGAGAGCATCTCCATCACCCTGCCGTCCGGCGCCAGGTGATCGTCGTCAGGCAGCAGCTCGGCGTTCCAGGCCCGGCTGGTCACCTCGAGCACGTCCTGCCAGCGGTTGGAGTTGTTCTCGTCGGGGCTGAACAGGCGAAAGTTCTTGCTGCCCAGGTTCAGCTTCATGACGTCACGAAGGAACTTGCCCATCACCCGCGTCGCCTCCGCGTCCGTCGCGCCGGGGCCGGGGACCTCGACCGCGTACTCCTGGAAGTCTGGGAGCTTGAGATCCTTGAGCAGCAGTCCCCCGTTGGCGTGCGGATTGGCCCCCATCCGTCGGGTGCCCTTCGGCGCCAGCTCGGCCAGCTCCGGCTGGAGCCGGCCGCTCGAGTCGAAGAGCTCCTGCGGCCGGTAGCTCTTCATCCAGTCCTCGAGGATCTTCACGTGTCCCGGGTTCTCGTGCATCTCGCCCATGGGCACCTGGTGAGAGCGCCAGGAGCCTTCGGTTTTCTTGCCGTCGACCTCCTTGGGGCCGGTCCATCCCTTGGGCGTGCGCAGCACGATCATCGGCCAGAGCGGCCGGTCGGGGTGGCCGTCACGGCGAGCGCTGGTCTGGATGGCCCGGAGCTGATTCACGATGGCATCGAGGGTGATCGCCATCAGCTGGTGCATGGTCTCCGGATGGTCGCCCTCGACGAAGTGGGGCAGGTAGCCATAGCCCCGGAGGAGATGGTCCAGCTCCTCGTGGCTGATCCGGGCGAGCACGCAGGGGTTGGCGATCTTGTAGCCGTTCAGGTGGAGGATCGGGAGGACCGCCCCATCCCTTGCCGGGTTCAGGAACTTGTTGGAGTGCCAGCTCGTGGCCAGCGGCGCGGTCTCGGCTTCTCCATCGCCGACCACGCAGGCCACGAGGAGGTCGGGATTGTCGAAGGCGGCGCCGTAGGCGTGCGAGAGCGCGTAGCCGAGCTCGCCCCCCTCGTGGATCGAGCCGGGCGTCTCGGGCGCGACATGACTGGGGATGCCGCCAGGGAACGAGAACTGGGTGAACAGCCGCTTCATCCCTTCCTCGTCCTGGGAGATGTTCGGATACACCTCGCTGTACGTCCCCTCGAGATAGGTGTTGGCCACGAGTCCGGGGCCACCATGCCCTGGGCCTGCCACGTAGATGGCGTCGAGGTCGTACTTCTTGATGACCCGATTGAGGTGGGCGTAGATGAAGTTGAGACCGGGCGTGGTGCCCCAGTGGCCGAGCAGTCGCGGCTTGATGTGCTCCTTGGTCAGCTGAACTCTCAGCAGGGGATTGTCGTAGAGGTAGATCTGCCCCACCGACAGGTAGTTGGCCGCGCGCCAGTAGGCGTCGATCTTCTTCAGCTCATCCGGTGAGAGAGGTCCCTGCGGGCTCGCCACGAGCGTTGCCATCCTTGGACTCCTCACTTGCGGCGCGAATCGTGGAACTGCGCGTTTGCCTGGTTCTGTGGTCTTCACCCGGCGGCTTGTTTCCCTGCTGAACTGTTGACGGCCGCCGGCGGCGTTCCTCCTCGCCGCGGAAACACCCTACCTCGGCGCGCGACCCAGCACGGAACGCAAAGGAAACGCCATGTCCACGAAGCTTCCCGTGCGGGCCTGCAGCGCACTCACGATGCTCGCGCTCGCCGCCTGCGCGAGCACCGAGTTCAAGAACACCTGGAAGGCGCCCGATGCGGCACCGCTCTCGGTGAAGCCGGGTGACGTGGTCGTCACCATGGTGATGAGCAAGGAGGAGACGATTCGCAGGAGCGGAGAGGACCACTTCTCCGACGAGCTGCGGCAGCGCGGGCTCCGACCCATCTCCTCGTACACGCTCATTCCCACGCCCCTGGTCGACGACCGGGCGAGGGCGGAGGCCCTCATCCGGTCCTCCGGGGCGGTCGCGGTCTTCGTCGTGCGGCTCGTCGCGATCGACAAGGAGCAGCGCTACATGCCGACCACCTACATGGGCCCGGGCCCTGGGTTCGGGTCCTTCTACGCCCAGGGGTGGGGCTTCGCGTACGGCGGCTACTACGTCACCGACACGGTGGTGAAGCTGGAGACCCTGGTCTTCGATCTGAGGCAGGACAAGCTGATCTGGGCAGGACAGAGCGAGACCACCAACCCCGACAGGCTCGAGGACTTCGTGCGGGAGGTGGTGAAGGTCGGCGTCGCCGAGCTGCGGAAGGAAGGGGTCATCACCGTGGAGCTTGCCGGGCGGCAAAGCTGAGGCCAGCCGCCGGGGCGCCGCTCACTCGCCGCCAACCCCAGGCGCCTCTCCTCTCTGAAGCGAGCGTCAGGCAGCGATGTGGCGAGCCCCGGCGAGCACCCACCGGGCCTGCTCGTACACCACTCGGCGCAGCGCCAGCAGGCGCGGCCTCGTCGCCGTCCAGTCGATGGCCCGGGTGCAACCGTGCACGTCGCCCACGTCGGAGAAGGCATGCAGCCGGTGAGCACTCCAGAACCAGGCCGTCACCTCGGCGTTGTACGGCACCACCAGCTCGGGGTGCTTCACCAGATCGAGCGCCAGGGCCGCCCCCGCCGCTCGATAGTGTCGGAGGCCGGTCAGCTGGATCCAGCCCCGCCCGAAATAGGGTGTGAAGGCGCGGCGTGAGCCGTCCTCCTCCTCGAGGCGAGTGAAGGAGTCCGACCTGACGGCGAGCTGCGCCACCAGCATCGCCGCCCGCAGGTCGGTGACACTCTGGGTGCGGGCCAGGATTGCGTTGAGTGCCGCGACCGCACCCACGGGTGCGCGGGGGCAGATGGCCCTGAGCTGGGCGCTGGTGAGGGTGATGACCACGTCTGGTTCGTGTCGCTCCACGGGCCGATGTTTCCGTGGGAGCGGCCAGCCCGGCGCCCGCGGATTCCGATGGCCGCTCTGCCGTCGACCCACGGCCTGAAGTATCGCGGAAACGAACAGCGGCCGTCGCAACACCAAATGGGTGAGGGCCCGCGATGCCATGGAGCAGGTCGATCTGGAGTACGGAAGAAGATCAGACGGCACCCTGCATGTCTCGCTGGGCGGCGACTGGAAGCTGGCGCGCGGAATCCCAGCGCTCCGAGGTGTGCTCGAGGAGATCGAGAAGCAGCCTCCTCCGAAGAGAGTCGTTCTCGAAGCGAGTGTCCTCGCCGGCTGGGACAGCAGGCTGCTCACTTTCCTTCTGGCGGTGCTGTCGCGATGCATGCAGCTCGGCGTCGAGGTCGATCGCCAGGGGCTACCCAGGGGGGTGGAGCGGCTCCTCGCGCTCGCCACCGCGGTGCCCGCCAGGCGCAGCTCCCCGAGCCCGCGGTCGGAGGGCCTTCTGGCGAGCGTCGGCGATGCCGCGATCAGCTGGTCACGTGGGTGTCAGGACACGCTCGCCTTCATCGGTGAAGCATTCCTCTCGCTGGTACGCCTCTTCATCGGGAAGGCCCGGTTCCGGCGTTCGGACCTGCTGCTCGCCCTTCAGGGCTGTGGCGCGCGCTCGCTCGGCATCGTCGCCCTCATCAATTTCCTCGTGGGAATCATCCTCGCGTTCGTGGGCGCCATCGAGCTCCGGAGCTTCGGAGCGCAGATCTACGTCTCGCACCTGGTGGGCATCGGCATGCTCCGCGACATCGCGCCGATCATGACCGGGATCATCGTCACCGGCCGCACCGGGGCGGCTTTTGCGGCGGAGCTCGCCACGATGGAGGCAAACCAGGAGATCGATGCCCTGAGGACGCTCGGCATTGCGCCAATGGACTTCCTGGTCCTTCCGCGATTGCTCGCGCTCTCCCTGATGATGCCCTTGCTCTGCCTCTACGCCGATCTGGTTGGAATCGCTGGCGGGCTCGTCGTCTCCACTTCGATGCTCGGGATCAGCCCCGTGCAGTACCTGCTGGAGACGAAGCACGCGGTCGGCCTCAACGACCTGTTCCTCGGATTGTTCATGGGCTTCGTCTTCGGAGTGCTGGTGGCGCTCACCGGATGCATGCGCGGCGTCCGTAGCGAGCGCAGCGCCTCCGCCGTCGGCGAGGCCACTACCTCCGCCGTGGTCACCGGGATCGTCAGCATCGTCGTTGCCACTGCGATCATCACCCTCATTGCCTATGTCCTCGGCATCTGAAGCCAACGCAACCAGCGAGACGCGCCCGAAGATCATGGTGAGAGATCTCACCATGGCCTACGGCGACTCGGTGATCGTTCGAGACCTCAACTTCAGCGTGAAGGAGGGCGAGATCTTCGTCATCATGGGGGGGAGTGGCAGCGGAAAGAGCACGCTGCTCCGGCACCTGATCGGTCTGCAGGAGCCCGCCCGGGGGACGATCTCCTACCAGGGGACCAGCTCCAGTCTCTGGGAGATGGGGACGCCCGAGCGCGAGCGCCTCCTGCGACGCTTCGGAGTGCTCTACCAGGGTGGCGCCCTCTGGAGCTCGTTGACTCTCGCGGAGAACGTGGCGCTCCCGATGCAGGAGTACGCCTTCGCCGGCGCGGAGGAGATCTCCGCGCTGGCGTCGCTCAAGCTCGCGCTGGTCGGTCTCGCCGGCTTCGAGGACTACTACCCCGCGGAGATCAGTGGCGGCATGACCAAACGGGCTGGCCTGGCGCGGGCGATGGCCCTCGAGCCGGACATCCTCTTCTTCGACGAGCCGTCCGCAGGTCTCGATCCGATCACCTCCCGGCGCCTGGACGACCTCATCCTCGATCTGCGGGACAGCCTCGGCGCCACGATCGTCGTGGTGACCCACGAGCTGGCGAGCATCTTCGCCATCGGCGACAACTCCGTGCTTCTCGACGGACAGAGCAAGGCGATGATCGCGGCGGGAAACCCGAAGCAGCTCCTGGCCGAATCGAAGGACCCCCGGGTGCTCGCCTTCCTCACCCGGGGTGGAGGGACGAGCCGTGCGTAGGCAAACGAGCAAGACGCTCATCGGAGCGTTCGTCGTCGGCGCCGTCGTGCTGGCCGTGCTCGGCATCGTCGCCTTCGGTTCCGGGAGGCTCTTCCAGAAGCGTTTCACCTGCGTCATGTACTTCTCCGGCTCGATCACCGGGCTGTCGGTCGGCTCGCCCGTCGAGTTCAGAGGGGTCAAGATCGGACAGGTCACCAAGATCGCCGCGGTGTTCGACCCGAAGGACGTCACCGTCCACATCCCGGTCTACATCGAGGTCGACCCGAGGAGCTTGATCGTCGTGGGTGACGAGGACGCGTCGAAGATGCTCGCCACGAACCACTTCTACGAACCCCTTCTGGAGAAGGGGCTGAAGGCGCGGCTCGACATCGAGAGCTTCGTGACCGGGAAGCTCTACATCAACATGGATTTTCAGCCTGGTCCCCCGAAGCTCCTCGGACTCGACCCTCGGTATCCGGAGATCCCCACCATCCCCTCGCTTCAGGAAGAGATCATCAAGACCCTGCAGAAGCTCCCCGAGAAGATCATCGCCGTCGCCGACGGGATCGAACGGCTGGTCAATTCTCCCGCGGCCCAGGACAGCCTGCGCGACCTCGACGCCCTGATCCAGGCGTTCACGAGGGAGATCGGGCCTCTCTCCGCCAGCACCCGGTCGACGCTGGGGGCCGCGCGCCGCGCCTTCGTGCAAGGCGAGAAGACGCTGGCGATGAAGGAGGGCCCGTCGGCGGAGATGGCGGCGAGCTTCACCGAGACGATGAAGAAAGCGAGCGGCTCCCTCGACCAGATGCGCTCGACGCTGGAGACTTACCAGAGGCTGGCCGAACCGAGCGGCACCCTGGGCCACGACCTGACGAGGATGCTCGGAGATCTCGATTCCGCGGCGCGCTCGGTGCATTCGCTGGCCGAATACCTCGAGCTCCACCCCGAAGCGGTCCTGAAGGGGAAGCAATGACCGGGACGAACCATCCTCGCCTGCCGCCGCTCCTCGCCTGCGCGATGTCCCTCGCCCTGGCGGGCTGCTTCGGGACCTCGCGCCCTTCGCGGTTCTACACGCTGGAGCCGGTTCAGGTCCGGGACGGTCCGGGCGGGACCGCCACCGAGGCGACCCTGGCGGTCGGACCGGTCGAGCTGCCGGACTACGTCGACCGCCCGCAGATCGTCACCCGCTCCGGCACCAACGAGCTGGTCATCTCGGAGTTCGAGCGCTGGGGTGGTTCGCTGGACAAGCAGGTCAGCGGCTCGCTGGTGGCGACGCTTCGGGATCGGCTGGCATCCCGCCAGATCGCGGTCGTGCCCTGGAGATCGGCCGTCCTCTCGAGTACTCCTTACCGGGTGGCGGTCAGCGTCTCACGTTTCGACGGCGTGCCCGGTCATTTGGTCGTCCTGCAGGCCAGGTGGGAGCTGTGCACGCAGAGCGGCGGCAAGGAAGAGTCGCTCGTCGTGAAGGAGGCGTCGGTGACGGAGCAGATCGACGGCTCCGACTACGAGGCGCTCGTCGCGGCGATGCAGAGGGCGCTGGTCCGTCTGGGCCACCAGATGGCCGACGGCATCGCGGCGACAAAGCAGGTCGCGCAGGCGCTCTGAGTCCGCGGATTCTCCCGAACAGCTGGACAGGTGCGACCTCGGCGCTCGGCACGCGGAAGCGGCGGTGACAGGACGCATCAGCCCGTTGTCGACCGAGCGTGGCCGAGCGGGCGAGTGCGGTAACGGACCGTCCTCATCGACCGACTGACTGATGGAGGCCGAAGCCGTGAACACTCTGACCATCGTCCCGACAGTCCCGATCGCCACCGAGGTTGCCCCGAGGGCACCGCTGCTCGCCCAGCTCGTGGAGCGCATCGTCCGGCTCCCGTGGCGGAACGAGACGAGCGTGGAGCCGGTGCTGGCCCGGGCCATCGACGAGGCATTCGAGAGCTTCGCGCGCGAGTCCCGGACCTGACGGCGGGTCGGTGAGCGAGCGCGTTGACTCAGGGGGAGACGACCTCGAGCTCCACGCCGCGAAGCCGGAATCCGCCGTCGGCGAGAGCGCGGCGCAGGCTGTCTTCGGGGGAGAGGGAATCCGCCGCAGGGATGGGGAAGACCGCCCACGCATGCGCTCCGCGGGTGAGGCGGTAGCGGAGAGTCGGAAACACGTTGACCTGCGACAGCCCGGCGCCCGAGGGTCCCTCCACGATCCGAGCGAGCTCCGCTCCCGTCCGTCCGTCCAGCAGGACCGCGCCCGCACCCTCGTGACTGACCGTGACGATGGAGCCATCGGCGGACCAGCCCACGGTCGAGCCGACGGAGACGGGATTGGGGGTGCTCCAGACAGGCTCGAATCCTGGGAGTCTCCAGACGGCGATCCTACCCGGCACGTACATGGCGACCCGGGTCCCGTCGGGGCTGATGTCGATCGTCTCCGGGCGGTCCGGCAGGTGGAGGTGACTCCTGCTGCGCGTGGAGACCTGCTGCACGACGAGCCCGTCTCCTTCCACCCAGGCGATCCGTTCGCCGTCTGGCGCCATCGCGTGCCAGTCGGTTCGCTGCACGGTCCCCATGGGCTCGTCGAGGAGGATCGAGGGCCCGCGCACGTCCCAGAGGCGACGCCTCTGGCTGGAGAGCGTCAGGACGCGACTTCCGTCGGGTGAGAGCACGACGTTGTAGCACTTCTCGCACGGGAGCCTGGCCAGCTCCCTGGCATCGTCCGCGCTCTGGATGACCACGTCCGGACGACGGGTGAGGGCGAGCCGCGAACCGTCCTTGGAGATGAAGGCATCCGCGACCTCGGGGTCGGTGATCGTGCGGAGAAGGTTCCCCTCTTCGGACCGCAGTTCCACCCGCTTCCAGTTCTCGACGAGAAGGAACCGCGCTCGCCCACCGCGGAAGTACAGACGGGGGCCGAACGAGCCGCTCGCGGTCGGCACCGGCCGGTGGAGATCCCATGCGAACAGCGCCCGCCCTCCCGAGAGCTTGGCGGCGTAGAGCCTCGAGCCATCCGGCGAGAACGCGTACCTCGGCACGCCCGGCGGGCGGCTCACGCTGACGAAGACGGTACGCTCGGGGAGATCCACCACGTCGGCGCGGTTCAGCGTGGGACTGTCGACCACGACCCGGTGCCCATCGGGGCTGACCTCGATCACCCGCCCGGTCGACGTGACGGCGAATCCTGATCCCGATCGTCCCGGGAGCTCGAGCGAGAAGTCACCCTCCGCTCCCCCGAAGAGCTGCAGCGACCCGGAGCGCACCAGCGCCACCCCGTGGGCGGTGAATGCGATCTCCTGCGCGTCGGGCGCGGGCCGGGATGTCAGTTCCCGCGCCGTCTCCAGGTCCCAGAGCCTGACGATCCCTTGCTGGTCCTTGACGGCCAGGCGGTCCCCGGCGGGCGAGATCGTGCAGGGAGCGCGCAGATCGACCTCGACGCGGGTGTCCTCTGCGCCCTCCACCTGGAGGACACCCTTGTTGGTGAAGCGAGCGCGACGGCTGGGAGGGCCGTTCCGGCACTGACGCCCCTCGAAGGAGAACCGCTCCTCTCCCGTGAGCACGTCCAGGACCCGGGTGGAACGTGCGGAGGCCAGGCGCACGGCCCCGGAGGTGATCCGCGCCTCGGTGATCGGCTCCTCGGACCGCGCCGTCCAGAGCGTCCGTCCGCTGGCGACGTCGTAGACTCGCGCGTCGTCCTTCCCGGCCTCGAGCGCGACGAGCCTTCCGTCCGCCAGCACCTCGACGTCGGTGAACGCACCGGGCGCCCCCGTCAGGACGCTCGCCCTCTGGGGCATCTTCTCCCTGGAGAGCGAGAGACCCCAGCGCGCAGCGGCCGTGTCGTTCTGTACCCGGCTCGCGGCGTAGTACGCAGCGGCGCGCGCCCAGTCGCTCACGTCCTCCGCTCGCCGGGCACGCTCGATCAGCGCAGAGCCGAGGTTCACTCGTGCCTGCCGGAGCTGCATGACCACGGCGACGACCCCCCCGACGAGGATGAGGGCCGAGGCGGCGAGCGCAGCGCTGAGGGCCCTGTTCCGGCGGACGAACTTGCGTGCGAGCTCCAGGGGCCGGTAGGCATAGGCCTCGACTCGACCTCCGGCCTGGTAGACCAGCAGCTCGCTCGCGAACGCGCCGGCGTCCACGTAGCGCAGCGCGCGGTCGCTCCGGAGCGCACGCTCGGCAATGGCCACCAGCTCCGGCGGCGCCTCCGGGCAGAGCTCCTGGATGGGGGTGAGATTCCCGGAGAGGACTGCGCCGATCACCTGCGCGTTGTCTGCCCCCTGAAATGGTGGCCTGCCGGTCAGCAGCTCGTAGAGCATCGCCCCCAGGCTGAAGACGTCGCTCCGTTCATCGATGGCCTGGACATCCCCCCTGGCCTGCTCGGGGCTCATGTAGGACGGAGTTCCGAGCGCAACTCCCGTCTGCGTCAGCTCCGGGGTCGACGGGCTGCCGGGACCGGCGGGGCCAGGCTCGGCCTCTCCCCGCCGCTTGGCGAGCCCCCAGTCCACCACGACGGTCTCGCCGTACGGCCCGACCATCACGTTGGAGGGCTTCAGGTCCCGGTGCACCACCGTGCGTGCATGGGCATACGCAACGGCCTGGGCGGCGTCGACCAGGTGGGGCAGCAGCTCGAGCCGCTGGCCGAGGGTGCGGCACTGCGCGAGGGCGGTCTTCAGCGTACGGCCGCGGACCAGCTTCTGGGCGGCGTACAGCGTTCCGTCCGGCCGCTCCGCGAGCTCGTGGACGGCGACGATCCCCGGGTGATCCAGCTGCGCCGTGAGCCGCGCCTCGCGGAGAAAGCGGGCGCGGGCTGCTCCGGCGCTGGGAGAGTCCCCGTTTCCCGGCAACGTGAGCTCCTTGAGCGCCACCTCCCGACCCACGAAGCGGTCCACGGCCCGCCAGACGATGGATTGCCCGCCCCGGCCCAGCTCTTCGAACCGCGCGTACTTGCCCTCGGGCTCGACGGGGATGATGTCCGTGCCATCGGCCGGGGCGGAGGCATCGGGGAGCAGCGCCGAGTCGAGTGTCCGCGACAGCGCGCGCGCGCCCGGGAGCGAGTCGAGGACTCGCTCCGGGCTCCCCCCGTTGGCTGTCAGCGCCTCGTTGGCAACGCCGAGAATGAGGTCGCGCCGCTCCGGGGTGAGCGCGCCCGATTCGACCAGGTGATCGAGCACTGACCGCCCGTCGCGTGCGAGCATCCGCGCCGAGGCCGCAGCCATCACCTGCGCCGGTGTCACGAATCCTGCCTGTGTGGCCAGGACTCCGAGGACGAGATTGCGGTCGTCCATCACGGCGAGGCGACCTCGAGCTCCACGCCGCGGAGCCGGAATCCGCCCTCGGCCAGCGCGCGGCGCAGGCTGTCGGCTGGGCTCGCCGTCTCTGGGCCCGGGAGCGGTGTGACCGCCCACGAGCTGCCGTCCCGCGAAAGGCGGTACCTGAGGCTGGGCAGGACGTTGACCTGCGAAGCTCCCGCTCCCGCACGACCCTCGAGGATCCGCGCCAGCGACTCTCCGGTCCGACCTTCGAGCAGCAGGGTTCCTGCCCCCTCGTAGGCGACGGTGATGATTTCGCCGTCCGTGGACCATCCCAGGCCTGTCGGCACCGAGGAGAGATTCGGCACGGTCCAGATCCGCTCGAGCTCTGGCACGCTCAGCAGCAGGAAGCTCCCGGGGAGCGAGACGACGAGCCGCGTCCCGTCCGGGCTGATGCTGACGCCCGCGGGCGTCTCGGGCATCGGAAGCCGCGTGATGTTCCCGGTCGAGAGATCCTCCACTCCCACACCATCGGACTCGGGCCAGGCCAGCCGGTCGCCCAGGGGAGACAGGCTCTTCTGAGGGCTCAGCAGCGCAGTCCCGAGAGGCTCGTCCCGGACGAGGGAGGCACCAGCCACGTCCCAGACTCGCCGTCTCTCGTACGACAGGGCCGCCACCCGGGCTCCGTTCTGGGAGAGCAGAAGGACGAGACACCGCTTGCATGGGAGCCGGGCGAGTTCCTTTCCATCGTTGGCCCGCTGCACGACAACTTCGTCTGGATACGAGATCGCCAGCGTGGAACCATCGCCGGAGATCGTCGCCTCCTCTGCTCCCTCGACATCGAGCGCCCGGAGAAGCGCCCCATCCTCCCGGTGCAACTCCACGCGCCGGTGCGATTGGAAGAGCAGAAATTGCTCGCGCGCGGCTCGCAGGTAGAGGCGGGAGCTCGCCGAACCCGTGGCGAGAGCCTCGGGGCGGCGGAGAGTCCAGGACGTGAGCACCCGACCTCCGGAGAGCCGAGCCGCCCAGAGCTTTTTCCCATCGTTGGCGAAGGCAAAGCTCGGGTCTCCGGGAGGCCGGCTGACGCTCACGAACACCGCGCGATCGCGAAGGTCAACGACGTCCGCGCGGTTCAGGGACGGGCTGTCGACGACCACCCGATGTCCGTCCGGGCTGACCGCCACTCCGCGGCCCGTTGACGCGTTCGAAAAGCCCGACGTCGACCTGCCCGGAACCTCGACGGAAAAGTCTCCCTCCGGACCGCCGAAGAGCTGGAGCGCAGCCGAGCGGACCAGCGCCACACCGTGTGCGGTGAAGACGATGTCCTGAGCGTCCGGCGCGGGTCGCGAGGTGATCTCCCGTCGTGCGTCCAGGTCCCAGACGCGCACCACGCCGTGCAGATCCCGGACGGCGACCCGATTGCCGTCCTGCGAGACAGCGCACGCATCGCGCAACGCCACCTCGACCCCCGTTTCGGGTACTCCCTCCACCCGAAGGACGCCTGGGTGTTCGATGCGGGCGCGGCGGGTGGAGGGACCATTCTTGCACAGCTTCTCCTGATCCCCGCTCACCGTGTACAGCTCCTGCCCCGTGCGCTCATCGAGGACGCGGAGGGAGTTCCCGAACCGAAGCCGCACCGTTCCGGAGTTGATCCGGGCCGTCTGCGTCGGCTGCTCCGTCTGCGTGGTCCAGAGTGTCCGGTTCGTCGCGGCATCGTGGAGCCGGGCCAGCGTCTGCCGGGTCTCCAGCGCCACCACGGTCCCATCGGGGAGGACATCGACGTCGGTGAACGCGCCCGGGCCTCCGGTGAGAGTGCTCCCCCGCTCCGGCATCCGCTCCCGGGCGAGGGCCAGTCCCCACCGTGCTGCCATGGTGTCGGTCTGCAGGCGGCTGGCGGCGTAGTACGCGGCGGCACGCCCCCAGTCGCTCACGTCCTCGGCTCGCCGCGCCCGCTCGATCAGCGCCGAGGCGAGATTCACCCGTGCCTGTCGCAGCTGGAGCACGACCGCGACGACCCCTCCGAGGAGGATGAGCACCGAGGCGGCCACGGCCGCGCTGAGCCCCCGGTTCCGCTTCACGAACTTCCGGAGCAGCTCGAGGGAGTGGTAGTGGTACGCCTCGACCCGGCCGCCGGCCTGGTAGGCCAGCAGCTCGCTGGCAAAGGCGCCCGCGTTCGGGTAGCGCTCGGCCGGATCGGTCCGGAGGGCGCGCTCGGCGATCGCGGCCAGCTCCGCCGGCGCCTCGGGACAGACCTCCCGGACCGGGATGACGCGCCCGGAGAGGACCGCCTCGATGACCCGCGCGTTGTCCACTCCCTGGAACGGGGGTCTGCTCGTCAGCAGCTCGTACAGCATCGCCCCGAGCCCGAAGACGTCGCTCCGCTCGTCGATGGACCGGAGATCCCCTCTGGCTTGCTCAGGGCTCATGTAGGACGGCGTCCCGAGCGCAACGCCGGCTTGGGTGAGCTCCGGACCGCGATCCGGGGTGGGCGTGTCCAGGGCGGGCTCGGCCTCGCCCACGCGCTTGGCCAGCCCCCAGTCGACCACCACCGTCTCCCCGTACGGGCCCACCATCACGTTGGAGGGCTTGAGGTCCCGGTGCACCACCGCACGCGCGTGCGCGTAGGCCATCGTCTGCGCCGCGTTGAGCAGGTGGGGGAGGAGCTCGAGTCGCTGGCCGAGGGAGCGCGATTGCGCCAGTGCGACCTTGAGGGTCCGCCCTCGCACCAGCTTCTGCGCGGAGTAGAGCGTTCCGTCCGGCTTCTGGGCCAGCTCGTGAATGGGCGCGATGCCGGGATGGTCCAGCTGGGCGGTGAGTCGAGCTTCCCTGAGGAAGCGAGCCCGTGCCGCGGTGGCGCTCACCGGGGAGTCCTTCGGCGAGACGGAGGCGAGCTCCTTGAGCGCCACTTCCCGTCCCACGAAGTGGTCGAGCGCGCGCCAGACGATCGACTGTCCGCCGCGGCCCAGCTCGTCCAGTCGCGCGTACTGCCCCTCCCGCTCGATGGGGATGAGCTCTCGCTGCGGAGCCGAGGAGAGCTCCGCGGGATCGCCGGGCATGGCGGACCCGAGCGTCTGGGAGAGATCCTTGGCGCCGGGGAGCGACTCCAGGACCCGCGCCGGGTTTCCCTCGTTGGCGGCCAGCACCTCGTTGGCCAGACTGACGACCAGGTCCCGCCTCTCCGGGGTGAGCGCGCCTGCATCGACCAGGTGATCGAGCAGGGACCTGCCGTCCCGTGCGAGCATCCTGGCGGACCCCGCGGCCATGACCTGCGCCGGGGTGACAAAGCCCGCCTGCGCGGCCAGAACTCCCAGGACGAGATCGCGGTCGGCCTTCAAGGCGAGGCGACCTCGAGGTCCACGCCGCGGAGCCGGAAGCCGCCCTCGGCGAGCGCGCGGCGGAGACTCTCAGCCGGACTGCTGGTGTCCGGCCGGGGCAGGGGGAAGAGCGACCAGTTCCGGTCAGCGCGGGACATGCGGAACCGGAGGCCGGGGTGCACGTTCACCTCGGGCGCCGTGGATCCCGATCGACCCTCGAAGATCCGGGCCAGCTCCTCGCCGGTGCGCGCATCGAGCAGCGCCGCGCCTGCACCTTCGTAGGTGACGATGATGATCGAGCCATCCGCCGACCAGTCGACGGACTTCCTCACGGAGGAAGGATCGGGGGTGGTCCACACCGGCTCGAGGCCGGGAAGCCTCCAGACGCCGATCCGTCCCGGGAAGGAGATGACGAGGCGAGCACCATCCGGACTGAAGCCGGCGCTGTTGTCCGGAGCATCCGGCACCGGAAGGCGTCGCTTGCTTCCACCGGGGAGTTCCTCGAGCACCAGCGCACCCTCCTCGAACCGGCCGATCTGCCTTCCGTCCGGTGAGAACGCGTGCCAGGCCCTGGTGCTGTCACTTCCCATCGGCTCGTCGAGAATCAGTGAGGGTCCACGCACGTCCCAGACACGCCGTCCCTGGTTGTTCATGCCCATCACGCGACCTCCGTCGGCGGACAGTTCGGCGGCCCAGCACATCTCGCACGGAAGCCTGGCGAGCTCCTGACCATCTTGCGCCCGCTGGACGAGAAGCTCTCGACGATGGCCGACGATCAGGGTGGATCCGTCATCGGAGATGCCCGCCCCCATGAACTCGGGGTCGGTGGCGGTCCGGAGAAGTGTCCCGTCCTCGGACCGCAGCTCGAGTCTCTTGGAATCGTACATGAGAAACCGGGTCCGCACCATCCAGAGGCCGAAGTGTGAGCCGAACGCCCCGCTGGTTCTGGGCGCCGTGCGGCGGAGCTTCCAGGAGATCAGCATGCTGTCTCCCGAGAGTCTCGCCGCATAGAGCGTCGACCCGTCGAGGGAGAAGGTGTAGCTCGGGCTGCCCGGCGGGCGGCTGACACTGACGAAGACGGAACGGTCCCGGAGGTCCACCAGGTCGGCTCGGTTCAGCGTGGGGACGTCCACCACCACCCGGTGACCGTCCGCGCTGACCGCCAGGGCCCGGGCCTCTGACGGGTCGGCGCGTCCGGACGTGGATCGTCCCGGAAGCTCGATCGAGAAGTCCCCGTCCGCGCCGCCAAAGAGCTGGAGTGACCCCGTGCGGACCAGCGCCACACCATGTCCGGTGAAGTCGATCTCCTGCGCGTCCGGCGCAAACCGGGAGGTGATCTCCCGCCGCGCCTCCAGGTCCCAGAGTCGCACGAGACCGTTTCGGTCGCGGAACGCCATCCGATCCCCCGCCGGGGAGACCGCACACGGAGTGCCCAGCTCGACCTGGATCCCCGGGTCCTCGATCCCCTCCACCCGAAGGACACCCGGAAAGCCGATGCGAGCGCGACGGGTTGCAGGGCCGACCCAGCAGAGGCGTTCCCGATCGCGGTCCGAGCTGAAGCGTTCCAGTCCCGTCCGCTCGTCGAGGACGCGAAGGAGATGTCCGACACCGAGACGGACGCTTCCGCCGGAGATCCGCGCGCTCTTGATCGGTTCCTCGGTCGGTGCCGTCCAGAGAGTGCGACCCGAGGCGACCTCGTATAGCCGTGCGTGGGTGCTCCGTTTCTCGAGGGCGACCACGGTTCCGTCGGGGAGCACGTCCACGTCGGCGAAGGCGCCCGGTTCGCCGGTCAGGATGGTCCCCCGCTCCGGAATCTTCTCTCTGGCGAGAGCGATGCCCCACCGCGCCGCCGCGGAGTCGTTCTGAACGCGGCTCGCGGCGTAGTACGCGGCTGCACGAGCCCAATCGCTCACGTCCTCGGCCCGCCGGGCACGCTCGACCAGCGCGGAGGCGAGATTCACCCGCGCTTGCCGGAGCTGGAGCCCCACTGCCAGGGCGGCGCCGATGAGGATGAGCACCGACGCGGCAACCGCCACGCTCAGCGCCGGGTTCCGCTGCACGAACTTCCGTACCAGCTCGAGGCTGCCGTACGAGTAGGCCTCCACGCGCGCACCGGCCCGGTAGGCCAAGAGCTCGCTGGCGAAGGCGGCGGCATCCGGATAGCGCTCGGCCGGGTTTCTCCGGAGCGCGCGCTCGGCGATGGCAGCCCGCTCCGGGGGCGCTTCCGGGCAGACCACCCGGACCGGCGGGAATTGGCCGGAGCGCACCGCCTCGATGACCTGAGCGTTGTCCAGTCCCTGGAAGGGAGGCCTTCCGGTCAGCAGCTCGTAGAGCATCGCCCCGAGGCTGAACACGTCGCTCCGCTCGTCGATGGCCTCGAGGTCGCCTCGCGCTTGCTCCGGGCTCATGTACGACGGCGTGCCCAGCGCGACGCCGGCCTGGGTCAGCTCCGGCCCGAGGTCGGGGCTGGGCGTGTCGCTCGGCGGCTCGGCCTCGCCGCGGTGCTTGGCCAGCCCCCAGTCGACGACCACCGTCTCGCCGTACGGGCCCACCATGACGTTGGAGGGCTTGAGGTCCCGGTGCACCACCGCCCGGGCATGGGCGTAGGCTGTCGTCTGGGCTGCGTCGACGAGGTGAGGGAGAAGCTCGAGCCGCTGGCTCAAGGTCCGGCACTGGGCCAGCGCCGCCTTGAGCGTCCGGCCCCGGACCAGCTTCTGGGCGGAGTAGAGCGTGCCGTCTGGACGCCGGGCGAGCTCGAGGATGGTGGCGATGCCCGGATGGTCCAGCTGGGCGGTGAGCCGCGCCTCCCGGAGGAACCGGGCCCGGGCCGCGCGGGTGCTCCCCGAGGAGCTGTCCGTCCCCGGCGAGGTGAGCTCCTTCAGCGCCACCTCCCGGCCCACGAACCGGTCGAGCGCGCGCCAGACGATGGACTGTCCGCCACGGCCCAGCTCGCCCAGTCGGGCATACTGTCCCTCACGCTCGACCGGCACGAGGTCCGCATCGCCGGGTGCGGGGGAGGCCGTTGCAGCGTCGGCGGGCAGCTCCGAGCCGAGGGTGCGTGCGAGTGCCCGAGCCCCGGGGAGCGAGTCCAGGACCCGTTCCGGCATCCCTCCGCTCGCGGCCAGGGCCTCGTTGGCGAGGGTGACGACCATGTCCCGTCGCTCGGGAGTGAGCGCTCCCGAATCGACCAGGTGGTCCAGGACCGAGCGACCGTCCCTGGCCAGCATCCGCGCCGATCCCGCCGCGATCACCTGAGCCGGCGTGACGAACCCGGCCTGGGCCGCGAGGACCCCGAGGACGAAGTCCCGGTCCGGAGCGGTCACGGCGAGACGGCCTCGACCTCCACACCTCGGAGCTGGAACCCACCCTCCTGGAGCGCGCGCCGGAGGCTCTCGGCGGGGCGGGTCGTGTCCGGCCCGGGGAGCGGGAGCAGCGCCCAGGAGCGAGGGCCGCGAGCGATGCTCGCTCGCAGGCTGGGCAGCACGTTGACCTGCGAGGCCCCAACTCCTGCCCGTCCCGCGACGATGCGGGCCAGCTTCTCTCCGGTGCGGGCGTCGAGCAGGACCGCGCCGGCGCCCTGGTAGGCCACGGTGATGATCGACCCGTCCGCGGACCAGCCCACCGTCGAACGGACGGACGAAGGGTTGGGGATGGTCCAGACCGGCTCCAGCCCGGGCACCTTCCAGAGTCCGAAACGGGTCGGCAGGGAGACGACCAGCCGGGCTCCGTCCGGGCTCATGCTGGCCCCATCGGCTCTCTCCGGCAGGGGAAGTTGGCTGCGCGCGCCGGTGGAGACCTCTTCCAGGACGAACCCATCAGCCTCGATCCAGCCCAGCCGGTCTCCGGCCGGCGAGAGAACGACCGGCCCGCCCAGCTCCGCGGATCCCATCGGTTCATCGAGGACGACCGCACGTCCCCGCACGTCCCAGACTTGCCGCTTCTCCCGGGAGAGGCCGGCCAGACGAGAGCCGTCGGCGGAGAGGAGGACGACCACGCACGTCTCGCAGGGGATCCGGGCAAGCTCCTGGCCATCGCCCACCCGTTGCACGGGGATGTCCTGGGGATGGGCGATGGCGAGCGTGGAACCGTCGGCAGAGAGAGCCGCGTCCAGCACCTCACCATCGACAATCGTCCGGAGAGCTTCCCCGTCATCCGCGCGCACCTCCACGCGCCGGTGGAGCTCGAAGAGGATGAAGCGACCGCGCGCGACTTCCAGGTGGAACCGGCCCTCGACCGGGCCGCCCGCGATCGCCACCGCTCGGCGCAGATTCCACGAGATCAGCGCCCGTCCCCCCGACAGCCCGGCCGCGTAGAGCTTCGAGCCGTCCGCGGAGAAGGCGTAGCTCGGCTCGCCAGGAGGTCGGGTGAGACTCACGAACACGGCGCGATCCCGGAGGTCCACCACGTCGGCCCGATTCAGCGTCGGGTTGTCGACCACCACCCGGTGTCCGTCCGCGCTGACCGTCACGCTGCGTCGCCCTGGCGCAGAGGCAAATCCGTAGACGAGCCGGCCAGGAAGCTCGACCGAATAGTCTCCTTCGGGGCCGCCGAACAGCTGGAGCGAGGCCCCGCGCACGAGACCGACACCGTGCGCGGTGAACACGATCTCCTGCGTATCGGGCGCTGCCCGGGAGGTGATCTCCCGCCTGTCGTCGAGGTGCCAGAGCCGGACGACGCCCTGAAGATCCCGGATGGCCACCCGATCTTCGGCCTCGGACACGGCGCATGGATCCCCGAGCTCCGCCGCGATGAACGGGCCCTCGGCACCCTCGACCCGGAGGACGCCCGCATGGTCGATCCGCGCCCGCCGGGTGGGCGGCCCGTTGATGCAGAGCGTCTCGCGGTAAGGGTCCGAGGTGAAGCGTTCTTGCCCGGTGCGCTCGTCCAGGACGTGGTGAAGGTGTCCGGCGACGAGGCGGATCGCCCCGGAAGTGATCCGCGCGCCCTGGATCGGCTTTTCCATCTGCGCCGTCCAGAGGCTCCGCCCCGTGGCGACCTCGTACAGTCGCGCGGTTCTGTCCCGCGTCTCGAGCGCGACGACGGTCCCCTCGGGAAGGACGTCCACGTCCGTGAACGCACCGGGCGGTCCGGTCTGGCTGCTGCCTCGCTCGGGCAGCCGCTCCCTGGCGAGGGCGATTCCCCACCGCGCCGCCACGCTGTCGTTCTCCACGCGGCTCGCGGCGTAGTACACGGCCGCGCGAGCCCAATCGCTGACGTCCTCCGCACGCCGGGCACGCTGGATCAGCGCCGAGGCCAGATTCACCCGCGCCTCCCGCAGCTCGAGCATCACCACCAGCCCCGACGCGAGCAGGATCAGGGCCGAGATGGCGATGGCCACGCTCAGCGCGGGGTTCCGTCTCAGGAACTTCCGCGCCAGCTCCACCGGGCCGTAGGTGTAGGCCTCGACTCGCTGTCCCGCCATGTAGGCCAGGAGCTCCCGGGCAAAGGCGCCTGCGTCCGGGTAGCGCTCGGCCCGGGTGCTCCGGAGCGCGCGCTCGGCGACGGCGGCCAGCTCCTGCGGAGCTTCCGGACACAACGTCCGGACCGGGAGTGGACGACCCCGAAGCACCGCCTCGATGAGCTGGGCGTTGTCTGCTCCCTGGAAGGGAGATCTCCCGGTCAGCAGCTCGTAGAGCATCGCTCCCAGGGCGAAGACGTCGCTTCGCTCGTCGATGGCTTCGAGCTCGCCCCGCGCCTGCTCCGGGCTCATGTACGAGGGAGTTCCGAGCGCCACGCCTTCCAGGGTCAGGTCCGGCCCGGGCTCGGGTGTCTGCTTGGCGCGAGCGGGCTCGGGCTCGCCGCGACGCTTGGCCAGCCCCCAGTCCACGACCACGGTCTCGCCGTACGGCCCGACCATCACGTTCGATGGCTTCAGGTCCCGGTGAATCACCGATCGACCGTGCGCATAGGCCACGGCCTGTGCGGCGTTGAGGAGGTGCGGTAGCAGCTCGAGTCGCTGCTTCAGCGTCCGGCACTGGGCCAGCGCCGCCTTGAGGGTCCGGCCCCGCACCAGCTTCTGGGCCGAGTAGAGCGTCCCGTCCGGCCGCTGGGCGAGCTCGTGCACGGGGGCAATGCCCGGGTGATCCAGCTGCGCCGCGAGTCGTGTTTCCCGCAGGAAGCGAGCTCTGGCCGCGAGGGGACTTCCGGGGGAGCCGCCCGTTCCGGGCGAGGCCAGCTCCTTCAGGGCCACCTCCCGACCCACGAAGCGGTCGAGCGCGCGCCAGACGATGGACTGACCGCCGCGCCCCAGCTCGTCGAGTCGTTGGTACTGACCCTCTCGCTCGACGGGAACGAGATCGGTGCCCTCGGGCGGCGGTCGCGCCGAGGACTCGGCAGGCGCCGCCGAACCGAGCGTGCGGACGAGCGGCCGCTCTTCCTGGAGTGAATCGAGGACCCGCTCGGGACTTCCGCCCTTCGCGACCAGCGCTTCCGCAGCGAGCCTCAGCACCAGGTCCCGCCGCGCCGGGGTGAGCGCGCCCGAGTCCACCAGGTGATCGAGCAGGGACCGCTCGTCGCTCGCGAGCATCCGCGCCGAGGCGGCGGCCATCACCTGCGCTGGAGTGACGAACCCCGCCTGGGCCGCGAGCACCCCAAGGATGAGATTCCTGTCGTCCATCGGCACGGCCTCGGTGGAGGCGGGCGAACGTGATGACAATTCAGTTTACCGTTGTCGGGCTGGATCCACACGCCGCCGTGTCGGGGCTGGCAGTTCGTCGCGGTCGGCCCCGCTCGGCCTCACCCCGAGCCGAGGGAGCGGACGTCGATGCCGTACCGGGTGACCCAGCGGACGATCTGGGTACGGCCCTTCCCGAGTACCCGCGCCACGGCGCTCATGTTCCCGTGGTGCTCGCGGAGCAGGACCACCAGCTCGTCCCGGTGCCGGGCCTCCTCGGGGGTCAGCTCGCGAGGCGGCTCCTCGCCGGCCCGGCCGACCACGTCCGAGGGAAGGTGAGCGAGGTCGATCGCCCCCGCCCCGCTGAGGGCCAGGGCTCCGGACAGCGCCTGCTCCAGCTCCCGGATGTTGAGCGGCCAGCGATGGCTGAGCAGCACCTGCGCTGCCGCCGGCGTGAGCCGTACATCCGGTCGCTCGGGAGCGAGCTTGCGCAGCAGCAGGGAGATGAGGAGTCCCAGGTCCTCCTGCCGGTCCCGCAACGGCGGCAGCTCGAGGGTGACCCCCTCCAGCCGGGCCAGGAGGTCGTGCCGGAACTTGTCCTCTCGCACCAGCCGGTCGAGATCGCGATGGGTGGCGGCAAGCACGCGGAGGTCGAGCGCCTGGGGCCGATGGCCGCCGAGTGGCAGCACCTCCGATTCCTGGAGCACCCGGAGCAGCGCCGCCTGTGCCGCCGGCGGCAGGTCTCCGATCTCGTCCAGGAAGAGGGTGCCTCCATCCGAGGCCCGGACGAGCCCCAGACGGTCCTGGTCCGCGCCGGAGAAGGCGCCCTTCTTGTGGCCGAAGAGCTCGCCCTCCACCAGGGTGGGCGGGATCCCGCCGCAGTTGACCGCCACCAGCGGGCCACGGCGGCCGGAGAGCGCGTGGATGGCGCGGGCAAGCACCTCCTTCCCGGTTCCGCTCTCGCCCACGATGAGCACCGGAACCCGGCTGGGGGCGACCGCGGTGGCGCGCTCCAGGACCAGGCCGAACGCGGGCGAGAACGTCGTCAGTGGGCCGATGCTCCCCTCGGCCGCGTCGAAATCGAGAACCGCCAGTCCCTCGTTCGGAATGTCCTCGCGGAAGCGCAGGAACGTGTGTCCCAGCTGCAGGAGCGCGCCGTCGTCGAGCTCGATCTGCTCCACCCGCCGGCCATCGACGAGCGTTCCGTTCTTCGAGCCGAGGTCGCGGAGGGTCCACCGTCCGTCGGAGCGACGAAGCACCACCTGCTCCGAGGACATCCAGCCGTCCGGGATCTCCACCGCCAGCACCCGGGAGGAGACCGCGCGTGTGCTGCGTCGGGTGCCCCGTCCGATGGTGACCTGGTCGAGTCCGGCAAGGCGCCAGCGGGCAGGGCCGGCCAGGGCGCGCTCGCATTCGACTTCGAGGAAGAGGTGCGGCCCTCGCGCGACCTCCCGGGATGGGGTCTCGATCTGGGACAGAGTTTCGCCCTTGCGAGCCACGCCGGCGACTATAGCGGACGCACGTACGGTCGACACGAGGTTCCCCGCCCCTGGCAATGCTCAGTCGGAGACCCGGAGGACGAGATGCCCTCGGGTCTTCGGCTCGAGGCCCTCCAGCTTCCGGTGCGCACGGACCGCATCCCGGAGCGGCATCACCTCGCCGAGCGAGGCCGGGAATCCACCGCCGTCGATCCACCCGGACAGAACGCGCAGGCGATCCGAGGTGACGTCCACCCGGAACAGTCTTGTCGACACGTCATGACGCCCGAAGGATGCCGGTTCGATGGTTTGCACCGAAGAGACCAGTCGCCCTCCTGGTCGGAGCAGACGGAGCGACGACCCGGCCACCACGCCTCCCATGGTGTCGAGCACCACGTCGAACAGCGGAGCCCGCGCCGGAAGGGAGGTGAGCACCTGGCGTGCTCCGAGCCCACGAGCCTCGCCCACCTCGGGCTCTTGCAGCACCGCGACCACCTCGGCCCCTCGTCCCAGGGCGAGCCGCGTCGTCCACTCACCGACGTTCCCACCCGCGCCGAGCACGAGCGTCCGCATCCCTGCCGAGATGCCGGCGAGCTCGATGGCCTGGAGCGCGGTGCAGGCGGCGACCGGGACCGCCGCGGCCTCGATCGAGGTGAGCATCGTCGGTCGGAGAAGGATCCTCGCCGCCTCGGCGAGGGCCAGCTCGGCGCACGCGCCGGTCAGTCGCGTGTTGGTGACGCCAAAGACCGCGTCTCCGACTTCAAGCGCGGCGACGCCCGGTCCCACCGACTCGACCACGCCGGCGAGGTCGCCGCCGAGCACGAGCGGAAGCGAATGGGCGATCGGGCCCAGTCCGGAGCGGACCTGCGCGTCCCAGGCTCCCACTCCGGCCGCCTGGACCCGGAGGCGCACCTGGCCGGGGCCCGGTGGTGGCGTGGCCACGGGCTCGATCCGGATGACCTCCGGCGGGCCGAAGCGGCGCACGACGGCTGCGAGACCGGTGTCGACGGACGAGGTCATGACTCGCTCCAGACGGAGGCTCGAGGTTCGGGAGTGACCTGCGCCGCGTTCAGGGCTCGCACGCGCGGAGACCAAGTCCCTGGAGGAGAGCGTCGGTTCGTGCGCGGTGAGTCTGCTCTTCCGCCAGATCCCTCTGGGGCGTTCGAGCGGGGGCCGTCCTGGGCCCGGTCAGAAGACGGTTCAGCTCGCTGACCGCCAGGTCCTGGGCCACGTGCGTGAGCTCGTCCCCGACGATCCGGAGGCCCCGGGACCGGGCCAGCGTCCGCGACAGGCGCGGGAGCACTGAGGGCACTTCGAGCTCCACCGACGACGCGGTACGGCTGGCTTCGGCGATTGCCCTCCGGGCGATGCTGCTCCAGAGGTCGGCCTTCGCCCAGTCGAACAGCGTTCGGGCATCGAGGCGGAGGTGCTCCAGGGACGCCGCCGCCACCGCTCTTCCGCCGCGTCGCCGGACTCGACGCGTGCTCCGCCGCGACAGCTCCGCGCAGGCGATGCGGCAGGCGAGAAGCTCGACTTTGGACTCCGGGGCTTCGTCCGGACGGCGCTCCAGGGCGTCGATCTCCGTCTGGAACGTCACCGGATCGGGTGCACCGCTGCGCGCCAGCTCCAGGGCGGTGAGGCGGCCGAGTCGCTGGAGCTGTTCGACCAGGAGCCTCGACCTGGACTGCACCTCCTCGGCCGTCACCCGGCGGACTCGCTCCCGGAGGTCCTGGAGCACGAGGGCGGCGCGATCCACCAGGGGAACTGGCGGCTCGATGGGAAGCTGGGTGGCGAGGGCTGGGCGGTGCATGGGCACTCGCCTGTCTGAGCATGCACCGTGCCAATCCCCGAGGTGCGTCGACAGGGGGTTCCGCGGCCGGACCGGCCGGCCCGACACAGCTTCGTCAGCACGCCCGGGGTGTGTCCTGTGTCGGCATCCCCTCCGGGGGGCCCACCGCTCCGCCCGGCGCTGGGCCGGCGCCGATCTCGGCGAAGGTCCCGTAGGTCCTGGCATCGAGGAGAGCATCAGTTCGTGCTTTCGACGTGCTCCGCTGTTGCGCGTTCGGAGACCGGGGCGGTGCTCTCGGCCAGGAGCTCGGCGGCAAAACCGCAGATGAGATCGAGACAGAGCAGGTCCTCGTCCTCGATGGCCTGGGCCAGCTCCGGCCCGGAGATGACCAGGGCCGAGACCGGGGTGGTCGCGAGGGCCCGGAGCAGGAGCGGCAACCCGGCCACCGCCTGGGGGAGACCGACGACCTCTCCGGCTCGGGCCAGCCGGGCCGAGCCTTCCATCGGCTGCAGCCGGAGCACACCGTGGGTGATGACCAGGAGGTCGGCGCCCCGGCTCGAGGGCTCCAGCGTCATTCCGGTCGCCAGGCGCAGGTCCCGGGCCACCCGAGCCAGCCGCGCGACCGCGGCCATCCCGCTTCCACCGGGACCGAGGAGCTTCCGGAGGACGAGCATCCTGGAGACGAGGTCGGTGCTCTTCGGGGCCGGGCCCGGGAAGGCGCGGAACGTGGGCCCGCCGATCGGCCGGATGGTCCGGAGATCCAGGGCGAGCGCGCGAAGGAGATGCCGGCAGAGCTGCCCGTGCTCCTCGAGGACGGTGAACAGCGCGTCCCGGTCGACCACCAGGAGCTCGGCTCCGGCGGGAGCGAGGAGGTCCCCGGGCAGACCGGACTGGCCCAGCAGCGCCAGTCCGGCGAGGCCGGCCGGATTCCGGTCCGGGCTCCTCTCTCCCCCCGCCATCGAGAGGTCGCCGCGCAGCGGGACGTGCAGCGCATCCGGCCGGTGTCCAGCCTTCACCAGGACCCTTCGTCGGAGGACCACCTCCTCTCGTCCGGCGAGAGCGAGCCGCGACAGCTCCGCGGGAGGCAGGATCTGGAAGGGCGCGAGTCGAGTCATCGCCAGCACGCGCCGGGCCACGTCGGGAGGGGTGGACTCAGCCATCCGAGACCTCGAGCATGGGCGACGGAGCCGCGCTCCCGTCGGGGGAGGCGGTGAGCCAGCGGCGATCGCGTGCCAGCCGTCGCGCGAGCAACCGGACCATCTGGCTCCGCTGTCGCAGGAGGATGGCCACGAAGCCCTCGGAGGTGAGCCCGGGACGGAGCACCGAGCGGGAGTCGCGAGGGGCCGAGCCGGGTGCCTCGAGCAGCTGGAGGATCCGGTCGCGCCAGCGAACCGGGAGCAGCTCCAGGAGCACCTCGGTGGCAGTTTCCCGCTGTTCGGGGCTGCCGGACCGGGTCCCCCGGAACGCCTGCTCCAGCTGACGACCGGGAAGGAGGAGGTCGAGGGTGCGGAAGGCCCGCTCCAGGGCGCGGGTCTCCTTGTCCTGGAGGAGCTCGACCAGCAGTCGACCCGCTGGATTTCCGTCGCCGGCGATCGAGAGCCGCTCGCCAGCGATGCGGAGCGCGCGGTCCTTGCTGGCGGCGGCCAGCTCGACCTCGAGCGCCTCGGCAAGACGTCCCCCGTCGAGCGAGAGTCCAGGATGTGCCCTTCTCAGCTGATTGAGGGCGCGGAGCGAGCGGAACCGGCTGAGCCCGCCTCGGGGCTGGGCGATCCGCGCGAGCAGCGCAGGCGCGGCCTCCCCGGGAGGGAACCCGGCCAGCGCCGCCGGCAGCTCACGTGCGAGGGCGAAGGGCGTCGTCTCCTGGAGAAGCAGCGTCGCCAGGAGATCTCGGGCCGGCCGGCCCATCTGCAGCAGGGCCCTCCGCGCTCCGGGCCGCAGGACGGGATCGACCAGCAGCGCGACCGTGCGGGAGATGAACCTGGCCGGGAGCGGGGAGAAGGCGTCCGATGCCCGGAGCAGCTCCTGCTGGACTTGCCGGTCCTCCGACTGGAACATCCACAGCGCCAGGCGCAGCAGGTCCGAGCGGGGAGCGTTGGCGATCGCCCAGGCGAGGGCGCGGCGGTCCTCGATGCTTCCACGCCGGGCGGCGAGGACGAGCATTCCCCGGAAACGGCGGCCGCGTGCCGGATCCCCCGAGAGAGCGACCAGCGCCGAGGCGCGGACCTTCGGCGCGCGATCGCCGAGGAGGTGCACCAGCTCTCCGACCGGCTTCCCGGTCTGCACCCAGAGTTCGGCTGCCGCGGACCGGACCTCCGCAGAGGCGTGGCCGAGCAGGGTGGGAAGCAGCGTCCCGAGGTCGGGGCGGTGCAGCGGGGCGAGCACGCGCAGGGCGGCGAGCACCACCGAGGCGTCCGAGTGGTGCAACACGCGCGTCGGTATGAGATCGGCCCGTCCGCCCCGTGACAGCAGCTCGAGAGAGGTGAGCACCTCGACCGTTCGTGTCGAGCCGAGCGCGGCCACCAGGATCTCCGCCGAGGCCCGGTCGAGGTCCCTTGGGGCGGGGGACTCCAGCCGTCCCGATCGGAGCTGCGCCTGAAAACGGGCCAGGTATCGAGAGCGGAGCGCGCGTGAGGCCAGGACCCAGAGGAGCGCGACGGTCGCGAGCAGCGTGGTGACGATCTGCAGCTTGGCTGTCGCTGGAACCCAGCCGGTCACGAGGAGGACGACGGACGCAGCCGCCTGTCCTCCCCGTTGCCCGACGACGTCGATCGACGGCTTGATGAGCCGCCGTTCCGCGGTGGCCACCGGGATGTACAGCAGCTCGGTGCCGACCCGGTGGATGGACGGGCGGACGCCGCCGTCCAGCATCTTGAGGAGGAAGAGGAGCGCCATGCTTCCGACCAACGCGAAACCGGCGGTACTGGCGAGCACCAGGGCGGGGAGCAGTGCCAGGCTGCGGGTGACGCCCGCTCGTCGGAGCAATGCGCGTACCAGGAGGAGCTCCGCGACGAGCGCCAGGAGGCTCTGACCCAGCTGGACGTTGGCGATCACCTGCGGGATGCGAGCCGGCGCGCTGCCGGCCACGAGCGCGGCCTTGAACAGGTAGTCGAGCAGCGTGGCGCTGGCGGCGGTCAGCAGCGTGAGCCCTGCCAGCAGCCGGAGATAGGGATCCTCCCGGAGGGCCGAAGGGACCGCCCTGCTGACCACGGCCGCGGGCTCGGTCGGCAAGCCGGTGCCCACCTTCGGGACGGCGACGACGGCGAGGAGGATCGCCGCGAACGTGACGCCGGCGGATGCGGGGAGCAGCAGGGTGGGCGCGAAGGTCCGGAGAAGGAGGCGGGCGCCGGCGCTTCCGGCCACCGCGCCAAACAGTCCGCCGGCCGCAATGAACCCGAAGATCCTCTTGGCGTCACCCAGCGCAAAGGCCTCGTCCGCGGTGAGCCAGAACTGGACGAAGACCAGCGAGGAGAAGAGAGCGGTCCAGACGTAGAAGGCCACCACGGCGCCCCGTTGACCCGTCGCCAGCCAGAAGATCAGCGTGATGGTTCCGGTGCCGAGGAGCGTGATGGGAAGCGCACCGCGGTGCCCGGTGGACCACAAGAGGCGCTGGAGCGGGGTGAGCGCCAGCACCGTGGCGGTCACCGCGAGGAAGACGAACGGAAGGCGGCTGATCGGTTGCTGGGTCAGGAAGAGGCTGTCGCGCGCGGTCTCCAGTAGAGTGTGAGCCCCCACGAGCAGGAAGAGCAGCGCGGCGAACGGAAGGGCCCGCCGGAGGGCAATTGCGCTGGTGGTTGCCGGCTCGACCGGGGAGTGGTCCGGAAGGAGGACGCGATCCTGGTCAGACATGGAGGCTCCCGGAGCCGTCAGGCAGCGAATCTGACCAGCTTGGTGCGGAGCCGGGCACGCGCTCGCGAAAGACGGACCCGCCGGGCGAGATCGGTGATCTTCAAGGTGTCTCTCGTCTCCGCGGGGCTATAGCCCGACAGCTCGAGAAGGACGACGGACCGTTGCGTGGCAGGAAGCGCCTGCACCTCGGCATCCAGCGCGCAGCGCTTCTCCCGGGCGAACACCAGGCGTTCGGCGGTCGCCTCGGTCACGGGCTCCGGGAAGGGCTGGCTCGCGGGTGGGGCTGTCGGCGGGTCCGACGGGTTCTGGTGCTGGGGGAAGCTGGAGAGCGGGAGGACGCGGGACTCCTTCCGTCGGCAGTCTCTTGCTCGATTGATGGCGATCCCCGTGAGCCAGGTCAACAGACTCGAGCGGCCCTCGAATTGGTTCAGGCGGGTGAAGGCCACGAGCCAGGTGTCCTGGACCGCGTCCTCGGCGAGCGCCCGGTCGTGCAAGATCTCCAGCGCTTGCCGGAGCAGCCGCCCCTGGTAGCGGCGGACCAGTTCGGTCCGTGCAGCTTGATCGCCAGCGCGAAGGCGCTGGAGGAGCTGGACCTCCTGAGCGGTGGTGGAGGGTCTCTGGACGCGGGGCGACATCGTCATCTCCTTCGGACCTGCAGCGTTCGCTGTCGAAAGGCGGCGTTCGCGGTTCTCATTGGAGCATCTAACTAGTTAGTTACAACGAGTATCTTCATAGTGTCCTGGCGGGGCGACGTCAAGCTGCCATGAAAGTGACCGCATTCCAGCCACTTGCACGCAATGACCCACGGTCGTCGGGGGTGGCTCCGGGTCAGCCCGTGTCCGCGGGGCACAGCGGCAGGAGCAGCGAGTCCGCTCGCCGCGACAGGGGATCCCCCTGTGGCAGGGGGATCCGTGGCATGGCCCGAGCTGGTTACCAACCGGTTAGTTGCTCAAGGTTCCCGAGCGCGTCGAACCCTCGAGATTCGTGCTGGGTTCCTTCGGGGACCGGGCCCGCTCAGGTGCCAGCGATCAGCCGCCGGGTGTGCCTGGCGATCATCAGTTCCTCGTCGGTGGGAATCACATAGGCCGGAACGCCGCTGGTGGGGGCGGTGATCAGCGGGCCACCCCCGGCGTTGGCTGCGCGGTCGAGGGCGAGGCCGAGCCAGCCGGCGCCCTGGACCACTCCCTCGCGGACGGGGACTGCGTGTTCGCCGATGCCTCCGCTGAAGACCAGTGCGTCGAGCCCGCCCAGCGCGGCGGTCAGCGAGCCGAGCTCGCGACCGATGCGGTACACGAACAGGTCCACCGCGAGCTTTGCCCGCGGCGCGTCGCTGGAGAGCAGCGCTCGCATGTCACTGGAGACTCCGGAGACCCCGAGCAGACCGGACTGCTGGTAGATGAGCTTCTCGATCGCCCGGGCGTCCATCTTCAGCGCGTCCATCAGATAGAGCATCACCCCGGGGTCGATGGACCCGCACCGGCTCCCCATGGGGAGGCCATCGACCGCGGTGAAGCCCATGGTGCTGGCCACGCTGCGGCCGGCGTGCATGGCGCACATGCTGGCGCCGTTTCCGAGGTGTGCGACCACCACCCGCCCTGCAGCCGCCCGGGGGTCGATCGCCCTCAGCGCGCCGGAGATGTACTCGTAGGAGAGGCCGTGGAAGCCGTAGCGGCGCACGCCGTGGTCGGTGATCTCCTTCGGCAAGGCGAAGGCCTGGGCCAGCTCCGGCTGGGTACGGTGGAAGGCGGTGTCGAAGCACGCCACCTGCGGCAGGGTGGGGATCTCCTCGAGGGCGAACCGGATCGGGGCCAGGTTGTGCGGCTGGTGGAGCGGCGCCAGCGGGATGAGCGTCTCCAGCTTCCTCACCACCTCCGCGCTCAGCCGGGTGGGTTCGGAGAACTCCACGCCGCCGTGGACCACCCGGTGGCCGACGGCGATCAGCTCGTGTGCGCCCCTGCTGCTGCGGAGGAAGGCGACCAGATGAGCGATGGCCCCCTGGTGACCGAGCGGCTCCCCCTTCTTCCAGCGGTGCTCGGAGACGACCGTCCCGTCCGTCTCCTTGGCGATGAAGGTCGGCTCCGTGTACAGCCCCTCGGTCTGTCCCCGGAGCCAGGGCTGGAGCTCGGCCCCCCGGCAGAGGAAGAGGGAGAACTTGAGGCTCGAGGAGCCGGCGTTGATGACCAGGATCGCGTCGGCCATGGCCTCAGCTCACCACGCGCCGGGTGCTGGTCCGCCGCGGCTCCGCCACCAGCGCCCCCACGCCTTCGGCCCGATCCGTTTCGTCGTCGTCCATGTCTGCACCTCGCGGCCGGCCGGGTCGAAGGAGAGCAACGTGCTCTCGCCTCGTGCACGTTGCGCCATCCGCGACCGTTCCTGGAGCTAGTGGCCAACGTCCCGAGGATTGTTTCCGTGGCTGAGCGCGGCAGTTCAGGAGCGTGCCCCGTCCGGCTCGACCTCGTCGAAGCCTTGGAGGTCGAGGCGCTTCCTCGGCCCGAGCAGCTCGGCGACCCGGTTCACGAAGCGCCGGCCGAAGAGGATCTCATTGGTCGTGTACAGACGGCCCGCCTGGACGAGCTGCCCGGTGGGGCCATCGATGCCCACCACCGTGGCGAAGAGCTCCGCTGCACTGGCCCGGACGGAACCAGGGGTGGCACCGTGCAGGGGGCTGGATGCATCCATGGTGTGAACCATCGTCAGTCCGCCCGAGGAGAGGGGCGAGAACTCGCGAGTCAGCGCCAGGTCGTGCATCCGGTGGAGCGTCTGGCCCTCGGCGTCGCGCTCCGTGCGGATCAGGGTGAGACGGACCAGGGCCCCGGCGATGGAGCTCCACTGCTCGCTCCTGACCCGGACCATGAGGGTTGGCACCCCCTGCAGCGGGGTCACCACTGCCACCCGGGCGAACGCCACGCGGGGATGGACCGTCGAGGCCCGGGCGAAGACCAGCCCGGTCGCCATGACGGTCAATATCGGCGCCAGCAGCGCCTCGATGGTCACCACCAGATTCGCGACCAGCGACACCGGATGCATCTGGCCGTAGCCGAGGGTGGCCAGCGTCTGCACGCTGAAGAAGAAGGCGTCGGCGAACGAGCCAGGTCGGGCATGCGCGATGCCGCCCACGGTGAAGTACAGCACCGCAAAGGGCAGGTTCACCGCCAGGAACAGCGCGGCGAGCACCGCCAGCACCAGCCATGGGGGTGCCGAGAGGAGGCGGCGGTACGCGTTGCCGAGGGCCGACAAGTGCCCGGCGGACGCGGGAACGGCGCTCACGAGATGCCCTTGGGATAATCCCATGACAACAAACTAGTTAGTTACATAGAGTCCGAAAGTCAAGGGGGATCGGCTGGCGAGAGGGCCTCGGGTGTCACGCCGTGCGCCGCTCGAGCGCGTTGTCCGGCTCCAGAAGGATGCGGCAGACGTAGTCGACGAATTGTTCGTCGGTGTAGTCCAGGCCGGCCTGCTCCCGGGCCAGGGTCATCACTGAGTGCTGGAGCGGGTATCCGAGGGCCAGCGAGATCAACACCGAGCGGAACAGCTCAGGATCCGTCGTGGCGCGCAGCTCCCCTGCCGCGCGTCCTCGCCGGACCAAGTCCGAGATCAGCTCGAGCAGAGGACCGGAGCTGTCGAGAATGATCTCGCGACCGCTCCGTCCGTTCGAGAGAAGGTCCCAGGCGAGGAGCCGCGAGAATGCCCGATCCCTGATGAGCATTCTGAGGAAGCGCCGAACGATCTCCTCCAGGGCTCGACGTGGGCTCACCTCCGCGGCCAGGGCCTCGGAAAGCGCGGGGTCGGCGAACTCTCCGAGGCGAGAGGAGAGGACGGCGCGATAGATCCCGCTCTTGTCTCCGTAGTAGGCGTAGATCAGCGCCTTGTTCGCCCCGGCACGCGCGGCGATCTCGTCCACGCGCGCTCCGGCGAAGCCCTTCTCGGCAAACACCAAGGTGGCCGCGTCCAGCAGGACCTCGCGGGTCGCCGTCGCGTCCCTGGGGCGCGGCCTCTTGCGGTGCGGTGCCATGTAATTCTATTTAACCAACATGTTGGTTACTCGGCAACATCTATCGGTCCGAAGCCACCAGCGCGCCGCACCCCGTCATGCCGCCGCGAGCGCGTGGTCGCTCGCCGTCGGCTCCTCGACCAGCCGCAGGGACGCGGTCTGCCGCATCTGCTCGATCGCCGCGCGGTAGTCCTCGAGGGCCAGCGCCATCGCGCACTGACCCTCGCGGGACAGCTCGTACCGTGCTCCCACCCGGCGGACGAGGCCGAGGGCGGTCAGGCGGTCGATCGTCGCCAGCGCAACCCTTCGGTCGAAGGTCGGACCTTCGGCGACGGCCAGCGCCCGCCGGGTCAGCTCCGATCTACAGAGTGGCCGCGGCGACAACGCGGAGAGCAGGGCGAGATCCGAAAGCGAGAGCATCGTGCGCATGGGGAGCACTCCAGTGACTCCTGCCTTCCTGGTTTCGCGAGCGCGCTGGGGTGTTTCGGCGACCTTGACCTGCGGCGAGGGAGCGCCAGGCGCGCTCACGCTGCGTGGCTTCCGGCCGCAGCCATCGGGCCCTTGCTCGGGTCGAGGCTGGTGGGGGGAGCGGGAGCCGGTCCGGGAGCCTCCTTCTTCCAGGGAATGATCTTCAGGTCGCGGACGAACACCGTGTACATGAGCGGCACCAGCCCCAGGGTGATGACCGTGGCGATGCTCAGGCCGCCGATCTGGGCGTAGCAGAGCGGTTCCCAGAGGGGTCCGCCGTGCATCGCCAGGGGGATCAGGCCCAGCACGGTGGCGCCCACGGTGATCATCACCGGCCTGAGCCGCACGATGCCGGCCTCGATGAGCGCGTCCTCCAGATCACGGCCGTGGTGGTGCGCCTCCTCGATGAAGTCGAAGAGGACGATGACGTGGCTGACGATGACCCCGACCAGGCTGGCCACCCCCAGGAAGGCCATGAACCCGAAGGGCTGGTGCATGATCGCCAGCATCGCCAGCGCACCGCACATGCCGTAAGGGATGGCCCCGAACACCAGGAGGGGCTTCACCGCGCTGTCGAACTGGAACACCAGCGCGAAGTAGATCATGGCCATGGAGAGGATCATGACCAGCGACATCTCCCCGAAGCCCTTGACCTGCTCGTCGTACTCGCCTCCGATCTCGATGCGATAGCCGGGAGGAAGGGCGGCGGTGATCTTCTCGATCGTCGGGAGTGCGGCGTTCAGGACCTCGGACGGCAGGTGATCCGGGAGCGGATAGGCCGACACGGTGATGGTGCGAACCTGGTTTCGCCGCTGGATCTTGGCGGGGGCCAGCTCGCGCTCGAGCCGGGCGACCTGCCGGAGCGGGACGCTGTGCGAGCTGTTGACCGCGAACACGTAGGCGTTGGAGAGATCCGACAGGCGGGCCCGGTCCTCCAGCCGGAGCCGCGGCACGATGGGGATCTGTCGATCGCCTTCCCGGTAGTAGCCCACCGGAGTCCCGGAGACGGCGGTCTGGGTGGATAGCGCCACGTCCATCCGGGTGACGCCCGACAGATTGGCCCGGTCATCGTCGATCTTGATGTGCGTCCTCAGGCCGGGAGGACCCCAGTTGTCCCGGACGCGGGCGGAGAGGGGAGCTGCCTCGAGGGCCTTGCTGACCCTGGCCGAGATCTTCCGCAGCTCGTCGATGTCCTCGCCCGAGACCCGGATGGAGACCGGGATGCCGACCGGCTTCCCCGTCTCGAGCTGGCGGACGTCGATCCGGGCGCCGGGGACACGCTCGGTGAGCGCGGTCTGCATCGGCCCCACCAGCTCCTTGGTGAGGTGCTTGTCGTTCACCTCGACGATGATCTGGGCGTAGTTGATCTGCTGCTGCTCCGGCTCGAGAGAGAACCAGAACCGCGGGCCGGCCCCACCGACGAAGGAGGTGAGGCTGCGGAGGACCTCGCCGTGGTGGTGATGCTTGCCGTACTCCTCGGCCACGTCGCGGATGACGTTCTCCGCCTCGACCGTCGCCTTGTTGGTGGCCTCCAGGGTGGCGTCCTCGGGCGTCCAGACGTCGATGTAGGAGAGATAGGACAGGTCCTTGGGGAAGAACTGGGTCCTCGCCTTCGCCATCAGGACCCCGCCGCCGGCCAGGAAGACGGTCGAGGCGGCGAGCACCGCCCAGCGATGACGGATCGCCGAGGTGATCGTCCGCGAGTACCAGCCGGTGAACCCCTTCTTCCGGCGTTCCTCGATCGGGACCTCGGCCTTGGCCGGGCGCATGAGGCCGAAGGCGATGAGGGGGATGAAGCTGAAGGAGACGATCAGCGCCGCGACCAGCGTGGTGGTCATGACGATGGGGAGGCTGTGGAGGAACCGGCCGGTGTCCCCGGTGAGCATCAGGAACGGCAGGTAGGCCACCACGTTGGTGAGGGTCGCGAAGAAGATGGCGCGGAGGAGCCGGGTGGGGCCGATCCACGAGGCGACCTCCTTGGGCTGACCCTCGGCGAGCTCACGGGCGATGGCGTCCCCGGCCACCACCGGCATGTCGACCAGGAGCCCGAGCGCGATGATCAAGGTGGCGATCGACACCTGCTGGATGTCGACTCCCAGCAGCAGCATCGCTAGGAAGCCGATCGCGAGGCTGAGCGGGATGGAGGTGGCCACCAGGAGGGCAGTGCGCCAGCTCCAGAAGCCCACCAGCGAGACCACCACCACCAGGAAGATCGCCTCGTAGAGGCTGGTCATGAACAGCGAGACGTTCTCGGCGACCTGTCGGGGCTGATCGCTGGTGCGGGCCATGATCAGATCGGGCGGGAGCTTCCGGCGAAGGTGCTCGAGCATCTTGTCCACCTGGACCGCGAAGTCCCCCACCTGCTGGCCGGACCGCATCATCATCGCGAGGGTGATCGCCCGGCTCCGCTGCCAGTGCCCCTGGTCGTCCCGGCCGTAGAAGTAGTTCAGGTACCGGGGTGGGCTGTCGTAGCCGCGGGACACCGAGGCGACGTCCCGGAGATAGACCGGAGTGCGATCGGTGCTGCTGCCGATCAGCATCCTCTCCATGTTCCGGTA
>DATIWB010000100.1:0-158217 GCA_035519675.1 Myxococcaceae bacterium
GGCCTGCGCGTTCTCGGAGCGCTCTGGTGACTTCGTGCGAACCAGGCCGCCGCAGAGCTGCTGGCGGAAGTGGAACATCATCCCGAGCGGCGGTCGTCCGAGTCGTCGATGGGCACGGATCCTGAGCGGGGGGGAAGCCCCCCGGGGGCGCAAGGGCGGGCGCCAAGGTGCAATAGCAACTTCAGCCGCTGCGAGTGCGAGTTGGACTCGCGCAACTCCGCGATCCTTCGCCGGCCAGCCACTGCGAGTGCGCCGGAGCTTGCTATTGCATCTCGACGCGCGAGGGTGGTCTCCCCGGGGAGGCGCGTTGGCAAGCCACCTCTCGATGGCCACTCGGCGGGAGTGCGCGGGATCGCCAGGCCGGACCAGAGGAGCATGGCGCTGGGCCTCGTCGTCTGGCGTCCCCTTCGCATCTCAAGCGGCGGACGCCATTCCTGGCGCCGGCTCGGCATCGAGCCGCTCCACGATCCGCTCCGCGACGTACCGCGCGTCACGCCCCACGCCGTGGATCATCGACGACGACATCGCGTACAGGAAGTGCAGCCCGACGAAGTACAGGCCCGGCGCCTCGGCCACCACGCCCCGGTGCTGGCGCGGATCGCCCTGCTCGTCGAACACCGGGAGGTCCACCCAAGAGAAGCCCGGGTGGTATCCGGTGCACCAGACGACATTGGTCGCGTCGGGCACCGTGCCGTCCTCGAGCACCGGCCGCCCGTCTTGCGCGCCCCGTATCCGCCCCACCCGCGGGGAGCGTGCCTCAGTTCGGGTGCTCGCACCGAGCGCGCAGAATGCTAAAGCGTCGGAAGCGGGCGTGAACGAGACGGCTCACAGACTGCGCACCGCCGCGCCCGCGCTGGCCCTGGTGCTCGTGGCGGTGCTCGGCCTCGGGTTTCAGCTGCAACTGCCTCGCGCCTTCCCCTCGGAGGCCGACTACCGGGGGGTGGCCGAGGCGCTGGCGGGCACCCGCGCCCGGGGTGACGTGGTGCTCCTTCACCCGTGGTGGACGGAGCGCGCCCGGCTGTTCCTCCCCGGCGACCTTCCCCTGGTCGGCTACCTCGGTGACACCGCCGACGACCTCCTCGAGCACCCGCGCATCTGGGTGCTGGCCAACGAACGGCTCCCGCGGACGCCCGACGCCGACTTCCGCCGGAACTTCTTGCCCGATCGGACCCCGCTCGCCGAACCGCGCCGGTTCGGACCACTCACCCTCACCCCGTACCGAAACGGCCGAGCGCGCACGGTCGTGCTCGCCGCCGTGGATGCGCTCGACCGGCTCCAGGTGTCGGTCGACGGATCCGGGACGCCCCCGCAACCTTGCCGCCGCTCCGGGGAGCGGGTGCTCTGCCCCTTCGATGCCCTGGTCGAGGTCGGCTGGCACGAGGTGCTGTACCAGCCGGTCCGCTGCCTGTTCCTCGTCCCGCCGAGCGGAGGGCGGACACTGTCGATCCGCCTCCCCGATGCGCCGGCCGCCGACGCGCTGCTGCTCGAGGCGGGCATCACCTGGGAGCACGCCTGGCTCGCCGGCCGTGCCGACGTGCAGCTGCACCTCGACAGCCCGGCCGGCGCGCTCCACCTCCGTATCCCGGGGGCGCACGAGGGGTTCGTCCGCGGCGAGTCGCCCTCCTCCGCACCCGGGCCCTGGACGCTCCGGGTCACGACGTCCAGTCCACAGGATCGTCAAGTCTGCGTCCGGCTGCGGGCCCTGGGGCCCCCGCCGTGATCCGCGCGCCCTCCCAGACGGACCGGCGAATCGCGCTCGGGCTTGGGCTGCTGACCTTCGTGGTGCTCTGGGCCACCGAGCGCCCGGTGGGCTTCGTCCGTGACGAGAGCGTCTACTTTGCCGCGGCCGAGCAGTTCGCGCGCTGGTGGGCGCTTCTCTTCCACCGGCCGGCCACGGCGCTGAGCGACAGCGTCATCACCCAGGCGTTCGACTTCAACCACGAGCACCCGATGCTCATGAAGTCGCTGTTCGGGTGGTCGTACACGCTCTTCCACTCGGTGCTCGGATGGGTCAGACCCGCGGCCGGCTTTCGCCTCCCCGCGTTCGCCGTCGCCGCGCTCATCCCGGCGCTGGCCCACCTCTGGGGCTCCGCGCTGTGGGGCCGCCGGGCCGGGCTGTTCGCCGCGCTGTGCTTCTTCGTGGTCCCTCGCCACTTCTTCCATGCCCACCTCGCCTGCTTCGACATGCCGGTGGCCGCGATGTGGCTCCTGGTCGTGTACCTCTTCTGGCGGGCGCAGGAGGACGTGCGGCTCGCGCCCTGGAGCGGCCTCGCCTTCGGTCTGGCCCTCGCCACCAAGCACAACGCCTTCTTCCTGCCGGTGGTGCTGGCACCTTTCGGCGTGCTCGCCGCGTGGCGCGCCGCCGGTGAGGAGGGCCGCCGGGTGCTGGTACGGATGGGCCAGGCGGCCGTGGCCTTCATCGCCTACCTCGCGCTGCTCCTGGCGGTGCTGGGGCGGGTCGGCCTGGTGCGGTCGTGGCAGCTGCTTTCCCCGCAGACGTTCGGAGTGCTGGCGCTGGTGGTCGCCCTGACGGCGCTGGCAGTGCAGCTGCGCCAGCGCGACACGGCGGCGTTCGTCCGGCTCGCGCCGCTGGTGGCGATGGGGCTCATCGGCCCCGTCGTCTTCTACGTGCACTGGCCATACCTCTGGTACCACCCGGTGGACCGGCTGGCCTGGTACTTCGACTTCCACGCCACCCACGTCCACTACGCCTGGACCTACCTCGGCGAGGTGCTCCGCGCTCCTCCGTTCCCCCTGCCGTACGTCTTCGTCGTCACCGCGCTCACCCTGCCGGTCTCGCTTCTGCTCCCGATGGGCGTGGGCCTGCTGCGCGCCGGGGCACGGACGCTCGGCGACGTGGTGCCGGCGCTCGGGCGACGCTTCGGCCGCGGCGGCGAGACGGAGTGGCTGCTGGGGGTGAACGCGCTCTTCTCCATCCTCCTCATCAGCCTCCCCGACGTGCCGCACTTCGGCGGGGTGAAGCACTGGCTGCCGTCCATGCCGTTCCTCGCGCTGCTCGCCGGCCGGGAGTTCGACCGCGCAGCGGCCAGGCTGAGCTCCGCGCTCCCGCCGCGACGCGCCATGAGCGCGAGCGTGGCTCTCGGAGCAGTGGTGTTGCTGCCCGCGCTCACGCTCACTGTCCATGTGCACCCTTACGGCACGTCCGCATACGGGGAGCTGGCAGGCGGCATCCCCGGCGCGGCCAGCCTCGGGCTCCAGCGTCAGTACTGGAGCAACAATGTCACCGGCGTCCTGCCGTGGATGGACGCCAACGCCCCGCAGGGTGGGCGTGTATGGCTGCACGAGGTGAATGGACTTTCCTTCCGGGACTACCAGCGCAATGACATGCTGAGGAAGGACGTCACACCCGTGGGCGGCCCCGAGGATGCGGACCTCGCCGCCGTCCAGTACCACCAGGAGTTCCGCGAGCAGGAGGTCTTGGTCTGGCAGGCCTTCGGGACGCAGGTTCCCGCCACGGGCCTGTACCTCGACGAGACGCCGCAGGTGATCGTCTACCGGCGCCCCGCGCGCTAGGCGACCCCTCGCGGGAAAGGGGAGAGCCGTGAACAGTCGTCAGGTCGTGGCCGGGGTGGCGCTGGCGCTGCTCGCCGGATGTACCCGTAACAATGCGCCGACGCAGCGGGTGGAGCTCCGGCGGATCTCCGGGGACACCGTGCAGCTCGTCCCCGGCGAAGGGCAGCTGCCGTACTGCCTGGTGTTCACCCACTCGGAGAAGGGCGTGGTGCGCCAGCTCACGATGAGCAAGAACAACGTCTCGGTGAAGTGTGGGCCCGGCGAGCCGGTGCTGGGCCAGGCGTACCGGATCCCGGTCGAGGAAGGTCCGGTGAAGATCCACGTCTTCTTCTCCGACCAGCGGCTGGAGGCGGCCAGCGTGGCCAACCAGCTCAACGACATGGCGAACCCGAGCTTCAACCCCATCGACTTCCGGCTCCCGGGCAAGGTGGTGGTGGAGACGATCGACTTCGTCCCCAGCCAGAGCAACGAGCCGGTGCCGGGGCAGCTGGTGCCGCGCCCGTCGGCGCCGGCGGCGACGAATCGCCCCGGGGGCTGAGCAACCGCCCTCTTTCAGAGCGCCGCGCGGGCGATGTCGAGCAGGTCGGCCTCGGTGGTCGGCCGGGGATTCCCCTGGTGTGAGGCGTCGCGGAAGGCGAGCGCGGCGATGCGCTCCAGGTCCGCCGCCTTCACTCCCGCATCGGACAGCCGCGTCGGCAGGCCCACCTCGGCCACCAGCGCGCGCACGCGGTCGATGGCCAGTCCGGCGAGCACCTCCTCCGACGCGCCGGAGGGCTCTCCCATCGCCACCGCCACCCGCGCGAGCCGGGCGCGCGCCGCGCTCCGGTTGAAGGCCATCACCGACGGGAGCACCACCGCGTTGGCCAGTCCGTGGTGGAGGCCGGTGATCGGAGTGAGCGCGTGGGCCAGCGCGTGCGCATTGCCGAGTCCCTTCTGGAACGCCATCGCCCCTTCCATCGCGGCGACCATCATGTCCAGACGCGCTTGCGGGTGGGTGGGCTCCTGCATCACCACCGGGAGGGCGCGCGCCACCCGGGTGATGCCATCGATGGCGACCGCGTCGGCGAGGGGGTGGAAGCCGTTGCTCAGGTACGCCTCCAGGCAATGGGTGAAGGCGTCCAGGCCGGTGGCCGCGGTGGCGCGGGGCGGAAGGCCGTAGGTCAGCTCCGGATCGCACAGGGCGGCACGGGGCAGGAGCGCCGGGGCGAAGATGACGGTCTTGCGCCCGGTGTCCTGGAGGAAGGCCACCCCGCTGCGGCTCACCTCGCTTCCGGTTCCGGCGGTGGTCGGAATGGCGATGAGCGGCGGGAGCGGATGGGTGACGAAGCGATCTCCACCGGTCGCGTCGTCGTACTGGCTGAGTGGCGGTGAGTGGCTGGTGAGCAGCTGCACCAGCTTGGCCGCGTCCAGGGGGCTCCCGCCGCCGAGGGCGATGATCCCGTCGCAGCCGGCCGCCCGGTACGCCTCGAGGCCGGCGAACACGTCGCGCTCCGTCGGATCGGGCGTCACCCGATCGAAGAGGACGTGGACGATGCCCGCCTCCCCAAGCACCGCCATCACCCGGTCGGCGAGCCCGGCCTTCACCACCCCGGCGTCGGTGACCAGCAGCGGGCGCTGCAGCTCCAGCCGGCGGACCTCGTCCGGCAGCCGTTTCAGCGCGCCCGGCCCGAGCACGACCCGCGTGGGCCAGGAGAGCACGGTGATGCGGGGCGTCGCCGGCAGGTCGAAGAAGGGGTTGTCCATGGGTCAGGCGAGCTCGAAGTAGCGCTCCAGCTCCCAGGTGGTGACGGCTCGCTCGTATTGCCGGACCTCCCAGGTGCGGGTGCGGAGGTAGTGATCGACGAACTCCTCGCCGAGGAGCTCGCGGGCGACGGTGCTCCGATCGAGCAGAGCGATGGCGTCGCGGAGGTTGCGGGGCAGCGGCGCGGCGTCGCTCCGGTAGGCATTGCCGGTCACCGGCTCCCCCGGCTCGACCGCGTGCTCGATGCCCCACAGCCCGGCGGCAAGCGAGGCGGCCATCCCCACGTAGGGGTTCATGTCCGCGCCGAGGAGCCGGAACTCGACCCGCATGCTCTTCGGATCGGCGCCGATGACCCGCAGCGCGCAGGTGCGGTTCTCCCGCCCCCAGGTCGCCGAGGTGGGGGCCCAGGTGTTCTCCACGCTGCGCTTGTAGCTGTTGATGGTGGGCCAGAAGAGCGCGGTCATCTCGGGCATCAGCTTCAGCTGGCCACCGAGGTAGTGCCGCAGGGTCCGGGACATCCGGCCGTCCGCCCGCGGGTCATGGAACGTGTTCCGTGCTCCATCGAGGCTCCACAGCGACTGGTGGACGTGTCCCGAGCACCCCGGCAGCCGGGCGCTCGGCTTGGACATGAAGCAGGCGGTGAGCCCGTGACGGGCGCAGATCTCCTTCACCGCCGACTTGAAGAGCACCGACTTGTCCGCCGAGGGCTCGAGCACGTCGTAGCGAATCGCGGTCTCGTACACCCCGGGCCCGGTCTCGGTGTGGAAGCCCTCCACCTCCAGCCCGAAGGCATTGCAGCCGTCGAGCAGCGCGTGCACCAGGTCCGAGCTCTGCGAGGTGCGGAGCCACGAGTAGCCGAACATCCCGGGATCCAGCGGCTCGAGGTTCTGGAAGCCCTTGGCCCGGAGCGAGGCCGGCGTCTCCCTGAAGATGAAGAACTCGTACTCGCTCCCGAACTTGGGGAGGAACCCCAGCGCACGCGCCTTCCGGCCCACCCGCCGGAGCAGCGCCCGCGGACTGGGCCCGTAGTCCGATCCGTCGGGCATCACGAAGTCGAGGAGGAAGGCGGCGGTGGCGGGCTCCCAGGGGATCATCCGCGCGGTGGACAGATCGATGCGGGCCTGGAGGTCCGGATAGCCGGTATGCCACCCGGTGACCTGGGCGTTGTCGTAGAGCTCGTCGGCCAGGTCCCAGCCGAACACCACGTCGCAGAACCCGAGACCGGCGCGGGCGGCCGAGGCGAACTTGTCCAGACTGACGTACTTGCCCCGCAGCACCCCGTCGAGGTCGACGCCGGCGATCTTCACCTGGGTGGCACCCTTCTCCTCCAGCCAGCGGAGCACCGGCTCCACAGGATCTCCCTTGCCCCGGACCTGCTTCGGGGACGGAGCGGCGGGTCGGGTGACACGGGCGCCAGCGCGGGGCATGTCGTCAGACCTCCGGGAGATGCGTCCAGACCGTCTTCAGCTGGGTGTAGTTCTCCAGCGCGTGCGCGGACAGGTCGCGGCCCCAGCCGGACTCCTTGTATCCGCCGAAGGGCGCCGCGTCGTCGAACTCGTTGAAGCAGTTGATCCACACCACGCCGGCCTGAACCTTCTTCGCCAGCGCGTGCGCGCGGGCCACGTCGCGGGTCCAGATGCTCGCCGCCAGCCCGTAGCTCGTCCCGTTGGCCATCCGCAGCGCCTGGGCCTCGTCGTCGAAGCGCATCACCGACAGGACCGGGCCAAAGATCTCCTCCTGGGCGATGCGCATGTGCGGTTGCACGTCGGTGAAGACCGTGGGCTTGAGGAAGTTGCCCCGCGCCTTGACCCCCTCGCGGTCCCGCTCGCCGCCGCAGGCCACGGTCGCACCCTCGCTCCGCCCCGACTCGATGTATCCGAGGATGGTCTCCAGCTGGTGGGTGCTCACCTGCGCTCCCATCTCGGTCCGGGAATCGAGCGGATCGCCGACCACCATCTGCCGCGCCCGGCTGACCAGCCTCTCCACGAAGGCGTCGTGCGCCCGGTCGTGCACCAGGACGCGGCTGCCGGCGTTGCAGACCTCGCCCTTGTTCCCGAAGATGCCCCAGAAGCAGGCCTCCACGGCCCGGCCCATGTCGGCGTCGGCGAAGACGACCTGGGGGCTCTTTCCGCCCAGCTCCAGGGTGAGCTTCTTGAGGTTTGAATCCGCCGAGGCGTGGAGGAGCCGCCGCGCGGTCCGGATCGAGCCGGTGAAGGCGATCTTGTCCACGCCCGGGTGCCGGGCCAGCGCCTCTCCGGTGGGGGCACCGTAGCCCGGGAGCACGTTGAGCACCCCCGGCGGGAAGCCCACCTCGCGCGCCAGCTCCCCGAGCTTCATCGCGGTGAGCGGGGTCAGCTCGCTCGGCTTGAGGATGACGGTGCAGCCGGTGGCCAGCGCCGGCCCGAGCTTCCAGCAGGCGAGGCAGGTCGGATAGTTCCAGGGGACGATCGCCGCGACGACGCCCACCGGCTCGCGGAGCACGTAGGTGAGGAAGCTTCCGTCGACCGGGAGCACCTCGCCGGCGAGCTTGTTGGACCACTCGGAGGCGTAGGCGAGCGTGGCGCTCCCCGGCGCGACGTCGCCGCGGATGGCCTCGCGGAAGGTCTTTCCGTTCTCCAGCGAGCCCACCAGGGCGAACTCCTCGCGTCGTTCCCAGAGCGCGTCGGCCAGCTTGCGCACCAGCTTCCCGCGGGCGCTGGGGTTCATCCTCGACCACGGCCCGGAGTCGAAGGCGGCTCGGGCGGCATGGACGGCCTTGTCCACGTCGGACACCCCGGCCGCCGGGGCGTGGAAGAACGTCTCCCCGGTGGCCGGGTTGACGATGGGGATGGTGCCTCCCTCCGCGGGGGCGACGGACTCGCCGTCGACGAGGAGCTTCGGCTCGGGGAGCCGGGGCGTCATGCTGCGTGCATCGGACATGGGGGAAAGGTCCCTCGCACCGGGCGACCAGCGCAAGCGCTCAGCGCGTGACGTGCAGGAAACAGGGCCGGTCGGGCTGGACGCCGGACCCGGGCCGTGGTCACGCTGGGGCCACCGTGCGTTCGCGGCTGGGAGGACAGGCAAGACGTGAGCAAGCGCTGGGAGCGGATTCTCGACCAGAAGCCGGTGCCGCTGCAGCAGCACCTGCTCGACGAGGCGGCCCGACTGCTGCTCGGCGAGCTCGGGCGCTGGCCGCTGCCGGTGCAGGAGCTCGACGAGCGGACCGGCAGCGGGATGGCGCGCCTCCTCGGGCCAGAAGCGCCAGCCCCTTCGCCGGAGGCGTTTGCCGCGGCGCTCAGGCTGGTTCGCTGGGAGCTCGGCCGCGAGCACGAGGCCTACGACGACTACATGCGGAACCGCCGGTACCTGGCCGCGGGCATCCCGGAGGGCGAGCGGCCCGCGCTGCTCCTCGTCTCGCGCTGGGTGCTGGAGCAGCTGCTCTCGCTCTCCGAGGCGACCGAGGGACGGGTGGACCGCCGCGCGCTGCTCGGGGTGGTCGAGCGGCTGGAGCGCGGTCTGGCCCGGGCCGGAGAGGCGGGCTGAGGATGGGGCTCGCCCTGGTGACCGGCGGCGCATCGGGCCTCGGGCTCGCGGTGGCGGCCCGTCTTCTGGACGAGGGCTGGGCGGTCGAGCTGTGGGACCTGGACGCGCCCGGGCTCGAGGCCGCCCTCGCCGGTCGTCAGGGGGTGACCCGGCGGGTGGTGGACGTGCGTTCCGCCGACGAGGTCGCCCGCGGGTTCGCCGCCCTGAGCGAGCCGCCGGCGCTGGTCTTCCACGCGGCGGGGGTGTGCCACGTGGGGGACCTCGAGGCGCTCCGGGTGGAGGAGTGCCGGCTGGACATGGAGGTCAACTACCTGGGCACGGTCCACGTGGTGAAGGCGGCCGCGGCGCGGCTGCGGCCCGGGAGCCACCTCATCTGCGTGGCCAGCGTCGCCGGGCTGAAGGGGTTGCCGGAGTTCGCCGGGTACGGAGCGACCAAGTTTGCGGTGCTCGGATTCTGCGAGGCCGTGGAGGGCGACCTCCGCCGGCGCGGGGTCACGCTCTCGGTGCTCTGCCCACCGGCAGTCGACACCCCGATGGTGCGGAACCTCCCCTACCACCCGGCGCTGTACTCGCTGTTCGCCTTCGCCGACCAGCGCGCGGTGGTGGAGACGGTGATGCGCGCGCTGCGATCCCGGCGTTTCCTCCTGCTGGTCGACGCCGGCACCCGCGCGCTGAGGCTCGTGGACCGGGCCGCGCCACGCCTGCTGGCGCGCTTCCTGGACTGGCGGGTGCAGCGCCACCGTCGGGCGCTCCACCCCGGGGCCCCGGAGGCGCGTCCACCGCGCTGATGGCCACCCTGGGCTCGTGACCTATGAGCCAGGGCCACCAGGCGAGGGTTCACGGGATGCTGGTGAATCGCCTGGCGGAGGGCGAGGCTCTCAGGCCACGTCCATGACTCCTCCCACACCCGCGTCCGGGCTCCTCCTCGCAGGGCTGCTCTGCTCGCCGGTCGCGCTCGCCGCGCCGGAGATGACCATCACCGACGCCATCCGCACCGCCTGGACCCACGATGCCCGTCTCCAGGCCTCCTCGGCCCAGGCGACCTCCGCCTCCCGGAGCGCCGAGGCCGCGGACTGGGCCCTCGGCCCCACCGTGGTCCTCGGCGCCCAGGGGACCATCACCTCGCAGCCGTCGCGCCACTTCGCGCTGCTGCTCGACCAGGGCCAGCTGACCGCGGCCGACTTCGACCCGGCGCGGCTCAACACGCCCTCCGTGCGCGGCAGCCTCGGCCTCTCCGCGGTGGTCGAGCAGCCACTCATCGATCCCGGGCTCTGGGCTGCGTCGCGCCGGGCCCACGCTGGGGCCGAGGCGGAGGAGGCCGGCCGGGCGGTGACCCAGGCCCGGGTCGCGCTGGAGACCGTGCGCGCCTACTTCTCGGTCCGCGCCGCCGAGGAGGCTCTGGTCTTCGCCGAGGACGCGCTCCGCGCGGCCCGCGACACCGAGCGCTTCCTACGGGCCCGCGTGGAGCAAGACGTGCTTCTCGCCTCCGAGGGCTCGCGCAGCACCGCCTACCGCGCCCAGGCCGAGGCGGAGCGGGCAGCAGCGGTGCGGCAGCTCGCCCTGGCCAGGACCGGCTTCGTGATGCTCGTCGGTCAGGACCCGGCGCCCGGGATGCTCGTCACCCCGCTCGTGCCCCCCGAGACCGCGGTGAGCGCGGAGGTCCAGGAACGCCCCGAAGCACGCGCCGCGCGCGCCGCCGTGGACGCCCAGGCCGCCGCGGCGGACGAGGCGCACGGCCGACTCTGGCCCACCCTCCTCCTCCAGGGCGGGGTGGCGACCGAGCGCGCCGGGCTCTCGGAGGGGACGACCTGGGGGATGGGCTTCCTGATCCTCCGGTGGCGCGGCTCGGTCGCCGGCTTCAAGATGGCCGACGCCGCCGAGTCCACCCGGGTGGCCGCCGAGGCCCGCCGCCTGGAGCAGGAGCGGATGCTCGCCGCCGAGCTGGAGCAGGCCCGAGCCTCGCTCGACGCGGCGGCCGCGGCCCTGCAGGCGGCGCGCACCGCGGTCGCAGCCTCGGAGCAGACCCGCACCCTCCGCCAGGCCCGCCACCGCCAGGGTCTCATCCCCCTCACCGAGCTCCTCGACGCCGAGACCGGCCTGACCTCCGCGCGGGCGCTGCTGCTCCGGAGCGCACTGCAAGCCAGGCTCGCCCGCGCCGAGCTGGAGAACGCCTCGGGACAGGCCGTGGAAGGAGTTCGGCCGTGAGGCGCGCTGGCCTCGTCCTCCTCCTTCTCGGCGTCGGGTGCAGCGGCGGCCATCCGCCCGCGACGCCCGAGCCTCCGTCCGTCCGGGTGCGGCTGGTCCCGGCCGAGGAGCTGGGGGAGCGCACCTGGGTGCCGGCCACGGTGAGTGCCATCGACCACGCGGTGCTCGCCACCCGCGTCTCGGCCCGGGTCGCCGAGCTGTCGGTCACCGAGGGCGCGCGGGTGAAGCGCGGCGACGTCCTGGTCCGCCTGTCGGACGACGACGTGCAGGCCACGCTCCGGGCCGCCGAGAGCCAGCGGCAGGTGGCCGAGTCCCAGGTGCGGCGCATCCAGGCGCTCCGGGCGGCGAGCGCCGCAACCGCCACCGAGCTCGACGCGGCGATGACCGCCCGCGCCGAGGCGCTGGCCCGGGTGGAGGCCGCACGGGCGACCCTGGCCGACACGGTCATCCGCGCGCCGTTCGACGCGGCGGTGCAGCGCAAGTGGGTGAGCCGAGGGCAGCTGGTCGGCCCGGGGGCGCCGCTGCTCGAGCTGGACGGCACGGCGCTCGAGCTCACCGGGACGCTCTCCGAGGCCGAGGCCGCAGGGCTGGCGGTCGGGACCGAGGTCCCCTTCCGGGTCGGTGCCGTGCAGGGGTCGGCGACCCTGGTGGCCCTCTCGTCCGGCGGTGACCCGCTCTCCCACCGGGCCGGCTTCCGTGCCCGTCCGACGAAGGATGCGCCCGCGCTCCGGAGCGGAGACTTCGGGCGCATCGGGGTGAAGGGCGCCGGCGGTCCGCGGCGGGTGGTGCCGCGCACCGCGGTGGTGCAGCGCGGAGACCTGAGCGGCGTCTTCATCCTCGCCGACGGCCGGGCGGCGCTCCGCTGGCTCCGGTTCGGGGAGCCCGAGGGGGACCAGCTTCCGGTGCTCGCCGGGCTCGGCCCGGGCGAGCGGGTCATCGACGCTCCGGCGAGCCTCCGGGACGGGCAGCGGGTGGAGGTGGCCGGTGACTGAGCGTCGCCCGGGTCTGGCCGGCCGGCTGGCGGCGAAGTCGATCAACTCGAGACTGACGGTGCTCGGCATCGCCGGTGCGCTGGTGGTCGGTGTGGTGTCGGTGCTCACCACCCCTCGCGAGGAGGAGCCGCAGATCATCGTCCCGATGGTCGACGTCTCTGTCCCCCTCCCCGGCGCCTCGCCGTCCGAGGTGGAGGCCGAGGTCACCACCGGGCTCGAGCGCCGGCTCTGGGGCATCCCCGGCGTGGAGTACGTCTATTCCACCAGCGCGCGCGATGGCGCGCTGCTCACCGCCCGATTCCGGGTCAACGAACCGCTGGAGCCCAGCCTGGTGAAGGTGCGTCAGGAGATCGACGCCCATCCAGAGCTCTTCCCGCCCCGCGCCGGCCACCCCACGGTGACCCTGGTCTCGATCGATGACGTGCCGGTGGTGACGGTCACGATCCACGGCGGCGAGCTGGCGCCGGGAGTGCTGCGGCAGCTCGGACAGGAGGTGGCCCGGGAGCTGGCGACCATCCCCGAGGCCGCGCAGGTGCAGGTCCTCGGCGGCGCGCGCCGGGTGGTGCGGGTCGAGCCGGATCCGCGCCGGCTGCGCGAGCTGGACCTCTCGCTGGGGGAGATCCGTCAGGCGATCCAGTCCACCGACGCCGAGGCCCCGGCCGGGGAGCTGGTGGATGGGAACCGGCGGATGGAGCTCTCGGCGAGTAGCGCCGTTTCCGGCCCCGATGCCCTCCGGCGACTGGTGGTCGCCCGGCGCGGGGGGAGGCCCATCCTGCTGGGAGACGTGGCGCAGGTCGCCGACGGACCGGAGCGCGAGCCGGCGGTGGTCCTGACCGCGAGCAAGGAGCACCCGGCCTTCGAGCAGGGAGTCTCGGTGGACGTGGCCAAGCGGCGCGGCGCCAACGCCACCGTCCTCGCCGAGCAGGTCAAGGCCCGGCTGGCGACGCTCCGGGGAGCACTGATCCCGGCCAGCGTCCAGGTCGAGCTGACGCGGAACTCGGGCGAGACCGCACGTGAGCGGTCCGACGAGCTCATCCGGCACCTGCTCATCGCCACGCTCTCGGTGGTGGCGCTGGTGGGCCTGGCCATGGGGTGGCGCTCGGCGCTGGTGGTGGGCATCGCCGTCCCGGTGACCCTGGCGCTGACCCTCCTCATCAACCAGCTGCTGGGCAATACGCTGAACCGGATCACCCTCTTCGCGCTCATCTTCTCCATCGGCATCCTGGTGGACGACGCGATCGTGGTGATGGAGAACGTGCACCGGCACCTCTTCGAGCCTGGCCGGAAGCACGGCCTGGTGCGCACCGTGCTCGATGCCGTCGACGAAGTGGGCAACCCCACCATCCTCGCCACCTTCGCGGTCATCGCCGCCATCCTGCCCATGGCCTTCGTCCGTGGGCTCATGGGACCGTACATGCGTCCGATCCCCATCGGCGGGAGCCTGGCGATGCTCTTCTCGCTGGGAGTCGCCTTCGTGGTCGCCCCCTGGGCAGCGCTGCGACTGCTGGGCCACGACCACGCGGTCGGCTCGGACGAGACCCGCGAGACCTGGTCCACCAGGGCGTACCGGCGGATCATCCGCAGGCTCCTGCACTCCGGCCGGGCGCGGCTGGGCTTCCTGGCGCTGATCATGGCGCTCTTCGGCGGCGCGGTGGCACTGGTGGGCATCGGCTTCGTCCGGGTGAAGATGCTCCCCTTCGACAACAAGTCGGAGTTCCAGGTGTTCGTGGACCTCCCGGCCGGAGCGACACGGGAGCAGTCGCTCGCGGTGGGCCAGCAGCTGGGGCGGACGCTGCTCCAGGACCCGGACGTGGAGGCCGTCCAGGTGCACTCGCTGACCCCGGCCCCGATGACCTTCGTGGGAATGGTGCGCCACACCTTCCTCCGGAGCGCGCCGGAGCAGGTGGACCTCGCGGTGCAGCTGGTGGGCAAGCACGCGCGGGCCCGGTCCAGCCACCAGATCGCCACCACGGTCCGTCCGAAGCTCACCGCGATCAGCGCACCGCTGGGGGCGCGGCTGCGGCTGGTGGAGATCCCGCCCGGACCGCCGGTGCTCGCCACGCTGGTGGCAGAGGTCTACGGGCCGACCGGCGCCGAGCGCGATGCCTACGCCGCCCAGGTCCGCGAGGCCTTCCGCGCCACCCCCGGGGTGGTGGACGTCGACTCCTCGCTCGAGCCGGTGACCCCGAGGACAGTGCTCCAGGTGGACCGCGAGCGGGCGGCGCTCCAGGGCGTGAACCCCGCCGCCGTGGTCCAGGCGCTGGCGCTCACCGAGCCCACCACGGAGCTGGGCACGATGCGTCTCGACCGCGGCACCACGCGGGTGCCCATCGTGCTCGGCCTGGCACCGGCGCAGCGGGCCCGGCTCGCAGATCTCCTGTCGATGCCGGTGCAGGGTGAGCGGGGCGCCGTGCCGCTGGAGACCCTGGTCCGTCCAGCGGAGGCCGGTGGGCGCCCCGTCTTCCACAAGAACCTCGCCCCGGTGAGCTACGTGCTCGGCGAGCTGTCTGGCAGCGAGGAGAGCCCGGTCTATGCGCTGATCGCGCTGAACCGGAAGCTGGACGCGCTCCGGCCGCACGGTGAGGCGGTGCCGCGGTTCGGTCTGTCGATGCCCACCGACACCGAGCGGCTGGCGATGAAGTGGGACGGCGAGTGGCACATCACCCTCGAGGTGTTCCGGGACCTCGGGCTGGCCTTCGCCGCGGTGCTGGTGCTGATCTACGTGCTGGTGGTCGGCTGGTTCGACAGCTTCGTCGTGCCGCTGGTGGTACTGCTTCCCATTCCGCTCAGCCTCATCGGCATCCTCCCGGCCCACGGGCTGCTCGGGGCGTTCTTCACCGCCACCAGCATGATCGGCTTCATCGCCGGCGCGGGGATCATCGTCCGGAACAGCATCATCCTGGTCGACTTCATCCAGCTGAAAGTCGCGGAGGGGATGCCGCTGGAGGCGGCGGTGGAGGAGGCGGGCGTGGTGCGGTTCCGGCCGATGCTCCTCACCGCAGCCGCGGTGATGGTGGGCAGCGCGGTGATGCTGGCCGATCCCATCTTCCAGGGCCTCGCCATCAGCCTGATGGCCGGAGAGGTCGCCGCGACGCTCCTGTCACGCATCGCGGTTCCGGTCCTCTACACCGTCCTGGCGCGGCGGTTCGCGCTCGGGCCGGGCGCCCCGGTGGCGGTGAGGGCGCCCCCGCCCGCTCCGCCCGAACACCGCGCGCTGACCCCGAAGCCGACGTGAGCCCCGTTCAGCCAGGAAGTGCTACAGCTGGGTCACCGCGTCCTTGTAGAGCTCGTCGAGGAGGGCGCGATACTTGCGCTCCACCACCTGGCGCTTGAGCTTGAGGCTCGGGGTGAGCTCGCCCGTCTCCACCGTCAGGTCCTGGGGAAGGATGACGAACTTCTTGATGGATTCGAAGCTCGCCAGCTGACCGTTGAGCGCCGCCACGCACTGCTCGACCAGCGAGAAGACCTCCGGCAAGCGCACCAGCTCCGCGTAGCTCTGCTGCTCCTTTCCGTGCTTCGTGGCCCAGGCCTGGAGCGCCTCGGGGTCGAGGGAGATGAGCGCCGAGACGAAGTGCCGGTTGTTCCCGTGCACCAGGACCTGGCTCGCCTGCGGGCAGGCGATCTTCAGCTTCAGCTCCAGCTCCGCAGGAGCGATGTACTTGCCGGTCGAGGTCTTGAGGAGGTCCTTCTTCCGCCCGGTCACCATCAGGAAGCCATCCTCGATCTGCCCGAGGTCACCGGTGTGGAGCCATCCGTCCGGATCCAGGGCCTCGGCGGTGGCCTCGGGGAGCCGGTGGTATCCCCGCATCACCCCTCGGCCCCGGATGAGGATCTCCCCGTCCTCGGCGATCTTCAGCTCGGTTCCCGGCAAGGGGGGGCCCACCGTTCCGAACCGGTACCGCGTGGGAAGGTTCACGCAGTTGGCGGCGCTGCTCTCGGTCAACCCGTAGCCCTCGAGGATCAGGATGTCGGCCGCGTGGAAGAACTCGGCGACCGTCCGCGAGAGGGGGGCGCTGCCCGAGACGAAGAAGCGCAGCCGCCCGCCGAAGCGCGCCTGGAGCTTGGAGAAGACCAGCCGGCTGGCGACGGCGTGCTTCGCCGCCAGGAGGCCCCTTGGAACCTGGCCCGCCTGACGCAGCCGGGAGACCTCGGCCCCGACTCCGAACGCCCACTTGAAGATGATGAAGGCCACTCCGCCCGCGTCCCGGGCGGTGCCGATCACCCGGTTGTAGATCTTCTCGAAGATGCGAGGGACGGCGGCGATGAAGGTGGGACGGATCTTCGGGAGGTTGTCCACCAGCCGGTCCACCCTCCCGTCGATCGCCGTGGGAAAGCCGATCCGGAGCTGCGCCACCTCCAGCACCTTGCCGAAGATGTGCGCCAGCGGCAGCCAGAGGTACTGGAGGTCGTCGGTGGTCAGAATCCCGAGGGCGTCGATCGCCTCGGCCTGGGAGATCCACGCGTCGTGGGTGAGCTCCACTCCCTTGGGTCTACCAGTCGTGCCGGAGGTGTAGATCAGCGTCGCCAGGGCTCCGGGACGCACCGCCCGGGCGATGGCCTCGAACGAGGCCGGCTCGCGGGCGTCGCTCTTCCCTGCGAGCTCGGTCAGCTGCTCGAGGGTCATCACCCAGCCATCGGCCGAGGGTGCGCCGTCGAAGACGATGACCTTCTTCACCGTCCGGAGCTCGCCCCTTCGAGGGGACAGCTTGCGTACCTGGTCGTCGTTCTCGGCGAACACGAAGACCGCTTCGGAGTCGTTGATGATGAAGACGCAGTCCTCGGCGGTGTTGGATGGATAGATGGTGGTGGTCGCCCCACCGGCGCAGAGGGTCCCCAGGTCCGCCACGATCCACTCCAGCCGGGTTCCGGACAGCAGGGCGCAGCGCTCCTCCATCCGGAGACCGAGCGCCCGGAGCCCGCCGGCAACGGCCCGGACCCGTTCCCCGACTTGCTGCCAGGAGAGGGTGTTCCAGGAATCCCCCACCGGGTGGAGAAACGCGCTCGCTGCGGGGGTCGAGGCCACCCGCTCCAGCAGCAGCTCGGGAATCGTCCGGGCCGAGCGGGTAACGACCCCCTGGACCGAGGCCTTCTGCTCGATGGTCTCCGCGGTCACCTCTCTCCTCCTTGCCCCCTGGCCCGCCCAAGTTGGGCTTACGCCTGTCCGGGGGGCGCTTCCAGTCCGACCGAAGGCCGATGCACCCGTCCGCCGACGCAGAAGGGGGGCCCCGCTCAACCGTGCACGGCCGCCCGGAGCGCGTCTCGAACCCGGGTCCGCACCGCGGTGGGCACCCCACCCCCTGGGAGCGCCCGGCAGAGCGACACCGACCGCCTCAGCTCCTCGCAGGCCGGGCCGCAGCGCGGACACCGCTCGAGGTGCTCCTCCAGGCGCGCGCACGCCGCCTGGTCCAGCGCGTCCTCGTCGACGCTGAGCAGCTCGCGGGCCAGCCCCGTACAGGCCACGGGGTGCTCGGAGTCGGCGCCGAGCAGCGCGGCCATCCGCTGCTGCATCGCCAGGCGCGCCCGGTGGAGCCGGCTCTTCAGCGCCGGGACCTCGATGCCCACCACCTGCGCGGCCTCCTCGGCGCTCAGCCCCTCCACGTCCCGGAGGAGCACCACCTCGCGCTGCGACTCGGGCAGGGCCAGGAGGGCCTCCTGGAGCACCCGGGCCATCTCCCGGGCGTGGGCGCGGTCATCGGGGCCCGGGCCCCCGGTGGTCACCGCGCGCGCCGCCGCGCCCTCGATGGACTCGAGCCGCTCCGGCTGACCGGCTCCCCGCCGCCGCGCCTTGGTGCAAAAGCTGCGCGCCACCTGGTACAGCCAGGTCGAGAGCTGGGCCTCCCCACGGAACCCGCGGACACCCTTGAAGGCGGCGAGCAAGGTCTCCTGAAGCACGTCGCGGGCGTCCTCCTCGTTCCCGCACATCCGCAGCCCGAAGCGAAAGACCCTCTGCTCGTGCCGGGCGAGGAGGGCCTCCAGCGCCTCGTCGTCGCCTGACCGTGCCGCCTGCAGCAGCTCCTCGTCGGTGCGCGCCATGACGCTGCAAGTGTAATCAGGGCAGAGCCTCGATTTCTCACCCCGGGAACCCCGGGCGTGACACCCTGGCTCTCAATCGGGAGAGGGTCTTGACGGAGGATCCAATGGGCTTCGCCGAATGGATGGCCACGCCGCTCGGACGGGGGCTGCGGGTGGTGGTGGGTGCGGTGCTGATCTACGTGGGGCTGTCGGTGGTGCAGGGCGTCGCGGGGACGATTCTCGCCGCGGTGGGGGTGGTGCCGATCGCCACCGGACTGCTGAACGTCTGCCTCATCGGCCCGCTGATCGGCGCGCCCCTGAAGGGTTCGACCAGGACGCTGCCCAAGACCTGAGGTCACGCCCCCATGCCAACCCCTCAGCGCAGGCGGGTGACCAGCACCCGCTCCTCGGTCAGCTCGTCCATCGCGTAGCGCACGCCCTCACGGCCGAGACCGCTTCGCTTGACGCCGCCGTACGGCATGTTGTCGCTCCGGAGGTTGGGGGCGTCGTTCACGATGACCCCGCCCACCTCGAGCCCATGGAATGCCCGGCGGACCCGGCCGAGGTCACCGGTGAAGATCCCTGCCTGGAGCCCGTATTGCCCGGCATTCACCGCGCCGAGCCCCGCCTCCCAGTCCGGCACCGGCCAGACGGCGACCACCGGGCCGAAGATCTCCTCCCGGGCCGCCTTCGACTCCTCGGGCACGTCGGCGAGCACCGTGGGCGCCAGGACTCGACCCTCGCGCCGGTGCCCACTGAGCACGCGGGCACCGCCGGCCACCGCCTCGTCGACCCAGGCGGTGATGCGCTCGGCGGAGCGGTCGTCGATGACCGGTCCACAGACGGTGCGCTCATCGGCGGGGTCCCCGCTGGGGACGGCCCTGGTCCTGCCGAGCAGCTTCTCCATGAACGCCGCGTGCACCGGCGCCTCGACGAAGACCCGCTGGACCTTGATGCAGACCTGGCCCGCATAGCCGAACCCGGCCGCCACGCAGCGCTCGACCGCCCAGTCCAGGTCGGCATCGGCGGCGACCAGCACCGCCGCGTTCCCCCCCAGCTCGAGGAGCACCCGGCCCGGCGCCTTCTGCTTCAGCGCCCAGCCCACCGCGGCGCTCCCGGTGAAGGAGAGGATCCGCACCCGGGGGTCGGTGGCCAGCCGCTCGGCGATGGCGTTGTCGCAGGTGACGACCTGGAAGCCGGCCGGGTCCGCCCCGGCCTGCTGGGCAATCTCGGCCAGGAGCAGCTGTGCGGTCGGGGCCTGGGGCGGTGGCTTGACGATGATCGGCGCGCCGACGGCGAGCGCCGGGGCGACCTTGTGCGCCCCGAGGTTCAAGGGAAAGTTGAAGGGGACGATCCCCACCACCACGCCCGCGGGGAACCGCCGGACCTCCGCCTCCACGCCCTCGGCGCCGGGGTCGAGGTCCACCGGGACGATGGAGCCGCCGAAGCGGGCCAGCTCGGCCGCCGCGAGCCGGAACACCTCGATTGCCCGGCGCACCTCCACCCGGGCGAGGGTGATCGGCTTCCCCGCCTCGTGGCAGATGGCCTGGGCCATCTCCTCGCCCCGCGCGCGCAGCCCGGCCACGATGCCCTCGAGCACCTCGCGCCGTTTCCCGGTGCTCTGCCGCTGCAGCCGCTCCCGCGCGGCGGAGGCCACGGAGATCGCCTGCTCGGCCTGCGCCGCGGAGGCCTGGGCCACCCGCCGGACCAGCCGCCCGTCCCACGGCGCGCGCACCTCGGCCTGGTGCTCACCGTTCACCCAGGCGCCGTCGATCCACAGCCGTCCGTCCGCCATGCGCAGAGGACGTACTCCCCTCCCGCCCGGGTCGCCAGGGGACCGGCGCTTCCGGAAGCCCGAGCGCTCCGGCATTGAACGGCCGGCAACCCTGTGGCAATCGTCCCCGGCCCGGATGCCGGACGCCCCACCACTCTCCCTCCGCCGCCGCGCCACCATCCTCGTCCTGCTCTGGGTGGCGCTGGCCGTGGTTCCGATCGTCTTCCCGGCGGCGATCCTTCCCTTCGCCGGCTCGGCCCTCATCGCCTACCTGGTCGCCCCCATCCTCGACTGGCTCACCGGGCAGAAGGTGGCCGGCCGCGCCATCCCCCGCTGGGTGGCGATCCTCCTCCTCTACGCGGTCTTCTTCCTCCTCACCTACCTGTTCATCATCGCCATCGTCCCGCAGCTCTACCGGGAGCTGGTGCGCATCTCGTCGAACGCCTTCTCCTTCGCCCGCTCGCTCACCCCCGAGAGGGTGCAGGAGATCGCCCGGCAGATGGAGGACTGGCTCAACTCGCACGGGGTGCCGGTCGCGCTGTCCTCCCGCTCGCTCGAAGGCGCGGACGCCGCCGAGGCTTACACCGGCCGGCCGAGCTGGAGCCTGTCGATGGACCTGGAGCGGCTGATCCACGACGCCGCCGGCCGCTTCTCGGGCGTGGCCACCGCCAACGTCACCCGGCTGATGGCCTTCACCCGGGAGCTCATCAGCGGGGTGTTCAAGGGCGTCTTCACCCTCTTCCTGATGCTGATGGTGGCGGCGTTCATCTCCATCGACGCCTCGGGCATCCGGGCCTACTTCCGCTCGCTGGTCCCGCCGGAGTGGGCGGCCGACGCCTCGGCGCTGGTCCGCCGGATCGACCGCTCGCTGGCGGGGGTGGTCCGCGGGCAGGTCACCATCTGCATGGTGAACGGGGCGCTGACCTTCGCCGGGCTGGTGCTCTTCGGGGTGAAGTTCGCCTTCCTGCTCGCCACCGTGGCCACCTTCTTCAGCCTCATCCCCATCTTCGGGACCATCATCAGCTCGGTGCCCATCGTGATCATGGCCCTGGCCCAGAGCTGGCGCGCCGGCCTCGGGATGCTGTTCTGGATCATCGGCATCCACGCCCTGGAGGCGTACTTCCTCAACCCGAAGATCATGGGCAACGCGGCGCGGATGCACCCGGTGGTGGTGGTGTTCGCGCTCATCGCTGGCGAGCGCACCTACGGGCTGCTCGGGGCGCTGTTCGCGGTGCCGGTGGCGGCGGTGCTGGTGGCCTGCTTCGAGTTCGTCCGGCGGAAGGCGCAGCCAGTACCCTCCACGGACGACATGGCCCTCCCCTGAGCTACCCCATCGGGTGAGGCAGACCAGCTCTGCAGCGCGGCCCCAGGCCGGCCGTAGACCGAGTCGGACTTCTTCACCAGGCCGCGGAGCCGGACTGGCGACCCGTGGTTCAGCAGCCCGGGCCCGAGGTCACGGCAACTCCGCAGTGGAAGCTCGTGTCGCAGTGAACCAGGCCGCAGCCGTTCCGCACGTAGGGGCTGTAAGGGTCCTGGCCGTTGCTGCAGGCCGCCGGGCACATCGGGCGCTGGCTGGCGGCGACGGCGTTGGTTCCGTTTCCACAGCAGCCATCGGACGCGCAGTCCGCATCGGTGGTGCACACCGGACCGACCACGCCGCCGCCGCCGTCGTCCATGGGTCCGCACGCCGCCAGCGCGAGCGCCGCACCGGCGAGCACACCCCAGAGATTGCGCTTCATCCTCGAGCCACCCTCCTGTCGCTGCCCTCCGACGGGCGGCGGCCAGGAATCTTCATCTGTTCATCGAGCCCAGGAAGTCCGCGTTCGACTTGGTGGGGCGCATATGCTTGAGAACGAACTCCATCGCGTCGATGGGCGTGAAGGGGTGCAGGACCTGCCGGAGCGCGGTGACCCGGATGAGGTCCTCGGGTCTCAGGAGCAGCTCCTCCTTCCGGGTGCCGGACTTGTTGATGTCCAGACAGGGGAAGATGCGCTTCTCCATCAGCTTCCGGTCGAGGACGATCTCCGAGTTCCCGGTTCCCTTGAACTCCTCGAAGATCACCTCGTCCATGCGGCTGCCGGTGTCGATGAGCGCGGTGCCGATGATGGTCAGGCTCCCGCCCTCCTCGATGTTCCGGGCCGCGCCGAAGAACCGCTTCGGCTTGTGGAGGGCGTTGGAGTCCACGCCACCGGAGAGGATCTTACCCGAGGGCGGGACCACGGTGTTGTAGGCCCTGGCCAGACGGGTGATGGAATCAAGGAGGATGCACACGTCGTGCTTCTGCTCCACCAGGCGCTTGGCCTTGTCGATCACCATCTCCGCCACCTGCACGTGGCGGGTGGCCGGCTCGTCGAAGGTGCTGCTCACCACCTCGCCCCGGACGTTGCGCTCCATGTCCGTCACTTCCTCGGGCCGCTCGTCGACCAGCAGCACGATGAGGAAGATCTCCGGGTGGTTCTGGGCGATGGCGTGGGCGATGTTCTGCAGGAGCACCGTCTTGCCCGCCTTCGGGGGGGCGACGATGAGACACCGCTGACCGAGCCCGATGGGGGTGAAGAGGTCGATGATGCGGGTCGTCATCTCCGACCCGTCGAACTCGAGGTTCAGCTTCCGCGTCGGGTAGAGCGGGGTGAGGTTGTCGAAGAGGATCCGCTCCCGTGCCTCGCTGCTGGTCGGGTCGACGAAGTTGACCTTGTCGACCTTCTGCAGGGCGAAGAACCGCTCGCCTTCGCGCGGCTGGCGGATCGGGCCGTAGACCGTGTCGCCCGGCCGGAGGCTGAAGCGCCGCACCTGGCTGGGGCTGACGTAGATGTCGTCGGGGCTGGGCTGGTAGTCGCTGTCGGCGCTGCGGAGGAAGCCGAAGCCGTCGGACTGCAGCTCCATCACTCCTTCGGCGTGCACCTCGAACTTCTTGTCCGCGATGCCGGAGAGCAGGGCGAAGATGAGATCTTGCTTCTTCAGCCCCTGCGTCCCCTCGACCCCGAAGTCCTGGGCCATGTGGGACAGCTCGGTGATCTTCATCCGCTTCAGGTCGTTGAGGCGGAGCACCTGCATCGGCGTGCCGTCGGCGGCGGTGACGACGGTGGGCCCCGGCTCGCCGTTCGAGTCGGGGGGGCGTTCGGCGACCACCGGCGGGGCCGACGGGTCCTCGGGGACGGCATTCAGCTCGTCGTCCCGGACCGGGCGGGAGATGGGGGTGAGCACCGGCCGGAGCGGGGTCTGCCCCTCCTCGGCCGCGTCGACGCCGTTGCTCTCACCGTCGGTGGCCTCCGGGTCGCGCCGGCGGCGGCCGCCCTTTCGGCGGGGGGCGGACTCGGGGGACTCCTCGGGGGCGACCTCGAGGTCCGCGGGCTTCTCTTTGCTTGAACGGGCTTTGCGCATGGGGAGCTTGCACCCCGCGCCAGGGAGAGAGGGCGGGGGAATGACAGACCGACCCGACAGCCGCTCGGCGCCTCGACAGCAGCGAGAGGCGCTCACTTCCGTGTTGCGGTGGCGGGGCAGTGTTGAGGGTCCGCGGGCGGTGGACTTCCACGTCACCCACGGATGAGAAGGACGTTATTGACCGCCTCCCCCAGTGTCAAGAAGACCTGAGGTGAGGTGCACAGCCCGCGACGCCCCCCGTGAACGCCGACACCGCCCGAGCCCGAGCCGAGCAGCTGAAGGCGCAGATTGCCCGAGCCGACCACCGCTACTACGTCCTGGACGACCCGGAGCTGACCGACGCCGAGTACGACGTGCTGGTCCGCGAGCTCCAGGCGCTCGAGGGTGAGTTTCCCACGCTCCGTACCCCCGACTCGCCCACCGCACGGGTCGCCGGCGCGCCGTCCGAGAAGTTCCGGCCGGTGACCCACCGGGTCCCGATGCTCAGCCTGTCCAACGCCTTCACCGACGCCGAGATGCTCGAGTTCGACACCCGGGTGCACAAGGTGCTCGGGCAGCAGGACGTTCCTTACGTCTGCGAGCCGAAGCTCGACGGGCTGGCGGTGGAGCTGACCTACGTCGACGGCCAGCTGGTGGAGGGAGCGACGCGAGGCGACGGAACGGTGGGCGAGGACGTCACCGCCAACCTCCGCACCATCCGGGTGGTGCCGCTGGTCCTGAAGCGCCCTGGCTCCGGCCCCGAGGTTCCGGCGCGGGTGGAGGTCCGCGGGGAGGTGTTCCTCCGCCGGGCCGACTTCGCCCGGCTCAACGCCCGCCGCGAGCAGGAGGGCGAGCCGCTCTACGTCAATCCCCGCAACACCGCCGCCGGCTCGCTCCGGCAGCTCGACCCGGCCATCACCGCCTCGCGCCCCCTCTCCTTCTTCGCCTACGAGCTCGGAGGCTGGGGGGAGGCGGCCGGCGCAGCTCCGTTCACCCTCCACTCCGAGAAGCTGGCCTGGCTCGCCTCCATCGGCCTTCCAGTCAACCCCGAGAACCGTTCGGTGACCGGGCTGGAGGGCGTCCGGGCCGCGTACCAGGCCTTCCTCGCCCGGCGCCACGCCCTGGCCTACGACGTGGACGGGATGGTGGTGAAGCTCGACGCCGAGGACGCCCGCCGCCGGCTGGGGCAGGTCTCCCGGAGCCCACGCTGGGCCGTGGCCTACAAGTTTCCTCCGGAGGAGGCCCGGACGAAGGTGGAGGCGATCGAGGTGAACGTCGGCCGTACCGGTGCACTCACCCCGGTGGCCTTCCTCACCCCGGTGCAGGTCGGTGGGGTGACCGTGTCGCGGGCCACGCTGCACAATCCGCTGGAGCTCAAGCGCAAGGACGTGCGCGTCGGGGACCAGGTGTTCGTCCGGCGCGCGGGCGACGTCATCCCGGAGATCGTCAAGGTCATCGATTCGGTCCGGACCGGCGCCGAGCAGCAGTACCTGTTCCCCGACCACTGCCCGGTGTGCGGCGCGGCGGCGGTGATGGACGAGGACGGGGCCATCCTCCGCTGCACCGGCCTCGACTGCCCGGCGCAGCTCCAGGCCCGGCTCCAGCACTTCGCCAGCCGCGGGGGGATGGACATCGAGGGGCTGGGGGACAAGCTGGCCGCCCAGCTGGTCGAGTCCGGCCTGGTGAAGCGCGCCGCTGACCTCTACCGGCTGGGGCTGGAAACGCTCACCGACCTGGAGCGGATGGGCGAGAAGAGCGCCCAGAACTTCCTCGCCGCGCTGGAGCGGAGCAAGCGCCCTCCGCTGCGCCGCTTCCTCCATGCGCTCGGCATCCGCCACGTGGGCGAGGCCACCGCTCGCGCCCTGGCCGACCACTTCAAGGACGTGCGCGCCCTCTACGACGCCGACGCCGAGGCGCTCACCCGGGTGAAGGACGTGGGCCCGGAGATGGCCAAGGTCATCGCCGGGTTCTTCGCCGAGCCGCAGAACCGGGAGGGCATCGAGGCGCTGCTCGCCGCCGGGGCGAAGCCCCAGCCTCCCGAGGACACCTCGAGGGGTCCCTTCGCCGGCAAGACGGTGGTGCTCACCGGCACCCTCATCGCGCTCACCCGCGAGCAGGCGAAGGAGGAGGTGGAGCGCCGCGGAGGGAAGGTCTCGGGGAGCGTGTCGAGGAAGACCGACTTCGTCGTCGCCGGCGAGGAGGCCGGGAGCAAGCTGAAGAAGGCCACCGAGCTCGGGGTCAAGGTGCTCGACGAACCGGCCTTCCTGGACCTCCTCGGCGCGGCGTCGTAGAGGAGGCGTCTGCCATGGACCGCTCGGCCGTTCACCTCCTGGTGTCGGGACGCGTGCAGGGCGTGGCATTCCGCGCCCGCGCCGTCTCCGAGGCGACCCGGCTCGGGCTGTCGGGGTGGATCCGGAACCGGATGGACGGCACGGTGGAGGCCCGGGCCGAGGGCCCGCCCGAGGCGATCGAGACCTTCGTCGCCTGGTGCCACCAGGGGCCTCCGGCGGCGCAGGTGGAGGATGTCCGGGTGACGCCGGTCTCCCCCACCGGAGTGGACCGTGGCTTCCAGGTGGGGACCACGGGGTGAGCCACCTCTGTGGAGTGCTCGGCATCCGCGCCGGGTCGAAGGTCTCGGTGGTGAACCCGCCGCCGGGGTTCGTCACCCGCCTCAACCCGCTCCCGGACGGGGTGGAGTTCCTGGTCACCGCCCAGACCGGGCTGGACGTGGTGCTCTTCTTCACCCGGACCGCGGGCGAGCTGCTCACCCGGCTCCCGGCCCTGGCCCGCTGCATCTCCCTTCCCGGCCGGATCTGGGTGGCGTGGGAGGACCGGGCCACCACCCTCGACGAGGACATGGTCCGCCAGGCCGGGCTCGACCTCGGTCTGGTGGACGACCGGCGGGCGAACCTCGGCGAGGGCTGGATGGGGCTGCGGCTCAAGCGCGAGTCGCGGGCGCGGCCGAGCCGGCCGGGAAGCCGGCAGCCGTCCATCGCCGACGCGTGAGGGGGGGGCTGAGCGCCCGGGGTTCCGCAGCCTTTGCGGGATCTCTTGCGCCACGGGCCCCTTCTCTGCAAGTATAAGGACTGAAAGGGATTTTTTTTGACGGGACCTGCGTCCCTGGGACGCCGCAAGCGTGCGGCGCACCACTCCGGGCAGCCGAGGGCAAGACCCCGGCGACACCCAACCCGGGGCCAATGGCCGCAGGAAAGCAGCACCAGAGCACTTCGAGGGAGTCCTGACTCTCGTGAACCCCCCGCGCTTGACGACCGAGCACCGCCCAGGCGGCCCCCGGTCTGCGCCGGTCGGTCCACCCGGGACCCTCTCCTTCACGCGCGCTCCTGAACCGCTCGATTCCGCCGCCACCCGTCCGGCGGACGGCGAGTCCGGATGCGCGCGCACGGGGTTTCCCCATGGGCAGCATCCTCTTGATCAACGCGGCCGGCCGCGAGACGCGCGTGGCGCTCGTGGAGAACGGCCACATCGCGGAGTTCTATCTCGAGCGTAAGAAGGACAAGGGCGTCGTCGGCAACATCTACAAGGGCCGGGTGGTCCGGGTGCTCCCGGGGATGCAGGCGGCCTTCGTGGACATCGGGCTGGACAAGGCGGCCTTCCTCTACGTCTCCGACGTCGTCTACGACCCCGACTTCGCCCGCGCCCAGTTCGAGCTGACCGAGGGGGAGCACGAGGACGCCCCCGAGGTTCCGGACGAGCTCGAGGAGGCGGGTGCCTCGGTGGCCGGTCCGGTGGAGGCGGTGGCCTCGCTCCACGCCGAGGTCGAGCACGTCGACGCCCACGCCGACGCGCTCCACGAGGCGGCGCACGCCGAGGCCTTCAACGAGGGCGGCGCACCGGAGCTGGACGCTGCGGACGACGAGCTGTCCGACGACGGCGGCTCCACCGACGCGGGGGAGGAGGACGGGGACCCGCTGCCGCTCGACGAGGCCTCCGACCGGGGCTTCGCCGGCGACGGGCCGGGCACCGCGGACGAGGCGCGACAGCCCGCATCCTCTGCGCCGGACGATGGGTCCGAGGCTTCGCCCGGGTCCGGGGAGATCCCGGACCCGGTCTCTCCGCTCGAGGCGACCTCGATGGTGGCGCCGGTCGCGCTCGCCGGGCCGGAGGTGGTGGTGCCGCCTCCCGCGGCGCCGGTCGAGGACCAGCCGTCGCCGTCGAGTGACGGCACGGCGGTGGGCCCGGCGGCCACCGGGCCCGCGGCAGCGGCACCCGGCGCAGGAGCCGGGCCCGCCCAGGGCCGCGAGCGGGACCGCCCCGGAGAGCAAGGCGCCCGCCGCGCCCCGCGCGAGCTCCGCGAGCGACAGCAGCAGGAGCGCGGCCGGGACCGCGACCGCGACCGCAGGCGGAATGGCCACGGCAAGGGCGACCGCCGGGAGGACCGCCCCAGGCCGCGCAAGGAAGTCCGCATCGAGGACCTCCTGAAGGTGGGCCAGGAGGTCGTGGTCCAGATCTCCAAGGACCCCATCGGGAGCAAGGGCGCCCGGCTCACCTCGCACATCAGCATCCCCGGCCGGCATCTGGTGTTCATGCCCACCGTGGATCACGTGGGCATCAGCCGTCGCATCTCCAACGAGAAGGAGCGGCGGCGACTGCGGGAGATCGTCGACCGGCTCCGGCCGCCCGGCACCGGGTTCATCGTCCGCACCGTCGCGGAGAACGTCCCCCAGGCCAAGCTGGAGAGCGACATCCGGTTCCTGATCGAGATCTGGAACCAGGTGGTGAGAAAGAACGAGAAGCGCGGCGGCCCGGGCCTGATGCACCCCGATCTGGACCTCATCCTCCGCGCCACCCGCGACCTCTTCGCCGCCGACGTGGAGAAGCTGGTGGTGGACGACCGCGAGGAGTACGAGCGGATCCTCGGCTTCGTCACTGCCCAGGACCCGGCGCTCGCCCAGCGGGTGGCGCTCCACGACACCGACGAGCCCATCTTCGACAGCTACGGCATCGAGCAGGAGATCCGCCGGGCCACCCAGCGCAAGGTATGGCTCAAGAGCGGCGGCTACCTGATCATCGACCAGGCCGAGGCGCTCACCGCCATCGACGTCAACTCCGGGCGCTACGTGGGGAAGAAGAGCCTCGAGGAGACGATCACCAAGATCAACATGGAGGCGGCCAAGGAGATCGTCTACCAGCTCCGGCTGCGCAACATCGGCGGGATCATCATCTGCGACTTCATCGACATGGAGAAGCCGCAGAACCGGGACAAGGTCTTCAAGGGACTTCAAGAAGCCCTGGGCCGCGACAAGGCGAAGACCAACGTGCTGCGCATCAGCGAGCTCGGCCTGGTGGAGATGACCCGCAAGCGGGTCCGCGAGTCCATCGGGCGGATGCTGCACGAGGATTGCGGCTATTGCGGCGGGCAGGGATTCGTGAAGACCGCCACCACCGTCTCCTACGAGATCTTCCGCGAGGTGCGCCGCGAGGCGCCCAACTTCAAGGACCCGACGCTGGTGGTGAACTGCAACGTCGAGGTGGCGCGGCTGCTCCAGAGCGAGGAGCGCCAGGAGCTCCGCCACCTGATGGACCGCTACAACAAGACCATCCAGGTGCGTCCGCAGACCAACTACCACCGCGAGCAATACGACCTCTACGGCCGCAGCGCGCACGGAGAGGACCACAAGGTGGCCTCCTCGTCCTCCAACCTCCGCGCCCCGGAGGGCGTGGGGCTCCCGATGGAGCGGAGCGAGCCGGTGGCGCGCGACCGGGAGCGAGATCGCGACCGCGATCGCGGCCAGCGGGGTGGACGCAACCGGCGCGGTGGACGTGACCGCGACCGCGACCGCCGCGAGGGCGGGGGCGGGGGCGGCGCCCAGGGTGCGGCCGCGCCGCCAGGTCCGGGCGCGGACAAGGTCCCGGGAGCCTAGGGCCGATGGGGGTGACGGCGGCGGCCCTCACCACCCGCAGCTCCGGCGAGGCCGCGCGGCGCATCCGGGCGGTCTTCTCGGGGTACCGGGGGGAGCAGCTCGGGCTCCGTGCCGCCGCGCTCACCTACATCAGCATCTTCTCGCTCGTCCCCCTGGCGGTGGTGGGCCTGGTCCTGCTCCGCCAGCTCGGGGAGGAGACCTTCGAGCGGCGGATGGAGCAGCTCGTGCTCCGGCTCCTCGCCCCGGGGCTCGCCGAGAGCGCGCTGGCCACCCTCCGCGGCATCCTCACCGACGCCTCGGCCAAGGTGGCCGGTGGCCTCGGCTTCGCCGCCCTGGTCCTCGCCGCCATCCCTCTCATCCGCATGCTCGACCATGCGCTGAACGAGGTATGGAACGTCCGCGAGAACCGACCCTGGGCGGTGCGGATCCTGGTCTGGCTGGCGGCGCTGGTCGCGGTGCCGCTGCTGCTCGGCACCGCCGTCTCGGCGAACTCGCTGCTCCGGCGGCTCCTCCACGAGTCGGGCATGCCGTTCCGAGGAGAGATCCTCTCCGTCGTCGCCATCCTCACCGCCATCGGAGCGCTCACCCTGCTCTACGTCGTCACCCCCAACTGCCGCGTCCGCTGGGTGTCTGCCTTCGTCGGGGCGGCGGTGGCCGGCCTCCTGTGGACGGGACTCCGGGCCGGGTACGCGAGCTTCGCCGCCCAGACCTTCCGCTACGGCGTGCTCTACGGCTCGCTCGGGGCCATCCCGCTGTTCTTGCTCTGGCTCTACCTGAGCTGGTTCATCGTGCTGGCCGGGGCCCGGCTGGCCTACGCGCTGCAGAACGCCCGGTTCCAGTCGGTGTGGCCCGCCCTGGTGGGGCATCCGCGAGGGCGGGAGCTGGCGGCGGTGCGCATCGTCCAGCACCTCACCCGGGCGTGGCTCGAGCAGCAGCGGGCGCCCGACCGGGCCTCGCTCGCCCGGGAGATCGAGCTGCCCGAGGACGTGGTTCAGCCCATCCTCGAGGCGCTCCGCGACGCAGACCTCGTCCACGAGGGACGGCACTCGGGGTGGAGCCCGGCCCGGGATCCGGCGCAGCTGAGCCTCGGTCAGGTGACGGCAGCGCTCGGTGGGCACGGGCTCGGCCCTCCCGATGGGCTCGACCCCTCGCTGCCTGCCCAGGACCTCGCGCAGGTCGACGCCGTGCTCATGGCGGCGGATGCCGAGGCGTCGCAGCGGCTCCAGTCCTGGACGTGGGTCGATCTGGCCGACCTCGAGCGCCGGCCGCCTACACCAAAATCCTGAGGCATTGCCGCAGCTTGTCGGAGCCGCCCGCTTGCATGCGGCGCGGGATTCTGCAAGTGTCCAGAACCACTGGCGGGTTCGCCGACCTGCCAAGGGAGCGTCCCGGCGATGCTGAAGAGCGACCTCATCAACATCCTCGTGTCGAAGCGCGGAATCACCCAGAAGCAGGCCGAGGCGACCATCGAGACGATCTTCGAGTCGATGAAGGACGCCCTCTGCCGCGGTGAAAACATCGAGATCCGCGGGCTTGGCGCGTTTCACGTCAAGCACTACGACGGCTACCAGGGCCGTAACCCCAAGACGGGACAGGTCATCCCGGTCAAGCCGAAGCGCGGGCTGCTCTTCCGGACCGGCAAGGAGCTCCGCGACCGCGTCAACCGGGCGAACCCCACCACCACGCGGGTGGACGGCTCGTCGAGCGACGAGGACGCGGCGTAGGTCAGGGCGGCCGCACCCGCCCCACCATCTCCCTAGGCGGTCAGCCGCCCCAGGGGCTTGACCCGGAGCGCCGGGTCGAGCTCGGCGTACGCCAGCACCGCGACCTCCGGAAACGCGCCCTCGCACAGCGCCCGGAGCGGCCGCCGGACGTCGCCCGAGGCCAGGAGCACCGCCCGGCCGTCCTCGGCCAGCCCCGCCACCGCCTCCAGCAGCGCCTGGACCCGCTCGGGCTCGAGCGCCGGAGCACCGTCGACGGTGCGCGTGCGGAGGGTCTCCTCCAGCGCCGGGTCGACCAGCCAGGCGAAGAGCGCGCCCGACGGAGCGTGGCGGTGGCTGATCCACCGCGACAGCGCCTGGCGGCAGCGCTCGGCCAGGAGCGCGGCGTCGCCGTCCACGCCGGGCGAGGCGAGCGTCTCCAGCACCCCCCGGAGATTCCGGACGCTGACCCCCTCGTGCAGGAGGCGGCGAAGCACGTCCGTCAACACCGGGAGCGGCACCTTCTCCAGCACCGGCCGGACCAGGGCCGGACACCGGGATTCCAGGCCGTCGAGGAGCAGCTGCACATCCTGCAGCCCGAGCAGCGCCGGGGCGTGACGGCGCGCCACGGCCGTCAGATGCTCCACCACCACCTCCGCCGGTGCTCGAGGCTCGAGCCCGGCGAGCTCCAGCCGCTCCCGGGCCGGCTCCTGCACCCGCGCCAGCGGCCTCCCGGTGGCCGGATCCTCGAGGGGCTCGGCCTCGACCGAGAGGAAGCCCAGCTCGGCCGCGGCGCTCCGGACCAGCACCCCGGAGGTCGGGAGCCGGCCCGCGGCGGCGGGAACCTCGTCCAGCAGGATGCGGTAGGCGCCCTCGGGCAGGGCAGCGCCGGCGCGGACGTGGACGCCCGGCATCCGGAAGCCCAGCTCGGCCTCGAGCGCCGCGCGCATCCGCCGGAGCGCTTCCTGGAAGGGGCGCGCACCCGAGGGGCCCTCGGTCCAGTCCGGCGCGAGCTCGAGCGCCAGCGGGGACACGCCGATGCCCGGCTCGGCCTGCTCGGCGGGGGGCCCTTCCGCCGCGGGCCGGGCCGCTGGCCCAGCGGGAGTCTCGGGGGCGGACGCCAGGCCCGGCCGCCACCAGTGCCCCAGCGCGAACAGCGCGCCACAGACGCCGAGGAAGGTGAGCCGGGGCATGCCCGGCACCAGCGAGAGCGCACCGGCGACCCCGGCCAGGAGCCAGAGCGCGCCACGGCTACCGAAGAGCTGCAGCCCGATGTCCTCGCCGAGCCCCTTCCCCTCCTCACCCGGCGCGACGCGGGTCACCACCAGGCCGGCGGCCACCGCGATGCAGAGCGACGGGACCTGGCTCACCAGCCCGTCGCCGATGGCGATGAGGGCGTAGCGCGCCAGCGCGTCCTGAGCGTCGAGCCCGCGCTGGAGCACGCCCACCAGCACGCCGCCGACGAGGTTCACCAGCACGATGACCAGACCGGCGAGGACGTCGCCCTTCACGAACTTCATCGCCCCGTCCATGGCTCCGAACATCTGTGACTCACGCTCGAGGCTCCGGCGACGCTCCCGGGCGGCCCCGGGGTCGATGAGCCCGGCCCGCAGGTCGGCGTCGATGGCCATCTGCTTGCCGGGCATGGTGTCGAGGGTGAAGCGCGCCGCGACCTCGCTCACCCGTTCGGCGCCCTTGGCCACCACCAGGAACTGCACCAGTGTCACCACCGCGAACACCACGCCGCCCACCACGTAGTCGCCCCGCACCACGAACTCGCCAAACGCCTGGATGACCGCCCCGGCGTGTCCGTCGGCGAGGGCCAGCCGGGTGGACGACACGTTCAGCGCCAGCCGGAACAAGGTGGTCACCAGGAGCAAGGTGGGAAAGGCGCTCAGCTCCAGCGGGCAGCCGGCCCGGAGCGCCGCCACCAGCAGCGCGGCGGCGGAGACCAGATTCAGGGCCAGCCCGAGGTCGAGCAGCCAGCTCGGCAGCGGGACCACCAGCGCGCCGAGGATGGCGGCCACCAGGCACGGCAGCAGCAGCTCCCGGCTCCGGAGCGCGGCGGCGAGGAGCTTCCGCAGGCGTGCCTTCACGGTGAGCCCTCCGGGCGATCGAGCGCGTGCTGCAGCACCACCGCCGCCGCGCGGTAGAGCTCCTCCGGCACCTCCTCGCCCACGTCGTGCTGGACCAGCCCCCGGGCGAGCGCGACGTCCCGGACGACGGGGATGCCCAGGGCGAGCGCCTCGGCGCGGATGGCGCGCGCCCGCTCCTCGCGTCCCCGGGCGACCAGGTACGGCGCGTCGCACTCCTCGGGAGCCCAGCGCAGGGCCACCGCGACGTGGACCGGGTTGACCACCACCACCGACGCGGCCTTCACTCCGCGGGCCCGCCCGGCGAGGAGGAGCTGCCGGTGGGCGGCGCGCCGGTGGGCCCGGTGACGGGGATCGCCCTCCTGCTCCCGGTGCTCACGCCGCACCTCGTCCCGGCTCATCCGCAGGGAACGACGATGTCTTCGCCGGGCGAGCAGGAGGTCCATCACCCCCAGCGCGGCGGCCAGCAGCAGGGCCTGCGTCCAGAGACGAAGCGCCTCGGGCCGGAGCAGGGCCAGGCCGGCTCCGGGCGGGTCGAAGGCCGGCAGACGCACCGCGGAGGGGAGGAGGCTCCAGGCCCCGGCGCCGAGCAAGGCCAGGAGCAGCGCGGCGACGAGCACGCTCCGGCCAAGCTCGGCGGCCATCCGCCAGCTGAAGAGGCGCTTCAGACCGGCGAGCGGGTCGAGCCGCTCCAGGCGAGGCACCAGCGCCGCCCCGCACGGAGCCCAGCCGGAGGTCAGCAGACCCGCCAGGACGGCAGCGAGCACCGCGCCGGCGAGCGCCGGTGCGCAGGCGCGGACGAGGAGCGCCAGGGCCTGCTGGAGCGCCGCGGGCACACCCGAGCCTTGCACCAGGAGCGCCGCCGTCCAGGAGCGGAGCGCGTCGGCCGCTCCGCCAAGACCCAGCGCCGCGCCGGCGCTCGCCCCGGCGAGCACCAGGCTCCCGGAGAAGAGGCGGCTCCGCGGGACCTGCCCGCGCTCCCGGGCCTGCCGGAGGCGGCGTGGCGTCGGGTCCTCGGTGCGGTCGGTGCTCATCGCCCGAGCACTCCCTGGAGCCAGCGGTCCGGCCCGAGCGCGAGCCCGAGCAGGCGGTCGGCCGCGAGCCCGAGCGACAGCCAGAGCACGGTCGCCCCGCCGAGGATGCGCACCGGCGTGGCCAACTCGGTCGCCGGCAGGCCCGGCGCGGCGCGGAGGGCGAGCCCGACCGCGGCGTCCGTCGCCCAGCTCAGGGCGACCACCGGCGCGGCCACCGCGAGCCCGGTGGCGAGCGCCACGCCCACCAGCCGGGCCAGCGCCAGTGCGCCGGCGCCTGCCGCCACCCCGCTGCCCGGCGGGACGAGGGCATAGCTCCTGCCGAGCGCGCGAACGAGGCAAGGCATCGCCCCCGAGGCGAGGGCGAGCGAAACCAGGAGCTGGTGCAGCACGTCGGCGGTCGCCGACTCGCGGTGGCCGGCCACGGGCAGCGCCGCCTCGGCGGAGGTGCCCCGTACCAGGTCGACCAGCCGCCCACCGATGCGCGCAGCGTCGAAGGGGAGCGCCGCCCCGAGGCCCACCAGGAGACCCACCGCCGCCTCCCGCCCGCACCGGCCGAGGAAGTCGAGCGAGGCGTCGGCCGGGGGACCGGCGAGCGGACGGAGCACGAGCGCGAGGGAGCCCGCCACCGCGAGCCGCACCGATCCGGGGATCAGCTGACCTCCGAGCACCGGGCAGAAGAGGGCGACTGGAAGCACCCGCATCGCGGCGAGCGCCCAGGCCAGCAGCTCGGGCTGGACCGCGTCGGCCAGTGCGGCGAGGGTGCGGATCACCGGACGGACCCCACCGCCTGGAGGAGCGCGGCGGTGAACCGGAGCAGCTGCCCGCCGATCCAGGGGAAGGCGACGGCGAGCGCGAGCAGCGCCGCACAGAGGCGGGGGACGACCGAGAGCGTCGCCTCCTGGACCTGGGTGACCGCCTGGAGCAGCCCCATGCCCACGCCCACCACCAGTCCGGCGAGCACCGGCGGCAGGGAGGCGAGGACCATCAGGACCAGCGCCTCCCGCCCCACCGCGAGCAGCGCCTCGATGCTCATCCCCGGTACCCCTGCAAGAGGCTCCGCGCCAGCAGCGCCCAGCCGTCCACCGCGACGAAGAGCAGGACCTTGAACGGGAGGCTCACCTGCGACGGGGACAGCGACTGCATCCCCAGCGCGAGGAGGACGTTCGCCACCACCATGTCCACCACCAGGAAGGGAAGGAAGACCAGGAAGCCGATCTGGAAGGCCCGGCTGAGCTCGCAGAGCACGAAGGCCGGGACGACCACCGCGAGGTCGCTCTCCGACACCTCCGCGCCGCCGTGCAGCTCACGGCAGAGCGCGGCGAACTCTGCGCGGAGCTCGGGACTGCCGTGCTCGATGAGGAAGGCGCGCAGCGGCTCGGCGGCGGTCTGGACGACCCGGAGCATCTCCGGGCCGGGGGCCGCGGGCAGCCGCTCTCCATGGATCCGGGCGAGCATCGCCTCGGCGACCGGGCTCATCACCACCAGCGAGAGCACCGCCGCGAGTCCAGTCAGCACCACCGTGGGCGGCGCCTGCTGCGTCCCCAGCGCCGAGCGGGTGAGCGAGAGGACGACGCTGATCTTGGTGAAGCTGGTGGCCATCACCATCAGGAAGGGCAGGAGGCTCATCCCCGCGAGCAGCAGCAGGAGGGACACCGGGTTGGTGCCCGGCTCGGGGAGGGCGATGGGCGAGGCGAGCACCGCGCTCACCCCCGGTCCTCCAGAGGAAGCGGCGTCACCGTGGCCCCGGAGGTGACGAGGTACCGTCGCCCGGCGGTCTCGAGCAGCACCACCGTGAGCCGCGGTCCGAGCTGCCGACGCTCGAGGACGTTGATCGGCCGGGGCTCGAGCGGGGCGGACAGGCGCGACCGGAGCCGGAGCGCCAGGCCGGCCGCGGCAGCGAGCACGGCCGCCGCGCCTCCGCGGAGGCTGGGTCCCAGCACCAGGAGCATCAGCGCCGCGCCTCCCAGGGGGGCGAGCAGCTCGAGCGGACGGCGGACGAGGACGCTCAGGGTCATGGCAAGAGCTCCAGGACGCGAGCGGCGACCTCGCCCTCCACCTCCACCAGCTCGGCCCGGGCGATGCGCCGGTCACCGGCGCGGAGGAACACCGGATCTCCCGCACTGACCCGCAGCGGGACGAGCTGGCCGGGCTGGAGGGCCGAGATCTCGGCGAGCGACAGCGGAACGCGGGCGAGCTCCACCTCGAGCTCGACTGGCAGTTCGGACAGCGTGGGCTCCACCTGTGTGACCTCCTGCGAAGGCCGGAGCAGCTCGGCGCCGGCATGGCGAAAGCCCTCCGCGGACAGCGTCCCGGTGAGGACCGCTCCGGGCCGCACCAGCGCCAGGGGCGCGTGCAGCGCTCCGTCCACGAGGCGCGCACCGGGGAGCACCACCGCCGCCCCGGCGAGCGCCGGGAGCTGGTGCGCCCAGACCACGCCGCAGCGTACGCGCGGCGAGAAGGGAAGGCGGACCCACGAGGAGACGGGGCCGGCCGGGGCTCGAGTCTCCGGCACCGTCAGGGCCACCGCGCGCAGGGCCAGCTCGGGCACGTGGAGCACGGCGCGTCCGCGGAGGACGGCGCACTGCACCCCCAGCTCCACGACGAGCGATGGACCGGACCCCAGCCGACGCTGGGCGTCGGAGCGGCTCGCGCCGACCTCGACCAGACGCGGGCGCCACCGGGACTCGGCCGCCCCGACCTGCCGCAGGCCGGCGAGCACGCTGAGGAGCAGCTCGGCCAGCAGCGCGCGCTCGAGGCGCGTCGCCGCGAGCACCGGGACGTCGGGTTCGACGCCCCCGGTGCGCCGGGCGGCCAGCGCCGCCGCGAGCCCGGGGTCCAGCGCCAGCAGCGCCTCGGCGCCGGGCCCGCCGAGCGTCAGCACGCAGAGGATCGCCGCGTGTCCGAGCGCGCGGGCGGGACGCAGCGGCGTGTCCGCCATCTGGACGGTCAGCTCGGCCTCGGTGCCCAGCGCGGCGGTGAGGGCGCGGGCGGCGGCCGCCCGGAGCGCGCCGAGCTCATCCACCAGCCCCGGACGTCGGCCGAGGAGAAGACGTGCCCGCCCCATCTTCCGGGTCGCGAGCCGGGCGAGTGGCCAGCGGGTGCTCGGGGCCGAGAGCGCGCGCATCGAGCGGTCCGGCATTGCGAGGCACGGGCCAGACGAGACGGAGAGGGAGCGCTGCGAGGGTTCGCGTCCGGGCCGTGAGACGGACCGGCGCGGGCCCGGGACGGTCGAGGCTCCCGTCCAGTGCCGGCGCGGGGGCGGGCCATGGCCCAGCGATGGCTCGCGGCGAACGCCGGCCGCTACGGCAGCCAGCCCTGCGTCCACAGCTCCACGCGCCAGTGGGTGACGAAGGCGTCGTCATCCAGTCCCGTGCGGTGAGCGACTCCTTTCTCCGACAGTGGGCGCGGTCCGCGTACCCCGGGAAAGTGGTGACGGACCCTGGGCAGTGGGGACAAAGGATGGGGTCTGCCGCACCCGGGAGTCCGCCGAAATGTTTCGCACGCGCAGGTTGCTGGTCGTTCTGGTGTCGATGGGGATGGGGGCGTGCCGGAGGGCAGGGCTCCGGAGGCCCCGGGGGCCGGATCTCGCTCGCCGCGACCGGCGGTGGCCGGGTGAGCAACACCGCCACCGGGTTCGACGTTGGCGGTGGCACGGGGGCCGGCGGCACAGGTCTCCCGGGGATCGTCCTCCTCGACGGTCAGGCCGTCCCGCCGCCGTAGGTCCCGCCCCGTCGACGAGCAGCGCCGCGACGACCTGGCCGTCGCCCGGCGTCAGGAGCGCTCAAGCTCCAGCGCCACGCGCCGGGCCCAGCGCTCCAGCCGCCCGTCGACCTCGGCGCCGAGCCGGGGGATGGGGTGACGCGGCGCGAAGGTGCTCGCCAGCGCCGCGTGGCGGTCCACCCGGCTGGTCCGCTCGATGCGTCCGAGTAGCCCGAGCGCCGCCGGCCGGAGGGCCTCGGCGAGCCCCGAGAGCAGCGCGGCAGCCCGTTCCCCGTCCAGCGCCGACACCGTCCGCACCAGCTCCTCGAGCGCGCCGGCACCGGCGGGATGCTCGACCTGAGGCTCGGCGGGACCAGGGGCTGGACGCCCCGCCGCAGAACGCCGACCGTTCGGGCTCAGCCCCTCGCGTCTCATCCGGCCTCCCGCCGCGCCAGGGGCGCCTGGACCACCGGCCGGAGCGCGAGGCCCGTGGCGGCCGGGGCGAGGCGGCGCCGGGCGCGGCGCCGGGCCCAGAGCGCAGCTCCACCCGACGCTCCGCCGAGCACGAGCACCCCGGCGCCGAGCAGCGCCGGGGCCCACGCCGACCGCACCGGGGGCAGTGCCCGCGGCGGCACGGTGGAGACCACCTCCGAGACCACCAGCGTCACCGCGGCCGGCTCGAGCCCCTCGACCGATCCGGCCACCAGCGCCCGGAGTTCGTGCTCGATCGCCTGCAGGCGCGGGGCCGCCGAGCGCTGGGCCCGGAGGTAGACCGCCGCCTTGGTCGGCGCGCTGGGCATGCCCGAGCGGTTGGGCTGGGGCCGCACCAGATGGACCCTGGCCGACACCACCCCGTCCACCGCCTCGAGCGTCCGCGCCAGCTCGCCCGACTGCGCCTCGACGAGCAGCGCGTGCTGCTCCACCGGGTCAGGCACCAGCCCCGGTTTCAGGAGCTCGCGCACCCCCGGGGTCCGGGCGCGCGGCAACCCCAGCTCGGCCAGCACCCGCACGGCGTCGGCCGCATCGGCCGCCTCGACCTCCACCGCCCAGGTCGGCGGACGGCCATCCTCCACCACCTTCCGCGCCTGGAATCCGCGCTCCATCAGCACCGTCTGGAGCTCGTTGGCCTGCCGCTCGTCGAGACCGTGCTGCACGGACGCCGAGCAGGCCACCGCCGGAAGCGTCATTGCCGCCACCGCGAGGAGAGACAGGCGCATGCTCAGACCTGCGTCTGCAGCAGGGTCCTCACCCCGCCGCTCACCCGGTCGAGCACCTTGCCCGCGAGGTCCACCGTCTGGCTCGCCTCGGCCACGCCGGCCTGCAGCGAGAGGAGCTCCGCCGGCGAGAACGTCCGCCCGGATGCGGCCAGGGCGAGGATGCGGTCCATCCGGGCCTGGGCCGCAGCGACCCGGCCCAGCCAGGCGCCGGGGTCCACCCGGTGCTGCGAGGCCGGCAGCGCCCGGCGAGGCTCGACCTCCAGACGCGCCGGGACGGGGGCCGGCCGCGCAGGGTGCCGGACCTCGAACCGGACCGGTGAGGCGGTGCGCGTCCGCTCCGGTGAGGGGGAGACACCCGCGTTTCCGATGCGCTCGATGGCCATGGCTAGCGAATGTTGTTGATGGCCGCCTTCGCCGAATCCGACCTCACCTTGAGGATGTTGGAGACGGCGGTGAACTGCTGCGCCTCGGCCTGCATGTACTGCTGGATGCGGAGGTAGTCCTGACTGCTGAGCTCCCCCGGCTGCGACAGGAGCGCCAGGAGGTCTGCATCCGAGCGGATGGCCTGTGGCGCGCTCCCCCCTCCGGTGATGGCGGACACCGCCGAGGCCACGCCCGAGACGATGCCCCCCACCAGTGCCGCCGGCGGCGAGAGCACCGACAGCGCGCCCCCGGCACCCCGGGCGAATCCACCCAGGGCCGAGCCGAGGATGTCCCCGAAGCCCTTCTTCTGCGCCGGCGGTGCGGCGACAGCTCCCGTGATGACTGGCGGCTCCATCCGTCCTCCTCCCCCGCGTGGGGTGACCCGGGTGGGCGCCAGTTCACGGACCGTGCCCAGGATTCCCTCGGGGAGGAAGGCCGGGTGACACTCCGGGATGCGGGACGCAGCGCCCGGCACTCGGGACGGACGGGGCGAGGGCGCGCCGCTCCTCGCCCACGGGTGTCCCCCAGGAAGTTGCCCGCTCGCCGAACCTCCCTCACACTCCCCGGCCAGAGAAGGACCCGCCATGCCGGACTCCCCCGACCTTGGTTCCATCCGAGAGCGCCAGCATCCGCGCGTCGCCGCCCACCTCCCGGTCGAGGTCCGCGGGCCGGGGTTGCTTCGACAGGCGGTGGCCGAGGACATCTCGCTCGCCGGCCTGCGCGTGCTCGGGCTCCGCGCCCCGGTGGGCCAGTCGCTGACGGTGGCCCTGCCGCTCCCGGGCGACCGGGTGGTGCGGCTGCGCTGCTCGGTGGTGCGCCAGGACCCGACCGGGGTGGCGCTGGAATTCGACGGGCTCGACTGGGACGACCTCTTCGCCCTCGCCCGGTTCCTCCACCCCCGACTGCCCTGAGTCGGACTGCTAGGCGCCGTCACCGGTCCGCAGCCGCTCCACCAGCTCCATCAGCTCGGAGCCACGGAAGGGCTTGTGGATGTACCCGTTGGCCCCCGCGGCCAGCGCGGCCTCGAGGTCGGTCCGCCGGGTCTTGGCGGTGAGCATGTAGAGCGGCACGGAGGCGGTGGCCGGGTCCGACTTGAGCATCCGGCACACCGTGAGCCCGTCCATCCCGGGGAGCACCACGTCCAGCAGCACCAGATCGAAGTGAGACTCACGCGCCCGCCGGAGCCCCTCGGCGCCGTTGCCCGCGGTCTCCACCGCCACCTGCCCGTCGTCGAGCATGCTCCGCACGAGCTCCCGGATGACGGGCTCGTCCTCCACGACCAGGATCCGGAACGGAGAGCGGGGGTCCACGCGAGGCCGAAGGACGAGGGTGTAGCACGTCCCGTGGGTCGGCAAGGGGCCCTCACCGCAGGGGGGACACCCCCGCCGGGTCCGTCCACCCCTCGAGACCGTTGGGGAGCCGCACCCGGACGAAGTCGCCCGAGCGGTCGAGCATCCGGAGCTTCACCCCGGGGTGGAGCTCGAACGACACCTTGCTGCGTGCCTCCGGCACCTCGTGCACGGGGAGGGTCCGGGCGAGCACCACCCCCTCGCGCACCGCCTCCTGCGTATAGAGGTGGGCGGCGAGCACCGCCCCGGCCGGCGCGCTGAGCACCAGCGCCGAGGCCGCCCCGCCGAGCAACCAGCCCCGCCAGCGCCCGAGCACCACCCGGGCGGCGAGCAGCACGAACCCCAGTGCCCACAGGCCGGCGAAGAGGCCGCCCGAAACGGCCGGGGAGGTGGCCGCCGCGACCCGCTCGAGGAAGGGCTCCTCGCCCTGCGCGCCCACCAGCTGATCCAGCTGTCGCCCACGGGCGATGGTGAGGTTGGCATCGACGTCGGAGCCGCCGCCAGCCCGCCTCGCCTGTTCCAGCGCGTACACCGCCTCGCCGATCTTCCCCTGCGCCAGCGCGGTGGTGCCGAGGTTGTAGAGGACGTCGGGACCGTCGTGGCCCTGCTCGACGAGCGTGCGGAACGCGTCCTCCGCTGCCCCCACCTCGCCGCGGCCGTAGGCCTGGAGGCCCTGCTGAAAGAGCAGCTCCGAGTCGCCGGGCATCAGGCGCCCTCCCAGAGGCCGGCCAGCGCCTCGGCGTCGGCGAGCACCGCGGCGCGGTCCATCCGCGACGCCCCGGGGGCGAAGCGCACCTCGTCGCAGGTGTCTTGCAGGCGCCTGACCCGGGCCTGGAACTCGGGGGGAGCACCCGCCGTGGCGAGCCGCTCGCGCAGCGCCTCGCGGGTGAGCCCGGTGACCGGAAGTCCCAGCCGGAGCGAGAGCAGCTCGGCCACCGCCCCGTCCACCTCGGCCGAGAATGCCGCGTCGTCCAGCCCCGGCCCCGCAGTCTGGAGCGCCGCCAGCCGTCCGCGCGCCCGCTGCTCGCACCGCCGCCGCTCCCCGCGCGGGTCCGAGCGCGCCCGGTGTCGCTGCACCGCCTGTCCGGCCACCGTCCCGATGAAAGCCAGCGGCGGCAGTGCCAGCAGCGCGAGGAACCAGCCCCGGCGCCACGGCGGGGGCGGCCGGTCCAGCGCCGCCGAGATCCGCAGCGGGCGCAGCGCGCTCGCGTTCAGCACGTTGCGCGCCACGGGCTCGTCAGGCCGGCCGGGCGTCGCGGCCACGGCGCTGCCCCCGGCACCTGGGACCACGGCCAGGGTGAGCGGCCCCGTGCGGCTGCGCTCATACCGCTGGGTCTCCGGATCGAAGTAGGCCAGCTCCAGCGCGGGAATCTCGAAGGTGCCGGTCTGCTGGGGCAGGACGAGGAACTCCTGGGTGCGGCGCCCTTGAATGCGGCCCCGGACGGTGGAGGTCTTGTCGCTGCTGGTCGGCTCGTAGAGCTTGAGTGCCGGCGGCAGCACCGGCCTGGGCAGGACGAGGTCCTTGACGTTGCCCCGTCCCTCCACCGTCAGCCGCAGGGTCACCGGCGTGCCGAGCTCGGTGCGGCCGGAGGTCAGCTCGGCGGTGAGCGCCCAGGTCCCCACCGCGCTGGGCTGGAACCCGGCGGGCGCGCCAGCGGGCAGCGGCTTGACCTTCAAGGTCAGCGGCTGCGAGGCGCGGTGCTCGCGCCGGCCGGCGAAGAGGAACCCGGTGGTGATGTCCGCCTCGACCGGGCCGATCTCCCGCGCCCCGGACTTCACCGGGAAGAGCGCCAGCCGCCGCAGGAGGTAGGCCCGGTACGGCACCCCGTCGACGGTGCGGGTCTCGCCGGTGAGCTCCTTCGGCGTGTCCACGTCCTCGGTCCAGAACCCGTCCAGCCTGGGCATGGTCACCGCGTCCACCCGGCTCAGGTCGACACGGGCGTAGATCCACAGGGAGAGGGTGGCCTGCTCGCCCTGGTAGACCTCCTTCTTGTCGAGCTCGCCGCGGAGGAAGAGGTCGCGCTCGCCCGCGGCCTGCTGCCGGCGACGGAACACGTCGAACGGATTCTCGGCGTCGTCTCCCCCACCGAAGGGGCCCATCCCGAAGGGGTCCGGCCGCGGCCGCGACCCGCCGCTCGGATCCGGCACGTGGCCGGCCTTCACCGTCAAGGTGACCGATTGCGACTTGAACACCCCGCTCGAGGCGTGGAGCTCGGCCGGAGGCAGCACCAGCTTGCCGGGCTTGAGCGCGCGCATCCTGACCCGGAGCGTGGAGATCTGCTGGACCCGGGGCCCTCCGCCTCCGAACCGGACGCTGCTCTCCACGCCCCGGCTGGTGCCGATGGTCTCCACCGAGGGCGTGTCCGGCAGCTGGAGCGAGGAGCCGGCGGGCGCGTCGACCGCGCGCACCGTGAGGACGAAGATGTCATCGGTCCCCACCTCGGTGCGGTCCACCTCCTGGGTGACGACGGGCGCGTCGGCGGCCAGCGCGGACGCGGCGAGCAGCAGGACGGCGGTGGCGGGGAGGTGGCTACCAGTCCTTCTCATCGGGCTTTCTCTGCCTCTTCTTCTGCTGGAACCGCCAGAGCTGCAGATTCCTTTCATTCTGCCGCATCGCATCGAGCAGCCGCTCCGCCTCGCTCCGGTCGAACCCTCCGGCCCGGCCCACCCCGCCGTCCCGCAGCCGTTCGGGCTCGGGCGTCCCGGCGTCGGGCTCGTCCGGCCGCTGGCCCGCGTCCATGCCCCCGTCCTGCTCGGCCCCCCGCCGCTGCTCCGCCCGGGAGCCGCCGTCGGCCTGGCCCCCGTCGCCGCCCCCGCGCGTTCCGGCGTCGCCGCGCTGCGTCCCGCCGTCCCCGGACTGCCCCCCATCCCCCTGTCCCCCGTCGGACCCGCCGTCCTGGGGCCCTCCATCCGGGCGGCCCCCGTCCGTCCCTCCGTCGCCCGATTGCGACTTCGGTGGCGGAAGCTTCCGGAGCAGCACCTCGAGATTGTGCCGGGCGGCCTCGTCGCGCGGCTCGAGCACCAGCGCCTTGCGGTAGGCGGTGATGGCGCCCTTGGTGTCGCCGAGCTGCGCCAGGGCGTTGCCCAGGTTGTACAGGTCTCGCTCCTTGAGCGACAGGCCGGCCGCGTCGGCCGCGCGCCGGTACGCCTCCCTCGCCTCGTCGAACCGCCCCAGCCGGTAGAGCGCGTTTCCCCGGTTGTACTCCAGCGCCGGGTGCCCGGGCGCCTCCTGCTCGGCGGCGGTGAAGTCCCGGAGCGCGTCCTCGAACCGGCCGTCGTCGTAGGCCTTCAGCCCCCGCTCCACCCCGGGGGGGTTGGCCTCGAACGGACCGAGCGCCTGGGCCGGCAGGGCGAGCAGCAACACCCCGGCACCCAGGAGCCCGGAGCCCCCACGCCAGCGCCACGGCGCGCCCACCACCATCCCCAGGACCAGGAGCGCGAGCCCGGGGAGGAGGAAGGCCTGGAAACGCTCGTCGTAGCGGACCGTGATGCGGCTCTCGAGCTCGGTCTTCTGCAGCCGGTCGATCCGGGCGGCGACCTCGGGGACGGCGACCGCGCCCGTCCGGTGGAAGTAGTCACCACCGGTGGCCTGGGCGATGGACTCGAGCCCGGCCTCGTCGAGCCGGCTGAGCACCGTCTGCCCCGTCGCCGGGTCCTTCATGTACCCGGTGCGGTCGCCCTGCTTGTCGAGCACGGGGATGGGCTCGCCGGTGGTGCTCCCGATGCCGACGGCGAAGACCTTGATGCCCGCAGCCTTCAGGGCGTCGATGGCCTCGCCCACCTCGCCCGAGAGGTCCTCGCCGTCCGAGAGCAGCACCACCACCCGGTCCTTCGCCCCGCGGTCGGCGCCCTCCAGGACCCGCTGGGCGGTGGCCAGCGCCGCGCCGATGTTGGTCCCCCCCTCCTGCATCTGGTCGGGATCGATGGCGCGGAGGAAGAGCTTGGCCGCGGCGTAGTCCGAGGTGAGCGGACACTGGACGAAGGCGTCTCCGGCGAAGGCCACGATGGCCACCCGATCGCCCTTGAGCTCGTCGAGCAGGGTGGACAGCTCGAGCTTCGCCCGCTCCAGCCGGCTGGGGAGCACGTCGCGAGCTCGCATCGACTTGCTGGCGTCGAGCGCCACCACCACGTCGATGCCCCGCTTCTTCGTCAGCTCGGCGCGGCTTCCGCACTGCGGCTGGGACAGGGCCAGGGAGAAGAGCAGCAGCGCCAGAGTGGTGGACACCCCACGCACCACCGGCCGGGCCACCTCCACACCCGGGGCCAGGCTGTCCCCCAGCCGCTCACCGAGGAGGCGGCGCACCCGCACCCGCCGGCGGACCGCAGCGAACACCGCCACCGCGCCCACCCCCAGCCCGAGCAGCCCGAGCAGGAGCCACTCCGGGGCGCCGAGGCCCACCGGGTAGCCGAGCACGGTGAAGTGCCAGGCGGTCGCAGCGGTCACGGGAACACCCGCAGCACGGTGGAGCGGAGCAGCAACTCCAGCCCCGCGCAGAGGAACGCCGCGAGAAGGAACGGCGGGAACTCCTCCTTGTGGTTGGCGCTCGCCCCGCCCTCGAGGAGCTTGCTCTTGTCCAGACGGTCGAGGACGGCGCTCAGGCCGGCGCGGAGCGACTCGCGGTCGGTGGCCCGGTAGTACTCCCCGCCGGTCATCTTGGAGATCTGCTGGAGCAGCCCCGGGTTCACCGCGATGTCCAGCTCGCGGTAGCTGGGGTTGCCGAACAGGTCGGTCCCGTCCGGGAAGGGCACCTTCCCTCCCTTGCCCACCAGGATGGTGAAGACCGGAACGTGTAGCGCCTTGGCCATCGCCGCAGCGTCGAGCGGGGAGATGCGGCCGGCGTTGTTGTCGCCGTCGGTGATCAGCACCACCACCTTGCTCTTGGCGTCCGAGTCCCGCAGCCGGTTGAGCGACACCGCGAGCGCGTCACCGATGGCCGTGCCGTCCTCGAGCACCCGGGTGCGGAGCTGCTTCACCACCTCGCGCAGCACGCCGTAGTCGAGCGTGAGCGGGGCCTGGGTGTAGGCCGCGCCGGCGAACACCACCAGGCCGATGCGGTCGTTCACCCGGGAGGAGAGGACCTCGTTCAGCGTCTCCTTGGCCACGTAGATCCGGTTGTTGGGCCGGAAGTCGGCGGCCTCCATCGAGGTGGAGAGGTCGAGGGCGATCATGATGTCGATCCCCTCGACCGAGAGGTCCCTCACCCGCGCCCCCAGCGTCTGGGGCCTGGCCAGGGCGACGACCGCCAGGGCCACCGCCGCCATCCGGAGCAGCGGCAGCGCCCGGCGGAGGATGCCGCGCAGCCCCGGGCCTGCGGCGGCCAGCGCCCTGGCGACCGGGTAGCGGAGCGCCGCCACGCGACCGCGGGCGGTCCACACTGACCAGGCGCCCACCAGCGGCACCAGCAGAAGGAGCCAGAACGCCTCCGGGCTCTTCCAGGTGAAGGCGGTCACGCCGGGGCGACCTCCGGCGCAGGCGGCGGCTGGGAGGCAGTAGGCGGCGGACGGGGCCGGGTGGCCTCCACCAGCGCGCGGGCGAACGCCAGCGCCGCTGCGCAGGCCGGCTCCGGGACGTCGCCCCGCGCGTACCGGGCGACATCGCACTGGTCCACGAAGCGGCGGAGCCCCCCCTCGTCCACCCCCGGCAGCGCGCGCCGGTCCACCTCGCGGAGGAGCTCGCCGCTGGTGCACTCGAGGGCGTCGAAGGCGAACCGCTCGCCCAGATAGGCGCGGACCAGCCCGTTGAGCCGGAAGTGGAACTCGCGCTGGAGTCCCCGCTGAGGAAGTCCCTCGGCCTCGAGCGCATCCAGAGCCTGGCGGGTCCGCTCCTCGAGCGGGAGCGGCGGCGCGGCCGGTGCGGCCCGCCTCGGCCGCGAGCGCCAGGCGCGGAGAGCGAGCCAGCCCAGCGCGGCGGCGGCCACCGCTCCGCCGAGCCACCACAGCAATCGCCAGCTGCGGACCGGCACGTCCTCGTTGGGCTTGATGTCCTCCAGCTTCGCCCCGAGCTGGTCGGCGTCCTTCGGAAGGCTGCTCTTCGCCTCGATGTCCGGGCCGTCGATGCGGGCCACGCCGGCGCCCGAGGCGTCCACCACGTCGAAGGTCAGCGTGGGAAGCACGTGGCTGCCGAGCTCGAAGAGCGCCATCTTCAGGAGGTAGGTGGTGGTGCTCTCGGTCTTCCCGTCGGAGCGGGTGCGGCTCTGCTCCACGAGCTCGTAGCCGCCGAGGTCGCGCGGGGTGCGCAGCTCCCAGCGCTGCCCGGGCGGATGGTGCAGCCGGATCTCGTAGACGAACGGCTCGCCCAGCCGGACCGTCTCGGGGATGACCTTCCGGTCCACCGCCAGCGGCTGCACGGTCCGCTCGGTCCCGGCGTCGGGCGCGACCGGGGCCGCGGTGGCCGGCTGGGCCAGCGCAGCGGTCGCAGGGAGCAGCAGGAGCACCACCAGCGGTCCGGGCCCGATGGTGCGGCGTGCGGCCCTCACGCGGCCAGCCTCCGCGCCCGGGCGCGGAAGAAGCGGACCAGCGCCTCGCCGTGGTCCTCGCCGGCCTGGAGCTCCACCGAGTCCAGCTCGAGCTTGCGGAACACCCGGGTCCGCTCGCCTCGGGCCCGGGCGACCGCCGCCAGGAACGAACGGCGCACCACCGGCGACGAGCTGTCGACCAGCGCGCGCTCGCCGGTCTCCGGGTCTTCCACCTCGACCAGCCCCAGCGCGGGGAAGACCTCCTCCATCGGGTCGCGCAGCACCACCGGGACCACGTCGTGCTTCATCCGCGCGGTGCGCAGCGGGGCCTCGTACCCCTCGAGCAAGAAGTCGGAGACCACGAAGAGCACCGTCCGCCGCTTCGTCACCCGCGACAGCCAGGCCAGGGCGAGCGAGAGGTCGGTTCCCCTCCCCTGGGGCCGGAAGGACAGGATGTCGCTCACCAGCCTGAGCACGTGCTTCCGGCCCTTGCGCGGGGGAATCACCTTCTCCACCCGGTCGCTGAAGAGCAGCAGGCCCACCCGGTCGTTGTTGGCAATCGCCGAGAAGGCGATCTGCGCCGCGACCTCGGCCGCCATCTCCGACTTGCGCGTCCCCCGCGAGCCGAACTCCTCGGATGCCGACACGTCCACCAGCAGTACCACGGTGAGCTCGCGCTCCTCGGTGAAGACCTTCACGTGCGGGGCGCTGGTGCGCGCGGTCACGTTCCAGTCGATGGAGCGGATCTCGTCTCCCGGTTGATAGGGCCGCACCTCGCTGAAGGCCATCCCCCGCCCCTTGAAGACGGAGTGGTATTGGCCCGCCAGGAGCGCGGAGACGACCTGGCGGGTGGCGATCTCCAGCCGGCGAATGCGCCGGATGAGCTCCCGGGGAAGCATCTAATGCCTCACGGCACCTCGACCTTGTCGAACACCCGCTGCACCACCTGCTCCGGGGTCAGCTCCTCGGCCTCGGCCTCGTAGGTCAAGGTCACCCGGTGCCGCAGCACGTCCATGCCCACCGCCTTCACGTCCTCTGGGGTGACGAAGCCGCGGTGGCGGAGGAAGGCGTGCGCCCGGGCGGCCAGCGAGAGGAAGAGGGTGGCCCGGGGGCTCGCCCCGAAGTCGATCGCGTCCTCGAGCTCGGACAGGCCGAACCGCTGGGGCTCACGGGTGGCCCAGACGATGTCCAGGATGTAGTCCTTCACCTTGTCGTCCACGTAGATCTGATGAACGACCTCGCGGGCCGCGGCGATCTGCTCCGGCGAGACCACCGGCGTCGCCCGGGGAGGGTCCTCCCCGGCCATCCGGTCCATGATCACCCGCTCCTCCTCGCGGGTCGGGTAGCTCACCACCACCTTGAGCATGAACCGGTCGACCTGGGCCTCGGGCAGCGGGTAGGTCCCCTCCTGCTCGATGGGGTTCTGGGTGGCCAGGACGATGAACGGGCTCGGCAGCGCGTAGCTGTGCTCCCCGATGGTGACCTGCCGCTCCTGCATCGCCTCGAGCAGCGCCGACTGCACCTTGGCCGGCGCACGGTTGATCTCGTCGGCGAGGATGACGTTGGCGAAGATGGGGCCGTGGCGGACGGTGAACTCGCCGGACTGCTGGTTGTAGATCATCGTCCCCACCAGGTCGGCGGGGAGGAGATCGGGCGTGAACTGGATGCGCTGGAACCGCGCGCTGATCCCGTCGGCGAAGGTACGGACGGTGAGCGTCTTGGCCAGCCCCGGCACTCCCTCGAGCAGGACGTGCCCGTTGGAGAGCAGGCCGATGAGCACTCGCTCGATCATCTGCCGCTGACCCACGATCACCTTCGCCGCCTCGGCGGAGAGGAGGTCCACGAACGCGCTCTCCTCCCGAACCCGCTCGGTGAGGGCACGGATGTCGATGTTCAGAAATCGCTCCTGGGCTTGTGCGGGCGGCGGACTGTAGGTGGCTGCCCCCGGGGCCCGCAACACGCGGGACTCACTCACATTCCGCGTTTCGGCAGCCAGGCGCTGGCCGGCGAGGAGGTTCACCGGGGGTACGTCCGTTGACAACCCACGCCCCCAAAGTGGTCTCCTCTGCTCTGCTGTGGCCAAGGGGAGGTCCCTGTCGTGATGACATCATCACGCGCCGAGGCGCTGATGCTCCTTCCGGACTGGGCTCGACGCCTCTCCGCAAAGGGGGCGGTGGACTTCACCGAGACCCTGCAGGGCACCTGGCGACGCGACGGCGAGGAGCTGGATCGGCCGATCCAGCTGGTCCTCCGTCACACGGCGACGAGCGCCCGGAGGCTGCTCGAGTCGGGGGCGATGGAGACCGAGGGCGAGGTGTCGCTCGACGGAGTCACCTCCCAGGTCCGCGGCACGCGAGGGGTGTCCTGGCGGACCGGGCGGGTGGACATCGACCTCGTCTCCGACGGGTTCCACTTCATCGGCGGGCTCCACAACCTCCTGTGGAGGGGTGAGCCGCACCGGTTCCGGATCGAGACCCTTGCCGGGGCGCCGGTGGGGGACGCCATCCTCCGCCCGCGGCGGACGGCCGAGGCCGAGGTGCGCGCCACCCAATCCGCGGCACCCTAGGTCAGGGCGGCCGCACCCAGGTCCGGGGTACGGGGTCCTCGGGCGACAATCGTCGGCGACCTCAAGGCGGCCGCAGTCAGCCCTGTCCTACAGGCTTCGGCTGCCCTGACCTCGCCGACCATTGTCGCCCGAAGTCACCTCGACGTGGACCTCGCCTGCGGCCGCCCTGACCTCGCCGACGATTGTCGCCCGAAGTCACCTCGACGTGGACCTCGCCTGCGGCCGCCCTGACCTCGCCGACTATTGTCGCCCGAGGTCACCTCGACGTGGACCTCGCCTGCGGCCGCCCTGACTGAGAGGCTGCGGCCGCCCTGGCCTCACCGACTATTGTCGCCCGAAGTCAGCTCGTCGTGGACCTCGCCTGCGGCCGCCCTGACCTAGTCTTCGTCGTCCAGGTCGTCGTCGTGCCCCGCCGGCGCTCCCGACTCCCCGGAGTGCTCCGGGGCGTCGAGGTCGAAGTCGGGGCCGCGCCGGTCGACGAGCGCCTCACCGGCGAGACCGGGCTCGAAGCCGCGGAGGAAGGGCGCCGCGGCCGCCGTGCCCACCATCGCGGTCGCGAGCCCGCCGAGCACCTGCCACCCCCGCGGATCGGTGGCCAGTGCGCGCTCGATGAACCCCGGGTGCCGGCGCTCGGCCCGCGTCGCGGCGCGCGCCAGGACCGCGGCGTCGGCCGGGACGACCTCTCCTGGTTCGAGCGCGGACAGCGCCGCGCGCAGCCGCTGCAGCACCTCGGCCCGGGCGGCGTCTCCGAGGACGGCCAGCCCCTCGGCGTGTGCCAGGGAGAGCGCCTCGGGCGGCGCGGTGCGGAGGACGTAGCGCCAGCGGGCGATCGCCTCCTCCCCGGTGAGGGGCCTGGCGTCGCCCGGGTCGGGTGTGCGGCGGCCCCTGAGGAGCCGATCGAGCAGTCCCATCGCTCCCGACATGAAACACCGGGTCTGGCCCGGTACACCAGGCCAACCCGGGCGGGAGCCCGACCTCGCGGGCGGGCTGGCGTCCTGGCGCGGACCTCGAACTTTGGCCAGAGTCGTCCGTCGCGATGTCCCGACCTCCTCCACGGCCGTCGATCCCCACTGGCGAGCAGTTCCACGTCGCGGGCGCGCGGATCTACGCCGAGCCGCTCGGGGCGGCGATCAACAAGCGCTCGGGGGCGATGGCCCGGGTCGTGTACACCGCGGTGCACGAGAACCGCGCCTTCCCCGAAGGAGAGGACCGGCGGGGTCACGGGAGAGACCACGCCACCTGGGTGTTCTCGGAGGAGCCCGGCCTCGAGGAGGGCCTGTTCCACGCCGGCCTCGAGCTGATGATCGACGCCCGCCTCGAGCCCGGAGCAGCCATCGGCCTTCACCGGCACGCGGCGACCGAGGAGGTCTACTACGTGCTCGAGGGCCAGCTGACGATGACCACGGTGCTCGTCGACGGCCGGGAGGTCACCGCCACGCTCCTCCCCGGAGACGCGCACGGGGTGCGGCTCGGCGAGGCGCACTGGGGTCGGGCCGGCGCGGAGGGCTGCCGGTTCCTCGCGGTGGCCTTCCGCGCGCGCTGACCGGGTCCCGGGTCCGCGCGCCACGGGATCGCGGCGCGGAGATGACCGAGCTCGCGGTGGGCGAGCGCTGCGGCATCACGCTCCCACCCGGCTGGCCTACGAGCGGTCCGGCTTCGACCGGATGCTGGCCCGCGTGCGCGGGGTGAAGCGCGACTGCCTCGGCGCGGGGAGCGGCGGCTCCCAAGCTGTGACGCTCGCGGCGCGTCCGTCGCCACAGTGAGATGCTCCGCCGAGCCTCGACACGGGTGTCCGGCTTTTCGGGTTTCGGGGCCTCGGACGGCGCATGGGCATTCCTGCTTGGACGGTGGACCAGTGGACGGCGCTCGTGGCGTGCACCGGCGAGTTCCTGGCCGCCGGCGTCGCGCTCACCCGCCGCGACCCGGACCGGCTCGCCACCCTCGCCGGCGTCCTCAGCCTCGACATCGGCACCTGGACCTTCGCCGAGTTCGCGTACTCGGTCTCGGGCCAGCTCACCTGGCAGTGGCTCGACGTCAGCGCTTCCCCCTGGACGCCCGCGCTGGCGCTGGGGTTCGTGGTCACCTTCGTCGGCCAGCGCCGGAGCCTCCGTCGCTGGCTGCAGCTGACCTACGCCGGGTTCGGACTGCTGTCCCTGGTGGGCGTCCTGGCCTTCTTCCTCCAGCCGTTCCGGCTGCTGGTGCTCGGGCCCTGGTGGTCGGCCGTCTTCCTCGTCCTCCTGGTCCCCGCCACCGCGGCGCTCCTCGGCCTGCTCCTCACCCATCTGCGCCGCCTCCCGCGGGGTGTCGAGCGGGACCGGACGCTCCTGCTCGCCGCCGGGCTCGGCATCGCCTGTGCGGGAGGGCTCACCGACCTCCTGGCCGGAGTCGCAGCCCCGGCGCCGCGGCTGGCGACGCTGGGCGTGCTCGCCGGGAACGGCGTGCTCCTGGTGGTGGCGCTCCGGCTCCGCATGCTGGACGAGACCCCGCCCACCCAGCGAACCCTCGTCGCGCTCGCCCTCGCTCTGGTGGCGACCGCAGTGCTCGTCTCGGGATTTCGCGCGCTGCCGCCTCGTCCGGCGGTCCAGCTCTTCGCCTCGCTCGCGGCCATCACCTTGCTCCTGGGGCTCGGCGTTCCGTTCTGGCGCAGGGGTCAGCGCGCGGCGCAGCGGCTCCTCCCGCTCGTCACCCTGGGGCGGATGTCGGACCAGCTGGCGCATGACCTCCTGAATCCGCTCGCCGCGCTGGACGGGACGGTGGCCCTGCTCCGGCACGACCTCACCCCGGGAGCGGTCGTCCTCGAGCACCACGCCCGGCAGCTGGAGCGGCTGGAGCACCAGGTCGAGCGGATGAAGGCGGTGATCGGGCGCTACCGCCGGCTGGGAGTGATGAAGCTCGAGCCGAGGCTGGTCGACACCCGCGTTCTGCTGGAGAAGGAGCTGGCCACCGACCACCTCCGGAGGCAGCGGATCGAGCTGCGGACGCTGCTCGGTGGCGGTCCGCTCGAGGCCCTGCTCGACGAGGAGGTCTTCTCGGTCATCGTGCACAACCTCGTCCGGAACGCGATCGAGGCGATGCCCGAAGGGGGCACGCTCACCATCCGCGACGAGGCGGTCCGGACACCGGCTCCGGGGGTGCGCATCCAGATCGAGGACACCGGGTGCGGCATGAATCCCCGGGTGCTGGACCGGGCGTTCGAGGAGCACTTCACGACCAAGCCGGGCGGGACCGGGCTGGGGCTCGCGTTCGTGCGACAGGCGGTGGAGGCCCACCACGGAACCGTCCACCTCCACAGCCGAGAGGGCCAGGGCACCCGCGTCGAGCTGTTCTTCCCGGGAACCGGACCGAAGGCATGAGCCCTACCCGCCGGGGAGCGCGTCCTGTGCCTCGAACAGCCTCAGCTCGACGGCCTCGCCCATCGCCCGGTGGCCGGCGGTGCTGGGGTGGAGGTGGTCTCCGCTGTCGTAGGCGGGGCGGAGCCGCGTCGGGTGGTCCGGGTCGCGGGTCGCAGCGTCGAAGTCGATGACCCCGTCGGGCTCGTCCGAGGTCCGGATCCAGGCGTTCACCGCCTGCCTGGCCCGCTCCTTGTCCGCGGCAAAGTACCCGGGGCTGGTCGTGCCCTCGAAGGGAAGGAGCGTCCCGAGGTAGATCTTCAGCCCCGCCGCGTGGGCGCGGGCGATCAGCTGACGATGGGCGGCGATGAGCTCCTCGGCGGTCACCCGCGGCGCATCCGGCTCGACGCAGCCCGGGAAGCCAAGGTCGTTGATGCCGGCGAGCACCGTGACCCAGCGGACGTCGGGGCGGGCGAGGACGTCACGGTCGAACCTCGCGAGGCCGCTCTCGCCGTAGCCGTCCCGGAGGAGGCGGTTGCCACCGATTCCCGTGTTCACCACCCGGGGGGCCCGGCCGCCACCGCGTGCATGAAGCCGCTCGGCGAGCACCTCCGGCCAGGGAGTGCCGGTCGAGCCCGAGCCCTCGGTCAGCGAGTCACCGAAGGTCACCACCACCGATCGAGTCCTGCCCGCGCCCGCGCCCACGCCCACGACATACCGGGCGAGGATGCCGGCCACCAGCGCGGCGGCCAGGAGCGCGAGGACGGGCCGCATGGTTCGCAGCGAGAGCCGGACCGGCATCCGGCACAGCCTCGCACGTCACGGCCGTCGCCTCGCGGGTTCAGTCGTCGTTGCCGTCGTCGCGGAACAGCCGGAGGTCCACCGCGTCCGCCATCGCTCTGTACCCAGCATCATTCGGGTGCAGGTGATCGCCCACGTCGTAGGCAGGAAGGATCCGGGTGGGATGGCTCGGGTCCCGGACGGCCTGGTCGAAGTCGATGACCGCGTCGAACCAGCCCGAGGTGCGGATCCAGGCGTTGACTGCCTGCCGGACCGGCTCCTTGTCCGGAGCGAAGTAGCCGGGGAAGATCGTTCCTTCGAAGGGGGTCAAGGTGCAGCCGTAGATCTTCAGCCCGGCCGCGTGCGCCCGGGTGATGAGCTGCTGGTAGGCGGCGATGACCTCGGCGGCGGTGGTCCTCGGGGTGGCAGGGTCCAGCGCCCCCGGGAAGCCGATGTCGTTGATGCCCTCGAGCAGGGTGACCCAGCGCACCCCGGTCTGGGCGATGACGTCGCGGTCGAACCGCTCCTGGGCGTTCGGGCCAGCGATGTCCTTGCGCAGCCGGTTGCCGCTGATGCCCTGGTCCACGACCGAGACGGGCTTGGCCCCGTGCCGGGCCCGCAGGCGCTCAGCGAGAAAGTCGGGCCAGCGGTGGTTGGCGTCCACGGTGGAGCCGTAGCCGTCGGTGATCGAATCGCCGAGCGTCACCACCGCGCTGCCGTCCTTCGAGTTCCACGCTTCCACGTCGGAGATCAGGATCCGCGAGAGCAGGGTGCTCGCCGTGGGCAGGACGCTGGACGAGGTGAAGTCGCCCGGGGGCGAGATGTACGTCGTCGACACTCCCAGCGCGTGGATGGTGAGCGGGCCGGTGTTCTGGGGGAAGTACAGGCTCACCGCGATCTCTCCGAGCGAATCGACGTCGAGCTTGATCGGATCGCTCACCGCCAGGGCACCCGCGGGAATGGTGACCGAGCCCTCGCCGCCGAAGGTCACCCTCCGGTCCGTTCCGGCGACGATGCCCGCCCCGGTGTCGTGGCGCGCCACGTGGACCGCCCCGACGAGCAGCGGAGCGGTCCCGAAGCGATTGGAGAGCCGGATGCGGATCCGGTCCCCGCCGAGGCTGATCCGGACGTGCTCGCGCACGGTTTGCCCTTCGAGCGTGGGCCCGGGATCCGACGGACTCGCGCCCCAGACCGCAAGCCAGGCGCCGCGATGCCCATCGTGACCCTCACCGTCGCCGGCCCAGGCGCCCGCGGGCACCAGGGCGAGCGCGAGAATGCCGAGCACGGTACGCCTGGACAGGCGCAGCCATTCCTTCTTCGTCTGCTCCATCGGTGGGCCTCCTCCGTCAGAGCCGGCGTGAGCGCCGGCGGGAGGACCGCTGGTCCCACCTCCGCGAGGACCCTTCAAGAAAGGCTTTCTCACGCCGCGGCGCGGCGACGCCTACCAGGCTGCTGGCAAGTGCGCCGGGCGACGGCCGTCACGGGGGTCGTGCGCGCTGTGTCCTACAGACGAAGAAAGACCCCGGCGGGGGTTGAATCTACATCTCGAGCGCGACCGCGACGCCGTGAAAGGTCGCGGCGATGCGGACCGCGTCGTTCACCTGGTCCTCGGTGAGACCACCCTCGATGACCACCCGCTCGTGCGAGCGGATGCAAGTCTCGCAGCCGTTGATCGTGCTCACCGCGAGGCAGAAGAGCTCGAAGTCGGTCTTGTTGGTGGCCACCTGTACCAGCCGCTGCATCCGCAGCCGGGCCGGCTTCTGGGAGTACTCCTCGCGGTCCACCATGTGCCGGAAGCGGTAGTACACGTTGTTCATCCCCATCAGCGCCGCGGCGGCCTTGCCGTCCTCCACCACCTCGGCGGAGACGTGGATCAGCGCGTCCTCCAGCGTGGCCTGGCGGAGCTGGGGGTTGCGGCTGGCGATGGCGCAGGCCACCGCCGTGCCCCAGATCTGCTCCTTGGTCAGCGCCCCCGGCTGAAGGACGCTGCCCAGGTTCAGCCTGAGGTCCTTGGCCGCCTCGGGGATGGCGTTGCGCAGGGATTCCAGCGCGTTCATCACCCGGCCTTCTTCATCTTGTCGGTGAGCGTCTCGTCACCCTGCTTCCAGTTGCAGGGGCAGAGCTCGTCGGTCTGCAGCCCGTCGAGGACGCGGAGCACCTCGGGGACGTTCCGGCCCACGCTGAGGTCGTTCACGCTCGCCCAGCGGATGATGCCCTGGGGGTCGACGATGAAGGTCGCCCGGAGCGGCACGCCGTCGGTCTTGTGAAGGATGCCGAGCTGGGTCGACAGCTCGCGCCTGGTGTCCGCGAGCATCGGGAACGGGAGGTTCCGGAGGTCCGGGTGGTCCTTGCGCCAGGCCAGGTGGACGAAGTGGGTGTCGGTGCTCACGCCGAGGACCTGGGCATCGCGCTCGGAGAACTGGCCGTTCTGCTTCCCGAACTCGGCGATCTCGGTGGGGCAGATGAACGTGAAGTCCATGGGCCAGAAGAAGACGACCTTCCACTTGCCCGGGTAGTCCTTGTGGGTGATGTCCTTGAACTCCTTCCCCTTCTCCAGGCTCACTGCAGCCTTGAGGTTGAACTCGGGGAACTTGTCTCCAATGGTCAGCATGGTGCTCCTTCGTGGTGTCTGAGGGTGAGGATTGGCCCGGGCCCAGGAGAGCCCCGCTGGCCCATTTTGATGCTGCGCGCCAAGCCAAAATGCAAGCAAATCATTGACTTATAGGCCCACATCCCATGTCTTAACACCGAAATACCGGTACCTCCACGGGCCACGGAGGAGCGCGATACACCGGCAATTCGGTGGGCGTCCGGTTAGAGTCGCGCCCATGACAGCCCCGACCCTCCGGCCGGTGGACCTCGCCCGCGATCTCCAGGAGCTCGCCACGCTGGTGGGCTCCGAGCAGGCCGTCGACGACGTCCTCCGCCGTGGCCTCGACTGGCTGGCCCGCGTGGCGCCCTATGATCTGGCGACGGTGTTCGTGCTCGAGCGGGGCCGGCTGGTGGTGCGCGCCGCCCGGGGCCCGCTCGCCGACGATCGCGTCCGCCAGCACACGCTCCAGCTGGAGCAGTTCCCCTCGCTCCGGGAGGCGCTGGAGACGCGGCGGGCCCGTACCTTCCTCGAAGCGGACCACCGCCACGGTGATGGCGACCCGTTCGACCACGTGCTCGATCTCCCGCCCGGGCACGCCTGCCTCGTGGCTCCGCTCGTCGCCGGGGACCAGACCCTGGGCGTGCTCACGCTCGACCGGACGGTGTGCGAGGTCTATCCGCCGCCGGTGGTCAACCTGGTCGAGGTGTACGCGCAGCTGCTGGCCATGGCCATCGAAGGCGCGGGGAAGACGGTGACCCTGGGACGGCTGCACCAGCAGGACCACGCCCACGCCAAGCTGCTCGAGGAGGAGCTCGGCGGCGGGGCGGAGGCAGACTCACGGCTCCGCAGCCCAGCGATGCAGGCCCTCCTGCGCCGCGCCCGCCAGGTGGCACGGGCCCAGACCCCGGTGCTCATCCGCGGCGAGCCGGGGAGCGGCAAGGAGCGGCTGGCCCGCGCCATCCACGCCTGGTCCTCCCGGGCCGATCACCCCTTCGTCTCGCTGAGCTGCGCCGCGGTGCCGGAGGGCGCGCTGGAGCTCGAGCTGTTCGGCCATGTCGAGGGCGCCTTCGCCGGCGCGGGCCGCGCCCGTCCTGGACGGCTGGTGGTGGCCAACGGCGGCACGCTGTTCCTGGACGAGGTCTCGGAGCTGCCGCTGGCCTTGCAGACCCGGCTCCTCCGCGTGCTCCAGGATGGCGAGTTCGAGCCGGTGGGGAGCGACCGCGCCGTCCGGGTGGACGTCCGGGTGCTGGCCGCGACCCACTCCGACCTCGAGGCGGCGGTGGCCGGCGGACGCTTCCGCGAGGACCTCTTCTACCTCCTGGACGTGTTCCCGCTGGAGGTCCCTCCCCTGCGCGAGCGCCGCGAGGACGTGGCGCCGCTCTCCCAGGGCCTGCTCGAGGAGCTGGCCCGGCGCACCGGGAAGACGGCGCGGCGGCTCACCCCCGAGGCACTGTCCCGGCTGGAGGCCCACGACTGGCCGGGGAACGTGCGCGAGCTGGCCAACGTGCTCGAGCGCGCGCTCATCCTCGCCCCGGGCGAGGAGCTCGGCCCCGAGGTCATCGACCTGCCGGGGCGGAGGCGCCGGGACGGCCGGCTGCGCGACGGCGAATTGCCGACCCTGGCGGATGCCACCCGGCAGCACATCACCCGCGTGCTCCAGGCGACCCGGGGGCGGATCTATGGGCCGGGCGGTGCGGCGGCGGTCCTCGGGCTGAAGCCGTCGACGCTCCAGAGCAAGATGAAGAAGCTGAACTTGCGTCGGCTACCTCCCTCTCAAGACTGACCCCTCCACGGACCTTCGTAACGCCTCATCCGTCCGGGAGCGGATCGTCCGCGCGCAAGCGATGCGCTCGCCTCGAGCGCAAGGCGCTGTCGAAGCAGGAGTCTCCAGTTGCCATCGCTAGTGGCTCGCGCGATGCACGTTTCATCCATCACGGAGGCCCGCCAATGCCCTATGCCAGCAACGAGGATCTCCCGGCCAGGGTCCGAGCTCATCTACCGGAGCACGCTCAGGACATCTATCGGGCCGCGTTCAACCACGCCTGGGAGCGGTGGGGCGAGGACGCGATGTCGCACCGCATCGCCTGGGCGGCGGTGAAGCGGTTCTACGTCAAGAGCGACGGGGCGTGGGTGCCGAGGACCGGACCCACGATGCAACCGTGGTCTCTCGGGGGTTGACACTGGAGGCGGAAGCAAGCGCTGAGAGCCGGCCTCGAGACCGCGAGCTCGGACGGAGACTTCTGGCCGCCGCCGCCCTGATCCCTTCGGTCCTCGGGCTGGTCTGGCTGGGAGGTCTTCCCTTCGCGGTCGGCGTAGCGATCGCTGCCGCTCTGGCGTCCTTCGAGTTCTTCCGGCTCGCGCTCGGACGGCTCGGGCCCGACGCTTGGCTCGCCGTCATCGCGAGCGCCGCGCTCCCGGTGCTCCCCTCGTCTGTTCCACGCTGGGGCGTCGCCGCGGCGCTGGTCCTGGGCGTCTCGATCCTGAGCTGGTCCTGGAACGCCCTCCGCGGCGATGCGCTCCAGGGTGCACAGCGGGCATCGGCCCTGGTCTCGGGGACGGTGTTCTGCGGTGGGTCTCTGCTGGCGCTGCCCACACTGCGAGAGCTGGAGCAAGGGCGGGCGTGGGTGCTCTGCCTGCTGGCGGCAGCGGCGGCGAACGATGCCGCTGCCTACTTCGGAGGGCGGCGTTTCGGTCGGCACCACCTCGCACCCCGGGTCAGCCCTGGCAAGACCTGGGAAGGCTGGTGCTGCGGCCTCATCGGGGCGCTTGCCGTGGCGGAGACCGCGTCCCTCGCCCGCCTGGTGCAGCTCTCCTGGAAGGATGCTGCGGTCGTGGCCATCCTTGCGTCCGTCTTCGGCCCGCTAGGAGACCTGAGCAAGTCTCTTCTCAAGCGCGCGCGGGGCGTGAAGACATCGGGGCACCTCATTCCGGGTCATGGAGGGGTGCTCGACCGGGTGGACTCGGTGCTCTTCACCGGACCCGTCGTGCTCCTCTACGCGACCTTTCACCGGGTCTGAGCACCATGGCCGCTGCCGGGACCACTCAGAGGCGCCCCCAGCTGGAAGGCATCCGGCGCCCCGAAAAGGTCCGCGTGACGCCCGTCCACCGGGCCGCTGCTGTGCCGTCGTGGACGCCTCTCAGACGACGGTCCCTGGCTGGTCCTTGTGCTCCACGCGTGCCCGGGCGAGGAACGTCGTCAACACTGCACCCAGGACGGCAAAGGCCAGCGCCAACCCGTCGTAGACCGCCCCGTCCGGCAAGACGTACCGAGCGATCATCCCGCCCACGACCCCGCCGACTCCGCCCACCGCGGTCCCCCAGGCCAGAGTGAGTCCTCGGGTCTTCCAGACTGTCGCGAGCACGGCTCCGATCACCGCCCCGATCACGATCCAACTCACGAATGCGAACATGGTCATGGCAATACCTCCCTTCCTTAACCCATGCATCGGCCATGCGCGGCACGTGCTGGAACCGCACCGGTCTTGCAGGCGGTTAGGACGGCAGGACGTGCAGGCCACTCATCCCGCGCGCAAGCACTGCGCGGAACAGATCCTGTGAGGCACTTTCGCTCGCGGTGCCCTCGTCCCGGGCTCCCACGGCTACTCGGCGAGCGGCGCCTTCTCCTCGTCCTTCTTGGAGCGCACTTCGGTCATGGTCCCCTCCGCGAGCAGGAGCACGCCGGCGGTGGAGACTGCGTTCTCCAGCGCGACCCGGAGCACCTTGGTGGCGTCGATGACCCCGGCCTCGGTGAGGTCGACGTACGCTCCTCGGGAGGCATCCAGTCCGAAGCTCCCCGTCCCGGTGCGCATCCGATCCACCACCACACCCGGGTCCAGCCCGGAGTTCTGGGCAATCTGCCGGGTGATGATCTCCAGCGCCGACCCGAGGATCCGCACCGCGGTGCGCCGGTCTCCTTCCAGCTTCGCCTCCTCCTTCGAGAGGATCTCGCGAGCTCGGAGGAAAGCCAGCCCTGCGCCGGGGACGATCCCCTCCGCCACCGCGGCGCGGGTGGAGTTGATCGCGTCATCGAAGGCGTCCTTACGACTCTTGAGCTCGGTCTCGGAGGCAGCCCCTACCCGGATGACCGCCACTCCGCCGGAGAGCTTCCCCAGCCTCTCCTGGAGCTTCTCTCGGTCATAGTCGGAGGTGGTGCGCTTGATCTCCCGGCGGAGCTGCTCGAGCCGGGCCTGGATCGCCGACTTGTCCCCGGCCCCAGCCACCAGGGTGGTGTGCTCCCGATCGATCACCACGCGCTGGACTCGCCCGAGCATGGAGAGGTTGACCGTCTCCAGCTTGACGCCTAGCTCCTCCGCCAGCACCTGGCCTCCGGTGAGGGTGGCCATGTCCTCGAGCATCGCCTTTCGTCGGTCGCCGAAGCCTGGGGCCTTCACCGCGGCGCAGTGCAGCGTTCCCCGGACCTTGTTCACCACCAGGGTGGCCAGCGCTTCGCTCTCCACGTCCTCGGCCACGACCAGTAGGGACCGGCCGGTCTTCACCACCTGCTCCAGGACCGGGACCAGCCCCTCGAGGGTGGAGATCCGCTTACCGTAGAGGAGCACCATCGCGTCCTGGAGCACGCACTCCATCCGCTCGGTATCGGTGACGAAGTAGGGCGAGAGGTAGCCCTGGTCGAACTGCATCCCCTCGACCACCTCGAGCGCGGTCTCGGTCCCCTTCGCCTCCTCCACCGAGATCACACCCTCTCCGCCCACCTTCTCGATCGCGTCGGCGACCAGGTTGCCGATGGTCATATCCCCATGCGCGGAGATGGCGGCGACCTGCGCCTTTTCCTTCCGGCTCTGGACCGGGCGAGACACACCCTTCAGGGCCGACACCACGGTGGCCAGCCCCTGCTCGAGCCCTCGCTTCAGCTCGATGGCGCTCGCCCCGGCCACCACGTTGCGCCACCCCTCGATGAGCAGAGCATGGGTGAGGAGGGTGGCGGTGGTCGTGCCGTCCCCCACGGCCGCCTGGGTGCGCTCGGCCGGCTCCCGCCCCATCTGTACCCCCAGGTTCTCCTCCGGGTCCTCGAGCTCGAACTCCTTGGCGATGGTCACCCCGTCATCGCTCACCAGCGGCCGTCCCCACCTGCGCTCGATGAGGATGGCCTTGGCCGTCGGGCCGAGGGTGACCCGGACCGCGTCGGCGAGCTGGGAGACGCCGCGGAGGACCTTCTCCTGGGCGGTGGTCCGGAAGAGGAGATGTTTGGCCGTCATGGTTCACACCTGGTGTCAGAACTCCGGTACCAGCTGAGCACCCGCAGAGTCTGCAGAGGACACGCTTCCCTCCGCAGACTCTGCGGTCGCACGACTCGCTGGAGCTGCGCCCACGACGCTGCATGCGGGAGGCCAACTGGTGGCGTGAGCAGTGCACTCCCTTCACGACTGCGAGAGGAGATCCGTCATGCGCGTCCAACCCACGGATGACCTGCACCTGGTCGAGGAGCGAATGAGAGCCGAGCAGGTCCGCCCCATCCCGGTGGTCGACAGCAAGGGGACCCTGAAGGGAATCGTCACGGTGAACGACCTCGCGCATCACCTCCGGAACAGCAAGACCGTCAACGGGGTCACGCCGGAGGAGGTGGCGGGGACGGTTGCCGCGATCAGCGAACCGCGGTCGAGCGTTCCGACACCTCGCCCGACCGCCTGAGGCCCGGAGCTGCTCGTCGCCGAGGGCCGGGCCGAACTCATCCGGTTGCGGCCGAGTGACAGAGAGGAGATGCCATGCAAACGCAAAAGTGCGAGGTGTGCAGGAACGATTACGACAAGGCCTTCCAGGTCGTCATCGAGGGGAAGGCTCACACCTTCGACTCGTTCGAGTGCGCCATCGAGGCGCTCGCTCCGCGGTGCGCCCATTGCCACGTCCGGATTCTTGGCCACGGGATGGAGAAGGGAACCCAGATGTTCTGCTCCGCCCATTGCGCCTCGGCCGAGGGGATCCGCGAGATGCGCGACCGGGCCTGACACCGGACGAACACGGCGTCTGAACTCCGTCAGCAGGCGTCGTGGCGGATGGCCGAGGCCACGAGCCTCGAGGCGCGCCGCTGCACCGGTGCTCGGGCCGAAGTAGCCGCTGGACAGGCCCTTCGCCGGTCCATGCCTCCGCATCCATTCGGTGACCTCGCCGAGCCGGCTCGCCAGCAGGGGTATGTCGATGCGCAGGTGGCATCGATGGCGTCCCGCCTCTCCTCGGGCGCCGTCAGAAGGTCGAAGAGCAGCGTCCCGAGCCCGCGCCCCTCGAGGGCCCGGGCAATCTCGTGGCCTACCGGGACGCCCCCTCGGGGGAGAGCCAGAATGATGGGCCGCTCGCCAGCATAGGAGCGGAGCTCCGCCGCCAGTCTTCGACCCGCGTCTTCTCGATCGACGAAACCGTTCATGGGAGTGCCTCGACAGGAGAAGAGAGAGCACTACCTCGGGAACAACGGTGGACGCTGGGAGCGGGCCACTCGGCGAATCGGCTTCCACTTGGAGCCGTGTTGCGGCTTGAACCGCGAGCTGGCGGTGGGCGAGAGCTGCGTCTGCCTGCCGAGGAGCTCCAGCACATCCGTCACGGTGACGATTCCGGCGAGCTCGCCGTCCTCGAGGACCGGAAGGCATCCAATGGTCCGAGCGCGGAGCAGGTTGGCCGCCTGACGAATGGTGGTGGTGGGAGAGGCGGTGACGGCCTGGCCCGACATCAGCTCGCCCACCGTCTTGCCCGCGCGCACTGCGCTGCCGCGCGGCCCACCGACGTCCCGTTCCGAGAGCACGCCGACGACGCGGCGTCCGTCCATCACGACGAGATGCCGAATTCGCCCATTCCGCATTCGCTGGAACGCCCTCTCCGCATCCTCCGTCGCCGAGGCGGTCCGCACGTCCGTGGTCATGATTTCCATGAGCCTCATGGAGGACCTCCATTCCGAAGCACGAAGCGAGGGTCATCACATTCCTGCATCGGATGGACCATTGACGCGAGCTCCGATGGCGAACTGGCCTCGGCTGCGCTGGTCCAGGCTACCTGCGCAGGACGTGCGTCTCGCACCTGCTTGCTTGCGCAAGCTCTGCCGTCCATGACCTCCGCGGTCAAGGGTGGCATGGGTAGTTGCTCGCCTGGCGTAGTCCTTGCCACCGCCCCCGTGGAAGGGTGGCGAGGCAGGTGAGTACTCCGAGTTCCCTGATCGAGGATCAGCTCTGGCGACGCCTCGAGTCCGAGCACCGGCAGCTGCGCGCCGCCCTGAGCGACGTCGGGAGGCTCGCCTCCGCCGGCTCCTTCGAGACGGCCAGGAAGCGGTTCGGGGCGTTCCGGCTGAGCCAGGAGCGACATCTGGTCGCGGACCGGAAGCTGCTGGTGCTCTGCGAGGACAACCGGGAGCTCGAGAGGTTCGTCGAACGCGTTCGCCGAAACCGCGAGCGAATCCTGGAGCAGACCGAGCGGGTTTGGGTAGGGCTCTGCCACGAGAAGGTGACTCACCTTCCCCGGATGCTGGCCCGGCTGACGAGACTGGTCGCCGAGAACGAGGAAGCTCAGCGCCGTTTGATCCTCGCCGATCTCCCGCTGACCTCAGAGCGTCGGCGATTGCACCGAGAGCTCCTCCTTCAGCTCGGCGCAATTTGACCCGGGACTTTCGTCGCTTCCTCCGCGCTGTCAGCGTCGACGGCAACGCTCACCTCGAGCGCCCGAGCGTCATCCCGAGCAGGTGAGGTGGAGCCCTCCTTCCCTCCAAGGCGACTGGAATGGGTTCGGGATAGCCTGCCATCGCTTCCCGAGAGTCGACGCGCTCCCGCCGCCAGGTCCGGCAGGTCTCCTGGGCCGCCGAGCGCGGATCGGGTTCCCCGGGAGCCGGGCGCTCGCAGCGCGGGGTCACGACGAGCACCCGGTCCCGCTCGACCTCGACGAAACCTCCGCCCACGGCCAGGTAGAAGATCTGCCCTCCCCGGCGATACCGCAGCGGAGCAACCGACATGCGGATCAGCGTCGGCGCGTGGAGGGGAAGGATGGCAATCTCACTCCCCAGCTCGAACCGCGCCTCCCGGCGGCGGAGCACCACCGCGTCCAGGCCGTGCTCGGTCAGAGCCGGGCCGTCCGGGGTGAGGATCTCCAGGACGAGCTTGCGGGCGCTCATCCCTCGCCTTCCTTCCCCATCGCGAAGGCGTCCTTTGCCCTTGGGCCGGTCAGCATCTTCGCCGCCCGCAGGGCCTCGTCGATGGTCCCGACCATGAAGAACGCCTGCTCGGGCACGTCGTCGTGGCGGCCCTCGACGATCTCCTTGAAGCCGCGGATGGTCTCGGGCAGCGGAACGTACCGTCCGGGGATCGAGGTGTAGGCCTCGGCCACGAAGAACGGCTGCGAGAGGAACCGCTGGAGGCGTCGCGCTCTCCGGACGACGATCTTGTCCTCCTCGGAAAGCTCCTCGACGCCGAGGATCGCGATCAGGTCCTGTAGCGCTCCGTACCGTTGCAGGTACCCCCGGGTCTTCGTGGCCACCTCCACGTGCTCCCTCCCGACGATCTCGGGCTCCAGGATCTGCGAGGAGGACTGGAGCGGATCGACGGCCGGATAGAGCCCCTGCGCGGCGATGCGCCGCGAGAGGACGACGGTGGCATCCAGGTGCGCGAACACCGACGCCGGCCCGGGGTCGGCGAGGTCATCCGCGGGAACGTAGACCGCCTGGATGGAGGTGATGGCGCCGTGCTTCGTCGATGCGATGCGCTCCTCGAGCTGGCCAATCTCCGTGGACAGGGTCGGCTGGTAGCCAACCTCGGAGGGGGTGCGCCCGCGCAGCAGAGAGACCTCGAGGCCCGCCTGCACGAAGCGATAGACGTTGTCGAAGAACAGGAGGACGTCCTGCTTCTGCTCGTCGCGAAAGTGTTCCGCCATCGTCAGCGCCGAGAGCGCCACGCGGAAGCGGGCGCCGGGCGGCTCGCTCATCCGCCCGAAGATCAGCACCGCGCGCTCCAGGACGCCGGACCTTTGCATCTCCAGCCAGAGGTCGTTCCCTTCTCGCGTTCGCTCTCCGATGCCCCCGAAGACCGACACGCCGCGGTGCTCGATCCCGATGCTCCGGATGAGCTCCATGATGATGACCGTCTTCCCGACGCCGGCTCCCCCGAAGAGGGCGATCTTCCCGCCGCGCGGGAAGGGAGTGAGAAGGTCGATGGCCTTCACCCCGGACTCGAGAACCCGCGGCGCGACCTCCAGGTCCCGGTAGGGGATGGCTGGCCGGTGGATGCCTTCGGTCCGGTTCGTTCTGGGCGCCGGGCGCCCGTCGATCGGCTCGCCGAGGACGTTGAAGAGCCTTCCCAGCGTCTCCGGCCCCACTGGCACGCGGATCGGCCCGCCGGTGTCGAACACCCGGGTGCGCCTCGCCAGCCCGTCCGTCGAGCCCAGCGCGACGGTGCGTGCGACGCCTCCCCCGAGCAGCTGCATCACCTCGAGGGGCAGCCCGGACACGGCGTCTCCCGCCCGGAGCAGCTCGTTGATGGCTGGGAGCGCTCCCGCGTAGGACACGTCCACGACCGGCCCCATCACCTGGAGGACGCTCCCGGGAGCTTGGGGCTCGAGGAGTCCTCGCTGGACCCGGGCCAGCGCCTCTCGCACGACATCTTGCCGGTCGGTCACGGGCGCCTCCTCGAGCCAGCCTTCCCCGTGTACGTGCCCGCCCCCTTCGCGGCGCGTGAGGCGAACAGGGCTCCGAGGAGGTCGGTGGTGACCGTCTCCCGGCGGAGCCGGTTGTGCTGCGCACGGCATTCTTGGAGCGTCCGGTCTGCCCGCTCGGTGGCTTCCTCCATGGTGATCATGCGCGCGCCCTGCTCGCTGGCGTACGACTCGAGCAGCACGTCGCACAGCTGAGCCCGGATGTAGACGGCGACCAGCTCATCGAGCACGGCCCGCGCGAAGGGCTCATAGAACCACCGCTCAGCCTTCCCTGGCGGCTCCTCCTGGCCCGGAAGAAGCTCGATCGGGAACAGCCGGACGACGCGCGGCCCTCGGTGGATGGGGGAACGGAAATCGGTGTACGCGACGTGCACCTCCTCGGCTGCTCGCGAGCGGTAGGGCGCGACCAGGACGCCCAGCAACCGTTCGACGTCCACCGCTCCGATCAGTTCCCGCCGCCAACCCTCCTGGTGGAGGATCTCCGCACCGAGCCGGGAGAGGTACCTGGCGCCCTTCCTCCCCTTCAGGACGAACGCCACTCGCTGGTGGGCCTTCTTCCTCTCCTCCCAGAACGCCAGGGCGCAGCGGCAGAGGTCGAGGTTGTACCCGCCGCACATGCCGCGGTCCGAGGTGAGGACGAAGAGGACCACGTTCCGGACCGGTCTCCGCCCCTGCAGGAAGGACAGGGCCGCGTCTCCGGCATCGCCGGCCCGAGCCAGGTGTGTCTGCTGGCGGTGGAGGATCTCGCGGATGGACCGGGCGTATACCCTCAGGCCAGCGGCCCGCCGGCGGGCGCGGGCCAGCCTGGCGGCGGCGACCGTGGCGAGCGTCCGGGTGATGGTCTGGATGTTCTCGACCGCCCGTATCCGTTCCCTCAGCTCGAGCAGCTTGGCCACGGCTCAGACGCTCGCTTTCCCCGGGGTGACCCTCTCGCGGATGAAGAACGCGTGGAACTCGACGAGCAGCGCGCGCAGGCGCTCCTCGATGCGTGCGGTCAGGTCCCGTGCGTCTCGAATGTCCCCCAGCACGTCGGGATGGCTCTGGTCCATGAAGGCGTGGAGCTCCTCCTCGAACGAGCGGACCTGCTCCAGTGGGATGTCGTCCGCATACCCGTGCACCGCCGCGTAGAGGGTGACGATCTCCTTCTCCAGGGGGAGCGGGTCGTGGGCCGCCTGCTTCAGCAGCTCGAGCTCCCGCTCTCCCCTCCTGAGCTGCTGCAGCGTGGCCTGGTCGACCTCTGCGCCGAACTTCACGAACCTCGCCATCTCGGCGTGCTGGGCGAGGTCGATGCGCAGACGACCGGCCACCTTCCGCATCGCGGGCGTCTGCGCCATCCCACCGACCCGGGAGACGGAGAGGCCGACGTCCATCGCCGGCCTGAAGCCCTCGTTGAACGAATGCGCGTCGAGGAAGATCTGCCCATCACAGATCGAGATGACGTTGGTGGGGATGAAGGCCGAGATGTCTCCCGCCAGCGTCTCGACGATCGGGAGCGCCGTCAGCGAACCGCCTCCCAGATCGTCGCGGAGTCGGGCGGCGCGCTCCAGCAGCCGGGAATGAACGAAGAAGATGTCGCCCGGGTACGCCTCCCGTCCGATGGGGCGCTTGAGGAGGGATGAGATCTCGCGATAGGTCACCGCATGCTTGGTGAGATCGTCGTAGACGACCAGCGCATGGCGGCCCTTGCGCATGAAATCCTCGGCGATGGCACAAGCCGTGTAGGGCACCACATAGCGAAAGGCCGGTGGCTCGTCCGCGAACGCGACGACCACGATGGTGTAGTCCATCGCGCCTCGCTCCCGCAGCAAGCCGACCACGCGGGCGAGCGTGGAGGCCTTCTGCCCGATCGCGGCATACACGCACACCACGCCTGAGCCCTTCTGGCTCAGGATGGCGTCGACGGCGACGGTCGTCTTGCCGACGTGGCGGTCGCCGAGCACCAGCTCGCGCTGGCCGCGCCCCAGCGGTACGAGCGCGTCGAGGATCTTGATGCCGGTGTGGAGAGACTCGCAGACCGGTCGCCGCTCGACCACCCCGGGGGCGAGTCGCTCGATCGGGGCCGTCTGGTCCGTGCGGATCGGCCCACCGCCGTCGATCGGGCGTCCTAGAGCGTCGACGATCCGCCCGACGAGGGCCTCGCCCACCGGGACTCGAAGGAGGGTTCCGGTCCGCTTGACGGTACTTCCCTCCTGGATCGGCTCCTCCGGTCCCAGCGGGAGGCAGCCCACGGCGTCCGCCAGCAGGTTGAAAGCGATGCCTTCGACACCGCTCTCGAAGTGCACGACCTCCTGCGATTCCACGCCGGCGAGACCCTCGACGAGCGCGACACCGTCTCCGACCTCCAGCACCGCTCCCTGGTCGGCGGCCTCCTCGACGCGCAGCCCTGGGCCAGCCTCCTCGATCGCCGTGGACACGAGTCGCCCCGCTTCCTCGACCGTGGTGGGCGCCAGCTCCAGTGCCCGGGCGGCGTATCGCCGCGCGAGATCGGCGAGGAGCCTGGGCTTGGGATCGAGATCGATCCGGGCACCTCCGCCGAGGTGAAGCGTCGTCCCCGCCCTCAGTTGCGGATTCACCCGGACGTCGACCGCGATCTCCTTGCCCGCTGCGGCGGACAGCTTCTGCCGCACGCGCTCGACGAGCGCTGGCCCGAGGGCGATTCGGCACTCGAGGGTCACCCGGCCGTCCTCCACGCTCCGCAGAGCCTGGCGGAGGCGCATCCGCTCCTCGCGAACGCCTTCTGTCTCTTCGTCCACCACGCCGGTCACTCCTGGGACCGTGGAAGGGGCCCGCGCTCCAACCCCTCCAGACTCTCGAGGATGGCCTTCTCGGTCATCGAGCGACGCTCGTCCTCGCTCAGGAATTCGTCGAGGTAGCGTCGGGCGATCTCGGTCGTGAGCGTCAGCAGCCGCTCGGAGGCCTCGGCGGCGACCTTCGCCTTCTCACGCTCCACGGCCTCGCCCGCGAGACGGATCCCCTCCTCGGCCTCGGCTTGCGCCCGGGCAATACCCGCCGCGCGCTCCTTCGCGGCCTCCGCGCGCGCGGCCGCGAGGATCCCCGGTGCTTCTTCCTCGGCCTTCGCCACCGCGGCCCGTGCTTCCTCGCCCAGGAGGACGAATGCGCGCTCGTCGCGCTCCGCCTCCGCCAGCTCCGCGGCGATCTTCTCCCGGCGCGCGGCGAGTCGCTTGGCGACCGGACGGTGCGCCGCCCAGCCGATCACGCCCACGAGGATCAGGAACTGGACGACCTCGGCGAGGTACGGCAGCGGCCTCGCCGTGACCTCATGCAGCGCCGCTCGGAGCGCTTCTCCCATCCCCTCACCTGGCTTCCTTCTCCGCCAGTGTTCGGGTCACCAGGAACCGCACGGTCCTCTCGTCCACGCGCCCAATCATCTTGGCCACGGTCTGGCCAACGCACGCACACAGCTCCTCGGCGAGCCTGGTCTCCGCGGAGCGCCTCAGGGCGAGGACCTCGTCCCGTCCCCGGGCACGGATCGCCTCGACCTCGGGGCCGATCTCGGCCCGCCTCGCCTCGCTCACCTTCACGCTTGCTTCCCGCGCAGCGTCGGCCAACCGGGCGCCTTCGTCCCGGGCCGCCTGGAGGAGGGCCGCCGCCCGGCGCTGGGCATCCTCGAGCGACCGCTCGGCCTCCGCTCTCCGACTGCGCGCGGTCTCGATCCGGAGCGCCCGCCTCTCCATCACCTCGATGAGCGGTCCGAAGAAGATGCGGCGCAGCAGGAAGTAAGTGATGAGGAACGCGACGGCAACGCCGCCGATGACGACGAGATCGATCTGCTTCAGAGGGTCGAGCGCCATCGGCGCTACACCTTCGCGGCCATCATGAGCGCGATGACCAGGCAGTAGATGACCAGGGCCTCGACCAGGGCCATGCTCACGATCATCGAGGTGAACAACTGGCCCGCGATCTCCGGTTGCCGGGTCATCCCATCCAGTGCCGTGCTGGAGATCTTGCGCATGGCCAAGGAGGCTGCGACTGCGGGTGGCACCACGGTGAGGGTCGGAATCAGGACCAGCAGGAACTCTTTCATCGGGCGCTCGCGTTCAAGGTGTGGTGATTCGGTGGACGTTCATGGCTTCCTCCGGAAGCTTCGGCTTCTCCCCTCGCTGGAGCGCGGTCGAGAGGACGTTCGCCGTCAGCAAGGTGAAGACGAACGGCTGGATGACGGCGGGGAAGAGGCCGAGCGCGTGGACGAGCAAGGGGATCCCGTACGGGACGACCTGCGCCACGAGCAACGCGACGATGAACTCCCCGCCGATGTTGCCGTAGAGCCGCAGCGAGAGCGAGAGAGTGTGGCTCAACTCCTCGACCAGCTGGAGCGGGTTCGGCCAGACGAGATGCTTCAGGCCGGCGGTGATTCCCCGAAGCTTGGCGCCAATCACCAGCGCGCCCAGCACCGCGATTGCCGCCAGGGAGAGGGGCACGCTGTAGTAGGCGGTCGGCGGAATCTGGAGGACGGGAACCGGAAGCACGCCCAGGAGGTTGCTCAGGAGGATCACCAGAAAGAGGCTCGCGAGGAACGGCGCGATGATCGGCACGGCCCGGGGATCGATGCTCCGGGCCTGGGCGACGAACCAGTCCAGGACGAGCTCCGCGGCGTTCTGGATGCCGCCGGGGAGCTCCTTCAGGGGGCGAGCCGTCGCGATCCGGCCGAGCACCAGGAGCAGTGAGCACACGACGAGGAAGTTGAGGAGGACAACGTAGGGAAGCTTGTTTGCGAGCGCCTCGGGCATCGAGAGCGTCCTCAGGACTTCTTGTCGAAGATTTCCTTCTTCAGTCTCAGCATGTCGCGGATCGCGAGGGCGAAGCCGATGATGAGTCCCGCGGTCATGATGAGCGGGAAGGTGTGCAGCCAGCGATCCAGGCCGTAACCGATCAGCCCTCCGGCGAGCGAGTAGGAGGGGATGAGGGACCACACCGCGAGGGTCTTGAGGGGCGGCATGGAGGTCACGGCGAGGCTCCTTCGTGGACAGCCGCCTCGTCGGCCGGCAGTGCCGGTTCCGGCCGCTCGGGCCTCCGTCGCCAGATCCTGGAGATCCACGGTGCGGCGAGGATTGGCCCCGCGGCGTGGGTGAAGAAGGGCAGCAGGCCGTCGCGATAGGCGCCGAACGCGGCCTCGTTCGTCGCGGCGACCCCGGCGAGGTGCACGGCCATCAATGGGAGCGTGATGGCACCCAGGACGAGGCCCACGAGCTCGCGGCCGTGTGCCGAAAGCGCGGCCACAGCGATGGAACTCCCCGCCGCCAACCCTACGAAGCAGAGCAGCAGGTATTTCCGCCAGTCCAGGGCCCAGGTGAGCCATGCGAGCACGCCGACGACGACGAGGATGATCAGCGAGGTTACGGTGCTCTTGAGGACCACCCCCCAAAAGTGCCGCTCGCGGGCCTCCTCGGTCTCCTCTTGCATCGCCCTCTCCTGCGTCCGGGGTGTCGAAGCGCTACGTGTCGGCACCGCGGCAATGACGTCCGAACGCCACCGGCAAGCAGAGGATCCGGCAATGCTTGCGGCCAGCGCCAAGGCAGGCGCAAGACCTGCCGTCGGGAGCATTCCGATCAGCACAACTTACCATCGAACCTCCCTCTGGAGGCCGGCGAGACGGTGGGCTGCATCGCGTGGGCCAGCCCGGGCTGCGACGCCTCCTAGCTCTCTCCTGAGCCGTTCCACTGCGCGTTGCATGGCGGAGGTGGGGGCCTCCTTCCGGCGGTAAGACGGTGCACGAGCCCGCCGGGGACGAGCGGTCGTCCGCATCTCGGTGAAGTAGCAGTCGGTTCGGCGGAGGGAGAAGGTCCCGTGGGAAGTTCTCCGCCTTGACCACGCGCTGGCTGGAGTCCAGGACAGCGCACGTTTCATCGTGCTGAGAGGGGAGGGTTGGACCCCTCAAGCTCCGCGCCAGCAGATTGTGACCTCAGCGCCAGTAGGCGGGCGGCAGACGAAGAAGCTCGGGCTCGCCCGCGTGCCGGCCGGCTAGCAGAGGAGTGGCGAGAGCGCCACGGCTGGGCGTGCAGAACGCTCACACTCCCAGGCACTCCGGCGGCGTGGAGTGTCGACGACCGGGAGGAGTTCCCGGTCAGATTGTCTGCTCTGTCACCTGCGCGACAGGGTGGGAGCACCGGGCAGATGTGCCGGGTGGCGCCAGGAAGCACCGTCCGGGCGCCCGTGCGCCCGACTCCGGACATCCTCCTCGTCGACGACGAATTGCTGCTCCTCGAATCGCTCCAGGAGGCGCTCGAGTTCGCGGGCCAGCGGGTCGCGGTCGCCCGGACCGGAACAGAGGCGCTGGCGATGCTCGACCGGATGTCCCGGCCGGCGCTCATCGTGCTGGACCTCCAGATGCCGATGATGGACGGGCTCCGGTTCCTCCGCGAGCTGCGTCAGCGCCCCGACCACGCCGACTTCGAGGTCCTGGCGATGTCGGCGGCGGTGGACGGCGAGTGGCTCGAGAACACGCCGGGGGTACGGCGCACGCTCCGCAAGCCGTTCCAGGTGCAAGAGCTGCTGTCCGAGGCGGAGGCCTTCGACGCGCGCCACGCGGCCCGGGCGGGCTCGGTTTCCACCGCCACCGAGCAGACCACCCCGGTGCTCGGCCCCGAGACGAAGGCGGCAGGGCCCGAGGCCGATTGATGCCGGGCTGGATCGACCCCGCACGCCGTCAGGGTCAGCTTCTCGACGAGTGCCTGCAAGCGCGGGTCGCGAACGGCGCGCGCCGGGCGCCCGCTGTGCACGCAACGAGGGAGATCAGCGGGTCGCAGGAGCCGGGCGCGGGTCCTCGTCCTCGCGCGCCTGCCTGCTCGGACGCCTGCGGCGGGCGACCTCGAGCAGCTGCTGCACCCACCACACCCCCACCGCGCGCGCCAGGACTCGCCGCCCGGGTCTCGGGGGAGGCCTCTCGGCGTCGGACGACGGGGCAGTCGGCATGGCGGGCATCCTCCGCCCAACCGAACACGGGCGACCCCCCCGGGTCATCCCGGCCGGAACTGCATCGGGCCCATGCCTTCACGACCCGAAACGAAGCGACATGCCGCGGTGGATGACAGCCCGCGCCCGGTGGTGCAACCGGACGGCGTCCGGACGGCCGCTCAGGCGACGTGCTGCTGCGCTGGCTCGCTGGGCGCGCTCAGCACGTGGAGCGCCCACTGCGCCATCGTCTCGGCGCTCGGGTCCCACGTGGAGAGCCGGGCGTCGAGGCGGGCCCACAGCTGGGCCTTCATCGCCTGGCGCTCCTCGGGCGTGTCGCGCTCGGTACCCTTCAGCTCGCGGCGCGCGCGACATGCGACCAGAGCCTGGACGACGGCATTGGTGTGAGGGGACGGCTTCATGCCCCGGGGACCTTTCACGTCCCGGGCCAGCGGGAGGGCCGCGGGGGAACCCGTGCATTCTCTGGGGGATGGACCAGCGCCCACCGTCCGGTGGAGGCGCCGGGGTGGGTCAGCCCTGCACACCGGGCCAGGTCCGACCCTGGCGCGGGCGGCCCGGCCTGGCGTCAGGCCGCCGGACCGGGGGGCGGGAGCGGAACTCCGTCCTGCTCCACCCGCTGGTGCGGAAGCCACTCCGGCGTCCGCCGCAGGAAGGCGATGAGCCGCTCCCGGACCAGGCAGCGCAGGTCGAAGATGGAGTCGACGTAGCCTCCGAGCAGCACCCGGAGCTGCATCGTCCGCTCGGACGAATCGACCACCTGGACGGTCCCCAGCTTCCCGTCCCACATCCCCTTCCCCTCGCTGGCGAGCACCCGGGCCAGCTCCTTCCGGACGGCGTCGATGTCGGTGGTCCAGTCGACCTGGAGCACCACCGGCCCGAGCATCTCCACCCCGCCCTTGCTCCAGTTCTGGAACGGCTTCTCCAGGAACTGGATCACCGGGATGATCAGCCGCCTCAGGTCCCAGGTGCGGACCACCACGTAGGTGAGGCTGATCTCCTCCACCGTGCCGAACTCGCCCTCGACGAGCACCGAGTCCCCGATGCGGATGGGCTGGGTCATCGAGATCTGGATGCCGGCCAGCAGCGCGCCGATGGACTTCTGCGCCGCGAGCCCCAGCACCACCCCCGCCACGCCGGCGGAGGCGAGCAGCGAGACGCCCACCGTCCGCACCACGGTGAACTGCATCAGCAGCGCGGCGATGGCGAGGATCCACACCACCACCACCAGCACCCGGCGCAGCACCGCCAGCTGGGTGCGCACCGCACGGGCGTTGGCGACGTTCTCGTGCGCCCTGGCCACCCGGCTCTCCAGCACGCCCGAGGCGAGGTCGAGGAAGCGCAGGGCGAACCAGGCGGCGGCGATCACCAGCAACGACCGGTTGAGCACACTGAGGCCGTGGGCCCACACCGGCGGCAGGAGCAGCGGCGGAGTGGCCACGCTCAGGACCAAGGCCCAGATGGGCAGCCGCAGCGGCCCGCGCGCCGAGTGTACCAGCTGGTCGTCCCAGCCGACGCGCGTCATCCGAGCGAGCCGCCCCAGCACCGCCAGGCCGACCTTCTCCAGGAGCCACCCGCCGACGAACGCCGCGCCGAAGGCGAGGACCAGGCCCAGCCACTGCCACAGCTCGAGGTCGCCCAGTGGCTTGGCGAACAGCACCTCGGGCAGCACCTCGCCGAGCGGCGGACCGTAGGCATCGTAGAGGGCGTCGATGGCGCGCACGGTGATCTGGCTGAAGACCCAGGTGGGCTTGCCGTCGACCTCGTACTTGCTCACCCGGATGGGGACGTTCTGCTTCTCCAGGGGGATGGTGCCGAGCTGGTCGTATCCGGGCTTCGCCGGGTCTCCCTGCGGCTCCTTGCTGATCGCCGCGAGGTCGAGGAAGAGCTTCCGGTCGAGCACGAACCGCAGCCGGCGCGCCAGGCGCGGGCCCTCCGTCTTCTGCTTCTCCTTGGGGAGCCAGTCGAGCGCCAGGTAGAAGGCGGCGAGATCGTAGTCTCCGTGGTGGGCCGCGGTGAGGAAGCCCTGCGCGGTGGCCAGGGGGGAGCTGCGGTCCACCTCCGCCGGGACCGGGCCCAGGCCGTCGTCGAGCGCACGCGCGGGCGCGCCGAGCAGCAGGAGTCCCGCGGTGAGGGTGAGAGCGAGCGGTCGCATGATGAGCAGCCCCCAACGATGACCACGCCGGCCCCCGGAGACCAGGGGCGTTGCTGGCTCAGGTCCGGCCGCGAACCTTGAGCCGTTTCACCTTGCGGGCCAGGGTGTTCCGGTCCACGCCGAGGAAGGAGGCGGCCGCCGAGAGCTGGCCCTCGCTGCGCTCCAGCGCCTGGCGGAGCACGGCGCGGTCCACCTGCTCCAGCAGCACCCGGTACAGCTCGGGGACCTTCCGGCCGTGCAGCTGGTCGAGGAACTCCCCCAGACGCAGGTAGAGCAGCTCCTCGAGCGGCAGCTTCATCGGATCTGCGGGGGGCGGGGCCAAGCGCCCCGCTCAAACCAATTCCGTCGGCGGTCTGTCAACGACTCGCGTGGGTCCAGCCCGCAGTGGTAGACGGGGCCGTCCTTCCGCGGACGGAACTTTGCAGCTCCGCTCGGTCTTCATTGCAGCCACACTGCTCGCGGCCTGTTCCCGCGGGGGATCCGGAGGCGCTCCGCCCGCCGCGGCCGGCGGGTCGCCGGCGTCCACCCGCTTCACGGTCTTCGTCACCGCGGACGTGCGCGGACAGATCGCACCCTGCGGATGCAGCGAGGCGATGCGGGGCGGCCTGGGGAAGACCGCGGCGGTCATCGGGAAGACCCGCGCCTCGGGGCTCCCGGCGCTCTTCGTCGACGCCGGCGATGCCCTGTTCGAGCGCACCGGCTTCGCCGCCGACGAGGCGGTGGGTGAGCGCCGCCGGGCCCAGGCCATCGCCGAGGCGTACCGCGCGATGCGGGTCGGCGCCCTGTTCGCCGGCCCTCTCGATGACGCGCTCGGGCCGGACTTTCGCCGCTCGCTCGGGCTCCCCGAACTGGGTCCCGGGCAGACCCGGCTGCTCGACGCCGGCCGGTGGAAGGTGGGCGTGGTGTCGGGCACCAGCGCCGCCGAGCTGACCGAGGGCGCGGCGAGCACCCGGGCCTCCGGCGGTCGCTTCGTGCTCGGGCTGTTCGCGGGCGCTCCAGGCGAGGCGAAGGAGGCCAAGGGCGTGGACCTGATCGTCGCCGCCCAGGCCCCGGAGACCATCGGGGCGGAGTGGGAGGACGGCCGGCTCCTCCGGGGCTCGGTTCCAGTGGCGCAGGTCCAGAGCCGCGGGCGCTCGATCCTGCGGGTGGACGTGAGCCCCGGACCGGACGGCGCGGTCCTCCAGCTCGCGCGCGGACAAGGGGACATCGAGCGCGAGTTCAACGCCCAGGGTCAGCGGCTGGAGCTGCTGAGGCGCGAGCTGGGGACGCTCGGCCTGTCGAGCGAGCGCAAGCGCCTCCTCGACGCCCGGCTGCACGACCTGGTGCTCCGCCGTGAGCAGCTCGCCACGCAGGCCCAGGCGACGGCGCTCCAGCCGGGGACGTTCACCGTGCGCTTCGTCCCGGTGGAGGCGGCGCTGCCCGAGGACCCCGGGGTGCAGAAGATCATCGCCGCCTACGACCGCGACGTGGCCCAGCTCAACCTCGCCTGGGCGAAGGAGCACGGCGAGCCCTGCCCTCCCCCGGCCAGGGGCGAGCCCGCCTACGTCGGCAGCGAGGCCTGCCGCAGCTGCCACCCGAACCCGTTCACCGTCTACGAGAAGACCGGTCACGCCAGGGCGTACGCCACGCTGGAGTCGGTGCAGAAGCAGTACCGGCTGGACTGCGTCGCTTGCCACGTCGTCGGCTTCCAGCAGGCGGGCGGGGTGTGCCGGGTGGACCAGGTGGAGGAGCGGAAGAACGTGGGCTGCGAGAACTGCCACGGCCCGGGGTCGATCCACGTCGTCGACGGGACCGAGAAGTCGGTGCTGCGCCCCCGGCCCGGCCCCGGCGTGTGTGTCGGATGCCACACTGCCGAGAACAGCATCCACTTCGACTACGCGACCTACCTGCCCCGGGTGCTCGGACCGGGACACGGGGCCGAGACCAGCACCGCGACACGGCGTTGACCCACCTCCGGCGGCCCGCTTAGCATTCGAGGTCCGTTTGTCGCTCGCCTTCGCCCTCCTCGTGCTCAGCAGTGCCGCGGCTGCGCCCGCGCCCGCGGCGTCGCCGACCGCGCCGCCACGCGCACCGGTGCAGGTCGGCTCTCCTACATCGCCCGACGACGTCGACGCCGACGACGAGCCGGCCTCGGAGGAGCTGGAGGAGATGCGGGCCCTCGAGGACGCGGTCCTCGATCCCGCGGCCAAGCCCAGCCCCGAGGTGCTGCGCTCGGTCCGGGCGCTGGGCACCGCGAGCCCCCTCCGGGCCCGCCTGGAGGACGGCGCCGAGGTGCTTTCCGGAGACGAGCCGGTGGTGAACCTGGGCCTGGTCACCGATCTCTCCACCTTCGACGTGGGAACGATCGCCCCCGAGTACGACATCCCGATCGAGATGCAGCCCACCGTCGCCCAGTACGTCCAGTTCTTCCAGGGCCCGGGGCGCAAGTGGTTCCGCAAGTGGATGTCCCGCTCCACGCGGTACATCCCGATGATGACCCCGCTGCTCGAGCGCGGGGGACTTCCGCGGGACACTGTGTATCTGGCGATGATCGAGAGCGGCTTCTCGCCCGGCGCCACCTCCTGGGCGCGGGCCGCGGGCCCGTGGCAGTTCATCTCCGCCACCGGCCGCCGCTTCGGCCTCAAGCAGGACTTCTGGGTGGACGAGCGCCGCGACCCGCTCAAGGCCACCGTGGCCGCGGGCCGCTACCTGACCGAACTCCACGGCGCGCTGGGCCACTGGTACCTCGCCTGGGCCGGGTACAACGCCGGCGGCGAGAAGCTCCGCCGGATGATGGTGCGTCGCGGGACGGCCGACTTCTGGGCCCTCAGCGACGGCAAGGGACTGGCCAAGGAGACCAAGCACTACGTCCCGAAGCTGATCGCCTGCGCGCTGGTGGCCAAGCACCCCCGGGCCTTCGGGTTCACCGACGACGAGTTCGATTTCCAGGAGCCGCTCCAGTTCGACGAGGTGCCGGTGGTCGAGCCCACCGACCTCGACCTGGTGGCGCGCGCCGCCGGCACCAGCACCGAGACCATCCGGGAGCTGAACCCCGAGCTGCGCCGCTGGTGCACCCCGCCCGCCACCACCGCCCGCCCCTATCTGCTGCACGTGCCCCGGGGAACCAAGGACACGGTGATCGCGGCGCTGGCGCGCATCCCGGCCGGCGAGCGGCTCAGCTACCGCATCCACCACGTGCGCAAGGGCGACACGCTCTCGCGCATCGCGCTCCAGTACCACTCCGCGCCGGAGGCCATCCTCCAGTTCAACCGGCTGCGGAGCGCCAAGACCCTGCGGATCAACAGCGAGCTGGCCGTCCCGGTGCCCTCGGCCCGTGCGCTGGCCGACGCCGGCCACGGTCTCGAGCGGCAGGTGGCGCGCGCCCGCGCCCAGGGGTACCTCGCCCCGGCCCCCGAGGACGAGATCCCCGCCGGCACCCGGAGCGGCCCTCCGCGCGCGCTGGCGCAGGGCACCGTCAAGACCGAGGTGGTCGACGGCAAGACGCGCGTCCAGTACGGAGTCCAGAGCGGTGACTCGCTGTGGACCATCGCCCAGCGGTTCGGGGTCTCGGTCGAGCAGGTCCAGACCTGGAACTCACTGGGGAAGAAGGCCCGGAAGGGGCTCCAGGTCGGCACGGTGCTGACCGTCTGGCCGGGCCCGGCCGCGGCGCCCATCGAGGTGAAGCCCGCGGCGGTCGTCGCCCAGGTCGACCGGCCTGCCACTCCGGCGCATCCTCCGGTGGCATCCACCCCGGCGTCTGCTGCCGGCGCAAAGCCGGGGATGCACCAGCTCGCCGAGGGCGAGACGCTGTGGAGCGTGGCCCAGCAGTACGGGGTCAGCGTGGACGACCTCAAGCGCTGGAACCGCATCCGCCACGCCCGCTCGCTCCGTCCGGGGCTCAACCTCCGGGTGGGCGGGCCCGCGGACTGAGCCACGGTCGGCCGTTGCACGCGGAGCAGGTCGTGCCAGAGTGCGCGGCCTTGATGACCTTCCGGCCTGCCCTCCTCGTCCCCGTCCTGATGCTGGCCGCCTGCGCGGCCGACCGCGCCGCGGCGCCGCGCGCGCCTGCTGCTCCATCCCCGGTCTCGGCCGCCCCGCCGCCCCCGCCGGCGCTGGTCGCCCCCGAGGGCATCCGGCTCCCGCGCACCTTCCGCCCCGCCAGCCAGCGAGTGTCCCTCACCGTGGTTCCTTCCGCGCCGGGCTTCTCCGGGCGCGCGGAGATCGACGGCACCCTGGACGCGGCGACCGACGTGGTGTGGCTCAACGCCGACGCCCTGGAGGTCCGCTCGGCGGTTGCCCGGCTCGGCACCGAGGAGGTCCGGGCCGAGCCGGTGGTGCGCCCCGACGAGCGGGTTGCGCTGCGCTTCCCGCGGCAGCTCCCGCCGGGTCCGTTGACCCTGGTGCTGGAGTTCGAGGGCACCCAGTTCACCCAGGAGGACTCGGGCATCTTCCGCCAGCAGAGCGGGGGCGACTGGTACGCCTTCACCCAGTTCGAGGAGACCGACGCCCGGCGGGCGTTCCCCTGCGTGGACGAGCCCTCGGCGAAGATTCCCTGGGAGCTGACCCTCCGCGTCCCTGCGGGACTGACCGCGGTCTCCAACACCCCGGTGGCCAGCGAGACGGCGGCGGGCGAGGGCATGAAGGACGTCCGGTTCCGGCCGACCCGGCCCCTGCCCTCGTACCTGGTGGCCTTCGGCGTCGGTCCGTTCGAGATGAAGGAGGCCCGGCCGGCGGGGAAGAAGCGGGTCCCGGTGCGCATCGTCGCCCCGCGGGGGCGGGCGCACGAGGCGGCCTGGGCGGCACGGGTGACGCCGGAGATCCTCGAGGTGCTCGAGGACTACTTCGGCATCGCCTACCCCTACGAGAAGCTCGACGTGCTGGCCATCCCCTTCACCGTCCAGTTCGGAGCGATGGAGAACGTGGGGCTGGTGACCTTTCGCGAGACGCTGGTCCTCACCCCACCGCTCCAGGAGCGGGTGGAGCGGCGCCGCGACTACGCCAGCGTGGCGGCGCACGAGTTCGCGCACCAGTGGTTCGGAGACCTGGTGACCGCCGCCTGGTGGGACGACATCTGGCTCAACGAGGCGTTCGCCACCTGGATGGAGACCAAGGTCATCGAGCGGTGGGCGCCGGCGTGGGGAATGGCCGCGAAGCGCGTCGAGCAGCGGAACGTGGCGGCGCAGGTGGACACCCTGGTGAGCACCCGCGTCATCCGGCAACCGGTGAACAGCTACGACGACGTGAAGAATGCCTTCGACTCCATCACCTACGAGAAGGGCGCGGCGGTGCTCCGGATGTTCGAGCAGTGGGTGGGGCCGGAGACCTTCCGCCGGGGCATCCAGCGGTACCTCCGGGCCCACACCGACGGGAACGCCACCGCCCGTGACTTCCTCCACGCCATCTCCGAGGCCGCCGGCCGCGACGTGGCGCCGGCCTTCGACACCTTCCTCGACCACCCCGGCATTCCGCGGGTCCAGGCCAGCGTGCGCTGCGGCCCGCAGGGCGCAGTGCTCCAGCTGGCCCAGGACCGGTGGCTGCCCGCCGGCTCCACCGGGGACCGCACCGGGGTCTGGCAGATTCCCGTCTGCACCCGCTGGAGCAGCCGGGGCAGGGAGCAGACCCGCTGCACCCTGCTCGACACCCCGAGCGCCGAGGTGACGCTCGAGTCGCGGAGCTGCCCGGACTGGGTGCTCCCCAACGCAGGGTATGCCGGGTACTACCGGCTCCAGCTCGACCCCGCGTGGCGCAACCGGCTGGTCCGCTCGGCCAGGCTGGACGACGCCGAGCGGGTGGGGCTGCTCGGCGACACCGACGCGCTGGTGCGGGGCGGAGCCCTCTCCCGTGCCGAGGGCCTGCAGCTGGCGGCCCGTCACGCCGGTGCCCGGGAGCACCACGTCCTCGAGGCGGCGATCAAGCTGGCCACGGTGCGCGAGGACTTCCTGGCCGGACGCCTCGGGCCAGCCTACGCGGCCTGGGTCCGGCGGGTGTTCGGCCCGCAGGCGCGGGCGCTGGGGTTCCGGAGCAAGCCCGCCGAGGACGACGAGGTGCAGCTCATCCGCCCCGAGCTCACCGGGTTCGTGGCCCGCCGGGGTGAGGAGCCGCAGCTGGTGGCCGAGGCCCGCGCGCTGGCCGAGGCCTGGCTCTCCCGGCCCGGGGCGCTCGCTCCGGAGATGGTCTCGCCGGTGCTGGAGACCGCCGGTCGGTTCGGCGGGCGTGACCTGCACCAGGCCCTGGTCCAGCGCCTGGACCGCACCGCGGACAGCGACACCCGCGACTGGCTGCTCGAGGGTCTCGCCAGCACCCGGATGCCGGAGCTCCTCGACGACAACGTCGCCCTGGCCACCTCGGGCCGGCTCAACCCGCGGGAGGTCGGCAAGCTGCTGGTGGGCGGAAAGTGGAAGGAGGCCGAGCCCCCGCTCGATTCGCCGGTGGGGCGCAGCCGGGTGCTCGCCGGCGTCGACCGTTCGTGGAGCACCCTGGTGGCGCTCATGCCCCGCGGCGGGCTGACCCGGTTCTTCGCCCTGGCGAGCGAGTCGTGCAGCGCGGACGAGCGCGCCCTTGCCGAGCGGGTGTTCGGACCTCGAGTCTCGTCGGTGCTCGGCGGACCGCGGCGGCTCGCCCTGGCGCTGGAGAGGCTAGACCTCTGCATCGCCGAGCGGACCCGCGAGGTGCCCGAGCTGGAGAAGTTCTTCCCCGCGCCCCGCCCGGCGCGGGCCGCCACCGGTGGCTGAAGCTCAGCAGGCTCAGCCCCCCAGGCTCACCGTTCCTCGAGCAGCAGCTTCAGCTCGCGGATCCGCCGGGTGACCGTGTCGCGCTCCATGGTCCGGTAGACCTCCGGCAACAGCTCCCGGCTGGTGCACTCCTGCACCGCGGCCAGGTTCTGCAGCTCGATCTCCAGCGGGTACGACGGGGGGACGAAGTCCGCCACCACCGCCCGCACGTCGTCCTCGGTCGGCTCCTCGCGACCGGCGGCCAGCGCGCGGAACTTGGAACGCACCAGCACCGCCTCGATGTCCGCGCCGGACAGCTGCGCCCCCTTGGGCAGGAGCGCGGCGAACGAGGGCAGGTGCGGCACCTTCACCTTCTTGGCCACGATGCGCGCCAGCTCGTCCCGCTCGGCGTCGTTCTGGGGGTAGAAGAGCGCCAGGTGCTCCTCGGCCCGGCCCTGCCGCTTGAGGTCGACCGGGAGCAGATCCGGCCGGGCGGTGAGGAGGAACCAGACGATCTTCCCCCGGTACTCGGTGTTCCCCATGAACGAGGCGATGGAGGCGAACACCCGGCTGGAGGTCCCCGAGTCGCCAGAGGCCTCGCGGTTGCCGAGGAAGGCGTCCGCCTCGTCCACCATCACCGCCACCGGCCACAGCGCCTTGAGGAGGTTGAAGATCTTCTCGAGGTTGGCCTCGGTCACGCCCTGCCACTGGCTGCGGAAGTTGAGGAACTTCACGCAGGGGATGCCGATCTCCCCGGCGAAGCAGGTGGCGAGGAAGGTCTTCCCGGTGCCGACCGGACCGCTCACCAGATAGCCCATGGGGAGCACCTCGATGCGTCCCTTCTTCAGCGCCGCCGCCGCCTGGCGGAGCATCTCCTTGGCCCGGCCGTGCCCGGCGACCGAGTCCAGGGTGTGCGCGGGCTCGATGAACTCCAGCAAGCCGTGGCATTCGGCCTGGATGATCTCCTTCTTCTTCTCCTTGAGGAGCTCGGGGGTGATCCGCACCTCCCGCTCGGTGGCCTCGGTGAGGATGCGGTCCAGGTTGATGCGCGACAAACCGGCGCTCATCTTCGCCAGCGCCGGCGCGGGAACCTCGGAGATGGAGGCCAGCCGCTTCCCCTGGAGCTTGGCCTGGACGTAGTCCTGCCTCTCCTCCTCGGTGGGCAAGGGCAGCTCGATGCTCGAGACGTATGGGTTGCGGGCGATCCGTCCGGAGATCTCCGCCAGGTTCTCCACCAGGAGCACGATGGACAGGTCGCCGGCGAGAAACTGGGGGTCGCTGGCCCACTTCACCAGCGTGGCGAGCGCGAAGCGGTCCTCGGCGGAGAGGCTGCCCATCTCGCCGCCGGGGGCCAGCGTCTCGGCGAAGTCGATGATCAGCGCCAGCGACTGAGCGTCGGACAGTCGCATCCGCAGGTAGTTCTCGAGGATCTGCAGCGCCCGGCCCGGGTCGCGGGGGAGCACCTTGGCGTAGTCCGTCCCGTAGAGCGTGTCGTAGGCGCTGAGGGTCCGGGTGAAGTCCTTCTGCGAGTCGGGCGTGGCGGCGCGGATACCGCTCGAGCGGTCGTAGTGCAGCACGTGGCTCCGGCCCCCGAAGAGCTCCTCGGTGAGAAACTGCTTCAGCGGGCCATACGACCGGTCGGCCGCAGGCCCCAGCGGCTGGAGGTCCCGCACCGCGCCGTGGAGCAGGAAGGTGCTGACGGTCTTGGTGTAGTAGGCCTGGGCCAGCTTCTGTGCCCAGGGCGGCAGGTCGGCCAGCGGGTCGGTGGCCTTGCGGGAGCGGGATGCCATCGGGAGCCGGACTCTAGCGGCAGCCGGGCACCTTGCGCAGCGTCGCCCGGACCGGAACCCGGGCACCCGGCTGCTCCGGCAGGCGCAGCGGCACCTGCGCGGTCTCGAAGCAGCGCTTGCGGATGGTGAGCGCCGTGGCAGTGGCCGGTACCCGGGTGGAGAGCGGGGTCACCCCGATCAGCCGCTCGCCGCTGAACACCACCGCCCCCGGCGGCGCGGAGCTGACGAGCAAGGGGAACTCCAGGGGCTCGAGCGCGGTGCGCAGCTCCACCGGCTCCTCGGCGCTGCGCGCCCGCACCTGGGTCTCCATCGGCTTGTAGCCGGCGCGGCGGATCTGCAGGCTGTGCTCGACCCCGGGCACCAGCTCGCCCACGAACAGCCCACGCGAACCGGAGCGCTTCACCACCTGGCCGTCGAGCCGCACCTCGGCGTCGTCCGGCTCGGGGAGCACGGTGAAGCGGGCCACGGTGGCCGCGCGCTGCAGCGCCACCAGCACCGACGTCGGGGCGCTGCCGCGACCGACGGTGGCCTCCACCAGCGCCGGCTTGAACCCGTCCGCCGAGGCGAGGATCTCCACCTTCCCCACGGGAGCAGCCTGCACCACCGGCCAGTGGGTCGGGACGCCGAGGTCGGTTCCGGCCACGGTGAGCCGCACCCGGCCACGCGCCTCGGGCGGGCTCACGTCGAGCACCACCCGCCCCGTGGCGGGCTCGCGCCCCAGCACCCAGGCGGCGCTGGCTGCCCCCAGCACGGCGATGCCGGCCGCGGCCCAGGGCCAGACCCGCCGGCGCTTTCCCGGCGTGCCCAGCGCGGCGGCACGGTCGAGGGCTTCCAGCTCCGCGGTGGGCGACGCGGTCCCAGCCAGGGCGGGCGAGACGAAGGGGAACTCACCCGGAGCGGCGGTCCTCGGGGGCGCCGCGGGAGCCTCGGCGACCGAGGCGGCGCGCTCCGGGGCCGCCTCGACGACCACCGCAGACGAGGCAGGGGCCGGAGCGCCGGCGGTGCCCAGCACCGGGATGCCGGCAACCTCCTCGACGGGAGCGGCCGTGGGCGAGGGCGATGCCTCGGCCACCGGCGCCGCGGGAGGGGGCGGCGCGGGTGGGAGCGGGGGAGGGCCCGCCGAGGGCGCGCGCTCGGAGGGGAGCGGGGTCGGGCTTCCGGGACGCAGGCGGACGATGGTCTCGTCCACCGGCGAAGCCGGGACGTCCTCGCCGGGCTCGCGCCCCTGGCCGGGGGCGCCGGCGGCGCGCTCCGGGTCGGTCTGCGGCTCGGAGCCGGCGATGGGCTGCACCAGTGGCCGCGCCGCCTCGACCGAGGCGAGCACCTCGCTGCCGTCGACCAGCAGCGTGCCCTCGTCCTCCCTGGGCTGGGGCACCGGGGAGGCCGCGGTCAGCCGGGGGAGCGAGGCGCTCTTCACCACCGCGGGCGTGGAGGGCGGGGTCGGCACCGCGGCGAGGATGGGCCCGCTGGTCCGGGCCAGCACCGGCACCCCCAGCCCGCCCTCGCTGAGCATCCCCTCGGGAGCCTTGATGTCGGCGTACTCCGCGATCCGGGCCCGCTCGCGCTCCACCTCCTCGGCGAAGGTGGACTTCATGTACTGCATGAGGTCCTTGCGGCTGAAGATGCTGTCCGAGGTGATGAGGAAGCGCTGCAGCTCGTCCGCCAGCTCGCTGGCGTACTGGAAGCGGTCCGTGGGATCCTTGGCCAGCGCCCTGAGCACGATGCGCTCCAGCGCCTCGGGGATCTTCCGGTTGTAGGTGGAGGGTGGGAGCACCTCCGCCTTCCGCACCTTCTCCAGGACCTGGAAGTCGCTCTCGCCGACGAACAGCCGCTCCCCGGTGAGCAGCTCGTACAGACACACCCCGATGGCGAAGACGTCGCTCCGCCGGTCCAGCGGGAGCCCGCGGATCTGCTCCGGGCTCATGTAGCCGAACTTGCCCTTGAGGATGCCGGCCTGGGTCTTGGTCACCTTCCCCGCGGCCTTGGCGATGCCGAAATCGATGACCTTCACCTCCCCCTCGAAGGAGATGAGGACGTTCTGGGGCGAGACGTCGCGATGGACCACGTTCAGGTCGCGGCCGTGCTGGTCCTTCTTCCGGTGCGCGTAGTCCAGGCCCTCGCAGAGCTTGCCGATGACGTAGCAGACCAGCGGGACCGGGGGCGGCTCGCCCTTCTTGCGGGCCCGCTCGAAGATGGAGCGGAGGTCCTTGCCTGGCACGTACTCCATCGCGATGTAGAGGCTGGGGCCGATCCGGTTCAGCTCGTAGATCTGACAGATGTTGGCGTGAGTCAGCTGGACGCTGATCTTCGCCTCGTCCTGGAACATGGAGATGAACTCTTCGTCCTCCGCGATGTTGGGGAGGATGCGCTTGATCGCCACCAGGCGCTCGAAGCCCCCGGCGCCGAACACCTTCCCGCGCCAGACCTCGGCCATGCCGCCGATGTTGATCCGGTCGAGCAGCAGGTACCGTCCGAAGGGGATCGGCTGCTTCTTCGGCGAGGGGCTGGTCAAGGGAGGCTGAGTCCGAGGAGCAACAGCGGTCAGGAAGCCTAGCGACGGGCCGAGCGGAGGGTCAACGAGGCGCAGGTGTGCGTGTCGCTCCCCCCGGCAGCAGTTTCCGGTCCGTCACTCGCCGGTGAAGGCGGGCGCCCGCTTCTCCAGGAACGCCGCCACGCCCTCCTGGAAGTCCGCCGAGGCGAGCAGCTTCAGCTGCCCCCGCACCTCCCCCTCCAGCGCCTGGTCGAGGCTCCCGTGGCTCGCCGCCTCCACCGCGGCCTTCACCGCCCGGTGGACCAGCGGCGGTCCGGCGGCGAGGGTCCGGGCGAACTCCCACGCCGCGGACTCCAGCTGCGCCGCGGGGAAGACGCGGTTGGCGAGCCCGATGCGGTGCGCCTCGGCGGCGTCCACCAGCTCGCCGGTGAGCATCAGCTCCAGCGCCCGGCCGAGGCCGATGAGCCGGGGCAGCATCCAGGTGCCGCCCCCGTCGGGCATCAGACCCCGCTTGACGAAGATCTCCCCGAAGCGCGCCCGGTCGGAGACCAGCCGGAGGTCGCAGGCCAGCGCCAGGTCGCATCCGAAGCCCGCCGCCGGCCCGTCGACCACGGCCACGGTGGGCAAGGGGCAGGCACGGATGGCCCGGATGAGCCCGTGGAAGTGGGTGCGCATCCGCGACTCGATGCGCTCGGGGTCCATGCCCTCCTCGGCGGCCACCCTCAGGTCGAGCCCCGAGCTGAACGCTCCCCCGGCGCCGGTGAGCACCACCACCCTCGACCCGGCGGCGGGCGCCGACTCGACGGCGGCGCGCACCGCATCGTTCACCCCCGTGGTGAGCGCGTTGCGCGTCTCGGGGCGGTTGAGGGTGATCCACCGGACCCTCGCCTCGTCTGTCGTCAGGACCTCGGTCATTCCCGTCCCCTGGACTCTACACGGCCTTCGACACCAGCACGCTGCTCGCGGTGCTCGTCCGGTGTACCACCGGCGGAGCGAACCCCGCCTGCTGGAGGAGGCTGGAGAGCTCACCCACCGAGCGCTGCCGGCCGCCATCGGTGATCGCCAGCATCTGGAGGTCGACCAGCGAGGCCAGGGCGTGGACTGGACCCTCCTCGAGGAGCAGCTCCACCAGGAGCAGCCGCGCCCCGGACCGCATCGCTCGGCGCACCACCTGGAGCAGTGACCGGGCCCGCGCGTCGTCCCAGTCGTGGAGCACGTCCTTCAGCACGTATGCCGGGAGGCCCTCGGGGACCCGGGCGAAGACGTCCGCCGGCTCCAGCCGAACCCGTCCCAGCAGTCCGGAGCGCTCGAACCGACGGCGGGCCAGCCGCACCACCCCGGGGGCGTCCACCAGCACGCCCTCGAGCGCGGGGTGGGCACGGAGCGCTGCCTCGAGGAGGGCGCCCGTGCCACCGGCCACGTCGCAGAGCCCGGCCAGCCCCGAGAACCCGGGGGTCTGGACCACCGCCTCGGCGTCGAGCCGGGTGAGGGCATCCATCGCCCGGGCGAAGCGGGCGGCCTCCTCCTCGGAGGAAGCCAGGTGCTCCCACACCCCGCGGCCGTGTGCCCGCCGGAACGGCACCTCCCCTTCGTGCACCGCCTCGAGGAAGCGGCTCCAGGCGCGGAGGTTGGCCTCGGAGGCGAACCAGGCGGCGAGCGGCCCCAGAGAGCGCGGGCTCTCGGCCTGGAGCGCACGGGTGAGTCGATTCCGGCGGAAGCCGCCACCGCTGCGCTCCAGGAGGCCGATCGCCGCCGCGCCCCGGAGGATGCGGTCGGCGGTGTCGCGCGCGAGCACGCCGTCGCCGACCAGCTCCCGGGCCGAGCGGGGCGTGTCGTCGAGCCGCTCCGCCAGCCCGCTGGAGACCAGCGCCCCCGCCACCGCCGTCCGCGCCACCCCGGTGATGCGCTCGGCCAGCAGGAGCTCCGGCGGCGCCAGCCGGTCGGCGAAGGCGCGGAGGCGCTGGTGCAGCCAGACCGCCAGACGCGCCGCGAGCGCCGCGGGGCTCATCCCCGCACCCGGGCGCGCCGCCCCGTGGAGGCGACCGGCTCCTCGGTGAGGTCGAGGAACTGCTCCAGCTCACGCACCGTCTTCTCGGTCTCGCTGACCTCGGCGGCCAGCGCGTCCAGCATGCCGGTCACCGCCGCCGGGTCCCGGATGGAGATGGACTGCTCGTGGGTGAGCTTCACCAGATCCTCGATGCTCGCCAGCTGATGACTCACCACTTCCCGGCTCTCTTCGGCCTGGGCAAAGCGCTCCAGGCGCCGCCGGAGGATGTCCGCCCGCTTCTCCTGGACTTCCCGGAGCCGGAGGTTGTCCTGGGACCCGAGCTCCGACTCGAGCAGGGTCAGCTCCCGCCGGAGCGCCTCGCGATCGGCGATGCCCAGGTAGCGGCGATGGTCGTTGAGGGTGGAGAGGAGCCGGAGGAAGGCGGTGAGCAGCGCCGCGAGCTGGGCCTCGCTGGAGGCGGCGAGCACCCCCCCACCGGGGAGCTTCCGGTAGTTCTCGAGGATGGAGTCACGGAGCTCCCGGAGCACGAAGTAGTGGTCGCGCTGGCTCTCGGCCAGCTCGGAGAGGAGACGCTCGGCCTCGTCGTCCTCGGGCCGCCCGGCCCGCGACCCCACCGCGCGCCGGAGCGAGGGAACGAGACCCACCGCCGCGAGGTAGAACGCCTCCGCCCCCAGCGCCACCAGGGCCGGGAGCCAGTGTCCGGTGAGCAGCGCCGCCCCGCCCGCGGTGGCCAGCCCCACGACGTTGGCCGGGGCGAGCAGGGCGGCCCGGAAGGTGCGCCCGGCGCGGCTCACGGGCGCCCCTCGCGGCTCCGGAGCACGGTCACGTCACGGGTGTCCTCGGCCGCCGGGGGCGGGGGGGACTTCCCCAGCCGCGCCTCCAGGGCGGCCGCGCTCTGGAACAGCTCGTCGTAGGTGACCGGGGGCTGCCCGGTGATGCCGAAGAACGCCAGGTTCTCGCGCAGGGTGGCCGGAGGCTCGCCGTGCACCGCCTCGCGCGGGTCGCCGAGCGACGGGGCCACCTCGCCCAGCAGACGCGCCGCCGGTGTCGGGTCCCGGGCGGTCGCCGCCGCCGCGTCGAGCAGACCGCGGATGATCCGCCGCACCCCGTCCGGGTAGCGGGCGGCGAACTCGCCCCGCACCACCAGCACCGTCGCCACCAGATGGGGAGCGTCCGCGGTGGTGGCCAGCACCTTGCCTCCGCGGTCCGCCGCGGCCGCCTCCACGTCCCCCCGCAGCCCGACGATGGCGTCCGCCCGCCCCTCGCGCAGCGCGAGCCCGGCGTCGAGGGCCGAGGGCAGGTCCACCCAGCGCACGTCCCCTGCGCCCAGTCCGGCGCGCATCAGGAGCCAGAGGGCGAAGTACTGCCCCGGGCTGGCGATGGCCACCGCGAGCCGGCGCCCCTTGAGCCCGCCCAGCCCGGAGACACCCACCGCCCCGAGCGCGTCCGCTCCCTGGCTCCTGGCGAGGAGGAGCACCACCCGGGGGGCGGCGTCGCGGAGCGGATGGATCCAGCTCGCCACCCGGTCCACGGTGAGCGCGGCCATGTCCACCCCGCCGCGCTCGGCGCCGTCCTGGAGCGCCTTGCGGAGCTCGAGCGGGCGGGCGAACACCACCGCCCGGGCATCGAGGGAGTAGCCCGTCCGGAGGAGGCCCGGCTTCCCCTGCCCCTCGATGCCCACCCCTCCGGTGGCCAGCAGCAGCGAGGCGGCTGAGCCGCGGGGGGTGAAGCCGACCAGGGTGGGCCGGAGCGGGACCGAGGCGATGTCGCCCCCCGGCGCGGTGACCCCGGCAGGGAAGTCCCCCGGGGAAAGCGTCCCGGTCTTCTCCAGCGCGGGAAAGAGGCGGCGGCTGGCCCGATCGAGCAGGCCGCCCCAGCTCGCCGCGACCCACCCACCGGCAACGAGGAGGAGCGCGAGGAAGAGGTACAGCCCCGTCTTGCGCCGCCAGGCCATCGCTCGGGGAGAAGGCTTACTTCACCTCCACCTTCTTGCCGATGGTCTTCTCCGGGGCCTCCCCGGTCTCCGACACCGGGGCGGGCGAGGCCAGCCCCATCTCCATCTTGAACTGCTTGACCAGCTCCTGGGCCTGCAGCTTCTCGGCGTCCTCCTCGATCTGCAGCGCCTGGTGGTCGACGGACTCGAGCGCCATCTGCATCCGGGCCTCGTTGACCGCGGTCTGCTCCTGGACCTTGCGGAGCATCTCGTCGTGGGTGGCGTCGATGCCGGCGACCTCGAAGGACTCCATCGCGTCGGCCACCTTGGACTGCCACTGCGCCCGGCGCGCGTCACGGATGGCGCCCATCGCCTCCTGCGTCTTCTTCTCCTTCTCGCGCATGAACATCTTCTTGACGTTCATCGCCTTCTCGTAGGCGCCCTTCGCCGTCTCGAGCTGCTGCTTGTTGCGCTCCAGGGCCTGCTTCTCCATCTGCAGCCGGGTGGCGTAGGAGGCCGCGAGGTCGTCGCGGTTGGCCTGGATGGCGGCCTTCACCTTGGCGGTGAGGTCGCCCACCTCGGTGGTGTACTTCTGGTTCTCCTTCTCCAGCAGGGTGAGGTTCGCCCGGACCATGGCGATCGACTCGTTCATCCGCGGGACCTGATCGTTCAGGTCACGGATGTTCTGCTCGAGGATCAGCTCCGGGTTCTCGATGCCCGAGACGAAGAAGCCGAAGAAGCTGCGCATTGCTCGCTTGAAGCGTTTCCACATGGGTCAGGTCACCCTCTGGAGGTGGCGGCTTACCATACGTCTCTGGGAGGAGGGGGATTGCGGCGCTCCAGTGACTGGGAGCGGAAGGCGTCGGGAAGCAGCGCACCGAGGCGGTGCTCGGCCGTGCGGCCCTGCAGCGTGAGCGAACGCACCGGAACGTCCGCAGCGCCGTGCTCGGCCAAGACCTGCCGACAGCCGCCGCACGGCGTGGCGGGCTCGGCGGCGTCGCTGAGCACCAGCACCGCGCGCACCGGCCCGTGCCCGCCCGCGATCCCGGCGGACACCGCGCCGCGCTCGGCGCACAGGCTCAAGGGGTAAGAGGCGTTCTCCACGTTCACCGAGGCGAGCACCGTGCCGTCGGCGAAGAGGATGGCCGAGGCCACCGGGAAGCGCGAGTAAGGGGCATACGCCCGCGGAAGCGCGGCCCGGGCCGCGGTCTCCAGCGCTGACCAGTCAGGCTCCATCCGGCGGACCCTACCCCGAGGCCACTCGCGCGCTACTCCCAGCCGATGCCCACCTCGTCGATGTAGCGGGCGATGGCCAGCTCCTCGTCGGTGCCGAGCGCGGTGAAGCGGACGTGGAGACCCGACTCGCGCCGGCCGACGATCAGGCCTCGGGCGTGTATCTCGCTGTGCTCGCCCGGCAGCACGACCCGCACCTCCACCTCCGGGCCGTGCGGCGGGTGGCTGGTCCCCCAGAAGACCCCACCGATGCTCAGGTCTCCCCGGGTCTCCTCGAACGGCTCGCCATCCACGGCGCAGCGGGCGAGGAAGCGAAAGGGCACGCGCGGGGAATCTCGCCGGTCGTGCGGCCGCTGGGCGGTGCGACTGGTCTGTTCCACGGAGGGGCCCTCCATGCAGACCGGAAGCTTACACAGAGGGCAGACGAGCAAGGAAGGTCCGGCGGCGATGACCCCTGCGGAGGTGGGGTGGGCGCTCACCCCGGTCCGGATGACCCCGGCAGCATCTCCAGGAAACCCCGGAGGATCCGGACGCCCGCGTCCTCCGCCCCGCGCGCGGTGGCCTCCACCTCGGCGTGCGAGAGGGCACCGCCGAGGCCGGCCGCGGGGTTGGTGATGCAGCTGAGGCAGGCGACCCGGGCGCCCAAGTGCACCGCGGCGATGACCTCGGGCACGGTGCTCATGCCCACCGCGTCCGCCCCCAACGCCCGCAGCATGCGAATCTCCGCCGGCGTCTCGTAGGACGGGCCAGACATCATCGCGTAGACGCCCTCCGCAAGGACGACCCCCGCGGCATCGGCGGCGCGGAGGAGGAGCGCGCGCAGGCCGGGGTCGTACGCGCGCGAGAGATCCGGGAAGCGGGGGCCCAGCCGCGGGTCGTTCGGCCCCTCCAGCGGGTTCTTCCCCGAGAGGTTCAGATGGTCGGTGACCGCCATCCACTCGCCGGCGTGGAGCCCCTCGCGGACCCCGCCCGAGGCGTTGGTGAGCACCACCACCCGCGCACCGAGGGCGATGAGGAGCTGCACCGGGAAGGCGGTCTCGGCGGCGCTCCAGCCCTCGTAGGTGTGGAGGCGGCCCTGGAGCACACCGACGCGCTTCTCCCCCACCCGACCGAAGACGAGATGGCCCGGGTGCCCGGAGACGCTCGGCGTCCGCAGGTGGGGGATGTTGGCGAGGGGGATGGAGCCGGGCGATTCCAGCAAGCGCACCGCTGCCGCCAGCCCGCTCCCCAGCACCAGCGCCACCTCGGGCGCCGCGTCCGGCAGCCGCGCCCGCACCGCCGCCGCCGATTCCTGGAGGCGCTCGAAGAGCGTGCTCATGGGCGGCGTGCCTCCAGCCGGGCGAGGAGCAGCGGGGGCGAGGGCTCGACGCCGTCGCCGATGTCGAAGGCCGCGGCGAGCCGGCGGCAGACCTCGCCGACGTCCTGCCCCGGCCGGTGGTGCACCGTGACCAGCGGCTCGCCCTGCGCCACCCCCTCGCCGGGGCGCCGGCGCACGGTGAAGCCCACGCCCGGGTCGATGGTGTCGTCGCTCTGGGTCCGGCCCGCGCCGAGCACCACCGCGGCCAGCCCCACCGCCAGGGTGTCGATGCCGGAGAGGTGGCCCGCCCGCGCCGCGCGGACCTCGGTCGTCGCCAGCGGCCCGAGCAGCCGGTCCGGCCTGTCGAGCAGGGCCGGATCTCCCCCCTGGGCGCGGACGAGCGCCCGGAAGCGCTCCAGCCCCGAGCCGTCGGCGATGGCCAGGCCGAGGCGGCGTTCCGCCTCGGCCACGCTCCCGGCCGCCCTCCCCAGCACCAGCATCTCCCCCCCCAGCCGCAGGGTCAGCGCCCGGACGTCCGCGGGGCCGCCGCCGCGCAGCACGTCCACCGCCTCGAGCAGCTCGCTGGCGTTGCCCACGGCGGCCCCCAGCGGGGCGTCCATCGAGGTGAGCCAGGCCACCGCCGGGCAGCCCAGGTCCGCTGCGAGATCCACCAGGGTGCGCGCCAGCCGCTCGGCGTCGCTGCGGCTGCGCATGAAGGCGCCCGACCCCACCTTCACGTCGAGCACCAGTCCGTCCAGGTCCTCGGCGAGCTTCTTGCTCAGGATGCTGGCCGCGATGAGCGGGATGGAGTCCACCGTCGCGGTGACGTCTCGCAGGGCGTACAGCCGCCGGTCGGCCGGAGCGAGCTCCTCGGTCTGCCCGAGCATGCACACCCCGAGCGCGCCCAGGACCCGGTCCGCCTCGGCGAGCGACAGGTCGGTGCGGAACCCTGGAATCGCCGCGAGCTTGTCCAGCGTCCCGCCGGTGTGTCCGAGACCCCGGCCACTCACCATCGGCACCGCCACGCCGCACGCTGCCACCAGCGGGGCCAGGCAGAGCGAGACCTTGTCCCCCACGCCACCGGTGGAGTGCTTGTCGACCCGAAGGGGCGAGCCCGCCCGGCGCCGGAGCGTGCTCCCCGAGTGGAGCATCGCCTCGGTCCAGGTGTGCAGCTCGACCGGGTCGAGCCCCCGGAAGAAGACGGCCATGCACAGGGCGGCCATCTGGTGGTCGGGGACTTTCCCGCGTCCGTACGCGGTCACGAAGTCTCGCAGCGCCTCGGCCGGCACGGTGCCGCCGTCGCGCTTGGCCCGGATGAGCTCGTAGGGGGTCATCCGGGCGTCATCACAGCACGGCCTGGCCGGCCGCTACATCTTGTACGCCACGCCGAACAGCGCGTTGAAGGCGAAGTTCGTGTCGGCGAAGTCGCCGAAGCCGATGTCCGGGCCGAGCCTCAGCTTGAAGGTCAGGGCGAGGTTCGGCTCGAGCAGGTACTCGACCCCGCCGCCGAAGAGCAGCGGCATGTGAAAGGCGGAGAAGCTGCCGAACGTCACCCAGAACGGGATGTCGAACGAGGCGTTGATGATGACCTTGCTGTCGATGGGGATGCCCAGCTGGACGCCGACCGGGAAGGTGATGCCGCTGGTGGTCCCGCCCGCCGAGTAGAGCAGGAAGCCCGGATCGAAGGTGCCGGCCAGCTTGAGCTTGCCGGTGTCCATGAACTGCTTGCGCAGCGTCAACTGGATCTTCCACTCGAAGTGGGTGGCGTTGGTGATGCCCTCGATCGCGTAGTTCAGCCACATGCGCCCACCGATGTCGAAGGTGGGGTCGAGCCCGTGGATGAAGTCGCCGACCAAGCCTGGGAAGCCCACCTGGCCTCGCAGGACGTTCACCCCGGATCCCACGGTTTCACCGGAATCCACCGTCCACTGGTTCGTGGCGTGTGCGCCGGTGACGGCGGGCTCGGACTGCGCGCGGGCCAAGCCTGGGTGGCACAGCGCGAAGACCGCGGTCCAGCAGACAGCACTCAGTTTCGCAACTCTCACGTGTCCTCCCCTGCGTCAGTGCGGTCCATCAACCGTGCGGTCCTCGCCGGACCCGGGCACCGGCGCGGACGGCGGTCCGGGCCGGCGCCTCCCCCGTCGGTTTTGCGGGCGAACCGTAGGCTCCCGCCGGGGTGCAGGTACAGCAGAAACGCTCGTCACCACGTCCCCATCACCCCTGCAGTTGACCACGGACAGTTGCCAGCGCCAGGAAGTCGCGCTCGAGCTGCCCGAGCCGCTCCTCGCCCCGGGCGCGCGCGGTCTGCACGTCCTCACCGGGGGAGAGCCGCTCGGGCAGCTCGAAGTAGTACTTGATCTTCGGCTCGGTGCCGGAGGGCCGGAGCGTCACCTGCGCCCCGCCCTCCAGGCCGTAGGCGAGGACGTTGGACGGGGGCAGCGAGAGCGGCTCGCTCCGTCCGTGCGCGACGCGGGTTCGAGCCAGGTAATCCTTCACCCACTCCACCGCCCGGCCGCCGACCTGCGCCGGCGGGTCGCGCCGGAACGCCTCCATCACCCGGGCGATGGTCTCGGCCCCGGTCGCGCCGGGGAGGGTGAAGCTCCGCTGCTTCGAGAGGTAGACCCCGAACTCGCGCTGGATCTCCTCGAGGTAGCCCAGGAGCGTGGTCCCGCGGGTCCGCGCCCAGCCGGCCAGGTCCGCCACCAACAGCGCCGTGCCGATGCCGTCCTTGTCCCGGACCAGCGTGCCCGCGGTGTAGCCGAGCGCCTCCTCGTAGGCGAAGACCAGCTCGGCGCCGTCCTTCGCCGCGCGCTCCATCGCCCGGTTGGCAATCCATTTGAAGCCGGTGAGCGTCTCGTCGTAGAGCGCGCCCAGCCGGTGGGCCATCGCCCCCAGCTGGGTCGAGCTGACGATGGTGGTCATCACCAGCGGGCGCTGCCGCCTCGGCCCCTGGGTGAGCAGATAGTGGCCGAGCAGCACGCCGAGCTCGTTCCCGGTGAGCGCCTGCAGCGACCCCGAGGGTCCCCTGGTGAGCACTGCCAGCCGATCGGCGTCGGGGTCGTTGGCCATGACGAGGTCAGCCCGGGTGCGCTCGGCCAGCGTGCGAGAGAGATCCATCGCCCCGGGCTCCTCGGGGTTCGGAAAGCGCACGGTGGGGAAGGCGGGGTCGGGGTGCAGCTGCTCGGTGACCGGGTGCACCCGGCCGAACCCGGCGCGGCGCAGCGCCTCCAGCGCCAGCGGACCTCCCACCCCGTGCATCGGCGTGTAGACGATGGTGAGGTCCGTGCCCTCGCCGGGATGGAGCCGGAGGGCGAGCACGCCCTCGAGGTAGGCCTGGTCCAGCTCCGGCCCGATCAACCGCACCAGCCCCTGCGCGCGGGCCTCGGCGAGATCGGCGAGCGGAATCTCCCGGGCCGGCCCCACCCGGGCGATGGCCTCGGCGATGGCCACGTCGTGGGGCGGGATGATCTGCGCGCCGTTGCCCCAGTAGACCTTGTAGCCGTTGTACTCGGGGGGGTTGTGGCTGGCGGTCACCATCACCCCCGCCGAGGCCCCGAGGTGCTCCACCAGGAAGGCGCAGAGCGGGGTGGGGGTGAAGCCGTCGCGCACCAGCGCCGGGATGCCTGCCGCGGCGAGCACCGCCGCAGTGTCCTCGGCGAACTCCTGGCTCATCCGCCGCCCGTCCCGCGCCACCACCACCCCGCGCCGGGTCGCGTCGGGCACCGTGGCCAGCAGATGCGCCGCCAGGCCGGCGGTGGCGCGGCGAATCACCGCCCGGTTCATCCGGTTCGGCCCCGCGCCCACCACGCCCCGCAGTCCCGCGGTCCCGAACTCCAGCGTGCCGGAGAAGCGGTCCTCGAGCTCGGAGAAATCCCCGGCGGCGAGCAGCCGCTGCAGCTCGGCACGGGTCGCCTCGTCGGGGTCGGCCGCGGCCCAGGCATCCGCCCGGCGGATGAGCTCGGTGCGCTCGGTCATCGGAAGTCCGTCACGCCCCGCCGGGTGGGCGGGCGCTGGGGAGCGTCGCGCTTGCCCTGGCAGGGGACGCAGAGCTCGGCATGGGGCATGGCCTTCAGCCGTCCCCAGGGGATGTCCTCGCCGCACTCCTCGCAGGTGCCGGCCTCGTCCGGCGCCCGGTCCAGCTTCTCCAGTGCGCGCTGCGCGCGTCCGAGGACATCTCCCGAGGCGCGGTTCCGGTCGGAGGCGATGGCCTGGAGCATCTCGTTGAGCGGCTGCTCGTCCTCGTCACCGCCCACCTTCGTCTCGTCGGTGCGGTTGGGGGCAATGCGCTGGGACCCCTTCGCCGACACCTCTCTCACCAGGGCCTGGAGCGCCCGGCGGAGTGTCTTCTTCTGAGCGGCGGTCAGCCCCATGGACCTCCCGGGCTTGGGCCTTCTAGCGCGCCGGGGCTGGACGTCCAGCGCGTTCTCCGCAACCTGTGCCCCCCTGGGCACGTCAGCAACCGCCCTCGCGCGGTCAGCTGCCCCCACCCCCCAGCAGTTGCAGCGACGACGAGGCCCCGAGCCGGCTCGCCCCCGCGGCCACCAGCGCCCGGGCCTGCGCCGCGGTCCGGATCCCGCCCGAGGCCTTCACTCCCAGCTCGGCCCCCACCACCGCGCGGAGCAGCACCACGTCCTCCGGCCGGGCGCCCGAGCCGTTGAACCCGGTGGAGGTCTTCACCGCGTCGCAGCCGGCGGCGAGCGCCAGCCCTGCCCCGAGCACCACTGCCCGGGGAGGAAGCAGCCCGGTCTCGAGGATGACGCGCACCGGCACCGGGGCGAGCGCGGACACCAGCGCCCGGAGCTCGGACAGCACCTCGGCCACCTCACCGGCCTTCAGTCGCCCCAGCGGGGCCACCACGTCCAACCCGCGGGCACCCTCGTCGGCGGCACGCCGCGCCTCGAGCAGCTTGATCTCCGTCAGGTGGGCGCCATGGGGAAAACCGACCACCGAGACCGGCTCGACCTCGGCGGCGCCCAGCGCGCGCACCAGCGTGGCCACGTGCACCGGGTGCACGCACGCCCCTCCGAGCCGGTGCGCCCGGGCCTCGGCGGCGAGGGTCTCGACGTCTTCGCGGGTCGCGTCGGGCCGGAGCAAGGTGTGGTCGATGTAGGGGGCGAGCGCCCCCGGCGCCCCGAGCGCGGCCGCGGCCAGCGGCCCCCAGGCGCGCTGCGGGGCGGGGCCACCCGGTCGAACCAGGCCCACCGCGCTGGCCGCGGGTGGGGTGCCCGCGCCAGTCCAGGCCTGCACGGCCTGCACCCACGCGTGCACGACCGGGGAGGCCATCAGAGCGCCGCGGTGAGGACCAGGGGGATCTCCACCTCGACGTCCTCGCCCTCGAACGAGGGGAACACCAGGCGCCGGGCGCGCGACTTGAGGCAGCTGCCCAGGTCGGAGACGTCGATCTCCCTGCGGTCGAGCCGTGCCTGCTTCACGGTGCCCGAGGCCCCCACGGTGGCGACCAGGTTCACCTTGCCGCCCCGGAAGTTCGGCGTCCGCCGGAGTTGCTGCTCGATGCAGGACTGAAACGCCGGCCCGCTCTGCGCCACGACCTTGGCCAGGGCCTGCTGGTTGGGGCCACCACCGCTGCCCGGCGCCGCTGAGGCGTGGGCGAGGCTGGGAACCGCGCCGGGCCCGACGTCGGCCTTCCGGGTGTCGCCGTAGAGCTTCTTCAGCTCGGGCGAGGCGGGAGGCTCCGGCTTGGGAGCGGGGGGCGGGGGCGGTGCCGGGGCCGGCTTGGCGGCGGGAGCGCGAACCTCGCGCGGGGGCGGGGCCGGGACCGCGGGGGCGGTCTTGCCGAGCAGGAGGTCCTTGAGGCCGCGGACCCCCCTGGCGGAGAAGACCGGCTCCTTGACCGACGCACCGGTTGCCGGGTCGACCTGCTGGACCTCCAGCGGGATGACTTGAAGGCTGGACAGGGCGTACAGCCCCGCCACCGGCACTGCGAGGATGACCACCACCGCGAGGACGATCTTCCAGACCGGGTTGCGACGGGCGAGACCCGAGGCCTCCAGGTCGTCGTCGTCGTCCTCCACCCGGCGCGACTTCCGGACGGTGGTGCTCACGGTGGGCGTGCTCCGCGTGGCGCTGCGGACGGCGGTCACCGGCTCCGGAAGGGCGGCCTTGGGCGCGCGGGAGCCGGAGAGCATCTGTTCCACCGCCCGCGCGTCCATCGGCCGGGACACCGTGAGGTCCAGATCGCTGAAGAGCTGCGAGAGATCGGCGGTGCTCGCCGGGCGCGGGGGACGGGTGGCCGCCAGCGACGGGGCGAGCTGGGGGAGCGTCTCCGCCCGCCGCCACTCGGCCATCCCCTCGCACCAGACGAAGGTCTTGCCGCTGACCTCGCCTGCCCGGATGAGCTGCTCGAGCGGGCCCTGCTCCATGGGGCCCACCTGCGAGCCCCGCACCATGGCGAACCAGCTGAGCTCCAGCGGCTCGTCCCCAGCCGGGAGGGGCACGTCGACCGTCGCCTGGCAGCTGGGGCACGCCACCCTCAGTCCGGGGGAGGGCTCGCCCTCGAGCAGGAGGGGCTGTCCACAGCTGTCGCAGAAGAAGGTCAAGGCCGCAGAGGGGCCATCGTACGGCGTTCCAGCGTTGACTTGGGAGGCACCGGACGCCTACATCGCCGCCTCGTTTCCCCTCTGTCGCGAAGGAACAGGTGAGTCGATGCCGGCGAAGGACCTCGGGACCAAGCACGTCTGCTTCAAGTGCGGGACCAAGTTCTACGACATGAGAAAGCCCGAGGCGGTCTGCCCCAAGTGCCGGGCGGACCAGAAGGACAGCCCGGCCAACCGTCCGGCGCCCGAGCCGCGCCGGGGGCGTCTGGCCGCCGTGCCCCGGCCGGTGGAGCCCGCGCCGCCCGAGCCCGAGGCCGAGGAGCCCGAGGAGGCCGAGGACCTGGACACCTTCGACGACGACGAGGACGTCACTCCGGACGACGAGGACTGACCTCGGCGGTCGTCCCGGGCCCGCTCACCCGCCGCGCGAGCCAGTCCCGGACCGCGAGCCCGGTGGCGAAGGGCCAGGGGCGCAGCCTCTCCGGGCGGATGCGCTTGAGCCCGGCGAGCTCCTCGCCGAGCCGCACCTCGCCGCGGGCCTCCAGGTGGTAGGCGAGGATGAGCTCGTTGCGCTCGGGGAAGGTGTAGACCCCGATGGGCGCCACCACCCTTGCCTCCAGCCCCAGCTCCTCCCGCACCTCGCGGAGAACCGCCGCCTCCGGCTCCTCGTCCCGCTCGAGGAAGCCGGTGACCAGGCCGTACCACGACTCGGGCCAGCCCACCGAGCGGACCAGGAGCACCTCACCCTCGTGCTCCACCAGCCCGGCCACCACCGGGAGGGGGTTGTCGTAGAAGACGAATCCGCAGTCCGCCCCCGGGCAGGCCAGGCGCTCGCGCCCGCCCGTGGGGCGCGGGGCGAGCGGCGTGGCGCATCGAGGACAGAAACGCATTGGCTGGGAGATAGCAGACCAAGGGCGTTGGCACCGCGAACGCTTCGTTGCTACAAGGCCGCGGCGTCGGTACCGGCGGCAGGAGGCAGCTCAGCTTTGCAGGAACGATTGAAGGCCCTGGCCGATCTCCAGAAGGTGGATCTGGAGATCGTGGCGCTCCGCAAATCAGCCGAGGTGTACCCGAGGCAGATGGGGGAGCTGGAGCGCGAGCTGGCCCTGGCCAAGTCCGAGGTCGAGGCCGAGCGCGCCAAGCTGCTCGACGTCGAGCGGCAGCGGCGAACGCTGGAGCAGAACATCGCCGAGGAGAAGGAGAAGGTCCGCAAGTGGGAGGCGCGGCTGTCCGAGCAGCGCTCCACCCGCGAGTACGCCGCGCTGGCCCGCGAGATCGACATCGCCAAGAAGGCCAACGCCACGATGGCCGAGGAGCTGGTGGAGCTGGGAAAGGTCCAGGCCCAGCTCCGCGAGGTGGTGAAGGCCAGGGAGCAGGCGTACGCGGCGAAGGTGGCCGACGTGGGCGGGAAGCTGAACGAGCTCCGGGCCAAGGTCAGTGGCTTCGAGGGGCAGCTGAAGGAGCTCGAGGCGAAGCGCGCCGAGGTGGCCAAGGCCGTCCACCCGCCGCTGCTCTCCCGCTACGAGACGGTGCGAAGGCGCCGGAGCCCCGCGCTGGTCACCGTCGTCGCCGGAACGTGCCAGGGCTGCAATATGAGCGTGCCGCCGCAGCTGTACAACACGCTGAAGACCACGCTGGAGACCGACATCTGTCCGTCGTGTCACCGCATCATCTGCGCGCCGGAGGCCATCGAGCCGCCCCCGGCGAGGAAGGGATGAGCGGGCGGCGCCCGTCGCTTCCCGAGCTCCTCCGGGTCATCGCCGAGGAGGAGAGCCTGGACCGCACCCTGGCCCGGTTTCCCGGGCTGTCGAGGACGGACCTGGTGAGGGTGCTGCTCGACCGCCCTGCCCCGGAGCACCCCTCTCCGCACGTGCACCCCCACGGGCCGGCACATGCGGTCCAGCCTCACCGCAAGCTCCGCGTCGCCTCGGACGGGGCCGCCCGGGGGAACCCCGGCCCGGCCGGCGCGGGCGCGGTGCTCTACGACATGGAGGGGCACGTCCTGGAGCGCCTGGGCAAGTTCCTCGGCCGGCAGACCAACAACGTGGCCGAGTACCAGGGCCTGCTGCTCGGTGTGCGGCGGGCGCACGAGTTCGGGGCCGAGGAGCTGGAGGTGGTCTCCGACAGCGAGCTGATGATTCGCCAGCTCTCCGGCGCCTACCAGGTCCGGGCCCCCGCGCTGCGCGAGCTGCACACCGAGGCGCTCACCCTGCTCAAGGCGTTCCGCAAGGTGAAGCTGGTGCACGTCCCCCGGGCGCAGAATGCCGAGGCGGACGAGATGAGCAACCGGGCCATCGACGAGAAGCTGTAGGATCCAGCTGGCTGGCGCCGGAACGGGCCGTGTCGCACCGAGCCCGGGGGGGACCCATGTCGAGATCGCTGTTCGCGCTGGCGTTGCTCCTGAGCGTCGCCGCGGATGCCCAGCCTGCAGGTGAGCCCGAGCCAGTCGGGAAGCCCCCCGCCGCGCAGGAGTCGATCCTTCCCGCCCATGACGTCGCGGTGAGCTTCGGCCTGGGGTTCGAGCTGACGCCGTCCAGCGATGGGACGACCATCACCAATGGCGTGCTGCGCCTCAACGTCGCCTGGGCACCGCTCGACTGGCTGGAGGTCTCGTTCCTCCTGCCGGGTGTCGGCGTGCTCCTGGGAACCCGGCACGCGGACGAGGTGCTCCTGAGCGCAGGTCTGGACGGCATCGGGTACGGCTCGCTCGAGGGTCTCATCGTCGTTCCCTCGGCGGACGCGGCCTACCGTCACTGGTTCTCGAGCGCAACGAGCCTCGGCGCGAGCGCCCGCTGGTCCAGCAGGTACAGCCAGATCCCTCCCCAGCACCAGCTCACGGGGAGCGTCTTCATCACCCACACCTTTGGGAAGGTGGTCTCGCTCAACTTCGCGGTCGGAGGAACCCGGTGGTGGCCGTCCCACTGGTCCGGGCTGATCCTCGGCTCCGGACGTCTGGGATTCCGGAGCCTCCCTCTGTTCCGGGTCCACCTGTCGCCCGGCTGGACGATCGACCTCGACGCGCAGCTCACCCTCTGGCTACACCCCGAGACACGCGCCGAGCAGCAGTACCTGGTCGGGTTCACCGCCATCTGGTGACGAGCTCAGAAGCTCGGGCGGCGCATCGGCAGATGCGGGCGGGGGCGTGCGAGCCCGATGCAATGCCCCGCCCGGACGGGCGTCAGGCGAGCAAGCACCAGCGCCGATTCATGTTCGCCCGACTCCGACATCTCGTCCGCGCGCACCCGGTCCTCGCCTTCTACGCGCTCGCGTTCCCCCTCTCCTGGCGCGCCTACCTCATCGTGCTCTTCCACCCCGGTGGAGAGATGGGCCTCGACCCTTACGGTCCGCTGCTCGCGGCAGTGCTCGTCACCGCACTGGGGGGCGGAGTGGACGGACTCAAGACCTGGGCGCGGACACTGCTCCGCTGGCGCGCCGCCCCATCGCTCTACGCCTTCGCCCTGCTCTTCCCGTTGCTGATCACGCTGCTGGGCATCGGGGCGAACGTCGCGCTCGGCGCCGTGCCCCCTTCCTCCGAGCGGTGGGCGGCGTGGCCGTCGCTCCTGGTCGTCTTCCCGCTGGTGATGATCCTCGGGGGCCCTCTGGGCGAGGAACCGGCCTGGCGCGGTTTCGCGCTGGTCCGCGTGGCGGAGGGACGCTCGATGCTCCAGGCGAGCCTGCGGGTGGGCGTGGTGTGGTTCGCCTGGCACCTGCCGCTGCTGCTCGCCCGGCCGGGCGAGGTGGTCCCCGGCCTCATCGGCATCATGTCCGCGTCGGTGGTGTTCGCCTGGCTGTACCAGGTGTCCGGCGGGGCGGTGCTTCTTCCGTTGCTGATGCACACCGCGCAGAACACGTTCGGCGGCGAGTTCGCCGGACCGATGTTCGGCGGCGCCGACGCCACGCGGCTGTCCTGGCTCCGTGGCGGCCTGTACCTCGCGACCGCGATCGCCCTGGTCCTCCGTGACGCACGGCTCCGGGCCGCGCCCGCCCGCGACCTTCCGGGCGTCACCGCCCCGGCCAGCGCCGGCTGACCGCGGCGGCAGCCGAGGCCCCCCGAGTGGCGCCTGGCCCCCGGCCGCGCTAAGCGAGAGGTGCCGGAGTGGCCCGGGTGAACGCCGGCTGTCGCAGCACGGGACAGCGGGAGGAAAGTCCGAGCTCCACAGGGCAGGGTGCTGGCTAACGGCCAGTCGGCGCGAGTCGAAGGACAGTGCCACAGAAAACAGACCGCCACGGGGACGCCGGCAACGGCGCCTCGAGGCAAGGGTGAAACGGTGCGGTAAGAGCGCACCGCGGCCAGGGTGACCTGACCGGCACGGCAAACCCCACCCGGAGCAAGAGCCAGCAGGGAGCGTTCCGCTTCACGGCGGAACAGGGGCTGCCCGCCCCTCGACTCCCGGGTTGCTCGCTGACGAGGCCCCTGGGCAACCAGGGCCCTAGAGGAATGTTCACCGTCCCGGACGGGGGAGACTCCGCCCGGGGAACAGAACTCGGCTTACAGGGCCACTCCGGTTTTTTCTTTCTCAGCCGACGACGGGCAGCTGCACCAGCAGCACCCGGTCGCTCCCGTCGGTGCGGACCGCCTCCGGGTTCCGGACCTTCATCCGCGCGTTGGTCGAGGGCAGCCACAGGCCGACGAAGACGTTCACCGCGCGCGACTTCCATCCCGGCGGCAGGGTGAGGACGAACTCGTCCTGCACCACCTCCCCGGCTTTCCAGCGGCTGGTGGGGGCCCGCAGCGGGTGGTCCGCGTTGAGTCGCTCCCCGCGTCCCTCGGAGTCCTCGACGTGGACGAAGACCTGCCAGTCGTCGGTGGTGGGCTTGATGACCCGGAACACCAGCACCACCCGCGTCCCGTCTCCCACCGACAGCGAGGGAGGGGCGAAGGTGGCCCCCACCAGCTCGGCGAGGTCGCCCAGCACCGCGCCGTTCTTCACCGGAACAGGCTTCACCTGGGCCCGGGAGGACTGCGCCGCGGCGCCCGACTTCTCGGAGGTGGGCGCCTCGACGATGCAAGACGGGAGGATGCTGAGCAGGGAGAGGAGGGCGAACGCGCGGCGCATGCGGTGGGGAGACTCTTAGCGCACAGACCGGGTGTCGACGGAAGCGTCAGTTGACGTAAGAGGGGCGCCTCATGTCGCCGTTCCCGCTGCTGGCCCAGGTTCCCGCCCCGCCGCCCGAGCTGTTCCTCGGTCTCGACCTTCACCAGATCGAGCTCCTCGGGGGAGGTCTCCTCGTGGTCGTCGCGGCATCGGCCGCGCTCGCGATCCGGGCGGGCGCGCGTCGCCGGGCCGAGGCGCCCCCCCCTGCCCTATCCGAGCTGCCGGCCCCGCCGCCGGTCCGGCCGGAAGTCGTCCCCGGCCCGGACGAGGTGCGCGCCCGCGAGGAGGCCGCAACCGCTCGGGCCCGCGCCGAGGCGATCGCCCGCGAGCGGCGCGCCATCCAGGACGCGGCTCGCGCCGAGGCCGAGACCACCGAGCGCGCCCGGCTGGAAGCGGAGGCCCGGGAACTCAAGAAGAGCGAGGAGGAGGCGAAGCGCGAGGAGTACCGGGCGAAGAAGGCCGCCGAGGCCGAGGCCCGCGAGCGCCGCCTGCGCGAGGAGGCCGAGGGACGCCGACTTCGTGGCGAGGAGGAGGCCCGGGCCCGCGAGGCGGCGGAGGCTGCCCGGCTCCGTGCCGAGGAGGAGGCCCGGGCGCGCGCCGAGGCCGAGGCGGGGCGGACGCTGGCCGCGGGCCTGGCGCGCACGCGGGGCGAGGGCTTCATGGCCCGGCTCAACGGGCTCTTCTCCCGCGGCGCGGTGGTGGACGACAGCGTGCTCGCCCAGCTGGAGGAGATCCTCTTCTCCGCCGACATCGGCGTCCGCACCGCGTCCGGGCTGGTGGATGCCGCCCGCGACCGGCTGAAGCGGCGCGAGCTGGGCGACGTGGGCCGGGTGAAGGGGCTGATCCGCTCCGAGGTCGAGCGGATGGTCTCGCTCCCGCGCCCCGCCTCGCTCGAGGGCGGCGGCCCGCCGCACGTGACCATGGTGGTGGGGGTGAACGGTTCCGGGAAGACCACCACCATCGGCAAGCTGGCGGCGAAGCTGACCCGCGACGGCAAGAAGGTGGTCATCGCCGCCGGGGACACCTTCCGCGCCGCCGCCAGCGAGCAGCTGGACATCTGGGCCGAGCGCGCCCACGCCACCCTGGTCCGCGGGCCGGACGGCTCCGACCCCGGCGCGGTGGTGTTCGACGCGGTCAAGCGCGCGGTGGCCGAGGGCGCCGACGCGGTGCTGGTCGACACCGCCGGACGCCTCCACACCAAGACCCCGCTGATGGAGGAGCTGAAGAAGGTGAAGCGGGTCATCGCCAAGGCGCTGCCCGGCGCGCCGCACGAGGTGCTCCTCATCCTCGATGCCACCGTGGGCCAGAACGCCATCGCCCAGGCCAAGCAGTTCCAGGAGGCGGTGGGGGTGACCGGCATCGCGCTCACCAAGCTCGACGGCACCGCCAAGGGCGGGGTGGTCATCGGGATCAGCGACGAGCTGAAGATTCCGGTCACCTGGGTGGGGGTGGGCGAGAAGGTGGCGGACCTCCGGCCGTTCGATCCACACGAGTTCGTGGAGGCGCTGTTCCAGGCGGCGTGATGCGGGGGCCCGTCGTCATCCCCCGCTGCTGGAGACGGCCTCCTGGCCGGCGGCTGGTCGTGGTCGGCGGCGCGTTCGCTCTCCTCGCCGCGTGCGCGGCCCCTCCGCCGCCCCCACCGGCCACCCCGGTCGCCCGCGCGCTCCCCGAGGGCTGCGGGGGTGACTTCGCCGGGCGCTGGGTGCTCGCCTCCGACCCCAGCTGGAGCTACCGCGCCAGCGACGATGGCGGCACGGTGGTGCTCGACGTCGAGCGCCACTGGGCGGACGGTGGCACGCCCGACCGGGCGAGCAGCGCTCGGGTGGTGCTCCGGCGCACCGCGAGCGGCCTCACCGGCGAGACGCGGGCGCCGCGGATGGGCGCCACGGGCCCGGGCTGCGAGGCCAGCCTCCCGGTGGAGCTCACCGGGTGCCCCGACGGGGGGCTCCTCCTGCGCACGGTGGAGCGCATGCGGGTGGACGGGCAGTGCGCGGCGGTGGACGCCTCACCGCCCGAGACGCGGAGCTACCTGCTGGTGCGGCCGCCCAGCGACGCCGGGACCTGAGCCATCGCACGCGTTGCCCGAGCAGCGGTCCTGATCCGGCCCGCCAGCCCAAGGGCAGCGCGGGGGTGAGTGCGCGCTCGAGACCGAGAGGAGGTCGCCGCTCAGGCCGCGCGCTGCGCCGACGCTGCCGGCGCCACCGCCGGGGACAGCGCCCGGCGGTCCATGGAGCGGCCCTGGAAGAGGCTCATCGCCCCGACGTACAGGAACCCCACCTGGAACAGCACCAGGAACGGCACCGACGTCCAGATGTGCGCGTCGATGGCGAACCAGAGCGCACCGGAGAAGTAGAGCCCGAAGCCCAGCTCGAGCAGCGGCATCATGCTCCGGGCGCCGCGGTAGCTCCGCTTCACCCTCGAGCGGATGCTCTTCCCCTCGCTGCCGGTCTTCGGCGTGCGGGCGAAGGCGCTCTGCTGGTTCAGCAGGGCCTCGATCACCGCCTTGGCGTTGTTGATCGCCAGCCCGATGCCCAGCGACATGATGAACGGTAGGTACTTCACCCGCTGCCAGCCGGTGAGCCCCAGCTCGCTCTGGGTGGCCACGTAGAAGAAGCACACCGAGGCGGTGGCCGCGAGGCAGAACGGCAGGTCGAGGAAGAGCGTCGAGTACATGCCGTGGTTGAAGCGCACCACCATCGACAGCGGCATCAGCACCGACAGCAGCACCATCAGGAGGTAGGCGATGTTGTTGGTGAGGTGGAAGAACGCCTCGCGCTTCACCGCGAACGGCTGGTTCGACCGGAGGATGGTGGGGAGCAGCTTCCGGGCGGTCTGGATCGAGCCCTTGGCCCAGCGGTGCTGCTGGCTCTTGAAGGCGTTCATGTCCACCGGGACCTCGGCGGGGGACACCACCTCGGGCAGGAAGATGAACTGCCAGCCCTTGAGCTGGGCGCGGTAGCTCAGGTCCAGGTCCTCGGTGAGCGTGTCGTGCTGCCAGCCGCCCGCGTCACCGATGGTGGAGCGGCGCCAGATGCCGGCGGTGCCGTTGAAGTTGAAGAAACAGCCGGAGCGGTTCCGCGCGGTGTGCTCGATGATGAAGTGGCCGTCGAGGAAGATGCTCTGGGCCTGGGTGAGGATGGAGAACTCGCGGTTCAGGTGGCCCCAGCGCACCTGCACCATGCCCACCTTCGGGTCGGCGAAGAAGGGCACGGTGCGCGTCAGGAAGTCCGGGGCCGGGACGAAGTCCGCGTCGAACACCGCGACGTACTCGCCCTTGGCCGTCAGGAGCCCGTGCTCCAGCGCGCCGGCCTTGAAGCCCTTGCGGTTGGTCCGGTGGATGTAGGTGACGTCCTGTCCCGCGCGGCGGTGGCGCTCCACGGCGGCGCGGGCGATGCCGCAGGTCTCGTCCGTGGAATCGTCCAGGACCTGGATCTCGAGCAGCTCGCGCGGGTACTCGATCCGGCAGACGGCCTCGATCAGCCGCTCCACCACGTACATCTCGTTGAACACCGGCAGCTGGATGGTCACCCGCGGCAGCTGGGCCAGGTTGCCGTTGGGCGTCGGGATCTTGAACTTGTGCCGGTAGTACAGGAACGCCATCCGGTAGCGGTGAGAGCCGTAGACGGCGAGCACGCAGAGGACGGCGAAGTACACGCCCAGGAATACGATCTCGACGCTGGTCATCTCTGGCGCTGGCCCCTGGTCCCCACGCCCGAGTGTCCGGTTCCGGGGCGGCGCGGCACAATAGGAATGTGACCCCCTGGTGTCAAACGATTCCGACCACTTACAAACACCTCGATGGCGGCTGACACGCCGTGTCAGTGAAAGCGACAACTTGAGACCGCCCCGGCGGTCCGGGCTCAGAAGTGGTGGAGGATCGTGTACTGCGCTGCCGGAGGGTCCTTCCCCACGCGCACCTCGGCCACCAGGTCGGGGTCGAGCTGCGCGTAGTCCCGCTGGCAGGCCAGGTAGACCGCACCCCGTCGGGCATCGAACGGCGCGTCCTCCACGTGAGCGAGCACGGTGCCACTGGCGAGCGAGCGGAGGGTGACCTCCACCTTGGCTCCGGTGCCCAAGGCGAGACCCCCGAGCACGTGCACCGCGAGATCGGCGCTCGCCGGAAAGTGGAAGTCGCTGGTCTGTCCGGGGGCGATGGGGTTCTCGAAGATGCGGACGCCGGCGCGGGCCAGTCCCTCCAGACGGGCTGGCCGCACCACCGGCGGGATCATCGTGCGCAGCGCCTCCGCGGTCGCCGCCACCCGGCTGGCGACGCCGGAGCACACCTCGCACCCGAAGACGTGCTCCTCGACGGACGACGCCGCGGCCTCGTCCAGGTCGCGGACCCACCAGTCCACGAGGGTCTCCCAGGAGAGCGGTGACGCGCAGCTCATGCACCCTCCCGGACCGGAGCGTCGAGGCAGGCGCGGAGCGCAGCCAGGGCGCGGTGGCGGATGACGCGGACGTTGCCCCGGGTGAGCGCGAGGCGGCTGGCAACCTCGTCACTCTCCAGCTCCTCGTGGAAGGAGAGCTCGAGGACCCGGCGCGCACGGTCGCCCAGCGCGCCGAGGCAACGCAGCAGCACCGCCGCATTCACCGGATCCCGGGGGGTCTCGGTGCCCGCGGCGGCCACCAGCACCTCGTCGGCGGCCGGCTCGGCACGCCGGTCCAGCTCCCGCAGACGCAGCACCGCGTTCCGGCACGTGCCGAGAACGAAGCGCACCAGCTGCTCGGGCTCCCGCACCCGTTCCTCGCGGGCAGCCTGGAGGACGGCCAGGAGCACCGTCTGGACCAGGTCGCGGGCCCGATCCTCGTCGCGGAGGTGGCGCAGGCCGTAGAGCCGGATGCGGGGCGCGTAGCGGCGGCAAAGCGCGCGCTCCGCCTCGCGGAGACCGGCGCCTCCTCGGGCGATTGCCGCGAGCAGCGCGGCGTCGGACGCCTCGGCCCTCATCGGCAGAGGACGGTACCACCGCGCCGGGACCGCCGCGTCAGCCGCCGAGTGCATCTGCCAGCGCGAGGAGCGCCCGGCCGCCGTCCCCCTCGTGGGAGCTGCCGTGCATCAGCCCCAGGACCCCCGGTTCGAGCCTGGAGAGCTTCTCCAGCAACGGCCGGACGTGGGGACCCCGGACCAGGTAGGGAACGGCCTCCTGCATCGCCAGCGCCGGCCCGAGAACGTCCGACGTGCTCAGCGGCGGGACGTCGGCACCGCCCGCGGTGAACAGGTCCCCGCAGAGGAGCGTCCGGCTGCCCGGCTCGAACAGGAGACCGCTCTCCCAGCCGTGGGGCAGGTGCGGGGTGTCGATCCACCGTACCGACCGCCGGCCGACTGACAGCTCCTCTCCGTCGGCCAGGGCGCGGGCGGGACGGGCTGCCACGTCGTTCACCGACACCATCGCCGCGGTGACGCTGCACACCGGCTCGGCTCGGGGCGCCACGGCCAGCCAGTCGTTCAGGGACCCACACTCGTCCGCTTCGTAGTGGGAGAAGGAGACGTACCGGAGCCGGCCCGCGTCGCCGAGCACGTGGGCCACCGCCTCGCGCACCAGCGGGAACAGCCTTCGAAGGCCGGTGTGAAAGAGCAGCGGCGACTCGTCCTCGATGAGGAACTGGTTGAAGGTGAAGCCCCCGGGGATGACCGGGACCGGGGTGCTGATGCGGTAGATGCCGTCCGCGATCTCGTCGACGCGGGTTCCCGATTCGGAATTGACGATGGCCATGGGTCGGTGCGGTTCCTCCGCCTCGACGTACCGGGTCGCCCCGGAGCGTTACAGCGCCCTGATCTCCGGGCCCGGCCCGACCAGGGCTCAGCGCGCGGCGGCCTTCTGCCCCGGCCCGCGGGAATGGGAATGGAGGAAGTCGAGCGCGGCGCGCAGCTGCGGATCGGCGACCTTCTGGCTCACCTCCCAGGCCGGCTGCGGGGGGAGCCGGCGCGCGGTGTCGGCGGTGCCGGCGTCGGGGTTCCGGAAGTGCCGCCGGAGGTCCTTCTCCCGCAGCTCCCGCGCGGTGCCCTCGGCGGGGACGAGGAAGTCGGGCTCGATGCCCCGCTCCTGGATGCTTCGTCCCTTGGGGGTGTAGTAGCGGGCGATGGTGAGCTTGAGGCCGCTGCCATCCTCGAGCTCGATGACCGTCTGCACCGAGCCCTTCCCGAAGGTCTGGGTTCCCAGCACCGTGGCCCGGCCATGGTCCTGCAGCGCGCCGGCCACCACCTCCGAGGCCGAGGCGCTCCCGGCGTTGACCAGGACCACCATCGGATAGTCGGGCTCGGTGCCCGGGTCCTTGCTCCTCTCCTCGGTGAGGCTCCGCCCCGCGCGTCCCTTGGTGGTCACGATGGGGAGGCGGCCCGGCAGGAACCGGTCGCTGACCGCGACCGCCTGGTCGAGCAGCCCACCGGGGTTGTTCCGCAGGTCGAGCACCAGGCCGGACAGCTCACGCCCGCCGTTCTCGGTGCGGAGCCGGTCCAGCTCGCGCTTGAGGCTGGCGTCGGTGCGCTCCTGGAAGTTCTTGAGCCGCACCCAGCCGATGCCTCCGTAGAGCGCCCCCTGCACGGAGACGATGCGGACGTGGTCGCGGAGGAGGACGATGTCCTGAGGCTGCTGGAAGCCGGCCCGCATCAGGGTGAGCGTGACCCGCTGCCCGGCCGGGCCGCGCATCCTGGCGCCGGCCCGGGCCACGTCCATCCCCGCGGTGCTCTCGCCGTCGATGGCGAGGATCTCGTCGCCGGGCTGGATGCCGGCCCGAGCCGCCGGGGTGTCGTCCAGCGGTGAGACCACCACCAGGGCGTCGCCGCGCTTCACCACGTCCAGCCCCAGGCCGCCGAACTCGCCCGAGGTGTCGATCTTCATCTCCTTGAAGATCTCCGGGGGCATGAAGACGGTGTGCGGGTCGAGGGTCTCCAGCATCCCGCGGATCGCGCCGTAGACCAGCTGCCGCTCGTCCACCTTCTCCACGTAGTTGTTCTGCACGTAGCTGAGCACCCGGGCGAAGAGCTCGAGCTGCCGGTAGGTGGCGTCGTCCGGAGCGGGCGCCGGGGCGGGGGCAGCGGCCAGGGTGGTCAGCAGGAGCAGCGGAGAGAGAACGTTCACGGGGTGTGCCCGGCGGAGCGTAGCCCGCCCCGGCCCGGGGAGGCGAATCCCGGGGAGGGCGCTGGACATTCATTACGTATTCGTAGTATCCGAATCCGGCATGAAAGCACGGCTCCAGCTGATCCCCTTCGTCCACCGCACCACCCATCGCATCGGGCTGTACCTCGACGCCGCGGAGCCGCCGCTGGCGCTGTCCCAGGGCGAAGCGCACCTCCTCGCCCATCTGGCCGAGGCCGGACCGTGCTCGGTGGCGGAGCTCCACCGCGCGTTCGCCCACAAGCGCTCGACCCTGACCAGCTACCTCGACCGGCTGGAGTCGCGGGGCGAGGTGACCCGGGACGTGCGTCCGGAGGACCGCCGCTCCTTCACCGTCCGGCTCACTCGGAACGGTGCCCGCACCGCGGCCCGGGTGCACCAGCACCTCGCGGCGCTCGAGGAGCGTGCGCTGGGGCGCCTCACCGAGCGGGACCTGCGCGGCTTCCAGGCGGTGCTCCACGCCCTCTCCGAGACCATCGACGGCGACGACTCGCCACAGTCCAAGAGGAAGTCCCCATGAGCCTCGTTCCCCTCGTCGCCGCGGCCCTCGCCGCCGCCCCGCCGGACGCGCCGGACGCGCCGGAGCGGGTGAGCCACGTCTACCAGCAACACCTCCAGGCGGCGCCGGACCGGGTGCTGCCCCTGCTCACCCCGCTCGGCGAGCGCGCCTGGGCCCACGGCTGGGAACCGCAGATGCGCTGGGAGCCGCCGGGCGGCGGCGCGGGCACGCTGTTCGTCATCCGGCACCCCGGGCACCCGCCCGCGCAGGCTCAGGACACGGTGTGGCTGCTGGACACCTGGGAGCCCGCGGCGGGACACCTGCACTACGTCCACCTCACCCCCGGCTCGGACGTGACCGAGATCGACATCCGCCTCCGGCCCGACGGAGAGACCCGGAGCATCGCCACCGTCCGCTACACCTGGACCGCGCTGGGCGCCCCCGGCGTGGCGCTGGTGAGGAGCAAGACGCCAAAGGCCTACCTCCAGGCGATGCGGGAGTGGGAGCGGGCGCTCAACCACTTCCTCACGACGGGGCAGGCGCTTCGACCGGCGCACGGGGGCTGACCGCCAGGAGCCCGAGCTCCTCGGCGAAGCCGCGGAGCCGCTGCACCAGCTCGCGGGGCCGCTCCATCTGCGGCACGTGGCCGAAGCCCGGCACCACCTCGATGCGCGCTCCGGATGGGAGATGCGCCCGGTACCAGTCGAGCTGCTCGCGCGGGAGCAGCTTCTCGCTCGCCCCCCAGAGCAGCAGGGTGGGCGCCCGCAGGCCGGCGATGAGATCGGGGGGGATGTGGTGGCGCTGCTGGGCGTGGGTGCGCAGCGCCCGCACCGCGGGCGTGGCGTGCATCTTCTTCAGCTCGGGGGCGAAGAGGATCGCCACCAGCGGCGCGCGATGGAACAGCCGGCGGGTGAGCCGGACCGCATCGGCGGTGGTGCGCACGTCGAGCACTCGCATCAGCTCGGCCATCGACTCCGGAGACATCTGCCCGCCGGCCGGCGAGACCAGGCCCAGCGCCACCACGTCCTCGGGGTGCACCGCGCCCAGGATGACCGACAGCGCCCCGCCGAGTGAGTTCCCCACCACGAACGCCGGCGCCTTCACCACCTCGCGACAGAAGGCGTGGAGCACCGAGAGCTGCTCCTCCAGGGTGAGCGGTCCGGACGCGGGCAGCGGCGAGAAGCCGTTCCCCGGAAGGTCCACCGCGTAGACCGCGGAGAAGTCGCGGGCCAGCGGACGCAGCACGCGCACCCACCCGTTGGCGCTCCCGCCCAGCCCGTGGACCAGCAGCACCGGCGGCCCCACGCCGGTCCCCGCCACCCGGTAGGCGTGGACCGCATGGCCGGCCACCAGGTGCAGGTCGGAGCCGACGCCGGCGGCGATGAGCCGCCTCCGCACGTACCCCTGCACCGTGGCCAGGAGGTTCACGCAACCAACGTAAGCACCCTGCCGCGGTGCGTCAAGATGGACTCAGGGTGCTCGGGCCATCGCTGCGCCGACCCAGGGCATCGGGTCCACCGCCAGCCCGCGGCGGCGAACCTCGAAGTAGAGGTATGCCCCTTTCAGCGATCCGCTGTCCCCCACCGTCCCCACCACCTCGCCCGGAAAGACGCGGGACCCGACCGGGCGGAGCACCTCGGCCAGGTGGGCGTAGATGGTGTGGTACCCGTCGCCCTGGTCGAGCACCACGAGATTTCCGTACCCGCCGAGCCACCCCGTCCAGGCCACGGTGGCGGGGGCGAGCGCATGCACCGGGGCGCCCGGCGCCGCGCGGATGTCGAGCCCCTTCTGCACCGTCACGGTGTTGAACCTGGGGTGCACCAGCCGGCCGAAGGCCACCTCCACGTGCCCCGGGGCGGGGAGGGGCAGCTTTCCGCGGAGTGCGCCGAACCCGGTCGGCTCCGGCTCCTCCAGGACCGCGGCCAGCGCCTGGAGCTGGGCCCGGGAGCGGCCCAGCTCGGCCAGCACCGTGCCCGCGGCGCGTGCCTTGGCCTGGAGCAGCTGCAGCGCCTCGCCGAGCTCGGTCTGCTGTTCGGCCGCCTCCTCGGCCTCGGCGCGCAGCTCCGCGAGCCGGCCGCCCATCTGGCGCTTCCAGGCATCCAGCTGCTCGAGCCGCGAGCGCTGGAAGAGCACCACCGAGCGCATCTCGTCGAGCGCGGCGAGGTCGCTCTTGACCAGCGAGGAGAGCGCCCGCGCCCGCCAGGCGAAGGTGGCCACGTCCTGGGCGGGGAGCAGCACCTCGAGGGGGCTGCGCTGGGTGAGGCGGTAGAGCGACACCAGCCTCGGCCGGAGCCGCTCCACCCGCGACTCGAGCACTGCCCGGGCGAGGGCCTCCTCGGCCTCGGTGGCGGCGAGGCGAGTGCCGAGTACCCGCATCTGCGCCGACAGGGCCGCCGCCCGCGCCGCCGACACCCGCGCCAGCCCGGCATAGACCGAGAACGCCGCCTCGGCGTTCCCCGACTGCGCGCGGAGCGCCTTCAGCAGCGTGCGCTGGGCCTCGAGCGGGTCGGCCTCCGCGGCGGGCTCGGCCGCGGCCGCGGCCGTCCCGACCACGGCGGCCAGGAGGAGCACCGACCCGGACCTCATGCGCGAAGGAACCGGTGAACCGCGAGGTAGCTCCCGGAGAGGCCCAGCGCCGCCCCGGCGAGCCCGAGCTCCAGGGCCTCCATCCACGGCCGCGCGTCGGCGGTGACGCCGGGGAGCCGGAGGAAGGAGAGCAGGGTCGCGAGCTGGGGGGACAGCGTCTGCCGGAAGACGAGGAGCCCGGTGATGGCCAGCGCTGCCCCGGCGAGCCCCTGGAGCGCTCCCTCGAGTAGGAACGGCGCCTGGACGAACCGGTCGGTCGCTCCGACCAGCTTCTGGATCTCCACCTCCTCCCGCCGCGCGTAGATGGCGAGCTGGAGGGTGGCGGAGACGATGATCAGGGTCGCCCCCACCAGGACCACGAAGGCCACCCACCCCGCCCAGCGCACCGCGCGGGCGAGGGCCGCGAGCCGCTCCACGGCCTGCTCGCCGTAGTCGACCCCGGTCACGGCCGGCGTCCCGCGCAGCTCGGCGGCGAGCGCCCGCAGCGAATCGGGGGCGCGCATCCGCTCCGGCACCCGGACCTCCAGCGACGGCGGGAGTGGCTCCTCCGACAGCCCGCGCAGCGACTCGGCGGCCGGCCCCAGCTCCCTGACCAGCCGCTCCAGCGCCGCCCGCGGGGTCACCTCGTCCACCGCCATGCTCCGCTCGCGCAGGGTGGCCGCCACCGCGGCCCGGGCCTCGGGCGAGGCGCGCGGGTCGAGGTACACCGTCACCCGCACCTCGCCGCCCAGGCTCCCCACCAGTCGGTCCAGCTCGTGCGCCGCCGAGCGCGCCAGCCCGAGGGTGAACAGGGCGATGGCGAGGGTCACCGTGGAGACGGCGTGGACGAACGGCTGGTGCCGGATGCCCTCCACTGCCGAACGCCAGAACGTCTGCGCCTTCGCGACCGCGCCCAAGGAGCCTCCGCCCTACCCCACCCGCCGGACCGCCGCCGGCCCGCCCGCGTCGGAGACGATGCGACCCCTCTCCAGCCGGACCACCCGCTTGTGCGAGCGCTCCACCATCGCCAGGTCGTGCGTGGCCACCACCACCGTCGTCCCGCGCACGTTGGCGTCCGAGAGCAAGCTCATGGTCTCCTGGGTGAGCCCGGGGTCGAGGTTGCCGGTGGGCTCGTCCGCCAGCAGCAGCGCCGGCTCGTTCACCAGCGCCCGGGCGATGACCACCCGCTGCTGCTCTCCACCGCTGAGCTTGAGGGGCAGACTCTCGGTCTTGTGCTGCAGCCCCACCAGCTTGAGCATCCGGTTCGCGCGCTGCCGGGCCTCGTCGCGGGCCACCCCCAGCACGTCGAGCGCGAGCGCCACGTTGTCCAGCACCGTGCGGTGGGGCAGCAGCTTGAAGTCCTGGAAGACCACCCCGATGTTGCGCCGGAGGAAGGGGATGCTCGACTGGCGGATGCGCGCCACGTTCCGCCCGCCGACCAGGATCTGCCCCCGGGTGGCCGGCTCGGCGCAGAAGACGAGTCGGAGGAGCGTCGTCTTTCCCGCACCCGAGGGGCCGGTGAGGAACACGAACTCACCTTTCTCCACCGTCAGGTTCACGTCGACCAGCGCCGGCGGGTCGCCGGGGTACGCCTTGGTGACGTGGAACATCTGGATCATCGGCTGTCGGTGCGACTGGATTGTTGCAGAACGGGGCTCACTCGGCCACGGAACGACCTTTCCGTGCCAGACTCGGGGGTCAAGAGTCCCTCGATGAGCGACGACTTCCAGTTTCCCGAGCCCGTGGCCGAGGCCGAGCTGACGCCGGCCCCCCTCCCGAGGCAGCGCTCGCCCCTCGTCCTCCCGTGGATGGTGGCGGGGTTGGCGGTGGTGGCGCTCACCGTGGTCTCGCTCTACGCCAAGAAGCTGATCGACGACCAGACTGCCCGAGCTTACCAGGCGATGCGAATGGCCGACGAGTACGCCTCGCGGGCGAACAAGCTCGAGGCGGACCAGAAGGACTCCCGGCGTCAGGTCATCACCTCGTCGGAGAAGACCGACGAGCTCCGGGCCGCCGCCGCCCGGCTCACCGAGCAGGTGGCGGACAAGGACTCGGCTCTCGCCCACCTCCGGGATCGTCACCGACAGCTGGTGACCGACCTGCGCTCCGCGCTTCGCAGCAGCAAGGGCAAGGCGCTCTCCAAGCGGGTGGACCGGATCCTCGCCCACGACGCCGCGGTCGAGCGGGCCGAGGCTCCCCAGGCGCTCACCAGCCAGTCTCCGGACGCGGGCCCGCGGCGACGCTAGGTCAGGGCGGCCGCAGTCAAGGCGGCCCGGGCCCCGTCGGTCACCCCTTCTGCGGAAGCACCTGCTCGAGCTTGCCGGTCAGCTCGGGCGACATCGGCTCGACGCGGCTGTCGAAGTGCTCGATGACCTTCCCGTCCGGGGCGATCAGGAACTTGTTGAAGTTCCAGGTGATGGCGCCGCCCTGCTTCCCCGGCAGGCCGGTCAGGTACTTGTAGAGCGGGTCGGCGTCCGGACCCTTCACCGGGATCTTGGAGAAGAGCGGGAAGGTGGTCTTGTAGCGGAGCTCGCAGAACTTCTTGATCTCGGAATTGCTCCCCGGCTCCTGCCCACCGAAATCGTTGGAGGGGAAGCCGAGCACGGTGAAGCCCCGCTCGCGGTACTTCTCGTACAGCGCTTCGAGGCCGGCGTACTGCGGGGTGTAGCCGCACTGCGAGGCGGTGTTGACGATGAGCAGCACCTTCCCCTTGTAGTCGGCGAGGGAGGCCTCCTTGCCGTCGATGGTCTTCACCTTGAAGTCGTGAACCGACACGGGCGGGCCTCCCGAGGACAGGGTGGTGAGGGCGAGCACGGCAGCGACGAGGTGCATGCGGGCGTATTAACACTGGCCATGGCCGGCGCGCCCGAGGACGAGCGACCGTTCGCTGCGGCCCGCGCCCAGGGGCGTCCGTGGCCCGTGACGGGGGTGTATCTGGCCGGGGCGATGCTCCTCGTCGCGACCTGGCTGCACGCCGCGACCAGCGGCCAGGGGCGGGCCTTCGGGCCGGGGTACGTGCCCTATGTCCTGGTCACCACCGGGACCCTGACCCTGGCGCTCTGGGGGCTCTGGCGGATGCGGCGCTGGGCCTTCTGGGCGCTGCCGGCGGCGATGGCCCTCGACGACGCGGTGGTGTGGGCGATGGGCGAGCTGCGGCCCGGGGTGGTGGTGGCGCAGACCGGGGTGGTGCTCCTGGTCCTGCTCTTCCGGCCCCGCGGCCGCGGGTGGGTGTGAGCCCGGGACGTGGATGTCGCGCCTCCGAGATGGGAGGCTGCGGGAGCCGATGTCGGCCGCATTCGCCGCCACCTCTCTTCACAAGCGCTTTCGCACCCGGTTCGGCCGTACCGAGTCGGTGGCGCTCGACGGGGTGGATCTGGAGGTGCCGCGCGGCGAGGCGTTCGGCCTCATCGGGCCCAACGGCGCGGGGAAGACGACGTTCATCAAGTGCCTGCTGGGCATCGCCCACCCCGACTCGGGCACGGTGGAGCTGCTCGGTGGTCGCCCCGAGGACCCGCGCTCGCGGGCCCGCGTCGGTTACCTTCCGGAGCGGCTCACCTTGCCAGGCGCATGGACCCCGCGCGCCTTCCTGGCGAGCGTGGCCCGGCTGAAGGCCTTGCGCCCCGAGCGCTCCGGCCTGGACGGGCTCCTGGCTCGGGTGGGCCTGGCCGAAGCCGCCGAGCGGAGGATCCGCGGCTTCAGCAAGGGCATGCGCCAGCGGCTCGGGCTGGCCGCGGCGCTGGTGGGCGCCCCCGACCTCCTGGTGCTCGACGAGCCCACCGACGGCGTCGACCCGCTCGGCCGGGTGGAGATCCGCCAGCTCCTCGCCGCCGAGCTCGCGCGGGGGGCCACGCTCTTCATCAACTCGCACCTGCTCTCGGAGACCGAGCGTATCTGCAAGCGCATCGGCATCCTCTCGCGAGGACGGCTGGTCCGCTCCGGTCCACTGGAGGCGCTGACCTCGGTCCAGCAGCGCTGGCGCGTCCGCTTCGCCCCCGGACCGCCGCTGGCGCCCGAGGCGCTGCTGGCCCTCGGGTTCGAGCCCGCGGAGGGCGGGGCGTGGGAGATCGCCGCGCCGGACGCTCCGGCCCTGAACCGGGCCCTGGACGGTGCCCGGGCTGCCGGGGCGCTGCTGGTGGAGCTGGAGCGTGCCTCGCGGGACCTCGAGGAGGTCCTGACCGAGGCGCTCGCCGCGGGGGCGGCATGATCTCGATCGTGGTGGCGCTGGATCTGCTCCGGGAGGCAGCGGCGAGACGCTGGTTCCTCGCGCTGGCGCTGGCCCTGACGGGTCTGCTCATTCTCATCGTGACCAGCCTTCGCCTGGAGGTGGTGGACGGCGCGCTGGCCGCGACCCGCCTCTTCGGTCAGCCGCTCTACCACCAGATCCAGCCGGCGGACGTGGCGCTCCGGCCGGTGTTCCTCGTGGCGAGCCAGGTCGTCTTCTGGGGAGGGCTTTGCTTCGGCGTCCTCGGGTGTGCGGACTTCGGGCCGGCGCTGCTGTCACCGGGGCGCATCGAGTACCTGCTCTCGCTGCCGGTGCGTCGCTGGGAGCTGCTCCTCGGCACCTTCCTCGGCGTGCTCGCGCTCGCGCTCGCCGGCGCGGTGTACGCCTCGGCGGGCCTGGTGCTGGTGCTGGGCGCGAAGACCGGCGTCTGGACCGGCTGGCCGGTGGTGTCCTCGGTGCTGGCGGCGGTGGCGTTCGGGAGCGTGTACGCCGGCATGCTGGCGGTGACGGTCTGGGTGCGCAGCGCCGCGCTCTCCGCCGCCACCGGCGCCTCGCTGGTCCTCCTCGGCCTGCTCGCGACCCACCGGGTGGCCCTGCTCGAGGTCATGGGCCGCGGAGTCGGCCGCACGCTCTTCGCCGGGCTCACCGCGGTGGTGCCTCCGCTCGGCAAGCTGGCCGACGCCGCCGGTGCCCTCGCCTCCAGTGCGCCGCTGGCGCCGGGCGGGCTGGTGCGGCTCCTGGCCGGCACCCTGGCCTTCGCCGCGGCGCTGCTCGCCCTGGCAGCCTGGCGCTTCGAGCGGAGGGACTTCTGATGGAGCGCCGCTGGCTGTGGCTGCTCGCCGCCGCGCTCCTGGTCATCGCCGCGGCGTGGCTGGTGCGCATCCCCGAGTCCGCCGCTCCGATTGCCCGGCCCGAGGTGGAGATGCCTCGGCAGCTCCGGCCGGCGGAGCGGCAGCGGATGCTCTCCCGGCTCACGCCGGCGGTCACGGACGCGGGCCCGCGGCGAACCGAGGTGCGCGATCCGATGCTCGCGGCGCTCTCCGCGGGAGGCGCGGGGTCGGGGATGGTGCTGGAGGTCAACGCGCTCCGGAACTCGCCGCTGGGCGAGCTGCTGCTCCGCTGCCTCGCTGAGCGCGAGGGTCGGGGGAACGCGCTCGAGGCGCTCCAGCGGATGGGCATCGACCCGCTCCGCGACATCGACCGGGTGGGCTTCACCGAGCACGGCATCGTGGTCTCGGGCGACTTCCGGCGGGCCAACTGGGAAGGGCTGCTCGGAAGCGCCACCGGGGAACCCTACGGCGACCGGGGGCAGATCACCGCGGTCGATCCCCGCGCCCAGGGGGGCAACACGCTCGTCGCCACCCGCTGGGGCGACTCGCTGCTCCACCTCGGCGACTCGGAGGAGGATGGGCGCCGCGTCCTCGACGCGGTCGAGGGCCGTGGCCCCGCCCCGCAGCCCCTGCTCACGCCCGAGCAGACCTACGGCGAGCTCTACGGGGTCGTGTCCGGCCCCGACCTGGCCCGGACGCTCGGTGGCAACGAGCCCTGGGCCACGGCGCTGCTGGAGGCAGCCTCGCGGGTCGAGGTGCACCTCGACGCCCGGCGCGACGTGGCGCTGGTGGCGGACGTGTCCGGGGAGGATGGGCGCAAGCTGGAGGACCTGGGCAAGACGCTCGGCGGTGCCCTGGCCATGGCCCGGGTGCAGGCCCGCGCGGGGGGCGACGACGAGGCGGCGGAGCTGCTGAGCTTCGCCCGCGTCTCACCGGCGCAGGGCAAGGCCCTGTCCCTCGAGGTGGCGCTTCCGCTCGAGGTGGTGGCGAAGCGGCTGGCCTTCTGCCGCGGGGGCTCGGACGCGGGAGGACCCTGAGCGCCTACCCACCTGCCGAGGTGCCGGTCGAAGAAGCGCGCGACCTCGTCGTGGTACTCCCGCGTCTCGGGCGCATCGGGCACCGCGAGCCACGCCCCGCGGAGAGACCACCGGAACGTCCTCATCGCTCCCCTCCACCGGCGGGACGTCTGCGCTCGCGGAGGTGACCTCCTCCCGGCCGCCGCCGCCCGGTGACCAGCGCGTCGGTGGCAGCGGAGGGTCCCCCGGGGAGGGTGGTCAGCTCTCGCTCTCGCCGGCGAGGTAGCTCAGGATGACCTCGTCGAGGCTCTTCTCGCTGATGAGGTCCTCGCCGAAGAGCGTCTGGGCGCCCGTCTCGTTCATCTGCGGCGGGGTGCTCAGCGCCCGCGCCGCCTCCACCTCGGGCGGCAAGGTCGAGCGAGGCGCCGCGGGCTTGGCGCTTCCCTTCCCCGCGGCGGCCGGCGCGAGCTGCCCCGGCTGGTAAGAGCGCGCTGCCCCGTCGACGTTGTCGTACACCCCGCTCACCACGTTGCGGAGCATCTGCTTGTGCTGGTCCTCCATCAGCTGGCGCACCAGCTCCTGGAGGTTCTCGGCCTCGAGCAGCTCGGCGTACGACGTCTTCTTGCTGGCGAGGATGTTCCCGCCGACGAACAGGTGGGTGATGATGTTGGGGTTGTTCACCCCCGAGTCCTCCGTCTGAACGTGGAAGACCCGGCCGGCGTGGGTGATGTTGTGGTTGAAGCCCGAGACAGCCCGATCGAAGGGTTTCACCATCGCCACAGGGAGCTCCTCGACGGTAGCAGCGGCGCCTCGCGCGGCGCAAGGAAACCGCCCGGAGTGACCGGCACTTACGCTTCTGGATCTGGTGGGGCGTCCACCCACGTGGCCACGTCCAACGGCAGGTTCAGGCTGATCACCGCGCGGGTGTCTCCGGTGGCCTCGCGGAGCACCGACTCCGGCAGGGTGCGCCCACGGAGCCCGCTCCACAGTGCGCGGAAGGACGCACCCCCGCCGGCGAGCGCCGCGGCCCAGCGCGGGGCGAGCGCGCTGCGGTACAGCGCCGCCAGCGGTTCGAGCCGCCCGGAGACGGTGTAGGCCACCGCGTCCACCGCGTCGGTGCGCGCCTCGAGCAGCGGGAGCACCGCGCGCCCATCCAGGAACGGCATGTCCCCGGCGACCGCCAGCACCCAGGGGGCGCGGGCCTGCTCCATCGCCGCCTGGACTCCTCCCGGCGCGCCCCGTCCCTCCACCACGTCCTCCACCCTCCGGAGCCCGGTGTCCGGAAGCCGCGGATCGGCGGACACCAGCAGCACCTCGTCGGCCAGGGTTCGCAGTCCCAGAAGCCGCTCCAGCACCGTGCGTCCTTGCACCCGGAGCAGCGGCTTGCACGCCCCGGAGAGCCGGGTGGCGCTGCCACCGGCGACGATGGCCAGGCTCACCGCGAACGACAGCGGACGCACGAGGACGTCGTCGGTCTGGGTGTCGCGGCCAAACTGGAAGGCCTGGGTCCCCACCCGGCGGAACCCGTGCTTGGCGTAGAAGGCCAGGGCGCGGGTGTTGTGCTCCCAGACCGCGAGCCACACCGCCTCGGCACCGAGCGCCCGCGCCCGGGCGAGCGCGGCCATCATCAGCATCGGCGCCGCGTCGCCGCCCTGCAGGCGCGGCTCCACGTAGAAGCGGCGAATCTCCACCTCGGACCGCGGCTCGACTGGCGCGAGCTCCGAGCGTCGCGGAGCCGAGGTGCCCTCGACGAGCAGCGCCCAGCCGACCGGCTCGGTCTGGTGTTCGAGCACCAGCAGGTGGAATCCGGCCGTCGAGAGCACCTGCCTCAGCGCGGCCTCGGTGAAGTGCTCGGCGAGGTAGGCCCGCATGTCCTCGGGCGTGCTGCCACCGGCGAAGGCCTGCTGGAAGAGCCGGCCGCCGAGGTCGGCCAGCATCGCGGCATCGGCCGGCTGTCCGGAGCGGACGTCCAGCGACTACCTCCGCAGCTCGACGCCCGAGGCGATGAGCCGGACCTCGCGCTGCGCCCCGGCGGGCATCGACCCGCCCTCGGCGCGCAGATGCTCGGCCTGCGCCGGCGAGAGCTGGGCGACCTCGAGCGTGCCCTGCACCCGGGCCTTGCTCCCCGCAGAGTCGGTGGGGACGAAGAAGCCGTAGTCCTTGAAGGTCACCCGGACCCCCGGCCCCCCCTCTGCGGGGGCGAGCTCCATCCAGCACCCCATCTGGCTGCACGCCCGGCGAACCACGCCTTCGACCAGGACCTTGCGCCCGTCCTCGGGCTTGCTGAGGACCGACGACAGCGGCAGCGGCGCCTGGTCCTTCGGGAGCGGCTCTCCGCGAACCAGCACCGCGCCCGGCGTCACGGTGGGGGCCCCGGACGCGCGGGCGGCCTGGGCGTGGGCCTCGTCGCAGGCGCCCTTCTGGTCGTGGGCCGCCGCGGCGAACGAAACACTGAGCAGGATGGCGAGTCCAAATCGGTACATGGGCGACAGCATGCCAGGCAGTCCCTCCAGGGTTCCAGACACCCACCCGACCGGTGCGTTGCGCCGCTGGCCACGCGTCCACAACTTGCATGGAAGGAGGGCAGAGATGGTCGCGGGTCGACAGCTGGCGCGGAAGTTTGCCCTGTACGGGTGCGCTGGCTGGGTGCTCGAGGTGCTCTTCACCGGGACCAAGGCCGCGCTTTCACGGGACAAGAAGCTCCCCGCCCGGACCTACCTCTGGATGCATCCCATCTACGGGGCCGGGGCGCTCGCGCTCGAGACTGTGCACCGAAAGCTCGAGAATCGGTCCCGTCTGACCCGGGCGGCCGCGTCCCTCGGGGTCATCTACGCCACCGAGTACGCCACCGGCGCCGCGCTGCGCCGTGTCCTCGGTGACTGTCCATGGCGCTACCGCGAGGGCATGCACCTGCACGGGCTGGTGCGGCTGGACTACGCCCCGTTCTGGCTCGCCGCCGCGCTGGGCTTCGAATGGGTCCGCGACGCGCTGCACGTGCCGGTGGCTCGCCCCGCCGGCCCGGGGGTAGCGTGCCCGAGGTGCGGAACCGAGGAATCGTCGAACGACCGTATCGCCGCGTGACGGCTGGCGCGGTCGCGCCGGCCCGACAGGACGTGGTGGCGGTGGAGGAGCCGCTGGAGATTCGAGTCGCCGGCGACACCGTGGCCATCACCATGCGCACGCCCGGAGCGGACCACGCGCTCGCCGCCGGCTTCCTCCTGGCCGAGGGCATCATCCGCTCGGTCGACGACCTGGGGACGCTCAGCCATTGTGGTCGCACCGACCAGGAGGGGTACGGGAACGCGCTCGACGTGCTTCCCGCCCCGGGCGTCCATCTCTCGTGGGAGCGGGTGACGGCCAGCCGGCGGGGCACGCTCACCTCCGCAGCCTGCGGCGTCTGCGGCCGCGAGCAGATCGACGACCTCCTGGCGCGCATCGAGCCGCTCGGCGAGGCGCCGCCGGTGGACGCCGCGCTGGTGGCCTCGGCCCCGGACCGGCTCCGCGCCGCGCAGCAGGCGTTCGAGCGGACCGGGGGCACCCACGCGGCGATGGTGCTCGCCGCCGACGGCACCGTGCTGGCGGTGCACGAGGACGTGGGACGTCACAACGCGGTGGACAAGGTGGTCGGGGCGCTGGTGCTCGCCGGTGCCATCGGCCCCTGCCGCACCCCTTCGCCGGGCCCGAGGCCGGCCCTGCTGGTGGTCAGTGGTCGGAGCAGCTTCGAGATGGTGCAGAAGGCGGCCATGGCCCACATCCCCGTCCTGGCGTCGGTGGGGGCGGCCAGCAGTCTGGCAGTGGACCTCGCCGAACGCGCCGGCGTTGCCCTGGCCACATTCGTCCGGGGCGGAAGCTTCAACCTGTACACACATGGCCAGCGAATCCGCGGGACCGCATCGACCGTAGAGGAACAGACCGGCGGCGGGGCCCTCCTGTAGGCTTCAGGACATCCGGGCGTCTCGTCCTGCCAAGGCGAGAGGAGTCCTGATGGCGAAAGGCGAGCAGCCCCCCAGCAAAGCCCTCCGCCGGCTCGACTGGACGAGCCTGCTCTCCTACGCCGCCCTGGCCTGCTGGCTCGCCGCTCGTCTCGCCCCCCACGTTCCGGAGCGGCCCTGGGTGGTCCTCACCGCGGCGCTCCTCGGGTACCTGGCCGCGGACCTGGTCTCGGGGATGGTCCACTGGGCCGCGGACACCTGGGGGGCGCCGGACCTGCCGGTCATCGGCCCGGCGGTGCTGCGGCCCTTCCGGGAGCACCACCGGGACCCGCTGGCCATCACCCGCCACGACTTCGTCGAGACCAACGGCAACAACTGTCTCATCAGCCTCCCGGTCCTGGCTCTGGCGATCTGGCTCGCCCCGGGAGCGGACGGAGCGGGCAGCATCTTCCTTCCCTCGTTCCTCGGGGCGCTGGTGGTCTGGGTGCTCCTCACCAACCAGTTCCACAAGTGGGCGCACCTGCCGGCGCCGCCGCCGCTCATCGCCGCGCTCCAGCGCTGGCACGTCATCCTTCCGCCGGCGCACCACCAGCTGCACCACACCCGGCCGTTCACCTCGCACTACTGCATCACCACCGGCTGGTTGAACTGGCCGCTCGGCTGGGCGCGGGCGTTCCCGCTGCTCGAGTGGTGCATCACCGCCTGCACCGGGGCGCTCCCCCGCCGCGACGACCTGGGGACCGCGGCCGCGACCCAGGTGATGGCGGAGACGATGCCCCTGCCAGCGCCGGCCCCGGTCGACTCCCAGGTGACGCGCTGACCTAGCCGGCCTCGATGTCCACGTGCTCGGCGCGCTCCACCCGCTCGCCCAGGAAACGGAGGCTCAGCTCGGGGATACGGTCCGGGGTGTCGGTGACGAAGACCCGGAGCTCGCCCGGGCCCCCGGGCGCCCGGGCGGCGACGCCGCGGGACAGCAGCACCTCCACCTCGTCGGCGGTGGCCTCCGCCGAGTCGACGAGGATGACCTCCGCTCCCAGCTCCTCGGCCAGCACGCCCCGGAGCAGCGGGTAGTGGGTGCAGCCGAGCACCAGCGTGTCGATGCCGGCCTGCCGCATCGGCGCGAGGTAGGCGCGGGCGACCAGCCGCGGAACGTCGCCCTCGACCCACCCTTCCTCGGCCAGAGGGACGAACAGGGGACAGGCCTGGACCTGGATGCGGAGGCTCGCACGCTCGGCGGCGAGCGCGCGCTGGTACGCGCCGGAGGCGATGGTGCCCGGCGTTCCCACCACCCCCACCTTGCCTCCTGGACTCACCCGGGCCGCGGCGCGCGCCCCGGGCTCGATGACGCCCACCACCGGGATGTCCAGGGCGGCCCGGAGCGCCGGCAGCGCGACCGACGAGGCGGTGTTGCATGCCACCACCAGCAGCTTCACGTCCTGCGCGGTGAGGAACGCCGCGTTCCGGAGCGAGTAGCGGGTCACCACCTCGGCGGACTTGGTACCGTAGGGGACGCGGGCGGTGTCGCCCAGGTACACCATGGACTCGTCCGGGAAGCGCGCCCGGAGCGCGCGCAGGACGGTGAGCCCTCCCACCCCGGAGTCGAAGACGCCGATCGGCCGCGGATCCGTGAGCCCCATGCGGGGCTGGGGCCTACCACGAACCGTGCCAGCAGCTCACTCCTGGCTCAGGGGAAGAGCGGGACGAAGACCTGCGTCTGGAGGTCCTGGAGTGCGTAGAACCTGCCGGCAGTGACGGTGACCGTCTGGGGCACGCTCTGGTCGTCCTGGAAGTAGCGGAGCGTCCCCAGCGCATCGTAGCCCGCGACGAACGGCAACCAGGTCCCCACCGGCGCGTTGTCCAGCAGCGCGCCCGAGGCGCAGGTGAAGCCGGAGAACTGGATCCCGGCTTGGGGATTGCCAGGATCGGCGGGGTCAGCGAGGAACACCTCGACGGTCGCGATTCCGGTGGAGGCGCAGGTGAGCGGCTGGTTGGGGTTGGCCTGGTAGGAGGCGAGGTCCGCATACGCCGCCCAGCTCATCGCCAGGCCGCCGACCTGCCAGCGTAGGGTCAGGGACTGGGCGCTGGCCTGACCGGTCACGAAGTTCACGCTGACCGGGTCGGTCCTGGCGAAGGGCAAGCTCACCCCGTCATTCCCGTTGAACGCCACCAGCTGGAGCACGTGAGGCCCGGGGGCGAGATACGGAGTGATGACCTGGCTCGCCCCGAGCCCGTCGCCGCAGTTGTAGGCCAGACCGGTGTCGACGTCGTCGACCAGGATGCCCACGTAGTCGATGCGCTGACCGGGGCCGCACTGCGGTGCCTGCCCGGTGGAGGGCGCGAAGCTCCACGAGAGGTACGCCACCGCGTTCTGGCCGGAGAGCGGCTGGAGGTCGACCCGCACGCTCACGTCGCCCTCGACCCGGACGGAGTTGCTGCCCTGCCAGGTCGGCACCTGGGAGGCGTCCAGCCCCTGGACGGTGACGTTGTACGTTCCCGGGTAGAAGTTGGTGAAGGTCGCCAGACCGCTCCGGCAGTCGAAGGTGTCCTGGTCGAGCGGCTCGCCGGCGATGGCGATCCGCACCTGCTCCACCCCGGCGCCGGAGCAGCTGCCCCCGCCGAAGGTCCAGGAAACGGTGATGGCCCCGCTCCGCCCGGTGTCACACGCCGTCAGTCCGCCCAGCAGAGCCAGTGACAGGGTGAGCCCACGGATGCGCATGTCGGACGTCCTCCGGTGAAGAACGGGCGGCCCTTCGACCTTCTGCCCCTCGCTCCCGGACGGCGCTCCGGGCGGCGGTATTCACCTGGAAAGTGGGCCCGGGATTGCGCCGGGCTCGCCGAGCGTTGACGGCAGTCGGACCTGCCTGCTACCGGTTCCCGTCGACCCCCCTATGCACACCCTCCCCGTCGCCCTGGCGGCGATCGACTATCTCTCCATCGTCCGACAGAGCTCGCCGGTGGAGCTGGCGGTGCTCGCGCTGCTGGTGGCCGTCTCGGTGGTGTCCTGGGCGCTGATCGCGGTGAAAGCGGTGCAGCTCAACCGGGCCCGTGACCAGTCCATCACCTTCCTGGACACCTTCTGGAAGGGGTCGCGCCTGGACGCCATCTACCAGTCGGCCCGGAACCTCCCCAGCTCGCCCATCTCCCGGGTATTCATCGCCGGCTACGAGGAGCTGTCCAAGCTCGCCCAGGGCAAGGAGGGGAAGGAGAACGCGATGAGCGAGCGGCTCGGGGGCATCGAGAACGTCGAGCGGGCGCTCAACCGCGCCAGCACCTCGCAGATCACCGAGCTCGAGTCGCGGGTGAGCTTCCTCGGCACCGTGGGCGCCACCGCGCCGTTCGTCGGCCTGTTCGGGACGGTGATGGGCATCCTCTCGGCCTTCAACGAGATCGCCGAGAAGGGCAACGCCTCGCTCTCCACCGTGGCCGCTCCCATCGGCAATGCGCTGGTGGCCACCGCCGCCGGCCTGTTCGCCGCCATCCCGGCGGTGGTGGCGTACAATTCGTTCGTCAGCCGCATCAAGGTGTTCGACACCGAGATGGCCAATTTCTCCTCGGACTTCCTGAACATCATCAAGCGGCACTTCTTCAAGTAGGGAGAAGAGAGGCAGCGACCCGTCATGGCGATGTCGGCCGGCAAAGGCGCCCCGGGGCGCACCACGATGAGCGAGATCAACGTCACGCCCATGGTGGACGTGATGCTGGTGCTGCTCATCATCTTCATGGTGACCGCGCCGCTCATCCAGAAGGGGGTGAAGGTCGATCTGCCCGAGGCCAAGGCCGCCCCGGTGGAGTCGAGCGAGAAGAAGCTCGTGCTCTCGGTGGATGCCAGGCAGCGGGTATTCCTGGGCGACGTGGAGGTCCCCCTCGACGAGCTGGAGGAGAAGCTCCGGACCAACGCCAAGGCGCAGGCCGACAAGGAGATCTACCTCCACGCCGACAAGGCCCTGCCCTACGGAGTGGTGGTGGAGGTGATGGCCGCCGCGCAGCGAGCCGGCATCGGGAACCTGGGGATGATCACCGACCCGGTCTCGCCGGGGCGGAAGAAGGGCGCGCCGGCCAGATGACCTCCGTCGCAGTTGCCGCACCGGTGTCGCTGCTCGCCCGGCGCCCCGAAGGGCCGCTGCTCCGGTTCCTGTTCTGGTCGGCGCTGGTGCACGCGGTGCTGTTCTCGCTCGCGCTGGTGTGGGCCAAGCTGCACGAGGCTCCGGCGATCGATCTGGACCAGAAGCCGATCAAGGCCACCCTGGTGCGCCAGGGGACGCCGCGTGATGAGAAGCTCCTTCCGCGCATCGAGCAGCCTCCACCGCCACCCATGGAGCAGAAGGCGCCCGAGGCCGCCCCCGCCCCGGAGCCGGTCCGCCCGGTGGCGCCGTCCCCGATCCCCGCTCCCGCCCCGCCGAAGACCAGACAGGCCGGAGAGAAGAAGGCGGACCCGCGCCAGAAGCTGATGGGGGCCTTCGACCGGATGAGCAAGTCGAAGGCGGCCGACACCACCGGCGCCGCCGACGGGGACCCCAATGGCGACTCGGCGGTGGCCGAGGGCGAGGCCTACTACGCCCGGCTCAAGTCGCAGATCACCCGCTTCTACGACGTCTCCCAGACCATCCCCGACTCCGAGCGCATCCGGCTCACCGCCCAGGTCGCGGTGGTCATCTCCCCCGCGGGGCAGCTGGAGAAGGCCCGGCTCGCGAAGTCGAGCGGGAACGACCTCTTCGACTCTGCGGTGATGGCCGCGGTGAAGCGCGCCGCGCCCTTCGCTCCCCCTCCGACCCATCTCCGGGACGCCCTCTCCAAGTACGGGGTCGTCCTCCAGTTTCGTCCCTGACCTGACGAGGAGTCACACCGACCGATGCGCATCCTGGTCCTGAGCCTGCTGCTCTGCCCCCTGGTCGCCCTGGCCCAGGCGCCGGTGATCGAGATCTCCGGGGCGAACTTCCGTCCGCTTCCCATCGCGGTCCCCCTGCCCCAGGCGCTCAACGACGGTGCCCGCACGGTCTCGCCCGAGTTCGACGACGCCTTCTTCTTCGACTGCAGCGCCGCCGGCATCTTCCAGGTGCTGGACCGCAAGAGCTACCTCGCCGACGCCCGGGAGGGCTTCACCGCCTCCACCATCACCTTCTCCCGCTGGGGCGACGTGGGGGCCGAGGCGCTGGTCAAGGTGCAGCTCTCGGTCGACGGGCGCGACCTGCGTGGCGAGATGCGGATGTTCACCGTCTCCAGCGGCAAGGAGGAGCTGCGACTGGTGCACGTGGAGCCCCTCGACCGCCCCCGGAGGCTGGCCCACTTCTTCGCCGATGCGCTCTACAAGCAGTTCACCCGCGAGCCCGGGCCCTTCCAGTCGCACCTCGCCTACGTCCGTCGGGCGGGAAAGGGGAAGGACGTGTACCTCGGCGACTGGGACGGCAAGCGCGCAGTGCCCGTCGCCCAGGGGAGCATCAACCTCCTGCCAGTGGTGGCCCCTCAGGGTGACGGGGTGGCCTTCACCAGCTACCGCTCGGGAAAGCCCGCCCTGTACCTGCAGCGCGCGGGGGGGGGCCCCACCCCGCTGGTGAACACCGGCTCGATGGTGACCGGCGCGGCGTTCTCTCCGGACGGTCGGCGCATTGCCTACAGCATGGCCCAGGGAGAAGGCGCGCAGCTCTACGTCGCCGACGCCGGTGGAGGCAATCCGCAGCCGCTCACCGAGACGCCCTACTTCATCAACACCAGCCCCACCTGGAGCCCGGACGGCAAGCGCATCGCCTTCGTCAGCAACCGGGCCGGGACGCCGCAGCTCTACGTGCTCACCGTCGCCAACCCCAAGGACGTCCGCCGGCTCACCTTTCAGGGCAACTACAACCAGACCCCGGACTGGTCGCCCCGCGGGGACCTCGTCGCCTTCACCGCCCGCGACGAGCGGAACGCCTTCGACCTCTTCACGGTGAACGTGGAGAGCGGGAAGGTGACCCGCCTCACCCAGGACCAGGGCAACAACCAGGAGCCGTCGTTCTCTCCGAACGGGCGGCTCATCATCTTCAGCAGCAACCGGACGGGCAGCTCGATGCTCTGGGTGATGACCGCCGACGGACAGAACCAGAAGATGCTTCCGCTGGAGAAGGGCGAGTACAGCACCCCAGACTGGGGGCCCTGAGTCGGCTCACCGCCGGGGCAGGTCGATGAGCACGAGGTCCGAGTACTGCTTCGCCTGCTCCAGGACCAGGGTGCGGCCGTCGGGGGAGAGGTCGAAGTCGCGGAGGTCGAAGTCCGCGTCCAGCGTGGTCACCGGCCATTGCGCGCCCGAATCCAGGTCCAGGCGCCAGAGGTTCTTGTGGCCGATCTCCCCGCCGAGCACCAGCACCGAGCGCGTCCCGGGTACGAACGCGAGGTGACGCGCACCGCGGGTCAAGGTCAGCGACAGTGGGTGGGCGCTCCCGTCGGCGTTCACCGCCTTCAACGGGAACGTCGTCCCCACGTCGGCGCCGGAGAAGACCACCAGGTCCCCGGAGGGTGACCAGACCGGGTCGACGGAATGCTCCGTGACCAGCGGCACCGGAGCCCCGCCCACGAGCGGGACGGTGAAGAGGCGAGGGATGCCGTCCACCCGCGCGGCGACCGTGAGACCCCGCCCATCGGGAGCCCAGGCGGGCGTGCCCTGGATGTCGAGGGCTCCCCAGAGCGTGCGCACCCCCGTCCCGTCGGCGTTCACCAGGGTGAGCGCCCCGCGGCCCGTGCGGCGAACCGAGAACGCGACGCGCTGGCCACCGGGCTCCGGCGCCGGAGCACCGACGATCTGCGCCCCGGGGCTGCGCCAGAGCTCGGTGGCGACGCCGCGCTCCAGCTTCCACAGCCCGTCGCCGCTGCCGGTGGAGGACACGTAGAACAGCGCCTCGGTGCCCAGCCTGGGGGACGAGGAATTCCCCGTGGTGAGGGGGATGCGCTCGGCCCGGGACATGTCCGCCCGAGCCTCGTCGAGCGGCACCCGCCAGAGGCTCGTCTTGGGGGTCGCCCGGGTGGCCACCAAGCGCCGTCCGTCGGCGCTCGCCGACAGAGAGGTGAAGCGATCCAGGGCCGAGGTGAGGCGACGCTCGACGCCGGTCTCCAGATCCAGGCTCTGGATCCACCGCCCAGGCCCGTCGGGGTCGGTCAGGAGGTAGAGCAGCGTCCGTGCGTCGACGAACACCGGATGGCTCACCTGGGTCTCGTGCCGGGTGAGTCGCTCGGGGGTCCCGCCCGTCGGCGGGATCCGCCACAGATCCAGTCGATCGGGGAGCGCTCCGTGGACGAACAGCAGAGAGCTCCGGTCTGGAGCCCAGAGGGGAAAGTGCGAGTGGAGGCCCTCTGGCGCGGTGAGCACGTGGCGGGGCTCGGCGCGCCCGGGCTCACGGACGAACGTCGGGTCGCCCGGGCCGGGGGTGTGGTAGGCGAGCCAGGTCCCGTCCGCTGACCAGTCGAACTCGGCCACCCCCTCGAGATACGGCCGCGGCGCGCCGCCGAGGAGCGGCACCGACCAGATGGAGATCTCCGGCGGTCCCGACGCGCTGGGCTTGCGCGCCCAGAACGTCACCAGGGTTCCATCCGGTGAGAACCCCAGCGTGCGCACCGACGGGTTCACCAGCTCCGGCATGGTGCCCCGGGTGAGGTTCGCGAACTGACCCGTGCCCACCTGGGTCAGCCAGACGTCCATCCGGCCTTCCCGGTCCGAGAGGAAGGCGACGAATCGCCCGTCGCGGGAGATGGCCGCCGACTCCTCGATCCCCTCGAAGTCGGTCAGCTGCTGGAAGCGCGCATCCGCCAGGAGCGCCTCGTCTGCCCGGGCGCGATCCCGGACGAACCAGATTCCCGCGGCGGCCAGCAGCGCAGCCCCGAACAAACCGACGGCGAGAAAGGTCTGGCGACGGCGCGCGGGGAGCGCCGGCAGCTCGCCGCTGACCGGCGCCTGGGCCTCGCCCTGCGCCGCCTCGGGTCCGCCATCGGCGAGGCTGCGCCGTTTCGCCCACGCGTCGAGCTCGGCGCGGAAGGCGTAGACCGAGCCCAGGCGGTCGTGGATGTGCCGGTGCACCGGCATGCCCTCGCGCTTCTCCCATCGCTGGACGGTGGTCACGTCCCGCCGGAGGTAGGCGGCGATCTCCTTCCACGAGTCCAGGCGCTCCGACGGCAGCACACCACCCTCCCCCGCGGACCTGGGCTCGCCCATGGATGTGCTCCTGTAGCGCCACCCGAGGGCCCGCGGCAAACCCCGGCATCGCGCGGGACCGGCTGCCGGCCGGCGCGGGCCGATGCGGCGGATCGACACGCCCGCGCCAGGGAACTGTCCGTTCTGACCTTCGGGCGAACCGGAGGCGAGGAGCACAGTCGTGGTCCGCTCTGGGCCCCCGGCGCGGCGGCTGCCCCGGTCTGATATCTCCGGCGGCGTCATGTCCCACTTCGAGGTCCAGGTCCGTCCGGCGCGGCCGGACGATGTCCCCGCGCTGGTCCAGCTCTTCGAGCAGCTGGGGTACACCACCGACGAGCCCACCCTGCGCCGGCAGCTGGAGCAGTTCGGCTCGGGCGGGACCCACGCGCTGGTCGCCGAGCTGACCACTCACCGGCTCGCCGGCGCCGCCACGGTGGCCATCCATCCCCGGCTCTACACGCCTTCGCCCTCGGCGCAGCTCACCGCGCTGGTGACCGATCGCGCCGCCCGCCGTCACGGGGTGGGCCGCGCCCTCACCCACGCGGCGGCGGAGCTCGCCCGGGCCGCGGGGTGCGAGAAGCTCTACGTGCGCACCAACCGGCGGCGGCCGGAGTCGCCGCCGTTCTACCGGAGCCTGGGCTTCGAGGAGACGCACCTCACCTTCGACCTCCCGCTGGGACCTCGCCGGTGACCCGGCCGGACCCGTCGCCGCTGGCCGCGCACTGGACGTTCGACCCGGGACTCACCTTCCTCAACCACGGCGCGTTCGGCGCCTGCCCCGGGGAGGTGCTGGCGCTGCAGGCCGAGCTCCGGGCGCGGATGGAGGTGGACCCGATCGACTTCCTGGTGCGGGCCATCGAGCCGCTGCTCGACGAGGCGCGTGCCCGGCTCGCAGACTTCCTGGGTGCCGAGCCGGATGACCTGGCCTTCGTGGACAACGCCACCGCCGGGGTGAACACCGTGCTCCGCTCGCTGGTGTTCCAGCCCGGGGACGAGCTGCTCACCACCGACCACGCCTACAACGCCTGCGCCAACGCGCTGCAGGCGATGGCCGAGCGCACCGGTGCGCGGGTGGTGGTCGCCCCGGTGCCGTTCCCGGTCCAGCATCCATCGGAGGTGTCCGAGCCAGTGCTGGCAGCGGTGACCGGACGCACCCGGCTCGCGCTCGTGGACCACGTGACCAGCGCCACCGGGGTGGTGTTCCCGGTCGAGACGCTGGTGCCGGCGCTGCAGGAGCGTGGAGTGGACACGCTGGTGGACGGGGCCCACGCCCCGGGCATGGTACCGCTCGACGTCACCGCGCTGGGCGCGGCCTACTACTCTGGGAATTGCCACAAGTGGCTCTGCGCTCCCAAGGGAGCCGGCTTCCTCCACGTGCGCCGCGACCGCCAGGCCGCCATCCGCCCCCTGGTGGTCAGCCACGGCGCCAACTCGCCGCGCACCGACCGCTCGCGGTTCCGGCTGGAGTTCGACTGGACGGGGACCCGCGACCCGACCGCCGTGCTGTGCGTGGCCCGGGCCATCGAGGTGGTGGGCGGGCTCGTCCCGGGCGGCTGGGACGAGGTGCGCGCCCGGAACGGCGCGCTGGCCCGCCGCGCACGGGCGCTGCTCTGCGAGGCGCTCGGCGTGGCCCCGCCGTGCCCGGAGGCGATGCTCGGCTCGCTGGCCGCGGTGGCCCTCCCGGAGGATCCGCGCTGGCCGCCCCCGGTCCCGCCTGCGCTCGATCTCCTCCAGGAACGCCTCTTCGAGCGCCACCGCATCGAGGTGCCGGTGTACGGCTGGCCGGTTCCACACCGCCGGTGGATCCGCGTGTCGCCCCACCTCCACAATTCCGAGGCGCAGTACATCTTCCTGGCCGGAGCCCTCCGTGACGCCCTGGCCTGACGGGCCGGGTCGGCTAAGGTCGGCCGCCGCATGGCCGGCCCCGACACCGCGCTCCTGATCATCGACCTGCAACGCGACATCCTGCTCGGCAAGGGCGGACCCGAGGTCCAGGCCGCGCTGGAGGGGACCGTGGAGCGCGTCGCCGGGCTGCTCGACGGGGCGCGCCGGCGCGGCTTCCCGGTCATCCACGTGCAGCACGACGGCCCGCTCGGGCACCGGCTGGAGCGTGGAACGCCAGGCTGGGAGCTCCGGCCCGAGGTGACCCCCCGGGGCAACGAGCCGGTGGTCCACAAGCGGAGCTCCGACGCGTTCTTCGAGACCAAGCTCCCGGAGCTCCTGAACGCCCAGCAGATCCGCCGGCTGGTCGTCGCCGGCTGCATGACCGAGTACTGCATCGACACCACCTGCCGCCGCGCGGTCTCGCTCTTCCGCGACGTGGTGCTCGCCGCGGACGCTCACACCACCGGCGACTCGGGCCAGCTGTCCTTCCGCCAGATCGTCGCCCACCACAACCGCCTGCTGGACGGCTTCTCCGCCGGGCGGTGGACCATCCAGGTGGTGCCCTCGGCGGACATCGCCTGGTCGCTCGCATGAGCCGGCTGGCGGCGGTGGACGTGGGTACCAACTCGGTGCTGCTCCTCGTCGCCGAGCGGGGACTCGACGGCGTGGTCCGCCCGGTGCGGGAGGAGGCGGACATCACCCGGCTGGGCCGCGGGGTGGACCGCACCGGCCTGCTCTCGGACGAGGGGATGGAGGCGACGCTGGAGGTGCTCGCCCGGTACGCCGCGCTCGCCCGGGCCGACGGCGCACGGGCGCTGGTGGTGATTGCCACCTCGGCCGCGCGCGATGCGCGCAACGGCGCCGAGTTCCTGGACCGCGCCCGCGAGCGCGCCGGGGCCACGGTGGAGATCCTCTCCGGCTCCGAGGAGGCCCGGCTGTCGTACCTCGCCGTCGCCAGGGACTTCGGTGCCGAGGCCGGAGCGCCGGGGCTGCTGGCCATCGACGTGGGCGGAGGCTCGACCGAGCTCGTCCACGGAAGCGGCGACACGGTGCTCTTCCGCGTCAGTCTGGACATCGGCTCGGTGCGGCTGACCGAGCGATGCGTGCGCTCGGATCCACCGGCGCCCCGGGAGCAGGAGGCGGTCCGTGCCGCGGTCCGCGCCGCACTGGCAAGGCTCCCCACCTTTCCCCGGGGCGCGCGGGCGGTGGGGGTCGCCGGCACGGTGACCAGCCTCTTCGCCATCGCCCAGGCGATCGAGCCGTACGACGCGGGGCGGGTTCACGGGGGCTGGCTCTCGATGGCGGACATCGCCCGGGTCCGCGCCCAGCTGTGCGCGCTTCCGCTGCCCGAACGCAAGCTCCTCCCGGGGATGCAGCCCAAGCGCGCCGACGTGCTGCCCGCCGGGGCCCTGCTCTTCGAGACCGTGCTGTCACACCTCGACCTTCCGGGGGCACACGTCTCGGATCGCGGACTGCGCTGGGGAGTCCTGCTCGATCGATGGGAGACGCTCGCATGACCGCACCCGCTCGCGCCGGACGACCCGAGGCGAGCTCGGGCTCGCTGATCCCCGGCGCCGCCTACGCGCTCGGCGTCCTCACCTTCATCAACTTCATCAACTACCTCGACCGCTACCTGGTCCCCGGGGCGCTCACCCGGATCGAGGACGGCCTGGGCATCAACCACGCGCAGGCCGGAGAGCTACAGACGGCGTTCATCGTCGTCTACACCCTCGCCGCTCCGATCGGCGGGTACATCGGCGATCGCTTCCCCCGACGGTTCGTGCTCGCCGGGAGCATCTTCCTCTGGAGCCTGGCCACGCTGGGGAGCGGCCTGGCCGGCAGCTTCGCCGCGCTGCTCTTCGCCCGCGGCCTGGTGGGCGTGGGCGAGGCGGGGTACGGCATCGTCTCCCCGGGGCTCATCGCGGACTTCTATCCCCCGAGCATGCGCACCCGCGCGCTCTCCATCTTCTACGTGGCCATCCCGGTGGGCTCGGCGCTGGGCTACGTCCTGGGCGGCTGGCTGGCGAACAGGTTCTCCTGGCAGACCGCCTTCTTCGTGGGCGCCATCCCGGGGATGATCGCCGCGGTGCTGGCGCTCCGGGTCCGTGAGCCGCACCGCGGCGCGACCGAGGCCGTCGAGCCCACGCAGACGAAGATGCCCATGGCCCAGGGCCTGCGAGAGCTCCGGCACAACACCTACTACTGGGTGAGCGTGGCGGGCCTGACCCTGATGACCTTCTCCATCGGCGGGCTCTCGGTCTACATGCCGGCCTTCCTCGAGCGCGAGCGCGGGGTCAGCGGCGCCGAGGCAGGCATCTGGTTCGGGGCCATCGCCGCGGTCGCCGGTCTCACCGGCACCCTGGTGGGCGGCGTGCTCGGCGACCGCGCCGAGCGGAAGAGCCGGACCGGCGGGCTCTGGGTCTCGGGGGTGGGGATGCTGCTCGCCGCCCCGTTCATGGTTCTCACCGCCCGGGCCGGCACCATGCCGGTCATCCTCGGCGCCGCCTTCGTCGCCATGTTCCTGGTGTTCCTGAACAACGGTCCGTTGAACAACGCCATCGTCAGCTCGGTCCCACCGCTGTTCCGGAGCTTCGCCGTGGGGCTCAGCGTCCTCGCCTACCACCTGCTCGGGGACGCCATCTCGCCGCCGATCATCGGGAGGATCGGCGACCGGTTCAGCCTGGCGATGGCCATCGCCCTCAATGCCATCCCGGTGGCGGTGGGCGGGCTGGTGCTGATGGTGGGCGCCCGGCTGCTGCACGGCCCGCCGGCTGCCAGAGTCGCGACCTGAACGAGTCACACCCTCCGTGTTGCGTCCATGCCCACACGTCGATTAGTCCCGAGCGGCGATGATGTCTCTGCCTGGACCGTGGGTGCGCAGCGTGGGCACGGCGCTGCCCCCCAACTGGGTGGACCAGGAGACGCTGATCTCCGTCTTCCGCGAGCACTGGGCCCGCGAGCACTTCAACGTCGAGCGCATCGAGGAGCTGCACCGCTCGGTACAGGTGGGGGGCCGCTACCTCGCGCTTCCCATCGACGAGTACCTTCCGCTGAAGCGCTTCTCCGAGCGCAACGATGCCTTCAACCGGGTGTCGCTCGAGGTGGGCGAGCAAGCTCTCCGGCACGCCCTCGACGCCTCGGGGTTGCAGCCGCGCGACGTCGACCACCTCTTCTTCGTCACGGTGACCGGCATCGGAACGCCCTCGCTGGATGCGCGGCTCGTCAACCGCCTCGGGCTCCGCCCCGACGTGAAGCGTACACCCATCTTCGGGCTGGGCTGCGTGGCCGGCGCGGCGGGCACCGCACGGGCCGCCGACGTGCTGCGCGCCTTCCCGGACCAGGTGGCGGTGCTGCTCTCGGTGGAGCTGTGCTCGCTCACCCTCCAGCGGGAGGACGTCAGCATCGCCAACATCATCGCCAGCGGCCTGTTCGGCGACGGGGCGGCGGCGATGGTGCTCTCCGGCGCGGACCGTCCGCCGCCGGGGGCCGCGCCCCGGGTGCTCGCCACCCGGAGCGTCTTCTACCCGGACACCGAGCGGATCATGGGCTGGGACGTGGTGGAGGGCGGCTTCAAGGTCGTCCTCAGCGCGAAGGTGCCGAGCATCGTCACCGAGCACGTGCGCGGTGACGTGGAGGGGTTCCTCGCCGAGCAGGGCCTGGTCCGGGGAGACATCCGCCACTGGATCGCCCACACCGGCGGGCCCAAGGTCCTGCAGGCCTTCGAGTCGGCGCTGGAGCTGCCGCCCGGGGCACTCCGCCGCTCGTGGCAGTCGCTTCGGGGGACGGGAAACCTCTCCTCGGCCTCGGTGCTCTTCGTGCTCTCGGAGCTGCTGGCCTCGGGCGAGGCGCAACCCGGCGACCTCGGGCTGCTGATGGCGATGGGCCCGGGCTTCTGTGCCGAGCTGGTGCTCCTGCGATGGTGACCTCGGTCCAGCTCTACCTCGGGCTGCTCGCCCTGGTCGCGCTGGAGCGCGGGGTGGAGCTGGTCCTCTCGACCCGCAACGCCCGGTTGGCCGGGGCCCGCGGCGGGGTGGAGAGCGGCCAGGGGCACTATCCGGTGATGGCCGCGTTCCACGGCCTGTTCCTCCTTGCCTGCGCCCTGGAGGTCGTCGGCCTGGCGCGTCCGTTTCCGGGCGCGCTCGGCTGGATCGCCCTGGCGGCGGTGCTCGGCGCCCAGGCGCTCCGCTACTGGGCCATCGCCACGCTCGGCTGGCGCTGGAACACCCGCATCGTCGTGGTGCCCGGGGCCGCGCCGGTGACGGGGGGCCCGTACCGCTTCGTCCGCCACCCCAACTACGTGGCAGTCATCGCCGAGATGGTGGCCCTTCCGCTGGTGCACGGCGCGTGGCTCACCGCGCTGGTGTTCTCGCTGGGCAACGCCTGGCTGCTCCGGGTGCGGATCCGTGCCGAGGAGCAGGCGCTGGGCGAACCCTGGCTGCAGGCGTTCGCCGGCCGCCGCCGCTTCCTCCCCGGAGGCCACGGTGGCCACTGAGCTCGAGGTGCTGGAGGTCATCCGCTCCATCGCTCGCACCGAGCTGGAGATGGAGCGGCCGATCACCCCCGAGGACGACCTGCTCCGGGACCTCGCGCTGGACAGCCTCGGCCTCACCGTGCTCGCGGTGGGGCTGGAGAACCGGTTCCGGGTGAAGCTCAGCGAGGAGGACGCCGCGGGGGTGCAGACGGTGGGCGACCTCGCCCGCCACGTCGCCGGACGCACGGGGGAGGCCCGGTGAGGCCCGCCCGGCTCCAGGGGGTTCCCCAGCCTCGGCCGCGGCACGCGAGCCTGAACGAGGCGCTGGAGCGGGCCGCTGTCTCTGGCCGGCGAGGGCTCACCTTCGTCGCCGCGGACGAGACCGAGACCTCGCTCGGATGGGACGCGGTCCGCTCCCGGGCCGCGCAGGTGGCGGGCGCGCTGGCCTCACTTGGCGTCCTCCCCGGCGAGCGGGTGGCGCTGGTGCTCCCCACCGGCGCGGACTTCATGGACGCCTTCTTCGGCACGCTCCTCGCCGGAGCGGTGCCGGTCCCGCTCTATCCACCGGTCCGGCTGGGGCGCCTTGCCGAGTACCACGCCGCCACGGCGCGGATGCTCCAGCTCTCCTCCGCAGTGGCGCTGCTGTCCGATGCTCGGGTGGGACGGCTCCTTGGCGAGGCGGTGCGCCGGGCCGGTCCGCGGCTCGGGCTGCGCACCGTCGCCGCCCTTCGCGACTCGGGCGCCACGCCGCTCGCCCACCCGGCGGATGCGGGAGCGCTGGCCCTGGTGCAGTTCTCCTCCGGCAGCACCGTCGACCCGAAGCCGGTGGCGCTGTCACACCAGGCGGTGCTGGCCCAGACCGACGCGCTCCGGGCGCTGATGCCCGACGACACGCCGGAGGATCCGCAGCTCGGAGTGAGCTGGCTTCCGCTGTACCACGACATGGGGCTCATCGGCTGTCTGCTCAGCGCGATGACCTACCCCGGGCCGCTGGTGCTGCTCGGCCCGGAGGCGTTCCTCGGGCGGCCGGCGCTCTGGCTCCGGGCGCTCTCGCGGCACCGCGGCACCATGTCGGTCGCCCCGAGCTTCGCCTTCGCGGTCTGTGCCCGGCGGGTGAAGGACGAGGAGATGGAGGGCGCGGACCTCTCGCGCTGGCGGCTGGCGCTCAACGGGGCCGAGCAGGTCTCGGTGGACGCGGCCCGGCGGTTCTCCGAGCGCTTCGCGCGCTGGGGGTTTCGCTCCGAGGCGCTGATGCCGGTGTACGGGCTGGCCGAGGCGGCGCTGGCGCTGACCTTCTCCCCGCCGCGCAGCCCCCTGCGGACGGTGCCGGTGGATTCCCTGGAGCTGGCGCGCGAGGGCCGGGTCCGTCCGGGACCACGCGCGCTGGCCAGCGTGGGCATCCCGGTGCCGGGAGTGACGGTCGAGGTCCGCGACGAGGCCGGGGCGGTGGTGCCCGAGGGCGTGGTGGGGCGCATCCACGCCCGCGGCCCGTCGATCATGGAGGGCTACCTCGGTCAGCCGGAGGCGACCCGGGCCGCCCTCGACGGCGGCTGGCTCGACACCGGCGACCTCGGCTTCGTGAAGGACGGGGAGCTGGTGGTCTGCGGCCGGGTGAAGGACGTGGTGGTGCTGCGCGGGGCGAACCACGCGCCCCAGGAGTTCGAGGATGCGCTCGAGGGGGTGAAGGGCGTGCGCACTGGCTGCGCGGTGGCCCTGGGGTTCGTCCCTCTGGGCGGAGACGGCGAGGAGCTGCTGCTCCTGGTGGAGACCACGCCCGATGCAGGGCCGGATCTGGTGGACCGCATCCGTGCTGCGGTCGCCGAGCGCACCGGTGTCCGGCCGCACGCGGTCCAGCTGCTCGTGCCCGGCACCCTCCCCCGCACCTCGAGCGGAAAGCTGCGCCGATCCGAGGCCCTCCGCAGGTGGACCACGGGGACCCTGCATCCGCCCGCCCGGGTGAACGCGATCCGGCTCGTCGGAGCGATGCTGCGGTCCGCGCTGGCACTGGCCCGCGCGCGGCCCCGGCCACATCCGGAGCCCGAGACATGAGCGACGCCCGGGTGGACATCGCGGTGGTCGGCGGTGGCCCGGCGGGGCTCGCGCTGGCGGCGATGGCCGCCCGGCGGGGGCTCTCGGTGACGCTCCTGGAGCGCTCGGCGCTGCCTCACGACAAGGCCTGCGGTGAGGGGGTGATGCGGGCGGGCCTCGCGGTGCTCGACCGGCTGGGCGTGCTGGATCGCCTCCCCGCGGCGGAGTCCGGACCCATCCGCGGCGTGCGCTACGTCCAGGAGGATGGGAGCATGCTCGAGGGGGCCCTCCCGGGGGCGGGTGGCCTCGGCATCCGGCGGACGGCGCTGTCCTCGGTGCTGCTGGAGACAGCTCGAGGCTCCGGGGTGGAAGTCCGCGACCGGACGGCGCTCCGCTCGCACCGGCGCACACCCGAGGCGATGGTGCTCGAGACCGACGCCGGGACGTTCTCGGCGCGGGTGCTGGTCGCCGCCGACGGACTCCACTCGCCGCTGCGGCGGGCGGAGGGACTCGAGGTGCCGGCGGGCGGCCGGCGCAGGTTCGGGCTGAGACAGCACTTCGTCGTCTCCCCGTGGACCGACCGGGTGGAGGTGCACCTGTCACCCCAGGCCGAGGCCTACGTCACGCCCTGTGGGCCGTCCCGGGTGGGGGTGGCGTTCCTCTGGTCCGACGGACAGCTCCAGGCGCGACCATCGATCGACGGGCTCCTCGGACGGTTTCCGATCCTCGCCGCGCGGCTCACGGGGGCGGTGGCGGACTCCGAGCCCCGCGGCGCGGGTCCGTTCCTCCAGCGCGCCCGGCGCCGGGTCTCCGAGCGGTTCGCGCTTCTGGGAGATGCCGGGGGTTACGTCGACGCCATCACCGGCGAGGGCATGTCGGTGGCGCTGGTGTGCGCCGAGTCCCTCGCGGCCTGCCTGCCCGAGGTGATCGACCGCGGGGGCGACGTCCGTGCCTTCCGGCCCTACGTGGCGACGACGCGCCGCGAGTTCCGGAAGTACGCCTGGACCGCCCGGGCGGTGCTCGGCCTGGCGCGGAGGCCCGGGCTGCGGCGGGGAGTGGTGGCGACGCTCGCCCGGCGTCCGCGGGTGTTCGAGTGGCTGCTGGCGCAGACCGTCGGCTGAGGCAACGCTCGGTCCCGGCAGCTCGGGCCTGGACCGCCCGAACCTCAGCGCCCGGGGCGCGCCGCGGAGTCATCCGAAACCCGGGGGGTGCTGATCGCTCATCCCCAGCGCCCGCTCCAGTGCGAGCCCCGCGGTGCAGAGCGTCCCCTCGTCCCAGAGGTGGCCGATCAGCGAGACGCTGGAGGGCATCTTCCGGGGCGGTGACACCGGGGGGTGCTGCTGTCCCGGCGGGGGGAGCCAGTCGCTGCGAATGCGATCCACGCTCACGAAGCCCGCGGGAAGCACCAGGCAGGGGTGTCCGGTGGAGTTGGTCGATGCCGGCTCGTCCAGCAGCGCGCTCGCCGGCGCACCGTCGACCAGCGAAGGAGCGAGCACCAGGTCCACCCGGGACAGCTGCTCGGCCCAGACCTTCGCCGCGACCCGGCGGAAGCGGTCCGCCTGCACGTAGTCCACGGCGGAGACGAACCGCGCCTGGCGAAAGACGTTCGGCCAGGCGTCCCGCACCTGCATCCGGAGCTGAGCGTCCTCGCCCGACAGGGTCAGCCGCTCGAAGGACGCCGCAGCGTCGGCGGACACCAGGGTGAACAGCGCCGCCCAGGGAAGCGGCGGGAAGGTGAGGTCCACCCTGCGGGCGCCGAGCCTCTCCAGCGCCTTCATCGCCTCGGAGACGAGACTGCTTGCCTCTCCCCGCTCGAGCCATGCAGGGACGAAGCCGATCTTCATCCCCTTCACGCCCCGGGTGGCATCGAACTCGAAGCGGCTGGGCTGCGACGAGAGATCCTTCGGGTCTGCGCCGGAGATGGCAGCGAGGACCAGCGCTGCATCCTCGACCGAGCGGGTCATGGCGCTAAGCTTGTCGTGGCTCCAGGACAGCGTCATGGCCCCGGTCCGCGGGACGCGACCGAAGGTGGGCCGGAGCCCGGTGAGGCCGCACCGGGTGCATGGGCCGACCGTGCTCCCGAAGGTCTCGCTCCCCAGCGCGAACGGGACCAGTCCAGCCGACACCGCCGCCGCCGAGCCGGCGCTCGAGCCACCCGAACCCTCCTCGAGGAACCAGGGGTTGCTGGTGCGCCCTCCGAACCAGACGTCGTTCAGGGCCAGGGCACCGAGCGAGAGCTTCGCCACCAGGACGGCCCCGGCCGCCCGGAGCCGGGCGATGACGGTGGCGTCCTCCCTGGGCACGCGGTTGCGGAACGGCTCGGCGCCCCAGGTGGTCCGGATGCCGGCCGTGTCCAGGAGATCCTTGGCGCCGTAGGGGATGCCGTGGAGCGGACCACGGTACCGCCCGTGGGAGATCTCCCGGTCCGCCGCCTCGGCCTCGGCCAGCGCCTGCTCGCGGATCAGGGTGATGGTGCAGTTGAGCTGGGGCTGGTACCGCTCCAGCCGCGCCAGCGCCAGCTCGGTGAGCCGCACCGAGGACACCTGCCGGGCCTGCACCCAGCGGCTGAGCACATGCACCGGGGCGAACGCCAGCTCCTCGTCCCCTGGCGACTTCCGCGGCGTCCAGCTCGACCGCACCACCCGGTTCTTCTTCGGCATCCGTCCGGTGCCGCGCAGCACCGGGTTCCAGACCATGGCCGGGGACTCGTCGCCGAGCGGGAAGTCCCGCCGGGCGAAGTACGGGCCGATGTTCAGCTCCCACGACTCCGCAGCCATCACCCGCTGCGGGGGCGTCATCGCCACCCGCTCGATTCGCTCCGCGTGCGCGAAGTCATCGGGTGTCACCGCGGAGGAGGAAGCCGGCGCCGGCCCGGCCGGGGTCGCACCGGTCCCCGCGTCGGGGGCGGCCCGGGCCTCGTCTGGCCGGGCGGCCGCGACGCCCGCCAGCGCCAGCGCGCCCTCCGCCAGGAATCGCCGCCTCGACTTCCGCTCCGCCATGTGCCCTCCCGGGTGCGCGGCTGCCAGCTCAGAACAGACCGACGCTGAATTGAATGGCAAAGATGGGTTCGTTCAGCCGGTCGTCCGGTGCGAGGTTGAACCCCACGTCCAGGGCCAGCGGCCCCACCGGGGTGACGTAGCGAACTCCGGCGCCGACCACCGGGCGGAGGTCGAGCGGCTTCCAGGTGCTAGACGAGTACCAGAGGTTTCCCGCCTCGAAGAACACCCCGAGCTCGAAGTCGCCCACCAGAGCGAACCGCAGCTCGGACTTGAAGAGCTCGAACAGGGTCCCCCCTTCGGAGGGCAGCGTGTCTCCGTTGCGGAGGGCGAGCGCCCGGCTGGTGCACCCACCGGTCCAGGCGAGCGCGTCGCAGTACGCCCGTTCGCGCGCGTACTCGCCGCGGACGTCCTGGGGGATGAGGGCGTCGTCGCGGAAGCCTCGGAGCGTCGTCGCCCCGCCGAGGAAGAAGCGCTTGGGAGTGATGATGAGGCTGTCCGGCTCGAGGGCGAAGATCTTCCCGCCGCGCACCGAGATGGCCATCGTCACCCGAGGCGCGATTGGCACGTAGCCGGTGATGGCCCCCGCGGCCTTGAAGGTGAAGATGCGCGCCGGAACCGCGTTCTCGCCGTTCACGTCGGTCGTCTCGGCGCTGATGTCCTTGGTCACCTCGCCGGTCGCGGCGATGAGCACGCCGGCGTGCGGGTTCACCGGCTCGTCGCGGAAGTCGAAGGCCAGGGTGGTGCCGATGGTGTGCATGAAGAAGTTGCCGGTGGGGAAGCGGAGCCGGTCGGCATCGGTCCGGTTCGGCTGGAGGAGGTCGCCCACTCCCGGCTGCGCGCGCACCAGCACGTTCTCGATGAGGTAGTTCCCGGTGAGCTGCAGCCACCGGGTGATGAACCAGTCCACGCCGAGCAGGCCGGCGACGCGGCCGTAGAAGTAGGTGGGGCGGTGGATCCGCTCGGCGGTGAGATTCAGGCGGGCGCTCACCCGTGCCGGGAGGAACTGGTAGATCCGCGGTTGGGTCAGGCCGGCGTTGATGTTGAAGTCCAGGCCGTTGAGCCCCTGGAGGTTGGCGCCGTCGACGTAGCTCTGCAGCGGCAGCGCGCTCGCCCCGACGTAGTTCAGCTTCCCCCGCAGGGTGAAGATGATGCCCTGCCCGAAGATGTTCGGGTAGGAGAGGTCCCCGATGATCCGCGGTCCGTCCTCGAGCGAGTAGCCCGCCCCGATGCTGCCCGAGAGCCGGGGAAGCTCGCGCAGCTCGACCACCACGTCCTTCACCGGCTCGGGGGTGTCCGGGGAGATGAGCCGCACCGAGGCGGTGCGGAAGAGACCGAGGAGCAGCAGCTCGCGCTGGCTCTGGAAGAGCCCCTCCGGATCCAGCGGTGCGCCCGGCGCCACCTTGACGTTCGCCCGGACCAGCGCCTCGTCGGTGCGCTGCAGCCCCCGCACCACCACCTGGCCCACCCGCACCGCCGGGCCGGGGACCACCACCAGCACCGGCTCGGCGGAGGTACGGTCCGCGGAGAAGCCCGGCTGCGCCGTCACCTGGGCGAAGAGGTAGCTCCCCCGTCCGAGCACGCGGACGGTGGCGGCGACCGCGTCGTCCAGCCGCGACTGGCTGAAGGGCTGTCCGGGCGCGAGCATCGGCAGATCGGGCGGCGCGAACCCCGCGGGCAGCCCCTCGATGCGCAGCGAGCGGACGAAGGTCCGGGTCCCCTCCACGATGCGGAAGCGCACGTCGACGGCGCCGGGGGCCACCTCCTCCGTCGCACCCACCAGCGACACCGTCGCCTCGACCCAGCCCAGCTCGCGGTAGGCGCCCTGCATGGCATCGGCCGCTTCGCGCCAGGCCTCCTCGACGAAGACCTCCGCCGGCGGAGGGTCGGGGGTGTCGGCACCGGACGCCGAGGCGATGCGGCCCTCGTGCTGGAGCGGGTCGGACTCCAGGCGCTGGTCGGCGGGCTCGGGCCGGCGGTCGCGCACCACCCGTTCCAGCAGCGTGCGGAGCTCGGCCTCGGACAGGCCTGCGCGGCCCTCGAACTCCACCTTCCGGACCCGGACCTCCCGTCCCTCGGCGACGTGGAACACCACCACCGCGCGGCTGCCGTCTGGGCTGACCACCTCGCGCGGCTCGACGCGGACCTCACGGAACCCGCGGTAGCGGTAGAAGGCCTCCAGCCGGCGCGCCTCGCGCTCCAGCACCGAACGGTCCAGCGTCTCGGCGGGATCGATGGCCAGCGCCGAGCGGAGCCACGCCGAGGGGTAGCGCCGGTTGCCCTGGAAGCGCAGGGTGAACGCCGGACCGGCCTCGACCGGCACGGTCACCACTGCCCCCGGCTCCTCGAGAGAGATCCGCGGGGCGCCCACCCTCGCGCGGGCGTGTCCCGTCTCCCGGTACAGGGAGCGGAGCGCCTCGGCCCCGGGGTCGAGCCGGGTGCGGTCGAGGATGTCACCCACCTGGAGCCCGAAGGCGGAGGCGAGCCGGCCCGCGGGGAGCCCGGGGTGCCCGTCGAAGTGCACCGCCGCCACCCGGGTGGGCTGCCCCTCGTGAATCTCCAGCTTCACCACCACCTGGTCGCCGGACGGCGTGGCGGTGGCGGAGATCTCCGCCTGGTTCCAGCCACGGCGGGCGTAGGCGGCGAGGAGCGCGGTGCGCGCCTCGTCGAGCCGCTCCGGCCAGAACTCCGCTCCCGGCTGGAGGCGGGCAGCGGCGAGGACCTCGTCCGTCCCCAGCGCCTTCGCCCCGGTCACGTCGATGCGCGCGATGCGCACCACGGGGACGAGCTCGAAGGTGACCACCAGCCCGTTCGGCGTCTCCTCACCGCGAGCCACCACGTCGGAGAACCGGCCGGTGGAGAAGAGGCGCTCGATGCTCCGGCGCACGGCCCGGCCGGAGAGCGGTGCGCCCGGGGTGACCGCCACCAGGCCCTGGAGGTCCCCGGGCACCGGGCCACCGCCTCGCATCTGCAGCTTCACCGAGGAGACGACCGAGGCGGAGGCGGACGGGCCCTGCGCCCGGACCGGCGCCGCGGCCAGGAGCAGCGCGAGCGCGAGGGCTACTCGACCTTCCAACGGAGCTTGAGATCGACCCCCAGGTTTCCGATCGCAACGTCGTTGTACACGTTGTCCCACTGGATCAGGGCGGAGACGCGATCGTCGAACCGGTATTCGGCGAGGGCGCGCGTCCCCTTTCCGGACACCGGCTGGGAGAGTCCGAGCCTAAGCTGATCGGTCAGGAACTTCGACTCCAATTGCACCGTCGGCTCCACCAGCCCGTTGGCGTCGTTGTAGAGGGTGGAGACGTGGAAGCTCAGGTCACGGATGACCGAGTTGCGGGGGAGGAACTTCTGCACCTGCCGGTCCAGCCCCGAAGCCGAGTACAGCGCCTCGGCGGCGATGCCGGCGCCGGCGGTGGTGCTGGAGTTGGCACGGTCGCGGGAGGTGACGCCAAGGGTCAGCAGCGAGATGATGTCCCCCTCGGGGAGGCTGGGCTCGCTGGAGAGCAGGACCTGGGGCTGGCTGGTCTTGCCAAAGACGTGGAGCTGGATGAGGTACTCGCGCACCTGTGACTCGGCGCGAACGTCGAACACCCCCTCCAGGCTCCGCCGGTCCTTGAAGTCCACGGCGCCCTGGGTGACGTTGAAGGTGGTCCCGCGGAAGAACGCCTGGCTCCCCTGCCCGACCTCCATCGCCCCGATCAGCCCGGGGTGGAGGTTGCTGCCGGTGAGCCTCACGTCGCCGAGGATGCGGGCCCGGGCGAGGTTGTTCTCCACCGCGGCGTCCTTCAGGTGCAGCGCCACGTCCAGCTGGAGCCACTCGCTGGGGGCCTCGCCGGGAGCGGTGGGACGGTTGGCCCGCGCCAGGAGGGTGTCGACGCCGAAGGCGCGGCGGTAGCGGAGCCGCTGCACGTCCAGGTCGCCGGCGAGGAAGAACGCTCCGGGGCGGCCGGTCAGGTTCAGCTCGCCGGTGGCGGCGAAGGGCGCGTCCTCGACCACGCGCACCGAGACCTGGTCGAGCTGGAGCTGCACCTCGAGCTGCTCGGGGCGGAAGCGGCGCCAGCGCACGTCGCCGCGGCTGCTCAGCCGTCCGTCGTTGGCCTGACCCTCGAGGTCGCTCCAGAGGATGCGCGATTCGCTGAAGTCCAGCTTGCCCTTGAGCCCGCGCAGCTCCAGCGGCTGCCCCCGCACCCGGAACCCGGCGTCGACCAGGGTGGCGGTGCCGACGATCTGCGGGTCGGCGGGCTCGCCCCGCCCGGTGCCGAGCAGCTCCAGTCGCCCGGAGGCCCGCTCCAGCGCCGGCACGAAGGGCTCGAGCAATCGGAGATCGACCGCGCCCGAGACCGCGACGTCCATCGCCGACTCCTCCAGGTACCCGGAGGCCGCCAGCTCGGTCTCGGGCCCCTTGAGCCGGAGGCCCTCGCTGCTCACCCGCCCACCTCGGAATCGCACGTCCCACGGCCCGTCGCTCTCGGCGCGGAACTCGCCGCGCTGCAGCTTGAGGTTGTCGAGGTGGAGCAGGCCGTGCGACGTCTCGGGCTCGGACAGCGTGCCGCTGGCGGTCAACACCCCGGTGGCCGAGCCGTTGAGCCCCTGCGCGGCAGCGGTGTCGGGGAGGAGCGCCCGGATGTCGGCCAGGGCGAGCTTCAGGGTCGCCTCGTAAGGGTAGGGTTTCCGGATCCGCGCGGTCAGCTGGAGGTCGGTGTCGGCCACCAGGCGGCCCGTCACCTCCAGCTGCTCGCCGAGGGCCCGGGCCTCCAGGGCCATCGGGCCGAGCGCCCGGCCCGAGAGGTAAACCTGTGGGCCGCTCAGCGCCATGGCCACGTCGGGCACCTCGTCGGTGCCCCCCACCGTGCCGGCGAGGGTGAGCGTCCCACGGGCCCGGAGCCGCTTCGCCAGCTCGGTCCCCATCAGCTCCTCGAGCTGCAGCCCGTCCACCCGGAACTTCGCCGCCAGTGGCCCGACGAAGTCCCAGCGTCCGTCGGCCTTCGACGTCCCGAGCGGCCCACGCAGGGCCACCGAGTCCAGGACGATGGCGTTCCCCCGGTCGAGGCGGGCGTGCAGCGCGCCGTCGCCGAGCCGTCGGCCCGAGCAGCTCACCGAGGAGAGATCCAGGTCGAACCGCCCCTCCATGATCTCCGTGGGCCCCTCCAGCGTCACCGTGCCGCGGGCGCTCCCCAGCAGGATGCGGCGCAGGGGCTGCACCGCCGCGGAGACCGGCGCCAGCAGCTCGACCAGGTCCTCCACCCGGCCGTTGGGGATGTTCGCCGCGACGTGCACCTCGGGCTCCTCGCCGCGAAAGTCCAGCACGGCGCGGCCCTGGTAGGCGGTGCGGCCCTTCATCCCCGTGGCGTCGGAGAAGGAGAGCACGCCGTCGCGCACGGAGATCCCCGAGGAGAGGTTGCCCAGGGCGAAGCCCCGGAAGCTCGAGTCTTGCAGCGCCAGCTCTCCGTCGAGCTGCACCAGTCCGGGCGGCGGGATTCGGATGGAGACCCGCGCCGCCCCCACCCCGCCCAGCGGGATGTCGGCCAGCTTGCCCACGTCCTCCAGCACCAGCGGCTCGGCGGTGGTGTCGATGGTGATGGGGCCACGTCCGCCGTAGGGAATGACTACGTTGGCCAGCGCGCGACCCCCTCCCACCTTCACCTTGCCATTGGTGAGCTCCACCCGGTCGGGGTGGATGCCGAGGTCGAGCGTCACCTCGCCCGCGGGGATGGAGAGGATGGGTGGCCCGGGCAGCTTCCGGTCCACCGCATGGCCCCAGGTGACGAACCGCGCCACCCTGAGTTCGGCCTGGCCCTGGAGCTCGGGCGCCGGAGCGAGCTTGCCGGAGACGTTGACCGGTCCGGTGGCAAGCAGGTCCACCCAGGCACCGGTCAGCCCTACACGCTCGAACACCTGGAACAGACTCACCTGGTCCAGGTCGGCCTTCACCCGGAGCGGCAGGCCGGGCACCAGCCGAAGGTCACCGCTGGCGCGGAGCGCGCCCTGCCCCACCGGCACCGTGAGCTCGCCGATGGTGACCTCCTGCCCGGCCAGCGCCGCCCGGACGGTGAAGTCACCGGGTCGAAGCCCGCCGAGGGCCACGCCCTTGCCGAGCAGCTCACCGGTGACGCGCAGGTCGGGCAGCCGCCCGGACAGGGTGGCCTGGGCCCACAGGTGTCCCGAGGTCTCGCCGAGCGGCACCACCCGGGCCAGCATCCGCAGGGGCAGGAAGAGCTGCGCGTCCAGCGCCAGCGCCGGACGGCAGAGGTCGTCGACCCGGCCGGCGAAGGACAGCTGCGCGTCGTCGATCGACAGCTCGCCCCGGCTCACCTCGAGCTCGCGCCCTCCGGGCGCCAGCGCCCCCTCCACCGCCAGACCGGCCACCGTCAGCGGCGGGCGGCCGTTGGCCAGGTCCACCAGACCCTGCGAGGTGCGCAAGGTGAACTCGGCGTCGCGGCGGCGGGTGCGCCAGCTGAGCTCCACGCCGGCGACCTCGACCTTCCGCCCCGCCGGGAGCGAGATCCGCACCTCGGCGCCGCGCACCTCGAGCGTGTCCACCAGCACGTGTTCCAGTGTCCGGAGCGGGCACCCCTCGGACTTCGGCGCCGGCGCCCTGGGGCGCGAGAGGTCGAGCCAGAGGCGCGGCCGGATGACCCGGACCCGGTCCAGCTCCAGGCGCCCCGACAGCGGCTGGACGCCGGCCACGGTGACCTCCACCTCGTCGGCGCTGAACGTGGGGCGCTCGGTGTCCGGGGCAGTGGCGGACAGGCCGTAGATGCGGATGGTGCGCCCGGCGGGGTCCACCTCGCAGCGCCCGAGCCCCACCTCGGCGCCCAGCAGCCCGGGGAGCTGCCGCCGGGCCAGGGTACAGGCCTTGTCCCAGGCGAGGCGCGAGCGGCCCACCGCGAGGAAGGTGAGCGCCCCTGCCGCCAGTGCGAGCACCAGACCCACGCCGAGGAGCCGTCGCCTGCGGCTCGCGCTGCTCCACCGCATGGGCGCTAGCTCTTCAGGCTCTCGAGGTAGCGGTCCACCTCGGAGAGATCCACGTTGCCGGCCGGGGCGGCCGGGGCCGGGGTGCCGTTTCCGCCGGGCGCCTCCAGGGCAGAGAGCGCGAGGTTCCGGGCGATCTCCTCGATGCGCGGGGCGTCCACCGTCGTCTCCTGCCCCAGGTAGGCCTCGAAGAGCGCGTTGTCACAGAGGGTGTTGATGATCCGCGGCGAGCCGCCGGACAGGCGGTGCAGCACCTCGATGGCCGCCGGGGTGAACGGGTTCTGGGCGCCCCCCGCGGTGTTGAGCCGGTGCTCGATGTACGAGCGCGTGCTCTCGGCGTTCAGCGGCTCGAGCCGGTAGCGCATCGCCACCCGCTGGGCCAGCGGCGGATCCAGCCGGAGGTTCCGCTCGATCTCCGGCAGCCCGAAGAAGACGAAGGAGATGAGCTTCCGCTCCGGCACCTCGAGGTTGAGCAGGCCCCGGAACTCTTCCATCAGCTCGCGGGTCTCGAGCATCTGGGCCTCGTCGATGAGGACCACCGCCTTGCGGCCCTGCTCGTGAATCTGCACCAGCCGCTGGTAGAGCTGGCTCAGGAGCGCGAGCTTCTCCTGGGCGGGGTTCTCCACCCCCAGCTGAAGCGCGATGCGCCGGAGCAGCCAGGACGCGGTGACCCCGGAGTGGATGATGACGAAGAGCGCCGCCTCGTACTCCTCCTCGGGGAGGGCATCGAGCAGCCGCCTGGCGAGCGTGGTCTTCCCCGCGCCGATGTCTCCCACCAGCACCGAGAGCCCGCGCATCCGCGAGACGGCGTGGGTCAGGCGGACCAGCGCCTGCTGGTGCTGGGGAGACTCGAAGTAGAAACGGCTGACCGGCGCGTTGGAGAAAGGCTCCTCGGTCAGCCCGAAGTGTTCCAGGTAGCTCATCGTCGGGCGGGCTTTCTACAAGTACCCCACCTTGCGAGTCTTCGCAGGCACTGTCGGCGCGGGCTCGGGGGGGGATGGGCGGGTGGGTGCCGGCCGACCGGCGGCGGTGGGTCGGGCTGGCCCGTCTTCCTCGGGGCGCACCGTGGCCGACAGCCTGCGCACCCGCTCCGCCACGTCACGGTGGCCGGGCTCGGCCTTCTGCACCGCCAGGAACTGGCCCAGGGCCTTTCCCGCGGCCCCCGCCGCCTCGTGGGCCAGCCCGAGCTCGTAGCGCAGGCTCACCTCGCGCGGGCCCGCGTGGGGGCCGGCCAGCGCGTCACGGAAGGCGGCCACGGCCCGCTGGGGCTCGCCGCGCATGCCGTGGAGCAGGCCCATCATCGTGAGGCAGTCCAGCTCCTTCGGCTGGCCCTGGCACCCCTGGCGCGCGACGTCGAAGACCGCGATGGCGTCGTCGAGCAGCCCCATCTCCTTGTAGGCGATGCCCAGGTCGTAGTGGGTGTCGACGTCGCTGCGCTGCACGACGCGCTCGAGCCCCTTCTTGAACTCGCTGAAGACCTCCTCCACCGAGTACTGGAGATCTCCGCCCGCCGCGGGCTCGGGCTCCTCCGGGGCGGGCCCCAGCTCCTGGAGCTCGTCGGCCAGCTCCTCGGCGAGGTTGTAGGAGCCGGTGCGGACCGGGATGGGCTCGACGCCGGGCGGCGCGGCCCGGGGCGTGGGCGGCGGCGTGGGGATGGACGGCTGGGCGGCCTTCGCTGCCTCCAGCGCGGCGAGCCGGTCGCGCAGCGCCGCGGTCCGGGGGAGCCCGGGGCGGACCAGCTCCACGGTGTCCAGCACCTCGCGCGCCTCGTCGAGCAGCCCCTGGTCGAGGAAGAAGCCGGCCTCGTTCAGCTCCTCGCTGACCGGTCCGCTCTCCTCGGGGGCGCCCCTGGCCGCGACCCGGGCCGGGGCGGGCGCGGGCGCGGTCCGGGCGGCTGCGCCGTTGGTGCCTGCGGGAACCGGACGGGCGCCGGTCGCCGGAGCCGGAGCAGTCCGGGGGAAGGCCGACTGCGTGCCCGACGCCGGGGAGCGTCCGGTGGGGGGCGCCGCGGGCGCGGGCCGGGGCGGCGGGGGTGGCGCGGGGGTGAGCACCACCTCCTCGTCCGGGGGCAGCTCCACCTCGCTCTCGACGCCGGACTCGTAGGCGCCGAGCGCGTCGTTCATCTCGGTGCGCTCCGCCCCCTCGTCCCCGTAGGGCATCGCGTCGCCGTAGCCGTCCACGCCGGGCGGGGGCGGGACGAGCACCCCGGGTCCGCGGCGCGGAGCGAGCGGCTCGTCGGCGGCGACGGGCTCGGGCGGCTCGTCCACCAGCATCGCCTCGTCGTCCTCGGCCAGCAGCTCGTCTTCCCCGCCGGGGCTGGCGTTCCTCAGCGCCAGGTCGTCCGAGGAGACATCCAGCCCGTCGTCGGCGAGGAGCACCTCCTCGTCGCCGCCGGCAGCCATCAGCGCGGGGTCCGCCCCGCCCCGCACCGACTCCGGCCGGAGCACGGCGAGGAAGGCCGGCATCTCCGGATGGCCGGGCGCCTCGGAGAGCAGGGTGTCCAGGTACGGCTGGGCGCGCTTCCGCTCCAGGCCGCGGGTGCACAGCCGGAGCACGTTGAGCAGCTGCTCGGTGGCCTGTGCGCCCTGCCCCGCCGAGCGGTAGATGACGTACGCCTTCTCGTGGGCCTCGAGGTTCTCCGGGTCGACGGCGAAGATGCGTCGCAGGTGCTCCAGCGCCTTGTCGTGCAACCCGTACTTCACGTAGACGTCGGTCTCGGCGAGCAGCTTGTGGATCTGCTCGCGGCTCAGGGTCACCGGGGCCGGCGGAGGAGGAGGGGGCGGGGGCGGCACGGCAGCCTGGACCGCAGCGATGGCCTGGGACACCGAGGTGCGCGCCGCGCGGGGGGCAGCCGGCTGGGCGACGGCCGCCACCGCCCGCTGGCTCGCCTTCCACGCCAGGAGGTCGGGATCGGCCGGGTCGATCCGCTCGATCTTCCCCCAGGCCTCGCGCGACTCGGCGTGCTGGTTGCGCTCGGCGTGGAGCTTGGCCAGCTCCTTGTAGACGCTGAGCGTCTTGCTGGTGTGGTTGAGCGCGGTGAAGGCCTGCGCCAGCAGGACCAGGGTGGGGATGTCGCGCGGGTCGGCCTTGAAGCAGAGCTGCAGCTTGGCCAGGGCGCGCTTGTGGTCGCCGCGGGCGAGGTAGTCGTGCGCCAGGCTGCGGGCGAGCTGCACGTTGTCCGGCTCGAGCGCGGCGATGCGCTCCAGCACCCGGAGCCGCTCGTCGGGGCGGTTGTTGCGCTCCAGCCAGTCCGCCGCCCGCTTGAACTCGGCCAGCGCCTCCCCGCCCATCTGCTCGCGGGCGTACAGCTCGGCGAGCTTCAGCCGGCTGGAGACGTTCTCCGGGTCCAGGTCCACCATCTTCTTCAGGGTGGCGAAGGTGGCCTTCGAGTCGCCCTTTCGCTCGTGGTGGGCGACCACCACCTGGAAGAAGGCCATCGCCTCGGTCATCAGGCCGAGGTGCTGGTGCAGCTCGGCCAGCTTGACGTTGACCTCGACCAGATCCGGGTTCAGCTTGAGGACCTGCTTGTAGAGCGCGACCGCCTTGAGGAAGAACCCGTCCTGGGCGTAGACCTCGGCGACCCGGGTGAAGAACGAGGCGGCCTGCGGGTTGTCGGCCTTCTTCTGGTACAGCTCCCCCATCTTCTGCAGCACGCGCACGTCGCGTGGATCCAGGTCGAGCACCTTCTGGTACTCGCGGATGGCCTTGTCGAAGGCTCCCTTGGCGACGAGCTTGGCCGCGCCCTCGATGATCTTGTTCTTGTCCATCGACGCGCACCGGCGCCGGAGTCCCGAGGGGGGGTCGGGACCCAGGCACAGCCGGGGAGTCTCCACCTCGGACGGTAGCGTGGCGGGTGCGCGACCGTCAAGGAACGTGCCGAGGCGTTTCTCAGGGAGTCCGGGGGGTTACGGCGTCTCCTCGATGGCCTGGCGGAGGCGCCGGGTGCCCACCTCCGAGGCCAGGAGCCGCTCCACCAGCCGGGTGTCGTACTGCCCCGAGGTGAAGGCGTCGTCGGCCAGGGCGGTGCGGTGGAACGGGATGTTGGTGCGGATGCCCTCGATCACGTACTCACCGAGGGCCCGCTGCAGCCGGGCGATGGCCAGGGGCCGGTCCTCGGCGTGGACGATGACCTTGGCCAGGAGCGAGTCGTAGTGAGGGAGGACGGTGTAGTTCTCGTACGCAGCAGAGTCCACCCGGACGCCGTACCCGCCGGGGACGCTGTAGCCGGTGATCTTCCCTGGCCAGGGGGCGAAGGTGACCGGGTCCTCGGCGTTGACCCGGGCCTCGATCGCCGCGCCGCGCAGCTGGATGTCCTCCTGCTTCCGCCGGAGCGGCTCGCCCGAGGCGAGGAGGATCTGCTCTCGGACCAGGTCTATTCCGGTGACCGCCTCGGTGACCGGGTGCTCCACCTGCACCCGGGTGTTCATCTCCATGAAGTAGAACTCGCCCCGCTCGTCGAGGAGGTACTCGATGGTGCCGAGGTTGTTGTACCGGATGCGCTCCATCGCCCGGACGCTCACCTCGCCCATCCGGCGGCGGAGCTCGGGCGACACCGCCGGGGAGGGGCTCTCCTCGATGAGCTTCTGGTGGCGCCGCTGCACCGAGCACTCGCGCTCGCCCAGGTGGATCACCTTGCCGTGCTCGTCGGCGACGATCTGGATCTCCACGTGGCGCGGCTTCTCCACGTACCGCTCGACGTACATGTCGCCGTTGCCGAAGGACGAGGCGGCCTCGGCGGACGCGGTGGCGAAGGCGGCGGTGACCGCGTCGCGCCCGCGGACGATCTTCATCCCCCGCCCGCCCCCGCCGGCCGCCGCCTTGAGGATGACCGGGTAGCCGATGCGGTCCGCCTCGGCCTGGGCCTCGGCCGGGCCGCGGAGGACGCCTGGCGAGCCCGGGAGCAGCGGCAGCCCCGCCTCCTTCGCCGCCTCGCGCGCCCGGACCTTGTTGCCCATCAGGCGCAGCATCTCCGCCCGCGGCCCGAGGAAGCGGATCTTGCAGTTCTCGCAGACCTCGGCGAAGTCGGCGTTCTCCGAGAGGAAGCCGTAGCCAGGGTGGATGGCGTCGGCGCGGGTGATCTCCGCCGCGGAGAGGATCGCCGGGATGTTGAGGTAGCTGTCGCGCGAGGGCGGCGGACCGATGCACACCGCCTCGTCGGCGAAGCGGACGTGGAGCGCGGTGGCGTCCGCGGTGGAGTGCACCGCCACGGTGCGGATGCCCAGCTCGCGGCAGGCACGGATGACCCGGAGGGCGATCTCCCCGCGGTTGGCGATGAGGATCTTCTTGAACATCTCTTTGCAGGGGCCTACGCCGGCTCGATCCGGAACAGCGGCTGGCTGAACTCCACCGGCTGGCCGTTCTCCACGAAGATCTCGGTGATCTTCCCCGGCTCGTCGGCCTCGATCTCGTTCATCAGCTTCATCGCCTCGATGATGCAGAGGGTCTGCCCCTTCTTCACCACCGAGCCCAGCTCGACGAAGGCCGGCTGGTCGGGCGCCGGCGTCCGGTAGAAGGTTCCGACGAACGGCGACGACACCACATGCCCCTTCTTCTCGCCCTCGGACGCGGCGGCGGAGGCCGGTGCCGCGGCGAGGGGCTCGGCGGCGTTCACCCGGGAAGGCAGCGGCGCCGGCTGCAGCGGGGGGAGCGGGGCCGGCGCGACCTGGACCACCGGCGCCGGGCCGTGGCCGCGGGTGATGAGCAGCCGCTCCGGGCCGCGGCGCCACGAGAGCCGGGTGACCTCCGTGGTCTCCAGCAGCTCGACGATGCGCCGGAGCGCGTCCACGTCGAGGAGCGAGGTGGCCGGGCCCTCGTCTCGGTTCTCGGTCTCGTCCGCTCGCTTCTTGCTCGCCATGGTCAGGCGGCGGCCACGCGGGTGAGGTACTTGCCGTCCCGGGTGTCGATCTTCAGGACGTCACCCTCGTTGATGAACAGCGGGACGTTGACCACGTAGCCGGTCTCGAGCTCGGCGGGCTTGGTGGCGCCGCTCACCGTGTCGCCGCGGATGCCCGGATCGCACTTCACGACCTTGAGGTCCACCGAGTTGGGGAGCGACACCCCGATGGCCTTGCCGTTGTAGAAGAGCACCGAGGCCTCGATGTTCTCCTTGAGGTAGTTGCGAGACTCGCCGAGCACCGTCTCACCGAGGAAGGTCTGCTCGTAGTTCCGGGTGTCCATGAAGTAGTAGTCGTCGCCCTGCTGGTAGAGGTACTGCATCTGCCGCTCCTCGATGTCCGGCTTGCCCACCTTGTCACCGCTCTTGAAGGTGGGCTGCAGCACCCGGCCGCTGAGCAAGCTCTTGATGCTGGTCCGCACGAACGCCGAGCCCTTGCCCGGCTTCACGTGCTGGAACTCGATGATCTCGTAGGGCTCTCCGTCGACCTCGATCTTCAGGCCCTTGCGGAACTCGGACGTATCGATGACACCGGCCATGGCCGGTGCCCCTTACCCCGAGGGCGCCCGGCTGGGAAGGGCCTACGGAGCGGGGAGCGCTACAGCTCGGCGCGGATGCGCGGCGCGGCGATCCGGAGCGCGTACCGGCCCTTGCCGTAGTTGCCCGAGGCCTTGAGCGCCAGGACGACGAAGTACTCGTCGGTCACCAGCCGCATGACGGTCAGCACCTGGTCGGAGTTGATACTCACCTCGGTGACCGCGCCGGTCTTGAGCAGCTGGGCGGCGTTCTTCACCTGGCCGAGCACCGCCGCGTACTCGATGAGGGTGGACTGCACGTCCAGATCGGACGCCGCGTCCACCTGGAAGTTCTCCACCGAGATGCCGTCGAAGCCCATGACCGAGCAGGCCAGGGCCCCGTCCACGGAGCGGACCACTTCCTCGAGGAGGGGCAGGAAGGCCATCGGGCCTCGTTCAGGGGGTGGTGCAGGAGACTGCCTGGTCGCGTCCGGGAACCCCACACACGCCGGTGTTGAGGACCAGGCCCGACGCGGCGCAGTCGACCGGGGTGGTGGAGAGCCGGCGGATGGAGACGGGAAAGGTGACCTCGTTGGTGTACTTCGAGCCCCCGGCGAGGGTCTTTCCGAAGATCTGGAAAGTGACCAGGAGGGTCTGGGCGCCGCTGTCGATGGCCGTGCTGCCATTGATTGCCGCAAACGCCCCCGGCTGGATCAGATCGACCCCGACGCTGTTGTCCTTGCTCTCCCCACCGGCGGAGATCACTGCGTGCGTGTTGGCAGCCTCGGCGGCGAGTACCACGCTGGGGTCCGAGTACTGGTACTCGTAGTGGATCCTGTCGGCGACGAAGTTGTTGCCCGTGCCCGGGTCGACGACCTGGCCACCGACCGAGATCGGGTTCGGCTGGAGGTTGTTCTGCCAGGAAAACACCTGGTAGTAGCGGTTGGTCACCACTTGAGCCGTCCCCACCACATAGGGCGTGAGGTCGAGCGACCCACGCGAAACGTAGAGCGTGTCGTCCGGGAAGTCGCACTTGTCCCCCGGGGCGCGGGCGGACA
>DATIWB010000101.1:0-8399 GCA_035519675.1 Myxococcaceae bacterium
AGGGCTGCCTGGCCGCTCTCGAGGGCGCACGGTCCGGTTACGCGTTCGCCTCTGGACTCGCGGCCACCGACACCCTGATGCACCTGCTCGACGCCGGCGACCACGTCGTCTGCTCCGACGATGTCTACGGGGGGACGTTCCGGATCTTCGACAAGGTGTTCAAGCGCCAGGGCCTGAGCTTCAGCTACGTGGATCTCTCGAAGCCGGGGACGCTCGAGGCGGCCCTCACCCCCAGGACCCGGATGGTCTGGCTGGAGACACCGACCAACCCGACCCTGAAGCTGGTGGATCTCGCGCGGGTCGCGGAGATCGCCCGGGCCCGGAAGATCACCACCGTCTGCGACAACACCTTCCTCTCGCCTTACTTCCAGCGGCCGCTCGAGTTCGGCATCGACGTGGTGATGCACTCGACCACCAAGTTCATCAACGGGCACAGTGACACCGTCGGAGGCTTCGTCGGGACCAGCGACGCCGAGCTCGCCCAGCGCATCGCCTTCCTCCAGAACGCGGTGGGCGGCGTGCCGAGCCCGATGGACAGCTTCCTCGTCCTCCGCGGGGTGAAGACGCTCGGGGTCCGGATGGCGCGCCACGAGCAGAACGCGATGAAGGTCGCCGAGTTCCTCGTCGCACAGCCCAAGGCCGGCCACGTGGTCTACCCGGGCCTGTCGAGCCATCCGCAGCACGCGCTGGCCCGGAAGCAGATGAAGGGCTTCGGGGGGATGCTCACCTTCGAGATCCAGGGCGGGTTGCCCGCGGCGAGGAAGTTCCTGAGGGCGGTCAAGGTCTTCGCCTGCGCCGAGTCGCTGGGAGGGGTGGAGAGCCTCATCGAGCACCCGGCGATCATGACCCACGCCTCGGTGCCGCCCGAGACCCGCGCGGCTCTGGGGATCTCCGATGGGTTCATCCGCCTCTCGGTGGGCATCGAGGACGTGCAGGACCTGATCGACGACCTGTCCCAGGCGTTCGCCCAGGCCTGATTCCGCGAACTTCTGCAGGCATTGAGCCGGGTCCGGCGGGGCCGCTTGCGCCGTACCCCCGGACTGGACTACCTCTCGGGCCGTGGTCATCCAGCACCATCTCCATGCGCATCATCGGCCCGGGCCCGTCGGGTCGGTGCACGCGCATGGCGGTGTGTTCGGCTAGCTGACCCGCCCCCGCTGACACCGAAAGTTCCCGACCGGGCCCTCCAGCGCGCCGCATCCTTGCGGCGTGCCTCGAGGGCCTCCTTGCGTTTCTGGAGGCCGTTCATGCTGCGCATCGCACTACCGAACAAGGGCAGGCTGGCGGAGGACGTCAGAGGCGTCTTCGCCGACGCGGGGCTGGAGATCCGCGCCAACGGCGACCGGGCGCTCACCGCGTCGCTGGGTGGCGAGTTCGAGGCCATCTTCGTCCGCAGCCAGGACATCCCCGAGCTGGTCTCGGACGGGGTGGCCGACGCCGGCGTCACCGGGTGGGACCTGGTCTGCGAGACCGGCAAGCCGGTCGACGTCCGCCTGGACCTCGAGTTCGGCCGCTGCCGGCTGGTACTCGCCGCGCGGGACGACTCGGCAATCGAGCGGGCGGAGCAGCTGCCTGCCGGGACGCGGGCGGCCACGGTCTTCCCCCGGCTCGCCAGGTCCTTCTTCGCCGAGCGGGGCCTCGCAGTGGAGGTGGTCCCCGTCTCCGGTGCGGCCGAGGTCGCGCCCCACCTCGGCATCGCCGACGTGGTGGTCGACCTGACGAGTACTGGAAGCACGCTCCGGACCAACGGCCTCAAGGAGGTCTGCACCTTGCTCGAGTCGACGGCGCGGCTCATTGGCCGCCCGGGCCTTGCCCCGGACCGCGCCCGTGCCTTCGGCGAGCTGGAGGACGCGCTCGCCTCGGTGCTCCGGGCGCGCGGCAAGCGGTACCTCATGGCGAACGTGCCGCGGGCGAAGCTGGAGGCGGTGCGGGAGGTGCTCCCCGGCCTGAGCGGTCCCACGGTCATCGAGCTGTACGGCGCCGGCCCACTGGTGGCGGTGCACGCGGTGGTGGCCGAAGCCTCGCTCTACCGGACCGTCGCCGCGCTGAAGGCGCTGGGCGGCGAGGGCATCCTGGTCACCCGCATCGAGAGGCTGCTCCCATGAGCGCCCCGGTGCGCTGGGCCGGCCCTCTGTCCGCGCTCGGTCCGGAGGCGTTGCGCGCGCTGCTCTCGCGGGGCCAGGCCGGCTCCGGGGAGGGGCAGCTGCGGGGCGAGGTCGCCGCGCTCGTGGCCGAGGTGCGAGTGCGAGGCGATGCGGCGCTGCGCGACTTCGCGCGTCGGTTCGACCGCGTCGCCCTCGAATCCCTGGAGGTGCCGCGGGAGGCGGTGCGCGCCGCACTGGAGCGGCAGTCGCCGGCGCTGCGGCGGGCGATGGAGCGCTCGGCCCGGAACGTGGCCCGGGTCCATTCCGCCTTCCGTCCGCAGGCGAGCCGGGTGGAGGTCGAGCCTGGGGTCGTGGTGGAGCGCCGCCCGGATCCGCTCGCTCGCGTCGGGGTCTACGCCCCCGGCGGACGCGCCGCCTACCCGAGCAGCGTCCTGATGGGCGCGGTGCCGGCACGCGTCGCCGGCGTGCGCGAGGTGGTCCTCTGCTCACCGCCGGGTGCGAGCGGCCGGCCCTCCGATGCGGTGCTCGCCGCGGCCGCGGTCGCCGAGGTGGACCGGGTATTCGCGCTCGGCGGCGCCGGGGCCATCGCCGCGCTCGCCTACGGCACCGAGTCGGTGCCGGCGGTGGACCGCATCGTCGGTCCCGGCAACGCCTGGGTGGCGGAGGCGAAGCTCCAGGTCTCCTCCCGCGTTCCCATCGACTCGCCGGCCGGGCCTTCCGAGCTGCTGGTCCTGCTCGACGGCTCCTCGGACATCGAGGCCGTGGCCCGGGAGCTGCTCGCCCAGGCAGAGCACGACCCCGAGGCCGCGGTGGTGGCGGTGGCGCTCGACGGCGAGACCGCCCGGCGGCTGCTCGAGCGCCTGAGGGTGCTGGTGCCGGACGCGGCCCGGGTCGACATCATCCAGGCAGCGCTCTCCAGCCGCGGCGCGGTGGTGGTGGCGAGCACGCTCGAGGAGGCGGTCGACTTCGCCGAGCGGTGGGCTCCGGAGCACCTCCTGGTCGCGGTCCGGGATGCGCCCGAGCTCGCCCGCCGGGTGCGCAACGCCGGCACCGTCTTCGTCGGCACCTCCAGCTCGGGCGCGTTCGGCGACTACATGACCGGCGCCAACCACGTGCTCCCCACCGCTGGCGCGGCGCGGGCCTGGTCCGGCCTCTCCACCCTGGACTTCGTCCGCTGGACCACCGTCCAGACCGTCTCCGGCGCGGGTGCGGCCTCGCTGGCGGCGGACACCGACGTCTTCGCCACCGCCGAGGGGTTGCATGCCCACGCCGCCGCCGCCCGGGCCTGGAGCGGGTCATGAGCCCGGCTCGACCACGGCCAACCCTGACCACGGTGCCGCTCTACGCGCCGGACTCGACCCCGGTGGAGATCGATCTCAGCGACAACGTCAACATGTGGGGTGTGCCGCCCGCCGCGGAGCGGGCGCTCCGGGACCCGCTCGTCGCCCGCCCCAGCGTCTACCCCCACTCGGACCCGGTGGAGCTCCGCCAGGCGCTCGCCCGGTATGCCGGGGTGAACCCGGCGCAGGTCATCACCGGCTGCGGGTCGGACGACGTCATCGACGGCGCGCTGCGGGCCTTCGCCGCGCCCGGCGAGAAGGTGGCGTACTCGGCCCCCAGCTTCTCGATGCTGGTCAACTTCGCCCGGGTGAACGGGCTCGATCCGGCCCCCGTCCCGTTCCTCGAGGATGGGGACATCGACCCCGACGCGCTCCTCGCCCAGCGCGCGGCCATCACCTACGTGTGCAGCCCGAACAACCCCACCGGCACCGGTGTCTCGCCCGCGGCGATCGAGCGGGTGGTCTCCCGCGCCGAGGGGCTGGTGCTGGTCGACGAGGCGTATGGCGAGTACGCGGGGCAGACCGCCGTCCCCCTGCTCCGCGGCGCTCCCCAGCTGCTCGTCACCCGCACCCTGTCGAAGGCCTTCGGGCTCGCCGGGCTGCGCGTCGGCTATGGTCTGGCCGCGCCCGAGGTGGTGCAGGTGCTGGAGAAGGTGCGCGGTCCTTACAAGGTGAACGCGCTCGGCGAGCGGGTGGCGCTGGCCGCGCTCGACGAGGACGTCCCCTGGGTCCGCCGGCACGTCGAGGAGGCCCTGCAGATCCGTGACCGGCTCCGCACCCTGCTCGACGACCTGGGTCTTCACCCGCTGCCGTCAGCGGCGAACTTCCTCTGCGTGCCGGTGCCCGACTCGGCGGCGCTGGGGAAGGCGCTGCTCGGCCGGGGCATCAAGGTCCGGGTGCTCCGGTCACTGCCCGGCATCGGCGATGCGATCCGGGTGGGCGTGGGCCCGTGGGAGCAGATGGAGCGGCTTCTGGCCACCCTGCGCGAGGTGCTCCGGTGAGGGTGGCAATCCTCGACACCCGGGTGGGGAATGTCCACTCCCTCCTCAAGGCGCTGGCGGCGGCCGGCGCCGAGCCACGCCTCGAGTCGCGCCCCGAGGCCTGCCTGGACGCCCCCCTGCTGGTCCTTCCGGGTGTGGGCGCGTACCCCGCGGCGACCAGCCTCCTCGCCGGAACGCGGCAGGCGGTCCGCGAACGGCTGCTCGGCGGGGGGCCTTGCCTGGGCATCTGCCTCGGGATGCAGCTGCTGCTGGACGACAGCGACGAGGGCCCCGGGGCAGGGCTGGGCGTCGTTCCGGGACGGGTGGTACGGCTGGACGCCCCCCGAGTCCCTCACATGGGATGGAACCAGGTCGAGGGGGACGACCCCCTCCTGGCCCGTTCGGGCCTCCGGACGGCCTACTACGCGCACAGCTTCGTGTGCCGACCAGTGAATCCCGACACCGTCCGGGCCACGACGGAGCACGCAGGCGTCAGGTTTCCGGCGATGATTCGGTCCAGGGGGATGGTGGGCGTGCAGTTCCACCCCGAGAAGAGCGGCGCACCCGGCCTCGCCTTCCTGGCCGCGGTGCTCGAGGAGGTCGGCACATGAGGGTCTTTCCGGCGATCGACCTGCGCGGTGGCGCCTGCGTGCAGTGGGTGGGCGGCGCGCCCGACGCGGAGAAGATCCGCCTCCCCGATCCGGTGGAGGTGGCGCACCGCTGGAAGGCGGCGGGATTCACGGTGCTCCACCTCGTCGACCTGGACGCCGCCCTGGGGACCGGCTCGAACGCCTCGGTCATCGAAGCAATCCTCCAGGCCACCGGGCTCGAGGCCGAGGTGGGCGGAGGCGTACGCGACGCCGAGTCGATCCAGCGCGTGCTCGACCTCGGCGCCAGCCGGGTCATCGTGGGGACGCGGGCGCTCGAGGATCCCCGCTGGCTCGAGGAGATGGCCTTCAAGTTCCCGGGGAAGCTGGTGCTCGCCGCCGACGCCCGCGGGCGGCAGGTGGTGACCCGGGGCTGGACCCGCACCCTCACCCAGGACGTCGGGGCGCTGATCGCCGGGGTGGACGCCCTGCCGCTCGCGGCGGTGCTGGTCACCGCGGTGCACGTCGAGGGTCTGGAGGGCGGCACCGATCTGGCATTGATGTCGGAGCTGGTGGAGACCACCAGCCACCCGCTCCAGGCCTCGGGAGGCATCGCCTCGATGGACGAGCTGCGCAAGCTGGCCAGCGCCGGAGTGGCCGCGGCCATCCTGGGAATGTCGCTCTACACCGGGAAGATCGACGCCAGGGCCGCGGCGAAAGAGTTCCCGTGACCGTCCGGCTGGTGCGAGAGACGAAGGAGTCCCGGGTCGAGGTGGAGATCGGCCCGGGGACGGATCCGGCCCGGGTCGAGACCGGGAAGCCGTTTCTAGACCACATGCTGGCGACCTTCGGACGGTATGCGGGCCTGAGCCTCGGGGTGCGGGCGCGCGGCGACCTGACGCACCACCTGATGGAGGACGTGGCGATCACCGTGGGCCTCGCCTTCCGGAAGATGATCCCCGCGACCGCGGCCCGCTTCGGCGAGCGCACCGTGCCGATGGACGACGCGCTGGTGCAGGCGGCGGTCGACCTGGGCGGGCGGGCCTACTACCGGGGAAGGCTCCCCAACGCGCTCTACGAGCACTGGGTGCGCAGCTTCGCCGAGAACGCCGGGGCCACGGTGCATCTGCGTGTCCTGCGCGGCCGCAACCGCCACCACGTCATCGAGTGCGCTTTCAAGGCGCTGGGCCTGGCGATCCGCGACGCCCTGGCCGACGGCGGGACGGTGTTCAGCCTCAAGGGCTCGGTGAAGGTGACGGAGAGCTGATGCTCTCGCCGCGCATCGTGGCCTGCCTCGACGTCACCGCGGGCCGGGTGGTGAAAGGGACCAAGTTCGTCGACCTCCGCGACCAGGGCGACCCGGTGGAGCTGGCCGAGGCCTACGGCCGGGAGGGCGCGGACGAGGTGACCTTCCTCGACATCTCCGCCACCCCCGAGCAGCGGGCGCCGCTCCTCGACGTGGTCCGGCGCACCGCCGAGCGGCTCTTCGTCCCGCTCACGGTGGGCGGCGGGATGCGCTCGGCGGAGGACGTGGAGCGGGCGCTCCGGGCGGGCGCGGACAAGGTGGCCCTGAACTCGGCGCCGGTGCGGGCGCCCGAGCTGTTCGGCGAGTGCGCCCGCCGCTTCGGAGCGCAGTGCGTGGTGGCGAGCATCGACGCCCGGCGCTCGGGGGAGCGCTGGCAGGTGGTGGTGGGCGGGGGCCGGCAGGCGGTGGATCTCGACGCCGTGGAGTGGGCCCGCGAGGCCGAGCGGCGCGGGGCCGGGGAGATCCTCCTCACCAGCATCGACCGCGACGGGGTGCGGACCGGGTACGACCTCGAGCTGACCCGCGCGGTGGCGAGCGCGGTGAAGGTGCCGGTGGTGGCGTCCGGTGGGGCGGGGGAGGCGGAGCACCTCCGCGCCGTCCTCCAGGACGCCGGCGCCGATGCGGCGCTGGTGGCGGGAATCCTTCATGACGGCACGACCACGGTGCGGGCGCTGAAGCGGGCGCTCTCTGCCGCCGGGGTGCCGGTGCGCGGCGAGGCGTGATGAGCGAGGCACGGTCGTGGATGGAGGCGGCGGAGGCGGTGGCCCGGGTGGCCGGGGAGGTGGCGCTGCGCCACTACCACCGCGGGGTCACGGTGGAGACCAAGGGCGACGGCACGCCGGTCTCGGTGGCGGACCGCGAGGCGGAGGAGGCGGCACGGCGCTGGCTGGAGAAGTACTGCCCCGAGGATGGGATTCTCGGCGAGGAGCTGGGGACCACGCGGCCCGACGCGCGCCGGCGGTGGATCCTCGACCCCATCGACGGGACGAAGACCTTCGTGCGCCGGGTTCCGCTCTGGGGGACGCTGGTGGCGCTCGCCGAGGGCGAGAAGGTGCTCGCCGGGGCGGCATACTTCCCGGCGGTGGACGAGCTGGTGGTCGCTGCGCAGGGCGGGGGCTGTCTGTGGAACGGCAAGCCGGCGCGGGTCTCGAGCGTGTCACGGCTGTCCGAGGCGGTGGTGCTGACCACCGATGCACGGATGGGCACGCCGGGACAGGTCCGCGCCCTCGACGCGCTCTGCGCCCGAGCGGGGATGGTCCGCACCTGGGGTGACTGCTACGGGTACTTGCTGATCGCCACCGGGCGTGCCGAGGCGATGGCCGACTCGGTGATGGCGCCCTGGGACGCGGCGGCGCTGCAGCCGATCATCGAGGAGGCGGGTGGGGTGTTCACCGACTGGAGCGGCCGGCGCACGGCGTTCGGCGGGAACGCGGTGGCGAGTAACGCCGCGCTGGCAGCCGAGGTGCGTGCGGCGCTCGGAGGGCCGAGATGACGCTCGACTTCGACAAGGGTGGCGGACGGGTGATCGTCGTCACCCGCGACGCCCGGAGCGGTGCGGTGCTGATGGTCGCCCACGCCGACCGCGAGGCGATGGCCCGGACCGAGGCCACCGGCGAGATGCACTACACCTCGCGGACCCGCGGGCTGTGGCGGAAGGGCGAGACCAGCGGCAACACGCAGAAGGTGGTGCGGCTCACGGCCGACTGCGACCAGGACGCGGTGCTCGCCGACGTGATTGCGGCGGGGCCGGCGTGCCACGACGGGACGGTGTCGTGCTTCCGGGAGGCCGGCGAGGCCTCGGGCGCGTTCGCGCGGCTCGACGCCGTGGTGCGGGCGCGCTCGCAGTCGAGCGAGGCGGAGAGCAGCTACACCCGCAAGCTGCTCGGGGACCGGAACCTGCGGCTCAAGAAGCTCGGCGAGGAGATGGCGGAGCTGGTGACCGCTTGCGCCGACGGCGACCAGGGACGCGCCACCGAGGAGGCCGCGGACGTGGTCTACCACCTGAGCGTGGCGCTCCGGGCGCTCGGGGTTGGGCTCGCCGACGTGGCCGCGGTGCTCGACCGGCGGGCGCACTGAAGCCG
>DATIWB010000102.1:0-120155 GCA_035519675.1 Myxococcaceae bacterium
CTGGGGAACTAGGATTCGAACCTAGATAGCCAGATCCAGAGTCTGGCGTCCTGCCGTTAGACGATTCCCCAAGACCGCTACTTCTTCGGTGTCTGCTTCTTCTTCGGCGCCTTCGCCGGGACACCTTCCGGCGGGACGACGTACACCCTGACTTCCTCGTTGGCCTCGTAGACGTTGAGGCCCGCCCAACCCTTCCCACCCGGGTTGGCGATGTGGATCGCCTTCACGCCCGGCTGGTTGACGATCGACCGGCGGGGGTACGTCGCCGTCGAGTAGACCGTCTTGAAGTACTTCAGCGTGTTTTCCCAGTCCTGGGGAACCCGGTACCGCCGCTCGCCCACCTTGGAGGACTTGTCCGGCAGCTGCACGCCGTCCAGGAGCTCCGCCCGCGCCACGCCGCCCAGCATCAGCACGGTCGTGGCCACCACCGCCCACGCGGAGAGCGGCTTATAGAAACCGGGTATTTGGGTGTCAAGACGAGCCACGGAAACCCCCGACTCTAGCGCAGCGCCGCGTCGATCCGGGCCAGCGTCTCGTCCTTGCCCAGCAGCTCCAGCGTCTCGCCGATCGGCGGGCTGACGGTCGACCCGGTGACGGCCACCCGGATCGGCTGGGCCACCTTCCCCAGGCCCACCCCCGCCGATTCGGCGAGCGCCTTGAGCATCGGGTCGATGGCCGACGCGGCCCACGGCGTCACCGGCGCCAGCGCCTCGCGCGCTTTCCGGAGCAGCGCCTTCCCGGCATCGTCCAGATGCTTGGCCACGGCCTTGGGGTCCATCTGCGGCCGCACGAAGAAGGGGCGCGCCAGCTCCGCCATCTCCACCAGGGTCTTGCTCCGCTCGCGCAGCGCGACGACCACCCGCGGCAGCCGCGGATCCCCGGCCGCGTTCACCCCGCGCTCGGACAGGAACGGCAGCAGCCGCTGGGCGACGTCCGCCTCGGGCATCGTCTTGAGGTAGTGCTGGTTGAGCCAGAGCAGCTTCTCTGGGTTCCACACCCCAGAGGTGCTCCCCACGTGGTCGAAGCCGAACCACTGCACCATCTGCTCGCGGGAGATGATCTCGTCGTTCCCGTGGCTCCACCCGAGCCGGACGATGAAGTTCAGCAGGGCCTCGGGGAGGATTCCGTTGCGCTTGTGCAGCATCACGTCCGCCTCGGGGTGGCGGCGCTTGCTCAGCTTCTCGCGGTCCGGCCCGAGGATCAGCGGCAGGTGGGCGAAGTCGGGCGTCTTCCAGCCCAGCGCGCGGTACGCCAGCAGCTGCGGGAACGTGGAGTTGATGTGCTCCTGGCCGCGGATGACCAGGGTGATCTCCATCGCGTGGTCGTCCACCACCGCGCCGAAGTTGTAGAGGGGAATGCCGTCCGCCCGGAGCATCACGAAGTCGTCCAGGTCGCTGGTCTGCTTGGAGATCTTCCCGATGACCCGGTCCTCGAAGGTCAGCGTTTCGTCCACCTCCGGCATCCGGAAGCGCACCACCGCCGTCCGCCCCGGCACCGGCTCGGTCCGGTTCCGGCAGGTGCCCTCGTACTTGTAGGGCCGCTTCTGGCGCTCGAAGACCTGGCGTCGTTCCTCCAGCTCCTCCTTGGTGCAGTAGCAGAGGTACGCCTTCTTCTCGGCGACCAGCCGGTCCGCCACTGCCCGGTACGTCGCCAGCCGCTCGGTCTGGAAGTACGGCGCGTACGGCCCACCCACCTCCGGACCCTCGTCCCACTCCAGCCCGAGCCAGCGCAGGCCGTCGAGGATGGCCTTCACCGACTCGGTGGTGGACCGCTCGCGGTCGGTGTCCTCGACCCGCAGGACGAAGCGGCCGTGGTGACGCCGGGCCTCCAGCCAGTTGAAGAGCGCGGTGCGGGCGCCGCCGATGTGGAGGTAGCCGGTGGGCGAGGGGGCGAACCGGACTCGGGGGGGTGTGGCCATGACGGAGCCCGCGGGATTAACAGCGCCCCCCCGGGGGGGTCAACGCAGGCACGCCCTCCCGTGCTACGCGTCAGAGGGCGTGAGAGTCCTCGCCGTCCTCGTCGCCGCCGCCGCGGCCCTCCTCACCGGCTCCACCATCCCCTACGTGCGCAGCCGGACGGACCGCACCGCTCCGGACGGTGGCCATTGCCTCGGATGGCCCGCGGGAACGGTCGAGTTCCGGCAGAACGCCGACGGCGCTCCCGATGCCGGAGAGGCTGGTTTCGCGGCCATGGAGCGTTCGCTCGGGACATGGGCGACACAGATGAGCGCCTGCGGCAATCTCTCGCTGCGAATGGGCCCCCGGACCACCAGCCGCTCCACCGGCTTCGACGACACCCAGGGCGCAGCGAACGAGAACGTGCTGCTCTTTCGCACCCGCCTGTGCACCCAGGTCGTTCGCTCCGGGGATCCGTGCCTCGGTCAGGGGACCTGCTCCAACGTCCACGACTGCTGGGACTACGCGGCGGGGACGCTGGCCATCACCACCACCACCTACAACTCGCGCACCGGCCGCCTCTACGACGCGGACCTCGAGATGAACGCCACCGTCCACCTCTTCACCACCGTGGACGCGCCCCCCTGCAACGGTGCGGACTCGCCCTCCTGCGTTTCCACCGACGTGCAGAACACCGTCACCCACGAGCTCGGCCACGCGCTGGGGCTCGCCCACTCGCCCGACCCGCTCTCGACCATGTTCGCCGGCGCCGAGCGCGGCGAGACGTCGAAGCGAGTCCTGGACGACGGTAGCCTGGAGTTCATCTGCACCGCCTACCCGGCCGGCGGTCCCACCCGGGACTGCGACGGCAGCCCGCTCGACCTCTCCGACCAGACCGCTGGCTCGTGTCGCGCGGCGCCCGGCGGGCCCGTCGCGCTTCTGGCCCTGGCGCTGCTGGGCCTGCGCCGTCGAGGAGGCGCCTGATGGCGATCGCCTTCTTCGACTTCGACGAGACCCTCATCGTCGGCAACTCCGGCCGGCTGTGGATCCGCCGCGAGCTTCGCGAGGGAAACATCTCCCACTCCCAGTTTCTCCGGGCCGCGGTGTGGATGCTCCGCTACAAGATGGGCTGGGCCTCGATGGACGACGCGCTCAGGACGGCCATCGGCTCGCTGCGCGGGCAGAGCGAGCAGGCGCTCCGCGCGCGGACCCGGGCCTTCTACGAGACCGAGGTCCGGATGCTCTACCGCACCGGAGCCCGGCCGGCGCTGGACCGCCACCGGGACCGGGGGAATGCCATCGTCCTGCTCACCGCCTCGTCGCTCTACCTCTCCGAGCTGGTGGCGGAGGAGCTCGGCTTCGACGACGTGCTCTGCAACCGGTTCGAGGTGGACGAGGACGGGGCGCACACCGGCCGCCCGGTGGGGAACCTGTGCTTCGGTGCCGGCAAGCTCGGGTACGCCGAGGCCTACGCCCGGCAGCGGGGGGTGTCGCTCTCCGACTGCTGGTTCTACACCGACAGCTACTCGGACCTTCCCGTCCTGGAACGCATCGGCCACCCGGTGGTGGTGAACCCCGACCCGCGGCTCCGGCGGGAGGCCGAGCGGCGGGGCTGGCCGGTCGAGTGGTGGGGAGAGGCGCTGTCCGGGGCCGACCCCGGCGCGTCCATGTTCGAGGGCACGCAGCCAGGGGGCTGACCGGCGCGGGGGGCGGGCGCGTCGCACCCGGCGCCCCTGCTAGGCTCGAGGGCCTCCTCCATGTCGCTCCTCCTCGCCTCCGTCCTCGCCACCGCGCTCAGCGCGGCTCCGGCCTCCGTCGACCCCCGCCTGTCCATCCTCGATGCGATGAAGGAGGAGCTGGAGCGCAACCGCACCCGGCTCAAGCTCGGCGAGAACCCGCCGCCCTACTTCATCAGCTACGCGGTGAAGGACCTCACCCAGGCCTACGTCGCCGCGCGCTACGGCGCGCTGTTCGACGACTCGACCAACAGGGACCGGCGGGTGTTCGCCGACGTCCGGGTGGGGAGCCACGAGCAGGACAACTCGATCAACGAGGAGTTCGACTTCAACTTCTCGCTCAAGGGCACCAGCTACACCACCCGCAAGGAGGCGCCGCTCGACGACGACCTCACCGCGCTGCGCACCTCGCTCTGGCTGATCACCGACGAGAAGTACAAGGGCGGCCTGTTCAACCTGCTCAAGAAGAAGGGCGAGGCGGTCTACGTGGTGGACGACCCGAAGAAGGCGCCCTCCTTCAGCCGGGAGCAGCCGAGCGCCTTCATCGGGCCGGCCGTGTCCTACACCTTCGACCGGGCGCGGTGGACGGCGCTGGTGCGGAAGGTGTCCGCCCGCTTCAACGAGGCGGGGAAGATCTTCGACACCGACGTCCGGGTCACCGCCGACAAGGAGGTCCGCTACTTCGTCAACTCGGAGGGCTCGCGCATCCTGACCGAGCAGACCTTCTACGGGGTCCACCTCTACGCGGTGACCCGGGCCGACGATGGGCAGCTGCTCGACGACTCGCGCGACTACTACGGCTTTCGCGAGTCGGAGCTGCCGAGCGACGAGCGGGTGATGAAGGACGCCGAGATGCTCGTCCAGGAGCTGCTCGCCCTCCGCGCCGCTCCGGCCATCGACCCCTACACCGGTCCGGCGATCCTCGAGGCCGAGGCCGCCGGGGTGCTCTTCCACGAAGCGGTGGGCCACCGGCTGGAGGGCGACCGGATGGACAACGACGCGGAGGGCAAGACCTACAAGGGGCAGATCGGCCGCGCGGTGCTGCCGCCCTTCATCACCATCGTCGACGACCCCACCCTGGCCACGCTGGGTGGCAAGTCGCTGAACGGCTTCTACCGGTACGACGACGAGGGCATCCCCGCCCAGCGCGTCACCCTGGTCGATGCGGGGGTGCTGCGGAACTTCCTGGTCTCGCGGCACCCGGTGGATGGGTTCCTCCACAGCAACGGGCACGGGCGAGCGCAGGCGAACCGGAGGCCGGTGGCGCGGATGGCGAACCTCGTCGCCTCGTCCACCAACCAGGTGAGCGACGCCGAGCTGAAGCGGATGCTGATCGCCGAGGCGAAGCGGCAGGGGAAGCCCTACGGGCTCATCATCCGTGACATCCAGGGCGGGAACACCAACACCTCCAGCTTCGGGTACCAGGCGTTCAAGGGCATTCCCCGGCTGGTGTACCGGGTGGACGCGCGGGACGGGAAGGAGACCCTGGTCCGCGGGGTGGAGGTGGTGGGCACGCCGCTGTCGGCGGTGAGCAAGATCGTCGCCACCGGGAAGACGCAGGGCGTGTTCAACGGGTTCTGCGGGGCGGAGAGCGGGAACGTGCCGGTGTCCACGGTGGCGCCGGCGACGCTCCTCCGGGAGATCGAGCTGCAGCGGGTGGTGGAAGGCCGCGACCGCCCGCCGCTCCTGCCGAGTCCGGCGAGCGAGCCACCGCAGCGGGCCGAGGTGCGCTGAGGCCTCGCGGGTGTTCAAGGAGGAACGGGTGCTCGAGGTCTGGGCCGCGGCTGCACCGGCGTCACTGCAGCCGGCGCGGGGACGAAGCCTCTCCAGAGCAGATACCGTCGGAAGTCCCTCGCCAACGACTCGACGCTGATCCCGACCGCATCTTGGAACGCGTCCGGGAAGCCCTCCCGGACCCGCATTCGGTCCAGGATCTGGAGCACTGTCGCATCCCCGTAGCGGCGGACCAGGAACTCGAACCCGTGGTAGGCGGCCCCGTAGGCGATGTTCGGGTCCGTCCTCGCGAGCTCCCGGGCATCGCCGAGCAGGTCGACCCCTGGGTGCTCCCCGAGCCACTGTGACAGCGCCTCCGGTGGCGGCCACTGGGCCCCTTCGTCCGCGGTGACCGTCGCCATCCCTTCCCGGAACCAGAACGGGATCCGGTTCCGTGGGTCGGACGGCGAGGCGCCCGCCCGCTGGAACATCAGACTGTGCGTCAGCTCGTGCCTCAGCAGATCGGTCACCTGGGCCTTCCGCACCTGCGCGGCCAGCGGGGGGTGATCCGCTGCCCCCGGCGGAAGGGGCCACCACCGTGGGTCCCAGAGAACCACCTGGTTCCGCCGCGCCCAGGCCGAGATTCCCGGCAGCTTGCGGTCCACTGCCTCCTGCAGCTCCCACTGCGAGTTCACCACGGTGATCGTCACCGGCTCGCGGAGCCCGCCCCACCGCGAGAGCACCTTCGCCGCCTCCGGCGCCGCCGAGCGCAGCAGCTCCGCGGTGGCCTCGTTCCACTCCACGAACTCCAGCCGGATCGTCCCCACGTCGGTGACCACCACCTCACCGGCCGTGGTACGCGGCGTCGCGCAGCCCAGCGGCCCGACCGAGAACAGTGCCGCGAGCACCCCGGACCGCCACCTTCCCGTCACCCGCCAGCTCCAGCGATCAGCCCCGCCACGTCCGCCACATTCTCCGGCGCGGCGCCCTCCAGTGGAGGGAAGGACAGAAGCGCCACCGGGGCCCGGGTGTGGTTCCGGATGCGGAGATCCTCCACGTTCCCGTGGTCGCTGCAGACCACCACCCGGACGTCCATGGGCCGCCGGCGCACCACCGCCCGGGCGAACGCATCGAACGTGCCCAGCGCCGATTCCGCGAGCGCCATGTCCTTCGCATGCCCCGCCTCGTCCGCCAGGAAATGCTCGAACAGCGTGAAGTCCACGCCCTCCGCTGCCCGCCAGAAGATCTCCGCCGCCTGCTCCGGTGTCCGCAGCGGCACGTCGAATCCCCGAGCCCGGCCCCGCGCCCCGGTCACGTCGTGCGAGAGCGCCTCGCCTGCCCGCAGCTGGTCCAGGGTCCGCAGCGGCACCTCGCCGGCGGCGAAGGCGAGCGTCGTGCTCGATGGCCGGAGCCGCCGCCGCGCTCGTTCGGGGATCACCACCTCCGGAACCCGCGACGGCAGGTGAGGTAAACCCAGCGCCGTCAGGTACGCGCCCGGGTAGCCATTCACGAACGTCGCCCGCCGGCCCGCCGCCACCAGCCGCTTCACCACCGAGGCGCGGAGGAGAATCTCCCGCAGCGCCGCATCCGGGAACCCGAGCACGTGCCGCCCCACCAGCCGGGGCGTCGGCTCACCGGTCAGGATCGCCGTCTGGTTCGTCGCCGACTGCGGCCGGCCAGGGACGCCGAACGTCGTCTCCAGCAGCGACAGGCCGCCGCCGGGCAGCGCGGTGCCACTGCCATCCTCGAACTGTGAGAGGAGCCACTCGCCCCGGGCGAGCGGATTGAACTGCGGATCCCGGGCGCCGACCCCGACGCCGTCGATGAAGAGCAGGGCGACGCGCACGGGGCGCGCCCCGACTCAAGCAGCCTTCGTGACCTTGCCCGCCTTGATGCAGCGGGTGCAGGCCAGGACGCGCTGGGTCCGCCCATCCACGGTCGCCCGGAGCTTCTGCAGATTGGGCAGCGACCGCGTCTTGGACTTGTTGTTGGCGTGGCTCACCTTGTTCCCGACCAGCGGGCGCTTGCCACAGATGTCGCACTTCCAGGCCATTGCCAGGGACTCCACGAAGACGGAACGAAGCGGGCCTCTGTAGCCGAAACCCGGCCCGAGCGCCAGCCGGAGTGCCCAAACCCCCTTACCTCTTGAGGGGATCTCGCCTCCGGACGTGCTCGTGCACCACCGCCGCCGCCCGGGCCGCCGCCAGCAGCTCCCCCTCCAGCCCCACCCCCAGCACCGCCTCCCGCCCCGCGAACAGCACGTGCTTGGCCGGAGTCCGGACGCCCAGACCCTCGAGCCCCGTCGAGGTGCCGTCCACCGCCTCGTAGACGATCTGCGGCCCGGCACCGGCCAGCGCCCCCGGGCCGTCCACCAGCGGGACCGAGCGGGTCAGCCGCTGCGCCACCGAGAACGGCATCAGCGCCTCCAGCGCCCGCTCCACTCCCGCCGCCGGAAGGCGCAGGCCCGACTCGCCGGCGTCCCGGACCCCCGCCCCGACGAGCGCCGAGGCGCTCACCGTCCGTAGCGACTCCTCGTCGCCCCGCGCACCCGCCCGCCGCGTGGGATGCACCTGGATCCACACCGGTCCGGTCTGCCCCCCGTCCACCAGCAGGAGGTCGCCCATCCCCCGCGGCAGCACCTTCTCCGGCAGCACCCAGTGGACGGTCAGCACCAGCCGCTTCGGGACCAGCCTGCCCAGGTGCTCGGCCACCTTCCTCCCTGGACCCTCCTCCGGCAGGAGCCCCGCCAGGAGTCCGGGGTCCATCGCCGCCACCAGCCACTGCGCCCGGTACACCGCCTCGGCCCCGCGCACCTGCAGCTTGACCTGGGATCCCTCGAAGTCGACGCTCTCCACCGCGCGCCCGGCGAGCCCTTCCTGTGGCAGCAACGTCCCCCCGAGCTCGGTGAAGCGCCGCCCCAGCGTCTCCCGCAGCCCCTCGCGTCCGCCCGGCAGGCGCATCGGGGTCTTCAGCAGCTGGGCCAGCACCCGGGTGACCGCGAGCGAACCGGCCGGCTCCTGCTGCACCAGCAGGGGCACCGCGCCCGTCAACAGCGCATCCAGCGGCTCGTCGGCCGACAGCGGCGAGGGCCGGGTGAGCCCCTCCACCCGGGCGGCCCGCCGCCGCAGCCGGAACCGCTCGAGCCAGCTGCCGGGCGAGAAGTCGTCGAGGAAGCGGAAGAACGGGTCCGAGCCCTCCGGCATCGCGGTGAGGCTGGCGAGCGTCTCCGCCACCCTGCTGCCCCCGGTTCCGAACTCGCGCTGCAGCTCGGCCAGCCGCCGGGGCGGCTCCAGCGGCAGGTCCAGCCGGTGACGGGGAAGGATGACCTGCCACGGCCCGGCAGGCTTGAGCGCTCGCTGGAAGCCGGTGGTGAGCCCGAGCTCGGTGAAGCAGCTCTCCACCATCGGCCACATCCGGAACGGCGGAACCACGTACGGCGGCGAGGTGAAGAGGAAGCCGTCGTGCTCGTAGCCCGGGGCGAGGTGGGCGTGCTCGGCCCACAGGACGCGCAGCCCCCGCTTGGCGAGCAGCGCCGCGGCCAGCGCCCCGCCGAGCTCGGCTCCCAGCACCAGCACGTCGTAGACGTGGCGCGAGGGTCCCGGCGCGATGCGCGGTCGTGGGGGAAGCGTCGGCACGTCCTAAGGATGTCCCGGATTGACCAGCGAGAGCCCGGCCGTCTCGGGCGCACCGCCGGCCACCTGCACCCGCCGGCCCTCCACCCGGAGCCGCCCTGCGGCCAGCAGCCCGAGCGCGAGCGGGAAGAGCCGGTGCTCCTGCTCCTGGATGCGCGTCTGCAGCGACTCCTCGGTGTCGCCATCCAGCACCGGCACCGCTGCCTGCGCGACGATGGGACCGGTGTCGGTGCCCTCGTCGACCAGGTGCACGGTGCAGCCGGTCACCTTCACCCCGTGCTCCAGCGCCTGTCGGTGCGCGTGCAGGCCGGGGAAGCTCGGAAGCAGGGCAGGGTGGACGTTCAGCACCCCGCCCGGGAAGGCCCGGAGGAACGTCGGGCCCACCAGCCGCATGAAGCCGGCGAGGCAGGCGATGGCACACCCGAACGGAGCGATGGTCTCCACCAGCGCCCGGTCGTAGGTGGCGCGGTCGGGGTACCCCTGGTGGGGCAGCACCCGCGTCGCCACCCCGGCCAGCGTCGCCCGCTCGAGCGCGCGCACCCCGGGAACGTTCGACACCACCACCGCGATGCGGGCCGGGTAGCCCGGAACCGAGGCGGCATCGAGCAGGGACTGGAGGTTGGTGCCCGACCCCGAGACGAGCACCGCGACGGGCGCGGCGCTCACCGGACGACGACCGCCGTCGGCTCGCCGGTGGACGCTTCGATCCGGCCCACCGCCCACGCCGGCACGCCCCGCGCCGAGAGCAGCGCGATGGCCGGCTGCACCGCCGCCGCAGCCACCACCGCCACCATCCCCAGCCCCATGTTGAAGGTGGAGTCCATCTCCGCGTCCGACACCCCGCCCAGCCGCTGCAGCCAGTCGAACACCGGCGGACGGGGCCAGGCCTTCGCCTCCAGCACCGCCCGCGTGCCGTCCGGGAGGCAGCGGGGCACGTTGCCCGGCAGGCCGCTCCCGGTCACGTGCGCCAGCCCCTTCACCTCCACTGCCTGCAGCAGGGCCAGCACGTCCTTCACGTAGATGCGCGTGGGCTCGAGCAGCACCTCGGAGACCGTCTTCCCCCCGAGCTCGGGTGGCCGCGCCTCGAGCGCCACCCGGGCATCCGACAGGATGCGGCGCACCAGGCTGAAGCCGTTGGAGTGCACGCCGGAGCTCCCCAGGCCCACCAGCATGTCCCCCGGCCGGATGCTCGCCCCGGTGAGGATGCGCGAGCGCTCCACGATTCCCACGCAGAAGCCGGCGAGGTCGTACTCGTTCCCGTGGGCCCCGGGGTGCTCCGCGGTCTCGCCCCCGAGCAAGGTGCAGCCGGCGCGGGCGCAGCCCTCGGCGATGCCCTTCACCACCTCGGTGGCCTGGTCCACGTCGAGCCGGCCGGTGGCGATGTAGTCCAGGAAGAAGAGCGGTTCGGCCCCGGAGGTCAGCACGTCGTTGACGCTCATCGCCACCAGGTCGATGCCCACCGTGTCGTGCTTCCCGGCAGCCAGGGCGATCTTCAGCTTCGTTCCCACCCCGTCGGTGCCCGACACCAGCACCGGCTCCTTGTACTTGCCGGGAGGAATGGCGAAGAGCCCGCCGAAGCCACCCACCCCGGAGACCACCTCGGGGCGGAGGGTACGCGCGGCGAAGGGCTTGATGCGCTCCACCAGCGCGTCGCCTGCCTCGATGTCGACGCCCGCGTCCTTGTAGGTGAGTCCCATGAGCCCGCGCGCCCTTCTACGCGATCTGACCCACGCCGACGAGCGCCCTGCACTTGCCCCGTGCCCCCCGCCCGGTCGTAGGCTTGGAAACTCGTGCTCAGCCGTCGCCGCTACGAGCTGGTCGGCCTCGCCGTCGGCGTGGCCATGGCGCTGCTTCACTGGGCCACGGATGGACGGCAGGCGGGCGCCGGCACCGGCCCGCGGGCGGCGGTGCTCCGCATCCTCTCCGCGCTCGAGGGGCGCGCCTCAGACCTCCAGATCTGGGCGCGGGGCGTCCGGGCGCCGCACCCCGGCGTGGTGGTGGCGGCCATCGACGAGCACTCGGTGCAGCGCTACGGCCGCTGGCCCTGGAGCCGCGAGGTGCTCGCCCGCGCCGTCACCCGGCTGCACGAGGCGGGTCCGGCGGCCATCGGGCTGGACATCACCTTCACCGACGAGGACCAGGGCTCGGACGCCGCGGTGATGAGCGAGGCCGCCGAGGCGCTGGGCCACGCCCTGGGCGGGCTGCCCGAGTCCTCGCGCCTCGCCTTCAGCCCGGTGCTGGCCACCCTGAAGGCCCGGGCCTCGGCGACCGGTGACGCTGCGCTCGCCCGGGCCCTGGCCGACGCCCCGGAGGTGGTGCAGGGCGTGTCCGCCTACGGCAGCGGCGAGGCGCAGGACTACCTCGAGCAACGCGAGGTGGCCGAGGCGCTGCTCGGGCCCCGGATGCTGATCCGCTTCCCGGGCCCCTCCGGGAAGTCCTTCTTCGAGGTGCCGCTCGAGCGGAGCATCGCCGAGCGCTTCGTCTCCGCGCAGGTTCCGCTCCCGCGGCTGCTCCCGCCGGGCCAGCCGCTCGGCCACTTCAACGTCCTCCGCGACGACGACGGCGTGGTGCGGCTCACCCCGCCCTTCGTCCAGCTGGAGCATCCGCCGGGGCTGCTCCCCTCGCTCGAGCTGCAGACCGCGGCCACCGCGCTGGGGGCCACGGTGGAGCCGGTGTGGGACCCGGAGCTCGGGCAGCTGGTCGGGGCGCGGCTCCGGCGCGAGGGTCAGGCGCTGCGCACCGTCCCGCTCTCGCTCAAGCGGCCCCGGACCCGCATCGACTACCCCGGTCCGGCGGAGGTCTTCCACACCATCTCGCTGGCCGACGTGGTGGATCGGAAGGTCCCGCCCGACGCGCTGCGGGGAAAGGTGGTGCTGGTCGGGGTGACGCTGGTCGGCCAGTACGACCAGGTGGTGACGCCCTTCCGGAATCTGGAGGCCGGCATCTACGCCCACGCGGCGATGCTCTCCAGCATCCTCTCCGGCCGGTTCCTGCAGCGCGGGACGGGGGCGGTGCTGGCCGAGCTGGCCTTCATCCTCGGGACCGGGCTCCTCCTGGGGCTGGTGCTGCCCCGCGCCTCGCCGTGGCTCAAGGCCGCCGTCCCGCTGGCGCTGGCGCTGGGATGGATGGCGGTGGTGCAGCTCGCGCTCCGCCGCGGGGTGGTGCTGGCCTCGGCGCTCCCGCTGGCCAACGTCTTCCTCGCCGCCTTCGCGGTGGTGTTCGTCGGCTACCTCGCCACCGACCGGGAGAAGATCCGGCTCCGGCGCACCTTCCGCTACTACGTCGCGGAGAGCGTGATGACCGAGATGCTCGACCACCCCGAGCTGTTGCGGCTCGGCGGGGAGAAGCGCGACTGCACCGTGCTCTTCAGCGACATCCGGGGATTCACCGCCCTCTCCGAGACCATGGCTCCCGAGGCGCTGGTGAAGTTCATCAACGGCTACCTCTCGCCCATGACCCGCATCGTGCTCGAGGAGGGGGGGACGCTGGACAAGTACATCGGCGACGCGCTGATGGCGTTCTGGGGCGCGCCGGTGCCGCAGGAGGACCACGCCCTGCGCGCCTGCCGGACCGCGCTGCGCTTCCTGGAGGAGCTGGAGCAGCTGCGCAAGCGCTGGAAGGCCGAGGGGCTGCCGGAGATCGAGATCGGCGTGGGAATCAACAGCGGGCCGATGGTGGTCGGGAACATGGGCTCGGACCTGCGCTTCGACTACACGGTGATGGGCGATGCGGTGAACATGGCCTCCCGGCTCGAGGGCGCCAACAAGCTCTTCCAGACCAGCATCATGGTGTCCGAGGAGACGTGGCGTCGCGTCGCCACGCAGGCCACCGGGCGCCGCCTGGGCTCGCTCCGGCTGCGCGGACGGTCCGAGCCGGTGCGGGTCTGGGAGCTGATCGCGCTCCGCTCTCCCACCGCGGAGGAGCAGGCCTCCATCGCCCAGTTCGAGGCGGCGGTGGATGCCCTCGCCGCCCGCCGGGTCCAGGAGGCCGAGACCGGCTTCCAGGCGGTGCTCGCCGCGCGCCCGGACGACCGCGTCGCGCGCCGGTACCTGTCGGAGGCGCGGACCTCGGCGGTGTAGGGCGCGCTCTTCCAGCCCTGTCGCACGCCCAGGAAAGTTGCGCCCCCCGATGCCAGTTGATTGACTTCTCCCGCGACGCACCCGCCGACATGCCCACTGCCGAAGACACGCTCTTCCAGCGGTTCGGGAAGGAGTTTCCCAAGGGAACCGTGCTCTTCCACGAGGGCGAGACCGGCAAGGAGATGTTCGTCCTCCAGGCGGGCAAGGTGGTCATCACCAGGACCGTCCGCGACACGGTGAAGACCCTGGCCACGCTCGGGCCGGGCGAGTTCTTCGGCGAGATGGCGCTGATCTCCAACAAGCCGAGGAACGCCACCGCCACGGTGGAGGAGCCGGCGCGGCTCCTGGTCATCGACCCCAAGACCTTCGAGGGGATGATCCGCGGCAACTCGGAGATCGCCGTCCGGATGATCAAGAAGCTCGCCGAGCGGCTCGACGAGGCGGATGCGCAGATCGAGAACCTCCTTCTGGCCGATCCCGGCAGCCGGGTGGTCCACCAGGTCCTCCACGCCTGCCAGAGCCGCGGCCAGCCGATGGAGGAGGGCGTGGAGATCGACCTCAACGTCCGCGAGCTGCCCCGGCTGACCGGGGTGGGCGAGCCCGGAATCCGGGCCGAGCTGGCCCGCATGGAGCGGAGCGGGCTGGTGGAGCGCAGCGGCGACCGGCTCCTGGTCCGGGACCCCGCTCGGCTGCAGGACTACCTCCACTTCCTGGCGCTCCGCTGGAAGTTCGGGGAGCCATGAAGCTCCGCGTCCTCGGCTGCCACGGTGGTGAGCTCCCCGGCTGCCGGAGCACCTGCTTCCTGGTGGATGGCTCGCTGGCCCTCGATGCCGGGGCGCTGACCGCCTCGCTCGACCTGCCCGCCCTGGCCAGCGTGGACCACATCGTCCTCACCCACAGCCATTTCGACCACGTGAAGGACTTGCCGCTCCTCTCCGACCTGGTGGTCGGCTGGCGGAAGACCCCGATCACCATCTGGGCCAGCCACACCTGCACCCAGACCTTGCGCGACAACCTGTTCAACGGCGCGCTCTGGCCGGACTTCACCCGCATCCCCTCCGCCGAGGAGCCGGTGTTCCAGCTCCGGAGCTTCGCGCCCGGGGAGACGTTCCAGGCCGGGCCGTACACCGTGCGCTCGGTGCTGGTGAGCCACCCGGTCGAGTCCTGCGGCTTCGTGGTGCAGCGCAACGGGATCGCCCTGGCGATCAGCGGCGACACCGGGCCCACCCACCAGCTCTGGGAGGTGCTGAACCAGACGCCCAACCTCCGGGCGCTGCTGCTCGAGACCAGCTTCCCGGACGAGCTTCAAGATCTGGCCGACATCTCCGGCCACCTCACCCCGAGGACGCTCCGCACCGAGCTGCGGAAGTTCCGGCGGAACGGGACCGACGTGCTCCTCTACCACCTCAAGCCGGCGTTCGTGGCCGAGCTGAAGCGCCAGGTGGCTGGGCTCCCGGTGAAGGTCCTGGAGCTGGGCCAGAGCTTCGAGTTCTGAGGAGGTGACGGGATCTCCGGCAACGGGCCGGGGTCTTTCGCCACGGGATGGGAAGTATTGACGCCGCCCGGGGCCTCCGTTACGCCGGGTGCCCTTCGATGGCGACCTGGTTCAACAAGAAGCCGCGCATCGCCCCGGTCAAGCCCGAGGAGGTGGACACACTCCGGCAGCAGCCCTCCCGGATGCAGGGGCTATGGGCCAAGTGCGAGGAGTGCGACGAGATCCTCTACCGGGCGGAGATCGAGAAGAACTTCAACGTCTGCACGCTCTGCGGCCATCACATGCCCTGGCCGGCGCGGGCGCGGCTGCAGGCCGTCCTCGACGAAGGGACGTTCGATGAGGCGGACCGGGAGCTCGAGCCCACCGACCCACTCGGCTTCACCGACAGCAAGCGGTACCGGGATCGACTGCGGGTCACCCGCCGCGCGCTGAACGAGAACGACGCCTTCGTGGGCGGCATGGGCCGGATCGAGGGCCACCCGGTCTCGGTCGGGGCGTTCGTCTTCGAGTTCATGGGCGGATCGATGGGCTCGGTGGTGGGAGAGAAGGTGACCCGGCTGTTCGAGCGCGCCACCGAGCGCCGCTGTGCGGCGGTGGTATTCAGCGCCTCCGGGGGGGCGCGGATGCAGGAGGGCATCTTCTCGCTGATGCAGATGGCCAAGACCTCGGCGGCGATCGCCCGCTTCCGCGAGGTCAAGAGGCCCTACGTCTCGGTGATGCTTCACCCCACCACCGGCGGGGTCGCGGCGAGCTTCGCCTGGCTGGGCGACGTCATCCTCGCCGAGCCCAAGGCGCTGATCGGCTTCGCCGGTCCCCGGGTCATCGAGCAGACCATCCGCCAGAAGCTCCCCGACGGATTCCAGCGCTCGGAGTTCCTGCTCGAGCACGGGATGGTGGACGCCATCGTCCCGCGCAAGGAGCTCCGGGCGAAGCTGGGTTCGCTGCTGGGCCTGATGGGCTGAGATGGACACCCCGCGGACGGCCGAGGAGGGGCTCCAGTTCCTCGCCTGCCGCTCGCCGTCGACGGTGGTGCTCGGGCTGGAGCGCATGCACCAGGCGCTCGAGGAGCTGGGCCATCCGGAGCTGCGGCTCAGGTCGATCCAGGTCTCGGGCACCAACGGGAAGGGGAGCACCTGCGCCTTCCTCGAGGCCATGCTCCGCGCCGCCGGACACCGGATCGGGCTCTACACCTCACCGCACCTGATCCGGGTGAACGAGCGCTTCGTGGTGGGCGGGGTGGCGATCGACGACCAGGCGCTCGGAGTGCGCGTCGTCGAGGTGCTGCGCAAGTCGCCCGCGGCCGCGGAGGCGACGTACTTCGAGCTCGGGACGCTGGTGGCGCTGGAGCACTTCGTCCGCGAGGGGGTGGACGTGGCGGTGCTCGAGGTCGGCCTCGGTGGACGCCTCGATGCGACCACCGCCGCGCGCCCCCGGCTCACCGCGCTCACCCGGGTGGGGATGGATCACATGGAGTTCCTCGGCGACAGCCTGGAGGCCATCGCCCGGGAGAAGGCGGCCATCTTCCGCAAGGGCGTGCCGGGGGTGGTGGGCGAGCAGCGGCCGGAAGCGCTGGCCGCCATCCAGACCTGCGCCTCCTGGGTGGGCGCGCCGCTGTCGGTGGAGGGCCGCGACTTCTCCCTCGACGGCCTCGGCCGGTACCGCGGGCCGGACCTCGCCCTGGACGGGCTTGCGCTCGGGCTGCACGGCGAGCACCAGCACCACAACGCCGCGGTGGCCATCACCTGCGCTGTCTTGCTCTCGCGGCAGGGTCTGGCGGTGGGTCCCGAGGCGATCCGCACCGGGCTGCAGCGCACGCGCTGGCCTGGGCGGCTGGAGCAGGTCGCCGGTCATCCCCCGCTCCTCCTCGACGGAGCGCACAACGAGGACGGCGTGGCGGCGCTGGTGGCCGCGCTCGATGCCCCGCCCTACGCCGGGCGCCCGATGCACCTCGTCTTCGGGGTGGTCTCGGACAAGCGGGTCGAGCCGATGCTCGGCGCGCTCTTGCCCCGGTGCGCCTCGGCGAGCCTGACCGGGGTGCCCACCCCCCGGAGCCTCGACCCGGCCGGGTACCTCGCCGTGGCCCGCACCCTCTGCCCCGTGGTGGACGTCGCCCCCTCGCCCGAGGAGGCCCTCGCCCGGGCGCGCGTGCGGGCCGGTCCGGACGGGTGGGTGCTGGTTGCAGGCTCGCTGTACCTGGTGGGCGCGGTGAAGGCCCTCCTGGAATCCACCCCGGCAGGGTGAGTGGACGCGGGGGGCACGCATCGCGCTTGGCGCGGCGCAGCACCGACCCTAGAGTCAACGTCCGGATGCGTCTGCCCCGAACGCACGTTCCCATCGTCCCGCCCACGGTCGACGAGGTGGCGTTCCGGGACCTGTACCGAAAGACCGAGTACGCCGTGGAGACGTCCGACGGCTGGACGCTGGTCGTCACCCGGTATGAGCCCGCGCCGCAGCCCTTCCACCAGCCGTTGCTCGGCGAGCCGCTGCTGCTGGTGCACGGCTTCTCGCAGAACCGTCACACCTGGACGAGCGGCGAGTTCGTCAAGAACCTGCTGTACTTTGGCCTGGACATCCACGTGGTCGAGCTGCGGGGGCACGGCAAGAGCAGCCAGCGGCTCCAGCGCGAGCGCTCGGAGCTGACCGGGCGGCCGCTTCCTCCGGACCTCGACTACGGATGGGACCTCGACAGCTACCTGCTGCACGACCTTCCGGCGACGGTGGCTGCGGTGAAGGAGAGGACGGGGCGGCGTCGGATCTTCTACTGCGGACACTCCATGGGCGGGATGCTCGGCTACGGGTACGCCGGGCTCCACGACGACCTGGAGGGGCTGGTGACCATCGGGGCTCCGGCGGACCTCGGTCGGGGCTTCCTCCTGCTGCGGCTCCTCGCCCTCACCGCACCGCTCACCGGCGTGCTCATCGATGCGGGGGTGGCGGCGGTCAACGTCCAGCGGCGGATGCTCGCGCTCGGCCGGCTGCTCCGGGCGCGTGCCGCGGACCTCGCGCGGCTGCCCGCAGGAGACGAGCTCGAGCCCGTCGTCGAGGCGCTGGTCCGGTACAACTACGTCCCGGTCGACGAGTGGCTGAAGTGGCTGGAGAAGCTCATCGCCCGGGCCGAGGTGCACCCGGTCTACGACGCGCTCGCCCGGCGGGTGAACTGGCTCAGCAACCCCAGCCGGGTGAGCGGGGCGGACATCCGCTGGCTCCTTCGCGAGGGTGGCGAGCGCGAGCCGCGGAAGGTGCTCGAGCAGTTCACCAAGTGGATCCGCCGCGGCGAGCTGACCTGCTACCGGACCGGCTACGATTACAAGCAGGGCTTCGCCAACATCTGCATCCCGATGGCCATCATCTTCGGGGACATGGATCCGCTCGCCTCGGTCGAGTCGACGCGGAGCGTGTACCGCGCGGCCCGGAGCGAGTACCTCCTCTGGCGGCCGGTGAAGGGCAACAGCCACATCGAGCTGACGATGGGGCACGACATCCGGCAGATCTGCTACGACGTGAAGAATCTGGTGGAGTACGCGCGCACGCACCGGACGCGCGGCCCGTCGCTCCCTCGGCTGCAGCCCTGATCGCCGATGAGCCAACTGTAGGTGTGCGTCGTCCCGGGGGTTCTTTGGACCGACCGGGTCGGCGGGGCTAGCATCTCGCCCTCGTGAGGAACGGCGCGCTCGGAGTGCTCGCCCTGGTGGTCCTCGCCGGCGGGCCGGCCCGCGCGGCCGACCCTCAGGTCAACACCATCAAGAAGGTCTCGGTGAAGGGCGGGACGGTGGAGATCGTCGGCACCCAGAAGCCGAGCTTCACCACCTTTCCGATGAGCGACCCGCCGCGGTTCGTCATCGACATCAGCGAGGCGGTGTTCTCCGGCGTGCCCGAGGACGTGCCTGTTCCGGGCACCGGGCGCATCACCGCCATCAAGACCGCGAGCTACGGCAACGACGCCAGCGCCATCGCCCGGGTGGTCATCGGCTTCGACCGGGACGTCGAGCCCGACGTGCAGGCCAGCGGCAACAGCCTGGTGGTGAAGGTGGGCTCGGGGACGGCACCTGCGGTGGCCTCGCGCTCCGTGCCGGCACCTGCGCCTGCGTCCGCGCCCGCGGCGGCGCCTCCGGACAGCAGCGCGATGGCCCAGGGCCGGGCGCTGGCGGCGGCCGCCACCGCTTCCCAGGCCAAGCCGGACGAGCAGGCGGCGCGCGATGCGCTGGCGCGGGCCAACGCCAAGGCGGAGGCGGATCGACGGGCGGCGGAGGCAGCGGCGCTGGCCGAGCAGCAGCGTCAGGCCGAGATCGCCCGGCAGCGCGAGGCGATCGCCGCCGCCGATGCCGAGCGGAAGGCCAAGGAGCAGGCGGAGCGCGAGGCGCGGACCCGGGCCGAGCAGGAGCGCGCAGCCCAGGAGAAGGCACGGGTCCAGGCGCAGGCGCGTGCCGAGGCCGACCGGGAGGCGCAGGAGGAGGCGGCACGGATCGCCGCGGCCCAGCAGAAGGCGCAAGAGGAGGCCTCGCGCGCGGCAGCGGCGCGCGCCGAGGCGGAGCGCAAGGCGCAGGAGGACGCCGCCCGCGCAGCGGCGGCCCGGGCCGAGGCGGATCGCAAGGCCCAGGAGGAGGCGGCCCGGATGGCGGCGGCGAGCGCCGCGGCCCAGAAGAAGGCGCAGGAGGACGCGGCGCGTGCCGAGGCGCAGCGGCGGGCCCAGGAGGAGGCGGCCCGGATGGCGGCGGCGAACGCCGCGGCCCAGACCAAGGCGCAGGAGGACGCGGCGCGTGCCGAGGCGCAGCGGCGGACCCAGGAGGAGGCGGCGCGGGCGGAGGCGCAGCGGCGGGCCCAGGAGGAGGCGGCGCGCGCCGAGGCACAGCGGCGGGCTCAGGCCGAGTCCAGCAGGACCGTGGTCGCCCAGGCCGAGACCCCGAAGCCCGCCGCCCCCGAGGCGAGCGACGCTCGGCCGGCCATCCCCGGCAGCGGTGGGGTCGAGGTGAGCAGCCGGCGGAAGACGGTGATGCTGGTCGGCTTTGCCCCGGACAAGTCGCGGGTCTTCGTCCGGACCAGCGAGCCCGTGCGCTACACCGTCTCGCAGGCCGACGACCGCACGGTCGTCCTAGAATTGGAGAACACCACGTTCCAACGGAGCAACGACCGCCGGCCGCTCGACACCCGGTTCTTCGGCGGCCCGGTGGTGCAGATCGCCCCCCGTCCGGCGAGTGGCACGGCGGTGCGGGTCGCCGTCACCTTGCGGGACAAAGTGGAGTATCAAGCCCGCCAGGACGGCAACGAAGTCTCGTTGCAGTTCGCGCCCTGAGCCGGTCGGGGCGGCTCCAGCCCCGCGATGACCCCGCTCGGCCTCGTTCTCGTCCTGCTGGCACAGGCTCCGGCCACGCCGCTCCCGGCGGAGGGGGAGCCGGTGCGCTACCAGGCCGGGGAGGGGACCTCCGACGGCCATGGGGACGTGCTGCACCTCAAGGGCAAGGCCCAGCTGCGCACCGACACCGCGCGCATCGAGGCGGATCGCATCGATTACGACCAGCGGACCCGCATCGTGACCGCCACCGGCCATTGCTACGCGGTCACCGGGCTCTCCGGCGCAGTGGCCGACGGGCTCACCTTGGACCTGGACGGGAACTGGCTCCAGCTGCAGAACGGCCGCTTCTTCGTGAAGGCCGACGTCGCCCCCGCGGCGCTCCTCCAGACCTCCACCCCGGAGCAGCTGATCTCCACCGGCCGCACCACCCTCGCCGCGCGGGTGGAACGGGTGGAACGGGTGGAGCACGGGCATCTCAAGGTCAACGGGCTCGACTTCACCCCCTGCGACTGCAACCCGCTCGAACCGCACTGGAGCATCAAGGCCACCGCGGCGGACGTGCACCCGGGGGAGCGGGCCTGGCTCTTCCTCCCGGTCATCTACGTCTACGGGGTCCCCATCCTCCCCCTGCCTGTCCTGGACGTTCCGTTGAAAGCCCAGAAGTCGGGCCTGCTGGTCACCACGCCGGCGCACAGCGCGCAGAACGGCTGGCAGGTGACGCAGCCGGTGTACTTCGCGCTGGCCTCGAACTGGGACCTCACGGTGACGCCCGGGTACACCTGGGGCTCGTCGACGACGCCGGAAGCTGGCGTCTTTGAGCTGGGGGTGAAGGGGCCAAGCCTCGACACCGAGTTCCGCTGGGCCCACTCGAGGGACACCAAGGGCGACCTCGAGCTGTTCCTCCTCGATGACCGGAAGCTCCTCCGCGACCCACGGAGCCTCGCCTTCTGGGGCGCCACGGCCGACACCGCCGGCGGCTCGACCGACGTCCTCAAGGAGGCCCGGGGGTTCCGGGGGAGCCTCAACGGCGCCGTGCTCCAGAATTTCGGCGGGGGCTGGTCCGCCCGACTCGACCTCAACCTGGTCTCCGACGCCGCGCTGGTGAAGGACACCACCACCGACGTGGCCCAGCAGGCGAACCAGTACCTGCGCAGCTCCGCCGTCGTGAGCCGCCGGACCCCCGACAGCATCCTCTCGCTCGAGGTGACCGCGCGGCAGGACATCGCCTGGGGTGGGTTCTCGGTCTTCGACAACGACCGGTGGCCGTACCCGTTCGACCCGCGCGACGGGCTCGATGAGCACCAGGACCACTCGAACCGCCCGTCACGCGGCCAGTGGCTCCGCGGCCCGGCCACGCTCCAGCGCCTGCCGACGGTGCACCTCGACCTCCCGTCCCGACCGCTCGGCGAGCATTTCAGCTGGGCAGTGAGCGCCGACGTCACCCGCCTGGCGCCGTTCAACGGCCACTCGGGCGACGAGGGCGTGGACGGCATCTACCAGCTCGGTAACCCCTCCCTGGTGGATCCGGGCAGCCCGCAGCGCAACGACGTCTGCCCGGCCAGCCAGACCACCGACCTCCTCAGCCAGGGCGACCGGGTCTGGCAGTGCGGCGAGCGCGAGGCGAGGTTGCGCCTGGACCTGGTCCCCAAGCTGTCCGGGAGCTTCGGGATCGGAGACTGGCTCCGAATCCTGCCCAGCGTGTGGATCCGCCAGGATCTGTACCTGGGCGAGGTCACCAGGACCACTGCCCAGCGCGGATACGTGGTGGGCGACCTCCTCGTTTCGAGCGAGGTGTCCCGCACGTTCGCCAGCGGGCTCCGCCACGCGATCCAGCCGAGCCTCGAGTACCGGGAGATTCCCGGCCAGTGGGGCGCCGTCCCGGGCAACCGTCCCACCGGCCCGAACCAGCCGGTGGAGAACCGCTTCTACGACGAGATCGACGGGGCGCTCATGGATGGGCGCCTGCGGCAGGGCGTCGCCCGGCTCACCCAGACCCTGAGCCGCCGCACCGGCGCGCTGATGCAGGAGCTGCTCCGGGTGGAGATTGCCCAGGAGTTCGACTTCCACCAGGACAATGGCCTGGGCGACACCGTGGCCAGCCTGCGCTCAGGCTACGGGCCGTTCAGCGCCGGGCTCACGTTCCGCTACGACAGCCAGCGCAGCGCCCCCGGCCTCTGGGCGGCGTTCGCCTCCTTCCAGAGCCCACGGTTCGGCAGCACCATCCGCTTCGACCAGCTCTTCGTGCCGGTGCAGTTCTTCGATCGCGACGTCTATGGGGCCTTCGCCCAGAACCTCCCCGCGGCGGCCATTTCCGGCCAGGACCTGGGGCGCTGGGGCGGTGCGGGCAACATGCGGCAGGGCATCGACGCGCTGGTCGGCTCTCCGGTCCCGAGCGGCTTCCGGAACGGCCAGCGTCAGAGCGCCATCACCCTGGAGGCGCACGTCAATCTGGTCTTCGGGCTGGGGCTCACCTACTCGGGCACCCTGTACCCGGCGGCGACCTGGACGCTCCGTGACGCGAACGGCACCCTGATCGACGGTCCGCCCGTCGGCAACCCTCCGACCGCGGAGGCCAAGCCGGTGACCGGACGGTACAGCCTGCTGGGGCAGCAGAACTTCGGCGTCTCCTTCGCTCCGGCCTGTAACTGCTGGCGCCTGGACATCATCGGCCGGCTGCCGCCCCCCTTCGGCCAGTACGTCCCGGATCCCCAGGTTCCGGGAGCGTCCGTCCGGAGCACCTTCAACTGGCGTTTCCCGGACCTCATCTTCCTGCTGACCATCCAGAACTTCGGCACGTTCGGCGCGAGCTAGTCCGCGGAGTATGAGGCTGGACAACGGGGCGGCTTTGCAGGAGCTTTGCTCAGAGTCATAGTTGTCGCTGGCGTCTTTCCAGACTTTCGAGGCTACCGTGTCCGACATCGGCAAGCGTATTGGTCGAAGAATTCGCGACCTCCGAACACAGCGGCAGGACCGCTGGACCCAGGAGGATCTCGCCGAGCGGGCGAAGATCAGCGTGTCGTTCCTTTCGATGATCGAGCGCGGTGAGCGCGTGGCACACGTCGAGACGCTGGCCTCACTCGCAGAGGCACTGGGAGTGAGCCTGGCAGAGCTGTTCGTCGAGCCCACGCCCCAGGGAACCAACGGGGAGGAGCTCCTCCGCCCCATCTCCGAGTTCGTCCGCTCCCGGCACCTGGACAGCCGGGACGTGGAGAAGCTGCTCGGAGTGGCCCGGGCCATGTTCGCCACCCAGGCCACCACCGTCTGAGCGGGGCGGCTGCACCGCAGTTGCTTGACCGCTCGTACGCTGCCCCCTAGCGTGCCGGCGCTGACTTTCGAGTCAACGCGCGAGGGGGCGGAGACCAGTGGCTGCAAGCAAGGCCAGCACCGCTGCCGAGGCACGCGACCGGGACCGCCGGAAGACCATCCTCCGGGCCGCGGTCGAGGTGTTCGCCCGGAAGGGGTACCACGGCTGCCGCATTGCCGACGTCGCGCGGGAGGCGGGCGTGGCCTACGGCCTCGTGTACCACTACTTCCGGAACAAGGAGGAGTTGCTCCAGCTGGTGTTCGAGACCGGGTGGGGCGGCTTCCTCTCCCGCATCCGCGACGCCGCCGAGACCAGCGCGCCGCTGGAGCAGAAGATTCACCGCATCGCCCAGGTCGCCTTCGAGGCCTACCGCATCGACCCGCGGGGAGTGCGGGTGCTGGTCCTGGAGTTCGCCCGTAGCCCGAGCACCGGCGAGGCCAACCGGCGCACCGCCTTCGCCGAGGTGCTGGGGGTCATCACCCGGATGTTCGAGCGCGCCCGCAGCCGGGGTGAGCTGCGGCCCGGGCTGGAGCCGGCGCTCTGCGCGGCGATGCTCTTCGGCTCGGTGGAGATGAGCCTCACCGGCTTCGTGATGGGGCTGCTCGACCCGAAGGAAGCGGGCCTGCTCGCCCATGCGCAGGAGCAGCTGACCTCCCTGTTCCTGGACGGCGCCCGCGCGGCCCCGGAGGACACCCGATGGAAGAAGGACCGGTCCGGTCCCAGGTTGAAGACGGTCAAGCGCTCCTGACCATCGACCGTCCGGCGGCGCGCAACGCGCTGTCGCCGGAGGTGGTGGAGGCGCTCCGGGCCGCGCTGGCCCGCGCCGAGGCCGACCCGTCGGTGCGCGTCGTCGTCCTCACCGGGGCCGGTGACCGTGCCTTCTCCGCCGGAGGAGACCTGGGATCGATGTCCGAGGGCGGCTTCCTCGCCGGCCACGGGCTCCGCCGCGCCTATGGGGGCCTGCTGGAGGCGCTGGCCGCGTCCCCGCTCCCCACCGTGGCCCGGGTGAACGGGCATGCGCTCGGGGGCGGCCTGGGCCTGGTGCTGGCATGTGACCTGGCGGTGGCGGTGGACTCGGCGGAGCTGGGCACGCCGGAGGCCGACGTCGGGCTCTTCCCGATGATGGTGCTCGCCTGGCTCCAGCGGCACCTTGGCCGCAAGCGCGCGCTGGAGCTGCTCCTCACCGGCGACCGGCTGAGCGCGGGCGAGGCGCTGCGCTGGGGCCTCCTCAACCGCGTGGTGCCCCGGGGCGAGCTGGACGCCGCCACCCACGCGCTCGCCGCCCGGGTGGCGGGCAAGAGCCGGGCCGTGCTCGGGCTCGGCAAGACCGCCTTCCGGACCGCGGAGGGAATGTCGCTGCCCCAGGCGATGGACTTCCTCGCCGGACAGCTCTCGCTCAACCTGGGAATGGAGGACGCCGCAGAGGGCATCTCGGCCTTCCTCGAGCGCCGTCCTCCCCGCTGGAAGGATCGCTAGCCATGCCACTGGTGCAGGACCGCGTGGTCATCACCGCCGCGTTGACCGGCGTGCTCGCCACTCGCGAGCAGTGCCCCGACCTCCCGTACACCCCGGCGGAGATCGGCGAGGAGGCGCGGCGGGCGTACGAGGCCGGGGCGGCGGTGGTGCACATCCACGGCCGGGCACCCGACGGCGGCCCCACCTGGTCGGTCGAGACCTACGCCGACATCAAGCGGGAAGTTCAGGCCCGCTCGCCGATCATCGTCAACTTCTCCACCGGCGGCTTCAACATGGGCGGCGTCGAGGGCGAGGCGGAGAAGACCGAGCGGCTGACCTACGTGTGGAAGACGCGACCGGAGATGGCGGCGCTGAACATGGGGTCGATGAACTACGCCAAGTACTCCGCGGCGAGGAAGGCGTTCGTCTTCGACATGGTCTTCCCCAACCCCTTCGGGGACATCCTCCTGGCGGTCCGCGCCATGCGCGAGGGCGGGGTGAAGCCGGAGCTGGAGTGCTTCGACCTCGGGCACGTGGCCAATGCCCAGCCCCTTCTGGAGATGGGCGCGCTCAGGCGGCCCCTCCAGTACAGCTTCGTCCTCGGGGTGCTGGGTGGCGCCCCGCCGTCGGCCGAGACGCTGGCGGCGATGGCCCGCTCCATCGGGCGCGAGGACACCTGGGAGATCATCGGCATCGGGCGGGCGCAGTGGCGGCTGGTCGGCGCGGCGCTGGCGCTGGGTGGCAACGTTCGGGTGGGGCTCGAGGACAACTTCTACCTCGACGCCGCAGGCCGCCAGATGGCAAGGGGCAACGGGCCGCTGGTGGAGAAGGCGGTGCGCATGGCCCGCGACGTCGGCCGTGAGCCGATGAGCCCCGACGAGGCCCGGAAGGCGCTCTCGCTGCCCCAGGCCTGGTGAGGACGCGGATGAGCCCCGGTCAGACCGCCACCCCACCGTGAGCGTCGCCTCGTACCCGGCGTTGACGCTCTCGCCGCGGCGAGCGAGGGGTATTCCCGAAGTGCGCGTTCATCCGTCGTTCTGCCTCGCGGCGGGGGGACGGCGCGCGTTGCGCGGCGCGCACGCCGGAGGTTCACCGTGGGGGCCGCTGCGGCAGAGGCCGGCGATCTCCTCTCCACCAGGCCCGGTGAACCGACAGCTCGCCCCGTCCTGCTGGCCCTGGCAGGCCTGGAGCGCCTCGGGCGGCGGCCCCTGGAAGACATGCACCGGGGCGCAGGCGCTCACCGTGCCATCGGGCGCGGGGTGGCAGGTCCCGGAGACGGCGTGCCCGTCGTGCTGGAAGCTGCAGGCCGCCCCGGTCTCCCGACCCGTGCAGGCATCGACCGCCTCCTGGGGGGGCGAGGGCGGCGCGTGGTCCTGGGCGAGCGCGAGCGGGGCGATGAGCAGGGTGAGGACGAGTCCAGCGGCATGTCTCGGTGGGTTCATGGCGGACGTTCTGCACCGCTCGCGCGAAGCGTCGATGGGCCCCGTGTTGCCGAACGTGTGCGGGGTGCGCCGGTTCGCCCGGAGCGATTCAAGGCGCCCGTCCGGTGGGGAGCGCCGCGCCCGCGTCCCCGGGCGGGGCGACGCCGCCCGGTCCGCCGTCCGGTGTCCCGCCGTCCGGGAGCTCCGGCGGCGGGAACGTGGCCGGGGCCGAGAGCGCGCCGGGAAAGGGCAGGGCGAGCAGCGCCTGCGGATTCACCCACAGGGTCCCGATGTGGGCGCCGAAATGGAGATGCGGGCCGGTGACCCGTCCGGTCTTGCCCACCAGGCCGAGCAGCTCTCCTCGCCGGATCTCCTGGCCCGCCTTCACCAGGAACTTCGACAGATGAAAGTAGGCGGTGAGGAGCCCGGCCCCGTGGTCGACGAGGACGGTGTTCCCCGAGGTGTAGCAGTCCCTCACCATCACCACCCGCCCGTCGTTGGCAGCGCGGACCTCGTCCCCGGTGGACCCGTCGAGGTCGAGCCCGTAGTGCTGGGTGGGCTTCTTCCCGTTGAGCGTGCGCTTGTCCCCGTAGCGCGCGGTGATCTCCGCCTCGCGCGGCTTCTGGAAGTTGTCGCCGAAGGCCCGGGGATGGAAGGGCGTGTCCCACGCCTTCTGGAACGCGGCCTGATCCGCCTTGATGCGGGCCCGGGCCGAGCGGGGAATCTTCACGAACTTGCTCGCCACGGTGAGCTGCCGCTCGGGAAACCCTGGCGGGAGCACCTCCAGCGGCACGCTCAGGGTGACCGGGCCGGCGGTGACCCTGACTTGAAGCATGCCGGGCTCCTGCTCGACCGGGATGCCCACCAGCGCCTCGGCGTGGTCCCCGCGGAGGTAGAAGGTCGCAGGCCGGCTGCCCACCGTCCCCTCGGGAGCACCCTCCACCCCGTGCACCACGACCAGCACCGGGTCTCCCGGCTTCAGGCGCGGCGGCACCAGCTCGACCGAGGGTGCGGCCGCGGCAGCGACGGAGACGAGGAGCGCGAGGAGCGCGAGGAGCGCCGCGGGTCTGCGCACGGTCGAGGAGGAATACCGCGTTCTCGTCGAAAATTGCAGACGCACCGCGGAGGCGTCCGTCTGTCCGAGGTGGAGAGCGGGCGACGAACTCACCGAGGCGTCACCCGCCCGCCATCGTCCTCCCGCGCTCGCGCGCCCTGGATGCGCCTCCCTCGGAAGGAGGCAGCACCGCATGGGCAACCGGACGTCGCAGCGGAAGTGGTCGTGGTTTGCAGCCCTGGCATTCCTCGCGCTGACCAGCACCGCCGCGCAGGCAGGCGGATTCGGCGGTCGCGACGACGACGAGTGGTCCGACGACGGGCACGAGGAACGCGAGCCGTACGCCATCGGGCTGTGGGGCGATCTTCCCTATTCCACCCTGCAGGCCGATCCCGGCATCCCGAACCTCATCGCCGACATGAACGCGCAGCAGCTGGCGTTCACCGCGCACGACGGAGATCTCAAGCAGGGCTCGAACAGCCTCTGCGACGACGCGCTCTACACGCGGGCACTCGGCTGGTTCAACGCGCTTCGTGCCCCGGCAACCTTCACCCCCGGAGACAACGACTGGACGGACTGCGACCGGCCGTCGAACGGAGGCTTCAATTCCCGGGAGCGTCTGGACCACGAGCGCCAGGTGCTGTTCGGGACCCACTACAGCTTCGGTCAGCGCCGCCTTCGCCAGGAGGTTCAGAGCACCCCGCTGTGCCTCGGCGTCAACGGCCCGACGCCTTGCGTGGAGAACCGCCGCTGGACCTACGGAGGGGTGACCTACGCCACCCTGAACGTGCAGGGCTCGTGCAACAACCTCTGCGACACCGCGCCGGACCCGGACGAGTACGCCGCCCGGAACGCGGCCAACATCGCCTGGCTCAGGCAGACCTTCCAGGACGCCGCTCGCCGGGGTTCGGCGGCGGTGATGCTCATCACCCAGGCGGACCCGGGCTGGGACACCAGCGACCCGACCCGTGCCCCCATCCGCGACCCGAAGACCCTCGCCGAGACCGACGCGAACCCCGACGGCTATCAGCAGTTCCTGCTGGCGCTCCGGGACGAGGTCATCGCCTTCCGCAAGCCGGTGGCCTACGTCCACGGTGACTCGCATTACTTCCGCGTGGACAAGCCGTTCCAGGACGCCCAGGGCCGCCGGCTGGAGAACTTCACCCGGGTGGAGACCTTCGGCGACCACCCGGAGAACGGCCTCAACGACGTGCACTGGGTGAAGGTGAAGGTCGACCCGCGCTCGCGGGAGGTCTTCAGCTACCAGCCGCAGCTGGTCCCGGCGAACCGCACCGCGGTCCCGGCGCCGTAGCGAGCGCCTAGCGGGGCTTGGTGCCCTTCTTCAAGTACGAGACGTGGCAGCGGACGCAGGTCTCCATGGTCCGGCCGAACGCCGGGGCCAGCGCCGTGTCGTCGTACTTGCGCGCGGCGGTGGCCAGCTCGGTGACCCGCTCCCGCAGCTGCTGATCGAGCTGCTGGAAGCGAGTGTCCTTCATCACCCCGCCGTCCACCTTCAGGGTGAGCGCGGTGTCCAGCCGGATGCGGTCGGCGGTGTCGGCGATGGCCTTCCGGTCGAGCACCGTCACCGCGTGGGTGAGCTCGAGCAGGTCGGCCCCGTGCCGCTTCATCCGGTCGGTGAGCTTGGCCTCGGTCTCGCTGGGGATGCGCTCGGCGGGCATCACCAGCGGCTCGGCGGAGCCTTGCTGCTGCGCGTGGGACACCACCAGCCCCCCTGCAGCCAGCACACAGAAGCCTGCGAGGACCCACCGCGTCATGCGCGCACCCTCCCGCGTCCGGACGCTAGCGCGGCCGGCCAGGGCAGGCGAGGACGAAGGGCTTCCGTCCCGGGAGATCCATCGCCGGGGCTCCTGCGTTCGAAGCCGGAACCCATCCCCGGAGTCCTTCGATGCCCAACGTCCCCGCGCTGCTCCTCTCCGCGCTCGTGGTGTTGTCCTCCTCCGACGTCGCCCCATCCCGCCCCCAGCCCGACCGGCCGGCGCGCACCGAGCCGGACATCGCCCGGCCCCTCCGCTGGCTGCTCCAGGCGCAGGGCCAGGACGGAGGCTGGGGGCCGGAGGCCGGTGCGCCGGAGGACGTGGCCACCACCAGCCTCTCCGGCATCGCGCTGCTCCGGCTGGGCCGGGGCGGGCAGCGGCAGGAGCTCTCCGAGCCCACCCGCCGAGCGCTCCGCTACGTCGTCCGGGCGGTCGAGGCCGCACCCGGGCCTTCCGCCTACATCCAGGCAGAGGGCACACAGCCGCAGCGCAAGCTCGGCCGGGGCATCGACACCTTCCTCGCCGCGCAGTTCCTCGGAGAGGGACTGCGCTCGCTGCCCTCCGGGGCTGAGCGCGATCGGACCCGCGCCGCACTCGACTCCTGCGTGGCGAAGATCCAGGCGCTGCAGCGCGAGGACGGCAGCTTCTCCAAGGACGGCTGGGCGCCGGTGCTCTCCAGCGCCTTCGCCGCCAACGGGCTGTCTGTCGCCAAGGACGTGGGCGCCAAGGTCGAGAGCCGGGCCCTCGCCCGCTCCGAGGAGTACATGCTCCGCGGCTACGACCGGGAAAAGAAGTCGTTCCGGACCGACGACGCGGCGGGGGTGGCGCTCTACCAGGCGGCAGGCTCGCTCGACGCGGCGGCGCGCGCCGGAAAGCTGGCCGAGGCGCCGGCCCAAGCGGCCCGGGCGCACCTGGCGGACGAGGCCTTCGTCCGCGGCTTCGGCAGCTATGGCGGCGAGGAGCACGTCTCGTACCTCCTCTCCACCGAGGCCTTCGCCCGTGCTGGCGGTGAGGACTGGGCGCGGTGGAGCACGTCGATCCGCACCCGGCTCGCGGGCATCCAGCGCGAGGACGGGACGTGGCGGGGCGACCACTGCATCACCAGCACCTCCTTTTGCACCGCCGCCTCGCTCATCACCCTGACCATCCAGCCAGGCAGCCTCCCAGTGAAGCGCGGATGACGAGCAGCGAGCGGTGGTTGACCCGCGGCGGGCGGAGCGGGCTGATCCGCTCCCCCGCTCAGGAGGAGTGACATGGCCAACCCGTTCGTCCACATCGAGCTGCAGACCACCGACCTCAAGAAGGCCCGCGACTTCTACTCCCGCCTCTTCGACTGGAAGCTCGAGGACGCCCAGATGCCCGGCTTCGGCACCTACACGATGGTCAACGTCGGCGAGGGCACCGGAGGGGGGATGATGGCCAGCCAGAACCCCGGCGCGCCGTCGCAGTGGCTGTCCTACGTGAACGTCGACGACCTCCCCTCGGCCACCCGGAAGGCGAAGGAGCTGGGGGCGAAGGTGGTGGCCGACAGCATCCCGGTCACCGACATGGGGAAGTTCAGCATCATCGTCGACCCCACTGGCGCCACGCTCGGGCTGTGGCAGTCCACGCGCAAGTGACGTCGCGAAGGACCGGAGGGAAGCCCAGGACCGCATTCCTCGGGCGCTGGGAGCAGGCGCGACGGCTTCCGCTCGCCGGACCCTGACTGTCCGCCCCGCGTCGGGTGACGCTGGAAGCGCCTCTGCGTCGATGGTAGGCCCCTGGCGCGGTTCAGGCCGGAAGGGGAGCACGACACGATGAGGGTGCTGGTCGCGGACGAGATGTCGGCGGATGGCCTGGAGACGCTGCGCAGCGCCCCCGAGCTGACCGTGGACGTGCGGACCGGGCTGAAGCCGGCGGACCTCAAGGCCATCATCGGCGGGTACGACGCACTCGCGGTCCGCAGCGCCACCAAGGTCACCGCCGAGGTGCTGGAAAGCCCGGGACGGCTGAAGGTCATCGGCCGCGCCGGCGTGGGGGTGGACAACATCGACCTCGAGGCCGCCACCCGGAAGGGCGTGGTGGTGATGAACACCCCCGGCGGGAACTCGGTGGCCGTGGCCGAGCTGACCATCGGGCTCATGCTCGCCCTCCACCGGCAGCTGGTCCCGGCGATCGGCGCCACCAAGTCCGGCAAGTGGGAGAAGAAGCGGTTCGCCAAGGGCCACGAGCTGTTCCGCAAGACGGTGGGCCTGGTCGGTTTCGGCTCCATCGGGCAGCTGGTGGCCCAGCGGTGCATCGCCTTCGGCACCACGGTCATCGCCTATGATCCGCACCCGGTCGAGGCCTCGCGGCGGCTCGGGGTGCAGATCGTCCCGATGGAGGAGCTCTTCCGGCGCGCAGACATCGTCTCGCTCCACCTGCCCCTGATGGAGAACACCCGCCATCTGGTTGGCGAGCGGCTGCTCGGCTCGATGAAGAAGGGCAGCTACCTCATCAACTGCGCCCGGGGCGGCATCGTGGACGAGGCGGCGCTGGTGAAGGTGCTCCGCGACGGCACCCTGGCCGGGGCGGCGATGGACGTCTTCGCCACCGAGCCGGTGCCGCCGGACCACCCCCTGCTCTCGCTGGACAACTTCCTCTGCACCCCGCACCTCGGGGCCTCCACCGAGGAGGGACAGCTGGCCTGCGCCAACCAGCTGGCCGAGCAGCTCGTGGAGTACGCCCGGACCGGACACATCCGCCACGCCCTGAACGCCCCGGGGCACTGAGGGGAGCTGGTTCCCTCCCTGACACCTCGTTCCTAGCTTGGCGACAGCACTCCGGGTGTCCATCCGCGTGGGGCGGTCCTGGCTCCTCCGCTCGCCCCGCCGTGCACGAAGGGTGTAGCGTTTTGCACATGAGCACCGGGCGCACGCACAGGACGGGCGACGATCGGCCGGGGGCGACCGAGCTGATGGTGCAGCTCGCCGCCGACCTGGGGCACCTCATGTCCCAGCACATCGCCCTGGCGAAGCTGGAGCTCGGCGAGTCCGCCCGCAGGGCCGGGCTGGGCGTTGCGCAGATCGCCACCTGCGCCCCCCTGGTGTTGGTGGGCTACGCCTTCCTCAACGCCGCGCTGGCCCTGGCGCTCGGCCGCTGGCTCCCGCTGGCCGGGGCGGTGGCCCTGGTGGGAGCGCTCAACGTCGTGGTCGGGGTCCTGGGCGTGGTCCTCGCCGCCCGCGCCTTCCGCCGTCCGGTGCTCGACGAGTCGGTCCTCGAGCTCGAGCGCACCGCCCAGGCGCTCGCCCCGCACCGGGGCCCGGCCAACGGTCACGCCGCGCTGGAGCGCCGCCCGTGACCATCGCCCGCCGCGGAGCCCCCACCACCGAGGCCGAGCTCCGCGAGGAGATCGCGCGCGCCCGGACCCAGGTGGTGGACACCGCCCAGGCCCTGAGACGCCAGCTGCACGACATCTGGGACGTTCGCCACTGGGTCGCTCGCCGCCCAGCACTCACCCTGGGAATCGCCTTCGCCGCCGGTCTGTGGCTGGGCATCCGGCGCCGCTGAGCCCACATTCGGAAACCCGCAACACCGGAGATGAACCCATGGCCACCCCCGACACGCTGTCCGACACGGCCCGAGACATCCAGAACCGGGTCGGCCCGCAGCTCGAAGAGGCGCGGCGAGAGCTGGATTCGCTGAACCAGCGGGTGAGCGGCTTCATCAAGGAGCGGCCCATCGCCTCGCTGGCCATCGCCCTGGCCGCGGGCTTCGTCATCGGACGGATCGCCTCTCGCTGAAGGGAACCGACCTCACCATGTCCACCCCCCCGCAGAATCCTCCGTCCGGAAACGGGCACCACCAGCCGCAGGGTTTCGCCGGCCGGGTGGGTCACCTGAACGACAGCGCCCACCAGCTCCTGGACGAGGCGAGGAGCACCTTCGAGGACCTCGGCCAGGCCCTCGACCTCCGTGGACGCGTGCAGCGTCATCCCTACGGGATGGTTGCTGCGGCCCTGGGCGTGGGTTACGTGCTGGGAGGAGGGCTCTTCAGCTCGCTCACCTTCCGGCTGGTCGGCCTCGGGGTGCGCCTGGCGGCGGTGCCCCTGGTGAAGAACCAGCTGCTCGGTCTGGCCGAGGCCGCGGTCTCCGGATTCACCGGCGGCGCAGACGACGTCGGCTCGCCTTCCTGACAGGAGAACCACCATGCTGAGCCTCAAGGATCTCAAGAAGCTGGACCGCGACGACCTGCTCGACCTCGTGGGGCTGCAGCGGGCGAGCTCGAACGACTGGGTGGCCCCGGCGCTGACCGCGCTGGGCGTGGGCCTCCTGGTCGGAGTCGGCGTGGGCCTGTTGCTCGCACCGAAGCCGGGCGCCGAGCTGCGCAACGACCTGCGCGACAAGCTGCGCTCGGCCCAGGATTCGCTGCCGGATCAGCTCAAGGGGGCCACGGCGAGCACCGGCTCCACCTCGAACCGCTCCGTGCCCTGACCCGCCGGTGCGCGGGCACATCGGGCTTGTCCGGCCCCGGGCGGTGACGGCAACATGCCGACCCCCTGTCACCCCGACTCCCGTCCGCCGGGCGCCGCTTCCTGCGCGTGCTCGGATTCAGCCTCTTCCAGGCCGCCGTGCTCGGCAGCGCGGTGGGGGCGATCGTCAGCGCCCGGGTGCCGCCCACCCCGGGTTTCCGTGAGGAGGAGCCGCCGCGGCGGTTCCGGCTCCGTACCCTCATCGGCGCGCCCGTCGACGTCCTGGAGCGCTCGCTCCTCGACTGGCGGCTACACGAGCTCGGACGGCAGAGCGAGCCTGCGCGCGACGTGGTGCTGGTGGGGGTGGACGACGAGACGCTGGCCAATGCCCGCGAGGACTCGCACCTCGACCTGAGCGTCTGGCCGTGGCCCCGGGCGCTCCTGGGAGGGCTCGTTGCCCAGCTGGGGCGCGAGGGGGCCTCACCGGTGGTGCTCGACTGGGCGCTGGACAGTGGTAGCCCCCGGGTGGGAGGCGAGGTCTCGGACGACGAGCAGTTCCGCCGCGCGCTCGACGCGACGCCGGGCACGGTGCTCGGCTTCTCGCTGTCGGCCGCGCCTCCGCCCGCGGTGGTGCGCCCGCTCCGGCCGTCGCTGGTGCTGGTGGGCACCGAGGACAGCGACGCCCCGGCGGTGACCGAGCTGGTCCGGCGGGTGCTGGCCAGCCATGCGCCCGCCTTCGCCGTGCCCGACGGGAGCCGGGTCCGGGTCTGGGCCGGGGTGAGCTCCGAGGACGAGGGCCGGCAGCTGGCGAAGCGGCTCGGCATCGGAGGGACGGCGCTGGTCCGCGACTTCGGTGCGGCGGACCGGCCCTTCCAGGTCACCCCCGAGGACCTCCTGGTGCGAGTGGCCGCCGTCGACGTCGAGGGGCTGGAGGTGGAGGCGCTTCCGCTCGCCCGGTCGCTGGACGTGCCGGCCTCGGTGCTCTTGGGGGCGCGCAGCCGGTACGGGCACACCGCGCTGGCCGTCGACCCCGACGGGAAGGTGCGAGGAATCCAGCACCTGGTGCGCTGGGTGTCGCCGCAGGGCCGGGTGCATGTGCTCCCCTCGCTCGCCCTGGCCGGGGCGCTGGCCCGGGCCAACAGCCGCCGGGTGGCCTGGAGCGGCGGGCGGCTGCTGGTGGTGGGGGGCAAGGGCGTGCCCGCGGACCGGACCGGCTACGCGCTGCTTCGCTGGGACGCAGCGGAGAGCGCACGCGACGGCCGGGGCTCGCTGGAGCGGGCGGTCTCCGGATGGCGCTTCCTCCAGAACCACTTCGACGCGCAGGAGGGAGTGCCGGCCCACGCCCGCAACGACGTGCAGCACCGGGCGGTGGTGCTGGCAGAGACGTTCCGCAGCGCCGGGGCCTGGCCGGCCACCCCACTGGGGGACGGGGTCGCGCACGCCGCGGTGGTGGGCCAGTCGCTGGAGAACTGGATCGACGGGGTGGGCATCAGCCGGGCGCCGGTCCGGACCGACGTGCTCGCCACCTTTGCCCTGGCCTTCGCCGGCGGCTTCGTCGCGCTGGGGTTCAGCGGGCTGTTCCGCTCGTTCGTCGGCGCGCTGCTGTACGTGCTGGCGGCGGCGGCGGTGGTGGTGGCCTGGCTCTTCTGGGTCCGGCGGCTCCTGGTGGTGGACGGGGTGTGGCTGGCGGCAGGCGGCCCGCTGATCGCCTTCGGCCTCGCCTGGCTCATCACCGGACGGTACGCGCTCCGGACCGAGCGGCAGATGCGCGACTTCGTCTACGGCGCGCTGGGGCGCTACGTCAGCCCGGACATCGCCGACCAGGTGTTCCGGAACGTGGCGCTGATGCGGCCGCAGCGGCGCGAGGTGACGCTCTGCTTCGCGGACCTGGATGGATTCCGGCGGTTGCACCAGCTGCTCCCGCCCGAGGTGCTGGTCGACCTGCTCAACACCTACTTCGGCGAGCTCACCCACCTCGTCCGCCAGACCGGCGGACACGTCGAGTACGCGGGCGATTCGCTGATTGCCTTCTGGGGCGCGCCGGTGCGCCTGGACCGGCACGGCCCGGTGGCCTGCCGGACGGCGCTGGCCATCCGCTCGGAGCTGGTCCGTCTCCGCCCCGACTGGCAGCGGCGTTTCGGAGTGGAGGTGCAGGCGCGGATGGCGCTCCACTCGGGCGAGGTGGTCGCCGGCGACATGGGCAGCGCTCTGAAGTCGAACTACACGGTGCTCGGCGACCCGGTGGCCACGGCCGAGCGGCTGGAACGGGCCAACCGGCTCTACGGCACGGACCTGCTCGTCTCCGGCGAGACGCAGCGCCGGGCGGGGGACGAGTTCGTGTTCCGCGAGCTCGACGTGGTGACGGTGGGCGGCGGGCCGCAGACGCTCCACGAGCTCATCTGCCGCCGCGGTGAGGTGCCGCCGGCGCTGGCCCCCATCCTCCAGGGCTGGCCGGACGCCCTGGCCCGGGTGCGCCGGCGTGACTTCCGGGGGGCGCTGGCGTTCTTCGAGCAGCACGCGCCGGTGGATCCGGTCTCGGCGCGCTGGGCCGAGCGGGTGCGCGGGTACCAGGCTTCCCCACCGCCCCCGGACTGGGATGGGCGCGGCGACCTCCGCCGCGGTTGAACGACGTTCAGGGGCGGCCGGGGGTCGATTCGCCGCCGCCGCCCCTGCCGGGCCGGTTGGGCTCGAGGACGATGTGGACGGCACCGTTCGCGGCGAACTCGGGTGAGTCCGCGACCGGTGGCGGCGGGGCCCGGCTCGGCGGCTCGGTGCGGATCTGCTCCACGGTCACTCCCTCGCCGACGAGGAAGTCCCGGACGCGCTCGGCCCGCTTCCCCGAGAGCGCCAGGGCCACCTTGCGCGAGCCACGGCTCGGAGGTTGTGCCTGGACGCGCGCCGGGCGGCTGGCACTCTTGAGGTAGTCGGCCACCTGGCTGAGGCGGTCGCGTCCCCCGGGGAGCAGGTCGGCCCCGCCGCGTGCGAAGAGCTGGGCTCCCGGCAGGCTGATCACCGTCCCCTGCGGCAGGTCGCGGATCTCGGCTTCCCGGGTGAGCACCGCCCGGCTCTGTGCCAGACGGGCCTCGGCGGCGTCGCGCACCGCCTTCTCCTTCTCCAGCTCGGCCTGGGTCAGCTTCAGCTTCTGCTGGGCCTCGTCGAGCATCTGCTGCCTGGTGGCGCTGAGCGCCTGGAGCGTCTTGTCGCGCTCGGCGGCGAGCTCGTGGGTCCGCCCCAGCGCCTCGGCGGCCTGGACCTTGAGGATGACCACGGTCGCTCGGTCGTCGACCACCTTCGGATCGCCGGTGTCGAGCCCCTTCTCGGCGAGGTCGAGCCACTTCTTGGCCGTATCGAGGTCGGCCGGGCTCGCCTCGGCCGCGGGTCCGTCGAGCGCCTTCTGGTAGGCAGCGCGGGCCTCGTCGAGCCGGTCGGTCCGCTGCAGGTGGACACAGCCGCCGCAGAGCGCCGCGACGAGGAGGAGCGGAGTGCCAGGCCTCATCGGGCGGCTCCGTCGTCGGCGACGCCATCCTTGTGGAGCGCATCGAGCCGGGTATGGGCCTGCTCCGCCTCGGACCGGGCGAGCTGCTCGCGGGTCAGCGCATTGGCCAGCTCGGCCTGGGCACGGGCGATCTCCAGCTTGCGCGCCGCGGCCTCTGGGTCCTCCTTGTTGATCTCCTTCGCCGAGGCGATGGTGTCCCGGGCCTGCTGGAGGTGGAGCTTCGCCTGGGGCGCCCGCTCGGCGCCGATCTCCTGGGCTGCACGGACCTCGGCCTCCGCCTGGGCCAGCCGTTCCGCCGGGAGCGGCGGTGCACCGGCACAGGCGCAGCCGAACGCGACCAGCGCTCCCGCTGTCCACCTTCGCATGAAGAGCTCCTCCGCCGACGGTGCCGGAAGGTGGCCACGGAGGGTTTGACAGGCAACGGCGCGGCACGCGGCTTGCGGCTTGCGCCGCCGCGCTCGTCAGTCCTCGCGGGAACCCTTGAGTGCCTCGACGGGGCGGTCCTGGCCCACGTGCTCGGCGAGGACCTGGCGGATGCCCTCGGGGGTCATCCGGCCGTAGTGCACCTCGTCCTCCCAGCCCATGAGCTGGAAGTCCTCCTGGCGGAAGGGGTCCGGTGGACGGGGGCGCTCCTCGCGGATGACGACGTTCGGGCCCAGATGGCAGAGCCCGTAGCAGCCGCCGCGGGCGAGCGTGCACCGGCCGCGCAGGTCCAGCTCCTTCACCGCCTCCTGCGCGGTGGCTGCCACGCGCTCGGCGCCGTTGCGACGGCAGTCCGGCCCCTTGCAGATGGAGACGCGATAGGTGGGCACGGGGAAACGAGTCTTACGGCGTCGGGGCGGCAGGCGGAAGAGAGGCCCGGCTGGCCGTTTGCTCCTCGGTGGCGAGACGCCGGTCCTCGCGGCGAACGAAGGGCCAGTAGACGGCGATGGCGAGACCCAGGGTGCCCAGCTGGAGCACGACGGCGCGCGGGTCGCCGCCGGTGGTGAGCCAGGCGCCCACGGGCGCGGGCAAGGTCCAGAGCGTCTCCAGGTAGGGCGGATGGACCCAGCCGAGGCGGAAGGCGCTCCAGGCGACGGCGGCCGAGAGCAAGGGCGCGAGGACGAAGGGCGGGGCGAGCCGCGGGTTGAGGACGACGGGCACGCCGAAGAGCAGCGGCTCGTTGATGTTGCACAGCACGGGGACGATGCCGGCGCGGCCCACGGCCCGGAGCTGGGCCGAGCGGCAGCGGAGGAGGAGCAGGCCGAGCGCCAGCGCCGCGCCCGAGCCGCCCTGCCAGACGAACCAGAGGAAGAAGTGCAGGGGAGCGACGTGCGGCGGGGCGGCGTGGGTGGCGACCGCCTCCATGTTGGCGACCAGCATCGCCTCCCAGACCGGGCGCATCGCCGCGGTGAGCGCCGCGGGGTGAACGCCGAGGAACCACAGGACGCTGTCCAGCACGACCAGGGTGACGACGCCCCCCAACGAGTCGGCGGCGTGGACCAGGGGGGCGACGGCGCGCTCGAGCAAGGTGATGAGGTCGAGGCCAGCGAGGTGAACCACGAGGAAGACACCGGTGAGCACCAGCGCCGCGGGGAGGAGCGCGACGAAGCTGCGGACCACGACCTCGGGCGGTCCGCCTGGCAGGCGCAAGGTCCAGCGCCGGGCGACGAGCATTCGGGTGAGCTCGACGGAGGCGATGGCGAGCAGCAGGCCGGCGAAGATGCCGCCGGCGCCGAGACGCGCCACGAGGAGCGAGAGCGGCTGGGCGGGCGCCCCGGGCTGGAGCGCGGCGAGGACGTAGCCTGAGGCGGCGATGAGCCCGGCGGCGGTGGTGTCCAGCGCGTAGCTCCGGGCGAGCGCCTGTGCCGTGCCGAAGGTGACCCAGAGCGCGATGCATCCGCCGAGCGCGCGGTAGGGGAGGAGCAGCGTCGTCGAGTACGGGGCGAGGAGCCGCTGCAGCGCGGGCCAGGGCGGCTGAGCGACCAGAAGGAACAGCGAACCGACGAGGACGAGGGGGAGCGCGCTGACCACGCCGTCCCGGACCGCGAGAAGGTGCCGCTGCCGGGCGAGCCGTTCGGCGGCGCGGGCGAGGGTCTGGCGACGCGTGCCAGGCGCGGCGCTGGTGGAAGCGGTGGCCAGGAAGCAGAGCGTCTCCCGGCCGGGACGACTGGGCAAGGACGTGCCCAGCCCACCTCGAGGTCCTCGCCGCAAGCAGAGGGGGAGTGGCTGGGCGTGTTCGCCGTGCTGCTGCCGTTTCGCGGACCGCCGGATTCCCGGTTTGAGTGCCCGTTCGAGCCGGCCCCAGCCGGGCTCGAGCACGGGGACGCATCGGAGCGGTCAGCGAGCAGAGGGGCTATCCGGAGCCATCACCGGGCCAGATGGCGCACGGTTTGCGGGCTATCGGATGAGGTCCGATGGCTCCTAACCTAAAGGCATTCAAGGAACTTTTCCACGTCATGGTCACGGCCACCGACACTCGACTTTGAGAATCAGTCTCAATATAAAGGGTCCATGAGGAACCTCTCGCAGCTGCCGCCCGGCGCCCGTGCGCGCATCGACGGCTTCGGGGCGGCGCTCCGCCCGGAGGTGGGGCGGCGGCTGCGCGAGCTCGGGTTCGTCGACGGGAATGTCGTGCGCTGCGTCCGCCGCGCCCCGTTCGGCGGGCCTCGCGTGTATGCCGTGTCGGGAGCTGCGTTCGCTCTGGAGATGGACGTCGCGGCGCACGTGCTGCTCGGCCCGGCGGGCTCCGATGACGTCGCACGCTGAGCGTGCCGACGTCCTCCTCGTCGGCAACCCCAACTGCGGAAAGAGCCTCCTCTTCACCCGGCTCACCGGCATCGCCCAGAAGGTCGCCAACTATCCGGGCGTGACCACCGAGGTCCGCTCCGGCCACGCCGGCGGCCTCGTCATCCACGACTATCCGGGCATCTACTCGCTCGAGCCCCTCACCCTCGACGAGCGGGTGGCCATCGAGCGGCTGGACAGGGCGCTCGCCGATTCGACCACCAAGGCCATCGTCTGCGTGCTCGACGCCACCCGGCTCGAGCGCAGCCTCTACCTTCTCCTCGAGCTGCTGCCCCGGGCGCGGGCGGTCCACGTCCCGGTCATCGCCGCGGTCAACATCATCGACGAGCTGGTCGGCCCGAGCGCCCGGCTGGACGTCGCCGGCCTGAGCGCCGCCGTGGGCTGCCACTTCATCGGAGTCTCGGCGAAGACCGGGGAGGGGCTCGAGTCGCTGCGGGCGACGCTCCACCATCTGGACCGCGAGCCACCCTGGGACGAGCGGTGCGTCGTCCCCGGGTCCATCGAGGAGCGGAAGCGTCTGGCCCGCCGGCTCACCCGCTCCTACGGCACCCGGGACGACGTGCTCCTCAGGTCGCAGGAGCGGCTCGACCGGGTCTTCCTCTCCACCTGGCTCGGGTTCCCGGTGTTCGCCGTGGTGATGGCAGTCCTCTTCCAGGCGATCTTCACCTGGGCCGCCCCGCTGATGTCGCTGGTGAAGGACGGCATCGCCGCCGCGGGCACCTTCGTCGGCGGCTTGCTCCCGGCGGGCATCGCCCACGACTTCGTGCAGGACGCGGTGTTCGCCGGCATCGGCGCCTTCCTCACCTTCGTTCCGCAGATCTTCATCCTCTTTCTGATCATCGGGGCGCTGGAGGATTCGGGCTACCTCGCCCGGGCCGCGGTGATGCTCCACCGGCCGCTGGGCTGGTTCGGCCTGTCGGGAAGGAGCTTCCTTCCGCTCCTCTCGGGCCACGCCTGCGCCATCCCGGCGATGATGGCCGCCCGCACCATCGAGTCGCCACGGCGGCGTCTCATCACGGTGATGGTGATTCCGTTCACCTCCTGCTCGGCGCGCCTGCCGATCTACGCCTTGCTGATCGGCGGGTTCGTCCCCGCGGCGACGCTGATCCCCGGGCTGCTCGGGCTCCAGGGTCTGGTCTTCGCCGGTGTCTACGCGTTCGGCATCCTGAACGCGCTCCTGGCCGCGGCGGTGCTCGACCGCATGACGCGCCGGCGCGCGGGCGGGAGGCTGGCCGATGCGCCGTTCGTCGTCGAGCTGCCGCCGTACCGCCTCCCCAGCGTCAAGCCCATCGTCCTCGCCGCGGCATCGCGGTCGTGGAGCTTCGTCCGCCGGGCGGCGCCGATCATCTTCACCGTGGTGGTGCTCATCTGGTTCCTCGGCTACTTCCCGAAGGGCGCCGGGCACCTCGATCAGTCCTGGCTGGCCGGGCTCGGCCGGCTGTTCGAGCCGGTGTTCCGGCCCATGGGCGCGGACTGGAAGTCGGGGGTGGGAATCCTGACCTCCTTCGTCGCCCGGGAGACCTTCGTCGGAACGATGGGCACCCTGAACGGTCTCGAGGACGCCGGCACCCACCTGGGCCAGCTCTCGACCCAGCTCCACCTCGGTGGCATGGGCCTCGCCGCGGCGCTGGCGCTGCTCGTCTTCTACGCCCTGTCGCTGCAGTGCGCGTCGACCCTGGCGGTGATGCGCAAGGAGACGGGAAGCGCCCGGGCGCCGGTGTTCGCCTTCCTCTCCATGACCACGCTCGCGTACGTCGGAGCGGTGGTCACCTTCCACCTCGCCCGGGCCCTGGGTGCGGCGTGAACGGGCTGCTCTCCCGCTGGCGAGAGGTGCCTCGGGGTGGCCCTGGCTTGTGTTGAGGTGTCCGACCTGTCAGGTTGGACTACCGGCCGAGCGATCCCCGCCGCCGCCAAAGGCTGGCCACGATGACGCGCTCGACCTTCCCGCTGATCTACCAGGGGTTGAGCTGCGCCCGTCACCGCTGCGCCGACCGACTGGTGGAGACGCACGAGTGCGTGGAGTGCGTCGGCCCTGCGCGGCTGCGGGAGATGGAGCAGCGGTCCGAGCAGCAGGAGCAGGAGCGGCGGGTGCACCGGGTGCTCCACGAGATGAGCGACGGGGGAAAGACCACCCTCCAGCTCGTCCACACCACCGGGCTCTCCACCACGCAGCTCCGGCCGCTGCTCGAGCAGCTCGCCTCGTCAGGGATGGTCAGGTTCGGCGAGGAGCGGCTCGGCCACCACAGTCGCTGGCTGTGGTCGCTGCTGCCGCCCGCCGCCGCAGGCCGTGGCCACCAGGGCTCCCGCCCGAGCCCGAGGCCCCTCGGCTCGAGCCGTCCTGCGGGCTCGGTCGACCTGGCCGGACGTCGCTCGGACCTCCCCTCCGCCCGGCGCGACGCCTTGCCGTCGCCGGCGGCGCTCCCCGCCCAGCGCAGGTCGTCGTGTCGCTGACCTCGCGCGCGGTGGACCTGGCGAGCAGCTCCGGGCCGTGCCTGCACGCCCGGCAGCATCACCCCGGCTCACCGGAGCGGATGCTGCCCTGCGCCTGGCCGGACTGTGACGTCGGCGTCGGGGAGGAGCGGCTCTCGCTCTGCAGACCCGATCGCGCGCCTCCTCTGCTGCTCGAGCGACGCTCGCTCGTGCTCGGTGGCGCCGAGCAGGTCTTCCTCTGGCACCCCTGCGGCACGCAGGGCTAGGGCAGCCGAGCCCGCGTCCGCTGCACCCGCGCTCGCTGGCGATTAGGACGGCGGGATGAGTCCTGCGGACATTCCCTTCTCCGTCCTCGACCTGGCGCCGATCTGCGAGGGTGGTGACGCCGCACAGACGCTCCGCAACTCGGCCGAGCTGGCCCGTCACGCCGAACGGCTCGGCTACGCGCGCTACTGGCTCGCCGAGCATCACAACCTGCCGGGCATCGCCAGCTCGGCGACCTCCCTGGTCATCGGCCACGTCGCCGCTGGCACCTCGCGGATCCGGGTGGGCGCCGGTGGGATCATGCTTCCCAACCACGCGCCCCTGGTCATCGCCGAGCAGTTCGGCACGCTGGCCACCCTCTTCCCCGGGCGCATCGACCTCGGCCTCGGCCGCGCTCCCGGGACCGATGCCCGGACCGCGCACGCGCTCTGGCGCACCCTGACCGGCGACCAGGACGCCTTCCCCGAGGACGTGGTCGAGCTGCTGACCTACCTGGGCCCGCCCCGCCCAGGGCAGCGGGTCCATGCCATCCCCGGCGAGGGGACCGAGGTGCCGGTGTGGATCCTCGGCTCCAGCCTGTTCGGCGCCTCGCTCGCCGCCGCGCTCGGGCTCCCCTTCGCCTTCGCTTCGCACTTCGCTCCGGCGCTGCTGATGGAGGCCATCGCGCTCTACCGGAGCAAGTTCCAGGCCTCCGGCTGGCTCGCGGCGCCCCGGGTGATGGTGGGCTCGACGGTCATCGTTGCTCCGAGCGACGACGAGGCCCGATTCCACTTCTCCTCACTGCAGCAGGGGTTCCTGAACTTGCGGAGCAACCGCCCCGGACGCCTCCCGCCGCCCCGGAAGGGCTTCGAGGAGAGCCTCACCGACATGGAGCGCGCGTTGCTCGACGAGGCGCTGTCCTGTGCGTTCGTGGGGGCGCCGGACACGGTCCGCCGGGGGCTGGAGGGCTTCCTCACCCGCACCGCTGCCGACGAGCTGATCGTCTCGGCGCAGATCCACGACCACTCGGCGCGGGTGCGCTCCTACGTGCTCCTGGCAGAGGTGCGCGACCAGATCGCTGCCGGCCGCGGAGGGCTCACTCCTTCAAGAACCGGGTGACCGGGACCGGCTGGTCCGTCACCTCGGTGCGCTTGTGGTGCTCGCCCGCCGGGAGCTTCAGCTGGACGAGCCCCTCGCCGATCCGCGTGTGCGCCTCGGTGTGCTGGTGCGGCGGGGGCGCCGACGACGCACGCTTGTTCCACGGGTCCGAGGGGTGACTCACCGCCGGTCCCTGGAGGAGCTTGGGGATGTCCCAGACGAAACCGGAGCGGTTGTACTCGGAGGGCGTGTGCAGTCCGGTGTCCATCCGGATCGCGTCCTTGGGGCAGGCGTCCACGCACAGGCCGCAGACGATGCAGCGGAGCTCGTCGATGACGAACTGGGTGGGGTACTTCTCGATGACCCGGTCCTCGGTCGCCGGATCCGTGGTCTGGTACTCGCCTGCCTCGATGTAGATGCACTGCGCCGGGCAGATGGTGGCGCACATGTAGCAGGCGACGCAGCGGGGCTTGCCGTCGTCGCGCGGCACCAGCCGGTGCAGGCCGCGGTACCCGGGCGGGTAGGGCGTCTTCTCCTCGGGGTAGCTGACCGTGGAGACGAGGTTGGCCCCCTTGCGGTCCTGGACCTCGGTGTTCACGTCTCGGGCATTGAAGAGATTCCGCAGGAAGTGCCGGGTGGTGATCACCAACCCGCGGATCAGCTCCGGCACGTAGAGCCGCTCACGCAGATCGCCAGTCGGATTCTTGCTCGCCTTGTAGGCCATTTAGGGGTCCGGGGCTTTCAGTGGTGCGAGGCGGCTGCGGCCCCGGGCAGGGCGGCCGCGGGCGAATGAGCGTGTGGGTCGGCGGCAGGGTGGGCGTCGTCCCCGGGGTGAGCGGGCTCCTTGTCGTTCCGCCGCAGGGCGAGGGCGAACACGAAACCGATCTCCAGGAAGCCGACCACGGCCAGGGTCCGGAGCGACGGGTCGAGGAGCAGCAGCGCGCCGGTGACGAAGACGTTCGCCAGCGCCTGGGGGAGGAAGATCTTCCAGCCGAGGGTCTGGATCTGATCGTACCGGAAGCGGGGGAAGGTCCAGCGGATGGCGAGCTGGAGGTAGCAGAGGACGAGAACCTTGATCCAGAAGATGGTCGCGTAGATGGACCCGAGCAGGATGCCGTGCTCGGCTCCCAGCGCCCGGGTCAACGTGCTGTCGAACCCGAAGCCAATGTGCCAGCCGCCGAAGAAGATGGCGGTGGTGATCGCCGCGAGGATCACCACCTCGGCGAACTCGGAGATCATGAACAGCCCGAACTTCATCCCCGAGTACTCGACGAAGTAGCCGATGATCTCGCTCTCGCCCTCGGGCACGTCGAACGGGGCGCGCTTGGTCTCGGCGATGGCGGCGGTGAAGAAGACCACGAAGCCGACCGGCTGGAGGAAGATTCCCCAGGCGGGGATGCCGAGGTCGACCGTTCCCAGGCGGGGAAGGCCGACTGCACCACCCCAGAGGTAGGCGGTCTGGCCGGCGATGATCTCCGGCAGCCGAACGCTGGAGAAGGCCATCATCACCCCGACCAGGCCCAGCCCGAGGGCGACCTCGTAGGAGATCATCTGCGAGGAGGCGCGGACGCCTCCCAGCAGCGCGAACTTGTTGTTGCTGGCCCAGCCGGCAAGCGAGGTCCCGTACACCGCGAGAGAGGCGATGGCGAAGACCCAGAGCATGCCGAAGTCGGGGTTGGAGACCTGGAGTCCCACCCGGTGCGCGAAGTGGATGTTCAAGAAGTCCAGGTCGAGCTTGGCCAGCACCTGCGGGCCCACCGGAATGACGGCGAAGAGCGCCAGGACCGGGGCGAAGGCGAGGATGGGTCCGAGGTTGAAGAGCAGGGGATCGGCGGTCTTCGGCCGGAAGTCCTCCTTGAACAGCATCTTCAGCGCGTCGGTGGCGACGTGGAAGAGGCCCCCGAGCGGCCGCCCGCGGAATCCGGGAAGGTCGATGGTCGCGCGGTTTGGGCCGATCCGGTCCTGGATCATCGCGCTCCACTTTCGCTCGGCGAGGGTGAGGAAGGTGGCGATGATCATCACGAACCCGAGCACCAGGATCGCGAGGTTGCTGATCCACGCCCAATCGCCGAGCACGGCGCCGAGCGCGTAGGCCAGGGCGCTGAGGGAGAAGATGGCTCCGAGGATGACGCCGATCGCGGTGAGGACCGAGAGGGCTTTCATGGCGGTCAGATCCCCCGGACGCGCGGCACGCCGAGCTCGCGGTAGCCGGGCGGCCGTCCGTCCGCTCCGGTGGGCAGAGGGTTCAGCCCGCGGGTGACTTTGAGCGGCGGTGCCGTGCCGTCCCAGTCCAGGCTGGCGAGCTCGGCCACCCTGGAGCCCCACTCGCGGAACACGTCCCGGGCGCTGGTCTGGAGCCAGGGGAATCCGAACTCCTGGGCCAGCGCGACCGCCCAGGCCCAGTGCGCCTTCACGTCCGCGCGCGGCGGGTAGGCGCGGCGGAAGCGCTGGGTGATGCCGTCGAGGTTGGTGAACGTCCCCTCGTCCTCGACGTGGACCGCGGCCGGCAGGAGCACGTGCGCCTGTTCCGTCACCGGGGACTCGTTCGAGGCCTGGAGCACGAAGTACTCGAGCTTCCCGAACGCCTGGGCCGCGACCGCGGCATCCACCGGGACCTCACCGCCGATGGCGTAGAGCGCCTTCACCTTCCCCGCGGCAATCGCCTGGGTCAGCTCGGCGAACGGCTTCAGCGTGACCTCCAGCCCGCGCGCCACCCACTCCAGGCCTCGCCGGTTGGGGTTCTTGTCCGGCCTCATCAAGTACTGGTCACCGGCGCCGTCCGGACGGCCCCCGACGTACACCGAGCGCACCCCGAGTGCGTCGCGGGCGAGGGCCAGCGCGGCGAGCAGGTCCTCGTTGGAAGCCAGCGGGGAGGCGAGCACCGCCAGCCCCTCCGTCCCGGCCAGCGCCTTGAACTGCTCCACCACCGACTTGAGGGTCTCGGGCACCGTGGCCTCGCGCCGGTCCTCGCCGCGGCCGAGCATCGCCGCCGAGAGCCGGTGCTGGTTGAGGTACTTGTAGGAGAGCCGGCCCTGGTCGCACATCCAGCTCTTGTTGATCGCCTCGTTCTCCCGGGGGCGGTACCGGTAGGTGTCCTGCCCCATGAAGTCCACGAAGGTGCTGCAGCCCCGCGAGCAGCCGGTGCAGACGCTGGGGGCCGCGGAGAGGAACCAGCTCCGGGCGCGGAACCGGAAATCGCGGTTGAGCAGCGCTCCCACGGGGCAGATGTCGACGACGTTGCCCGAGTAGTTGCTGTCCAGCTGCTTGCCGGGGAAGGTGTCGATGTACTCGGCGCTCCCCCGGCCGAACATCCCCAGCTGTGGCTCCTTCGCCACCTCGGTCATGAAGCGCACGCAGCGGGTGCAGAGGATGCAGCGCTCCTGGTCCAGCACCACCGTGGGGCCCAGCACCTTCCGCTTGGCCTTCATGAACTTCTGGCCCTCGAGGCGCGAGGAGCGGTGGTTGTGGCGCTGGTAGTAGTCCTGGAGCTTGCACTCCCCGGCATCGTCGCAGATGGAGCAGTCCACCGGGTGGTTGAGGAGGAGCATCTCCATCACCGCCCGCTGGCTCTCCTGGACGCGGGCGCTCCTCGTCTGGATGATCATCCCCTCGGCCATCGGCGTCTGGCAGGCCGGAACGAGCTTCGGCGAGTTGCTCACCTCCACCAGGCACATCCGGCAGTTGGCGGCGATGCTCAGGCGGGGGTGGTAGCAGTAGTACGGGATCTCGGAGCCCACCGCCTTGACCGCGTCCACCATGTTGGCGCCGGGCTTGGCCACCAGCTCCTTGCCATCCACCGTCACCGTCACGAAGCCAGGGTGCTTGGGCGCGGGCTTGCCGCCAGGGCCTGGAGGCGGACCGGGCGGCTTGGCCAGGGGTGGCTGGGCATCCCCGCTGGGCTTCTTGCCGTCGCTCTCGCTCACTGCTCCACCTCGCCGCCGATCATGTTGATGGTGTCGAACGTCGGGATCAGATCCGCCAGCATCTTCCCCTCGATCATCCGGGGGATCCCCGAGAGAATGGCGAACCCCGGCGCGCGGACGTGGACCTTGTACGGCCGGCCCGACCCGTCGCTCACCAGGTACCAGCCCAGCTCGCCGTTGGCCGCCTCGGTGCAGTCGTAGACCTCGCCCGGGGGCACCGGGACGCCCTCCATCACCAGCTTGAAGTGGGAGATGACCCCCTCGATGGTCCCGTAGACCTCGGCCTTCGGCGGGAGCGCGATGCGCCAGTCGTCGACGATGATCGGCCCCGGCGGGATCTCCCGGAGCGCCTGCCGGACGATGGCCTCCGACTGCTTCAGCTCCTCCATCCTCATGAGGTATCGGTCGTAGTTGTCGCCGTTCTGGCCGACGGGGACGTCGAAATCCATCCGGTCGTAGACCCAGTACGGACGCGCCTTGCGCACGTCGTAGTTGATGCCGTTGGCGCGGAGACACGGGCCGGTGAAGCCGAAGTCCAGCGCGTCCTGGGCGGTGATGACCCCGGTGCCACGCATCCGGTCCACGAAGATGCGGTTGTTGGTGAGGAGGCCGTCCACCTCCCCGAGCAGCTCGTGGATCCTGTCCAGCGTCTTGCCCACCCGATCGATCCAGCCCTCGGGAAGGTCGCGGTTCAGCCCGCCGACCCGGCCGAACGAGGTGGTGAGCCGGGCGCCGGTGAGCTCGCTCACCCGGTCCATGATCTGCTCACGGCCCTCGATGGCGTAGAGGAAGGCGGAGAAGCCGCCCAGCTCCAGCCCGATGGCCCCCACGCAGGTGAGGTGGTCGTGCATCCGGTGCAGCTCGGAGGCGGCCACCCGGATGTACTGGGCGCGCTCGGGGATGTCCAGGCCGATGAGCGCCTCCACCGCCTTGAGGAAGCCGAGGTTGTTCATGATCGCCGAGACGTAGTTGAGGCGATCGGTGTAGGGCAGGCACTGGTTCCAGGTGACGTTCTCGCAGCTCTTCTGGAACCCGCGGTGGAGGAAGCCGATCTCCGGATCGGCGTGGATGATGGTCTCGCCCTCGAGCTCCACCTTCATCCGCACGGTGCCGTGCATCGCCGGGTGCGACGGCCCCAGGTTGATCAGCATCCGCTTGGTCTGGAGGTGAGCCTCGAGCTCGGACTCCTCGTCCTGGGCGACGTCCTCGGTCTGTCGTTCGTCGGCGTGGGCCATTGGGTCGGGTCAGGCGGTTCCGGAGGTGCCGGGGCCGCGGAAGATGTCCCGGATGGGGCGCTCGGGGATGAGCGGCTGGCGCTCGCGCAGCGGGTAGTCCTTGCGGAGCGGGTGCCCCTTGAACTCCTCGTACATGAGGATCCGGCGCAGGTCGGGGTGGCCGGCGAAGCGGATGCCGTAGAAGTCCCAGACGAACCGCTCCCACCAGTTCGCGCCCTGGAAGATGGAAGTGACGCTCGGAACCTCGGGGTGGTCCTCGCCGACGCGCACCTTGAGGCGAAGGTGCTCGTTCCAGGTCACCGAGTAGAGGAAGTAGACCACCTCGAATCGCGGTGTGTTGTCCGGCAGCTGCAACCGGTCCACCGCGTCGATGGAGAGGAAGAGCTTGAAGTCGAGCTGCGGGTCGTCCTTGACGTGGCCGAGGACCGTGCGGAGCGACCCGGGCTCGAGGACGCCCCAGCTTCCACCGGTGCGGTCGGTGTACTGCTCGACGAAGGCGTCGGGGTACTTCTCGTGCACGAGGGTGAGGGCGCGGAGGCTCACGGGGTCGGGACGGCCTTTCCGGGACGAGGGAGCGTGCCGAACGGCGCCGCGGGTTCTACTGGCCTGCCGCGGGGCACGTCAACGGACAACCCCGAAGAAGTTGGGGCACTTACCGAGGGGAGCAGGGGAAGTCGGGAGAAGCCGCGGGCGCCGGCCCGGGAGTAGGGTGGGCGGCCATGGAAGGCCCGAGCGTCCAGGAGCGGTTCGCCCCCCACAACGCCTGCTTCGGCTGTGGCCCGTCGAACCCGAAAGGACTGCGGATTCGCAGCTTCGAGGAAGGCGACCACCTCGTCGCCCGCTGGCGCCCCGAGGAGCATCATCAGGCGTTCCCCGGGGTGGTCAATGGAGGCATCGTCGGAGCGTTGCTCGACTGCCACTCGAACTGGGCGGCCATGGTGGCGCTGATGCGCGCCCAGAAGCTCCAGTCCCCACCGTGTACCGTGACCTCCGACTTCGCGGTGAGCCTCAAGCGGCCCACGCCGTTGGGGCCCGAGCTGATGCTCTGGGCCAAGGCGGTGGAGATCCAGGGAGACCGCGCCACGGTGGAGGCGACGCTGAGCGCCGAGGGGAAGGTGACCGCCACCTGCCGGGGGACGTTCGTGGCTGTGAAGCCCGGCCACCCCGCGTACCACCGGTGGTGAGCGGCAGCGCGGACTGGAGGGGAGCCCGATGAGGCGTCGCCGATTTCTCGAGCTTCTCGCAGGGGGCGCAGCGGCTGGCGCCCTCGGGCTGCCTTCGGCCGTCGCCGGGGCGGCGATGCGTCGCGTGCGCCCGGGCGACGCTGGATGGCCGGACGAGGCAGCGTGGAAGGCCCTCTCCGAACGGGTGCAGGGGCGGCTGCTCCGGGTCGACTCGCCGCTGGAGAAGGCGGCTCCGGAGCTGGTCAAGCAGATGCAGAACCCGTACTTCCTCGGCGACCAGGTCTGGGGAACCCAGAGCACGGGTTGGGCGGGGGCGTGGACCTCGAGCCCGAGCGCGTACGCCGTCACCGCGAAGAGCGCCGCGGACGTGTCGGCCGCGGTGGACTTCGCCCGCGCGCACCGGCTCCGGCTGGTGGTCAAAGGCGGCGGACACAGCTACCACGGGGCGTCCAACGCGCCCGACTCGCTCCTGGTCTGGAGCCGGGCGATGGAGGACGTCACCTTGCACGACGCCTTCGTCCCGAGGGGGTGCGAGGGCATGCTCCATCCGGTGCCGGCGGTGAGCGTGGGGGCGGGGGCGCTCTGGTTTCACGCCTACGACGCGGTGACCACGCGGGGCGGCCGGTACGTGCAGGGCGGCGGATGCGCCACGGTGGGAGTCGCCGGGCTGGTACAAGGCGGCGGCTTCGGGAGCTTCTCCAAGCGGTTCGGCATGGCCGCCGCGAGCCTGCTCGAGGCCGAGGTGGTGACCGCGGACGGAGTCACCCGGCTGGCGAACGCCTGCACGCACCCGGACCTCTTCTGGGCGCTGAAGGGAGGCGGCGGCCCGACCTTCGGCATCGTCACCCGTCTGACGCTGCGGACCCACGAGCTTCCAGCGACGTTCGGTGGAGTGCTGCTGACCCTCGAGGCGGACTCGGATGCGGCGTTCAAGCGACTGATCCGCCGATTCGTCGCCTTCTACGCTGCCTCCCTCATGAACCCGCACTGGGGCGAGCAGGTGAGGCTGCATCCTCGCAACCGGATGGCGGTCCAGATGCTCTTCCAGGGCCTGGACACCGCCCAGGCGGAGGAGGTCTGGAGGCCGTTCCTCTCCGAGGCGGCGAAGCCGGGGAGCGGGGTCAGCGTCGGAGCCGACCGGACCACCCTCAGTGCGCCGGCGCGTGACTTCTGGAACCCCGAGTTCCTCAGGACGAAGCTCGGCCCGTACGTCCGGGTCGATGACCGGCCGTCCGCGCCCCCGTTCAAGAATCTCTGGTGGGCGAGCAACGAGGAGGAGCTCGGCGCGTACTGGCACGGGTACGAGTCCACCTGGCTTCCCGCTTCGCTCCTGTCCGCCGGACGCCAGGGGGTGCTGGCCGCGGCGCTCTTCGCCGCCTCCAGGCACTGGACCGTCGGCCTGCACTTCAACAAGGGGCTCGCCGGTGCGCCGTCGGAGGCCATCACCGCGGCGCGAAACACCTCCGTCAACCCGGCGGTGCTCGACGCCTTCGCCCTGGCGATCATCGCCGGGAGCGGTCCCCCGGTGTACCCCGGCGTTGCGGGCCACGAGCCCGAGCCGGACGAGGCGCGCAACGACGCACAGGCGATCCACCGGGCGATGGCGGAGCTGCGGAAAGTGGTGCCCGACCCGGGCTCGTACGTCCTGGAGAGCAATTACTTCGAGCCGAGCTGGCAGCGGGCGTTCTGGGGAGGGAGCTACCCCCGGCTCCGCGCGGTGAAGAAGAAGTACGACCCGGACGGTCTGTTCATCGTCCACCACGGCGTGGGCAGCGAGGACTGGAGCCCGGACGGGATGGTGCGCGCCACGGGACGCTGATCCCGAACGGTCAGCCTCGTCCGCAACGGAACCCGGGGGGACGAACCCGTCGCCACCGTCCGGCAACGGCGCCAACCCTGGCTGGTCTGCGGTGCACCCCGCTGCCTCGAATGGGCCCTCGATCCGGGTGATCCACGGGCCACGCTCGGATCTGCGTCGCGAGACGGTGTGCTGTCCCGTCCCGGTCCGGGATGAGCTGCTCAGCGCGAGCGCGGGTCGGTCGGTGCGAGCTCGGCCCGGTCGTCCCGGTTGCTCCACTCGGTCTGCCAGGCGAAGCCGTTGCGGCGGCCCCACACGCTCTTCAGCGCGGAGTCGCCCTCGAGCTCCGCGTTGAGCACCGGGATGTCGCCGATCTCCCCCTTGCCGCGCAGGGGGCGTCCGAGCCCGTCGAGCACCGCGCTGCCGTCGCGCCGGCGGACGGGCGTGGTGTCGTCGTACCAGCCGAGGAAGTGCGGGTCCCCGGTGGCGATGGCCAGCCCGACGTCGGGGTCGGTCACTGCCTCGGTGACCTCGTGGCTCTCGGTGATGGTGACGTTGTCGATCGGGGTCCCGGTGAAGTCGATGCCGTTTGCCAGCGACCCGGTCCGCTGCGAGTAGACCACCACCGCGTAATAGACCGGATGCCCGTCCTTCGCGGTCACGTTGCCGTGGAATCCGCCGAGGCCCGAGCGCGAGCTGGCCTCGCCGTCGTGGAGCGTGGCGCCCGGCGGGAGCACCAGGGTGAAGATGCGCTCGGAATCCGAGGCATCGAACGCACCCGAGCGAACCTGGGCCTGGACCAGCGCCTCCACGTCCTCCTTCGAGAAGTCCCGCCGCGACACGGCCGCCAGCACCTTCGACGGAGAGGTCGTCCCCGGCCCGCCCCCGTACTCCCTCCAGAGGCCCGTCTGGCCGGGGTCCTTCACCAGCTCCGCCATCGCCGCGTCGTTCCGCGCCCGCTCGCGCCGGCCTTGAAGCGTCTGCCAGTAGCCGCCCACATACACCGGGACCACGTCGGGCGAGCGGAGCACCTTGCCGCCATGGAACGTGAGATGGCCAGTCTCGACGCTGGTGGCCCCCGACCTTCCGGGCGAGGGCCTCGGCTGCAGGTCATCGAGCTCGATCCGGTCCGGATCCACCGGCTCGAAGCTTCGGCTCTGCGTCGAGGTGGATGCCGGCTCCTCGTGCTCGTGGAGGTACGGATCGATCGGCGCCGCTGCGCCCGCGGACTGCACCCGGCTCATGTGAGGCTCCCCCCCTGCCGCGACCAGCGTGGTCACGGCGTTCCGGGGGCCTCAGCAAGGACCGTGCGCGGCGCTCATCCAGGGCAAGACGCCCGCCCGGAGTCGCGGGGCATGGACCGACCGACCGCGGGTGCGGACCCCCCAGTCCACCGGCGGCGCCACCCGCCCGGGGCCGCTCCTCAGCTCGGCTCCGCCCCGGCGGGGGCGTCCGCGCCCACGACATGGCAGGCCACCAGGGTGCCATTCCCGAGGGGTCGCAGCTCCGGCCGTTCCACCCGGCAGCGCGGCTCGGCCAGTGGGCACCGGGGATGGAAGGCGCACCCCGGCGGTGGGGCGAGCGCGCTGGGCACTTCCCCGGGGATTGCCGCCCGGCGCCGCCCGGGCCGGGCCACGTCGGGAATGGTCTCCAGCAGCGCCCGGGTGTACGGGTGCGCCGGCGCTCCGAAGAGCACCGACCTCGGCGCCCACTCCACCAGCCGGCCCAGGTACATCACCGCCACGCTCGTCGAGACGTGCGAGACCACCGCCAGGTCGTGGCTGATGAAGACCAGCGAGATGCCGAGGCGTGCTTGCGTCTCCCCGAGCAGATTCAGCACCTGCGCCTGCACCGAGACGTCCAGCGCCGAGGTCGGCTCATCGCAGACCACCAGCTCTGGCTCCGCGCACAGCGCCCGGGCGATGGCCAGCCGCTGCCGCTGCCCGCCCGAGAACTGGTGCGGATGCTTGTCCAGATCCGCCCCGGAGAGCCCCACCTGCCCGAGGAGCTGGACCGCCCGCTCGCGCCGTGCCGCCCCCGAGACCGTTCCCTGCACCGGCTCGGTGACGATGTCCCGGACCCGCCACCGCGGATCGAGCGAGGCGTACGGGTCCTGGAACACCATCTGGATCCGCCGCTGGAACGCGCGCGGCCGGCGATGGGCGCCACCCTCGAGCGGCTGCCCACGGAGCCGGATCTCCCCGGCGCTCGGGACCTCCAGTCCGACCAGCAGCCTCCCGAGCGTGGTCTTCCCGCACCCGGACTCCCCCACCACCCCGAGCGTCTCCCCGGCCCGAAGGCTGAGGCTCACCCCGTCGACGGCGCGCACCACGGCCGGCGGCGTGCGCGACACCACGCGGGCGAGCAATGGCCGCGGCACCTCGAAGTGCTTGGTCAGCCCACGGAGCTCCAGGAACGGCGCCGCGGTCTCAGCCACGGGTCCTCCGGGCATCGAGCGGGTGCCAGCAGGCCAGCTCGGAGTCCTCGCCGCGCTCCAGCGGCGGTCGCTCGCTCCGGCAGCGGTCCGATGCCTGCGGGCAGCGGGGGTGGAAGGCGCACCCGGCGGGCAGCTCGCCTGGCCGGGGCATGTTCCCGGGGATCGCCGGCAGCGCGCCGCCCCCCTGGCCGCGGATCCGCGGCACCGCATCGAGGAGCGCCCGGGTGTAGGGGTGACCCGGCCCCCTGAGCAGCCGCGCGACCGGCGCCCGCTCGACGATCCGCCCCGCGTACATGATCGCCACCTCCGTCGCCAGCTCGGCCACCACGCCCAGGTCGTGGGTGATCAGCAGCACCGAGGTGCCGTGCTCCTCGACCAGCCGCGCGAGCAGGGCGACGATCTGCGCCTGCGTCGACACGTCGAGCGCGGTGGTGCACTCGTCGGCCACCACCAGCGGGGGCCCGGCGCAGATCGCCAGCGCGATCGCCACCCGCTGCCGCATCCCTCCCGAGAGCTGGTGCGGGTAGTGCTCGAAGCGCTCCGCAGGCGAGGGCAGGCCCACGTCGGCCAGGAGCCGGATCGCCCGTTCGCGCGCCGCCGCCCGGTCCAGCGGGGTGTGCGCCCGGAGCGTCTCCACCAGCTGGTCACCGACCTGGAACAGGGGGTCGAGGCTGGTGAAGGGGTCCTGGGGGATGAAGCCCACCTCCTTTCCGCGCAGCGGACGGACCGCCTCGGCGTCGGGGAGGTTCACCTCGCGCCCGCGCACGCCCAGCCGGCCGGAGGTGATTCTGACCGGTGCCGCGACGAGCCCGATGAGCGCCGCAGCGGTCAGCGACTTCCCGGCGCCTGACTCGCCGACCAGCCCGAGCACCCGGCCGGGCTCGATCCGGAACGACACGTCCTGCACCAGCGGGGTCTCGCCGCCCGGTCTCCCGAGCACGACCTGCAGGCCCTCCAGCGCCACCGGCCCGGTCACGACACCGCGCTCCGCTGCTTGGGGTCCAGCCCGTCCCGGAGCCCGTCGCCGGCGACGTTGACCGCCAGGACCAGTCCGGCGAGCGCCAGCCCCGGGAACACCACCATCCACCACGCTCCCGAGGGAAGGTACGCGCTGCCGTTGCGGACCAGCGTCCCCAGCGACGGCGAGGTCGGCGGGATGCCGACGCCGAGGAACGACAGGGTGGCCTCGGTGAGGATGGCATTCCCCAGCCCCACGGTGGCGATGACCACGATGGGCCCCATCACGTTGGGCAGCACGTGGGAGAGGAGGATGGCCCACCAGGGCCGGGCCATCACCTGCGCCGCCTGCACGTAGCCCTTCTCCCGCTCGACCAGCGTGCCCACCCGCGCCGCGCGGGCGAAGGGAACCCACTGGGCCAGGGCGATGGCGCCGATCACCACCGGCACGCCCAGGGTCTCGTGGGCCGACCGGGGGAGCACGCTGCGCGCCACGCCGTCGAGCAGCATCGCCACCAGGATCGCCGGGAAGGTCAGCTGGGCGTCGGCGGCGCGCATCAGGAGCGCGTCGAGCCAGCCGCCGCGGTACCCGCTGACCAGCCCGGCCGCGAGCCCGAGGAGCATCGCCAAGGCCACCGCCGCGAAGCCGACCCCCATCGAGAGCCGGAGCCCGAAGAGGACTCCGGAGAGGACGTCCCGGCCCTGCTCGTCGGTGCCGAGCAGGAACGCGTGGTTGCCCTCCGGCTGCCACGCCGGCGGGAGCGAGGCGTTCATGAGATCCAGCGTCCGGAGGTCCGAGACGGGCTGCGGCGCAACCCACCGCGCGCCCGCGGCGAGGAGCACGTAGGCGGCGACCACCCCCAGCGCGATGCGCGTGCCCCGCCGGGTGCCCTGGGGGAGAAGCATCCGGGGCGGCTCCTACGCTCCACCGAGCGTCGACCGGACCCGCGGATCCAGCGCGCGGTAGCTCAGGTCGACCACCAGGTTGATGAGCACGAAGGCCACCGCCGCCAGGAGCAGGTAGCTGGAGATCACCGGGACGTCGACGAACTGGACGGCCTGGAGGAAGAGCAGGCCCATCCCGGGCCACTGGAACACGGTCTCGGTCACCACCGAGAAGGCCAGGAGGTTGCCGAGCTGCAGGGCGGCGACGGTGATGACCGGAAGGAGCGCGTTCCGGAGCCCGTGGCGGAAGTGGATCGACCGCTCGGGCAGGCCCCGCGCCCGGCAGAAGCGCACGTGGTCGGAGTGGAGCACGTCCAGCAGCTCGCCGCGGACCAGCCGGAGCAGGAGCGCCAGCGAGTAGAGGGCCAGGGTGATGGAGGGCAGGAGCAGCGAGCGCAGCCCGCTCGCGGTCAGGAGCCCGGTGGTCCAGGGCCCGACCGACACCACCTGCCCCCGGCCGGAGGAGGGGAGCCACTGCAGCTGGACGGCGAAGAGGAAGATCAGCAGCAGCCCGACCAGAAACGTTGGCACCGAGAGCCCGGCCAGCGAGCCGCCGAGGATGATCTTGCTCAGCACCGAGCCGCGCCGGAGCGCGGTGTAGATGCCGAGCGGAACGCCGAGGAGGAGCGTGAGCAGCATCGCCAGCCCCGACAGCTCCACGCTCGCCGGCAGCCGCTCGGCCAGCAGCTCACCCACCGGGATGCCCAGGCGGTAGGACACGCCGAGCTGCCCGTGGACGACCCGCCCCAGGTAGCGGCCGTACTGGACGACGAAGGGCCGGTCGAGCCCGAGCTCGCCGCGCATCGCCTCCCGCTCCTCGCTGGTGGCGTTCTGCCCGAGCATGTTGTTCACCGGGTCGCCGAGCTTGGTGGAGACCGCGAAGGCCAGCAGGCCCACCACCAGCATCACGCCCAGCCCCTGGAGCAGGCGGGTGAGGATCCCGGCGATCACTGACGCATCTTCACGAACCGGAGCTGCACCCGGTCACGCGGATCCGGAACCACGTCGACCGTGTCCCGCGCTCCCCAGATGATCAGCTGCTCGTGGAGCGGGAGATGACCGAAGTCCTCCTTGTGTATCCGCAGCACCTCGGAGATCAGCTGACGCCGCTTCGTCTGGTCCATCTCCACGCGGATCTGGCTCACCAGCTCCTCCACCTTCGGGTTGGTGTAGCGGCCGCCGTTCCATGCCCCGCTGCCCTCGAGCGTCATGGTCATCACCGGGAGCAGGGTGGCCATCGCGTCCGCCGTCTCCGGACTGAAGCCGAGCAGGAAGAGGCTGGTGTTGTTGTTCGACTTCTTGAGGATCTTGTCGAAGTGCTTCGACTTGGTCTGGGCGTTCAGAGCGACCTTGACGCCCACCCGGGCGAGCATCGGGACCAGCGACTGGCAGATGGCCTCGTCGTTGATGTACCGGTCGTTGGGGCAGTCGAGGGTTACCGGGAACCCGTCGGGAAAGCCGGCCTCGGCGAGCAGCTTGCGCGAGGCCGCCGGGTCGTACGGGTAGCGCTCCCGCAGCTTCGGGTCGTAGCCCTCGGTGGCCTCGGGGATGATCAGCCCGGTGGGCGCGGCCATCCCGCGCATCACCTTGGCGCGGATCGCCTCCTCGTCGATGGCCTGGTACACGGCGCGCCGGACGCGGACGTCCTTGAAGGGATTCTTCTTCGAGCCCGGCATGTCCAGCGATTCGTCCCGCCACTGGTCCATGCCGAGGAACACGACCCGGAGCTCGGGCCGCCTGATGACGCGGAAGCCCTTCTGACCCTCGACCCGGGCGACGTCCTGGGGCGCCACCGGGTAGGCGAGGTCCACCTCGCCGGAGATGAGGGCCGCGAGCCTCGTCGCGGCGTTGGCGATCGGCCGGAACTCGGCCCGGGTGATGGCGTACTTCTTGTTCGGGAGGTCCCACCACTTCGGGAAGGGGACCAGCACGGTGCGCGTGTCGGGGACGCGCTCCACGACCTGGAACGGCCCGGTGCCGTTCTCGTGCCGGGTGGCGTAGGTCTCCTCGCTCAGGCCCTGCACCGGCTCGGTGGTGGCGTGCTGCTCGCACCACTTCTTCGACATGATGAAGTGCTCGGAGAGGTTCCGGAGCAGGATCGGGTCGGGGCCGTCGGTGACGTACTCGATCGTGTAGTCGTCGATCTTCTTGACGCTCTTGATGGTCGAGACGTGCGAGCTCATCACCGAGTTCTTCGACTTCTGCCGGTTGTACGAGAACACCACGTCGTCGGCGGTGAACGGCGTGCCGTCGTGGAAGGTGACGCCCCTCCGCAGCTGGAATCGCCAGGTGGTGGGGTTCACCGCCTTCCAGCTGGCGGCGAGGGCCGGCTCGGGCTCGAGCTTCTCGTTGAAGCGGACCAGCCCCTCGTGGATGTTGTTCTTGAAGGAGTTGGAGAGCGCCTCGTCCGCCGAGTGCGGGTCGAGGGTGAGGAGATCGCCGATCGAGGCGTAGCGGAAGGTCTGGGACCTCGCCGAGCCCACGACGAGCAGCGCTCCGAGCAGCACGACTCCAGGCGGTCGACGCATCGGTGGCCCCTCCCAGGCCCGAGTTCCAGCTCCGTGCTGAGGGTAGCCCAGGTCGCCGGGAGGCAGAACGGCTTCCCTCAGACGTCCGTGGCGGCCCAGGTGTTCCTCGAGCCGCCAATCCGCGGGCAAGCGGACCCCAGAGGCCCTTTGGCGCTCAGCGCGACGCCAGCGGGGTCCGGCGCACGAACACGTACGGCACTCCGTCGTTCCCCCACCTCTGCGCTCCGGTGACGTCGAATCCCCGTTCCCAGAAGCGCAGGCCGACGTCGTCGAGCATCAGCTCGCTGGTGGCGTAGGTCGCGCCTCCGTGCGTGCTCGGGCACCCCCGGCCACTGGTGCCGCCGCGGAGGACCCTGCCCTCGGCGCGGAGGGCGACCGCGCAGCCCACCCGCTCCACCAGCTCATCCCGGGCGAAGCGCGGTGGCCCGCCCCGGGAGCACGCGCCCACTGCTGCCCCGGGGTTCTCGAGCTCGAACACCCGGGACACGGCCGCCGACTCGATCGGCTCGCCCGCCTCGAGCGCGTACACCCGCTGCCGGATGGGGGTGTCGGGCGCGGCAAGCCGGGTCTGCTCGACGTAGAGCACCCGAGGGCCGAGCGCCGGCACGTCCGCCGCACAGGCCACCAGCTGGATGGCCGGATGCCCCGGCGAGCTCCGGGCCTGGTCCGCCGAATCGAACCGTCCCTCGAGGAGGCGGTAGGTGAGGTCGGCCGCCCCGGCGGGCGCAACGCGAGGAGGAGCACCCGTGGTGGGCGCCGGGGTCGCGCAGCCGAGCCCCAGCAGGGCCACGGCGCAGGCGCTCTTCGACAGGATTCGGAGACGTCGCTGGAGGAGGCGCAGGGCCCGGAGGTTACCATCCGCCTCGGCGCGGCAGCCCTCGCACACCGGCTCCGGATCGGCGCTCCTCTCGGAGAAGCGCCCCACGCTTCCCCCAGCACCGCACGCTCCGGGGATGCCTCTCGGTCAGCGCTTGCCGGAGCCGAGCCCCTTCTCGTGGGGGTACGTCTTCAGCAGGTCGAGCCCCAGCTCCGGCTCGCTCGGGCCGGTGCCGCCGATGCGATGCACCTGCCGCTGGATCTTGTCCTGGAGCAGGATCAGCCCGTCGAGCACCTGCTCCGGGCGCGGCGGGCACCCCGGGATGTAGACGTCCACCGGGAGGATGCGGTCGATGCCCTGGAGCACCGCGTAGTTGTCGTAGAACCCGCCCGAGGAGGCGCACACCCCGAAGCTGACCACCCACTTCGGCTCGGCCATCTGCTCGTAGACGCGCTTGAGGATGGGCGCCTGCTTGAGATTGATGGTCCCCACCACCAGCAGCATGTCCGCCTGGCGGGGCGAGAAGCGCGGAAACTCGGCGCCGAAGCGGGCGATGTCGTACCGGCTCGCGGCGACCGACATGTACTCCATCCCGCAGCACGCGGTGGCGAAAGGGTAAGTGAAGAGCGAGTACTTGCGCGCCCAGCCCAGCCCCTTGCTGACCATGCGCTCGAGGAAGCCCATCGCCTCGTCGCGACGGGTGGTGATGACTGGCGTGATGTCCGCGTCGGCCATGGTCCTCTCTCAATCCTCCCAGTCCAGCGCGCCCTTCTTCCAGACGTACGCCAGGCCGATGACCAGGGTGACGGCGAAGACCAGCATCTCCACGTACCCGAACCAGCCCAGCGCCTTGAAGTTCACCGCCCACGGGTAGAGGAACACCGTCTCCACGTCGAAGACGATGAAGAGCAGGGCGACCACGTAGAACTTCACCGCGAAGCGCTGGCGGGCCGTGCCGGGCGAGGGCTCGCTCCCCGCCTCGAAGATGGTCGACTTGACGGCCGACGGGCGCTTGGGGCCGAGGAGGGCGGAGGCGAAGCTGACCAGGGCGCCCATGCCTCCGGCGAGGAGGAGCACCGCGAGCAGCGGTCCGTACGGGGCGAGTGCGGTGTCGGGGGTCATCGGAGCGGGCGCATAGAACAGCGGGGCACCGCGGGGTGTCAACGCCGGGAAGCGGCCCGGGCCTCCAGTCGTGCGAAGTGTGAGGGGTCGAGCGACACCATCCCCAGCTGCCGGTCCGGCGTCACCCGCGGCCCGTGGTAGTCGCTGCCCGCGGTGGGGACGAGGCCCAGCGCCTCCGCCTGGCGGAGGAAGGCCTCGCGCTGGCTGGGCACGTGATCGGGGTGGAAGATCTCCAGCCCGTCGAGGCCGGCCTTGGCCAGCCGCTCCAGGGTGTAGCCCGAGACCTTGCTCGAGCCCGGGTGGGCGACGGTCGCGGTGCCCCCGGCCCGGTGGAGCATGGCGATGGCCTCCTCGGCGGGAAGCCGGAAGCGGTCGACCCAGCCGGGCTTTCCGTCGCCGAGAAAGCGGTCGAACGCCTCGCGGCTGGAGGTGACGTATCCGCGGGCCAGCAGCGCGAGCGCCAGGTGGGGCCGGCCCAGGTGCGCGCCCGCGGCGAGCCGCTCCACCTCTTCCAGGGTCACCGGGAAGCCGATCTGGTTCATCCGCTCCACCATCCGTCCCATGCGCTCGGCACGCTCGTCGCGCAGCCGGTCGGAGAAGCTGGCCAGCCCCGGCTCGGTGGGATCCACGAAGTGCCCCAGGACGTGGACCTCGCGGCCCTCGGCCTCGGTGGAAACCTCGATTCCGGGTACCAACCGGATTCCCTGTGCCTCGGCGGCAGCCTTGGCCCGGGCGAGCCCCCGCACCGTGTCGTGGTCGGTCACCGCCAGCGTCGTGACCCCGGATGACCGCGCCCGGGCAAGCAGGTCCTCCGGCGACAGCTCACCGTCGCTTGCCGTGGTGTGGGAATGGAGGTCAATCATCGGAACGCCGCGTTGAAATGTGGACCCCTGGGGCCTATAATTACTCAACTGCTCGAATTCTCAAGCAGATTCTCCCATGCAGCACCCCCTGCAGATCTCCCGGCGCATCGAGTATGGCCTCCGGGCCATGGTCTGTCTGGCCGCCCAGCCGGAGGGCCGGGTGATGCCGTTCCGGGAGATTGCCCGGCGGATGAACGTTCCGCAGGACTTCCTGGCGAAGATCCTCAAGCAGCTGGTCACCCGGCAGCTGGCGATGAGCACCCGGGGCGCCCGCGGTGGGTACCGGCTTGCCCGGCCCGCCCGGGAGATCTCCTTTCTCGAGGTCATCGAGGCGGTCGAGGGGCCGGTGGTGGTCAACCTCTGTCAGGACGGGCACGACGCCTGCCGGCTGTCGCGAGGCTGCACGCTGTACGGGGTCTGGAAGCGCGGCCAGGAGCGAATGCTCGACGTGTACCGCACCGCCACGCTGGACCAGCTGGCCATGGCCGAGCTGAAGGCCTCGGACCTGGCGGTGGTGCCTTTGCCTCCCGCCGCGGCGGCGGGGGCCTAGGGACGTTCCCGATGGGCCGTGACCCGATGCAGGCCCTGGAGCGCGACCTCCAGGCCGAGCGCGCCTCGGCCCTGGCGCGCATCAACGACCTCTTCCACAAGGCCCTCGAGGCCTGGGAGGCGCTCGAGGCCGGAGAGCTGCCGCCGCTGTCCTCGGCCGAGGCGGAGGCGGATCGCCGTTCCGAGCTCCGCGATCTGGCCGCGGAGCGGCTGTGGTGGCTGCTGGTGCAGCGCGAGACGGTGGGGCTGCGGGACCACCGCGAGCTGCTGAGCCGGATCCCGACGGAGATTCGTCTGCGGATCGGCCCGCGGCGCCGCGCGCCTACCCCGGGCTGAGGCAGCGAAGAGTCAGCGGGCTGGCCCCGGCTCGGGAAGACAGTCCTGGGTCAGCGGACCGTCGTCGCGTCCTTGAACACCTTGCCGTCCTTCATCACGAAGACGACCTTCTCCAGCACCCGGACGTCCTTCAAGGGATCCGCGGCCACCGCGATGAGGTCCGCGTAGGCTCCGGGAGCGACGACGCCGAGCTGCCCCTTCATCCCCAGCATCTCGGCTGCCCGCGAGGTCGCGGACTGGATGGCCTGCATCGGGGTCATCCCGAACTCGACCATCCGCGGGAACTCCTGGGCCATCGATTCCGTCCAGGAGAAGCCGCCCACGTCGCTCCCGAAGGCGATCTTCACCCCGGCCTTCACCGCCCGGCGGAACGACGGGCCGTGCACCTCGGCGCGCTTGCGGTCGCGGCGACCCTCGGGAGTCCCCTCGGGCTCCCACGAATGGTAGTAGGCCGCGATCGTCGGGCACAGCCAGGTGCCCTGCTTCACCATCTGGGCCACGGCGGCGTCGTCCAGCTCCAGGCCGTGCTCGATGGAGTCGCAGCCGCCGTCGAGCGCGCGCTTCATCCCGATCCCCCCGTAGGCGTGGCAGGCGACCTTCTTCCCCCAGCCGTGCACCTCGTCGACGATGGCCTTCAGCTCCTCGAGGGTGAGCGCGGGTTGGGAGACCAGGTTTCCGGCTCCGTCCACCCAGGAGCGGTGGGTCATGTAGACCTTGATCCAGTCGGCTCCGTGATCGAGCTGCTCGCGGGCGGCCTTTCGCGCCTCCCACGGTCCGTCGACGATCTGCACGCCCTTGGGCACCGCCACCTCCGGGGCGTAGCCCTCGAGCATGTACCCGCCGGTGCTGGAGATGGCCCGGGTGGCGACGAAGAGCCGGGGTCCGGGGATGAGGCCCTCGTCGATGGCCCGCTTGATGCCCACGTCGCCGTAGCCCGCGCCCTCGGTGTCGACGTCCCGGAGGGTGGTGAAGCCCTGCTCCAGCGCCCGGCGCACCGCCACGGTCGCTCGCGCCGCCCGGTAGGCGATGGGCTCCTTCAGCAGCTGCGCGTCGTAGCCCCCCTCGGAGGCCTCCTCGCCGTGGAGCATGATGTGGGTGTGGGAATCGATGAGGCCGGGAAGCACCGTCGCCCCGGAGAGGTCGAGGACCTTCGCCCCGGTCGGGATGCTGCTGCCTCCGACGCTCTCGATCCGGTTTCCCCGCACGACGATGACCTGGTTCGTCCTCGGGCTTCCCGAGACGCCGTCGATCAGGACCCCGGCCCGGATGACCGTCACCGGCTGTGGGGCCGGAGCTGAATCGCCGGCCAGCGCCGCGCGACAGACCAGTGACAGAAGCAGCATCCACCCACGACGAACCGGCATGTCCCGCCCCTCCTGAGAGGGCACGGATGGTCCAGCATCCGCTGACCCGCAGCAAAGGCATTCGTGATAGTCGGCGCGAGCCATGCCCAAGCCCTCGCAGCGTCGCGGCCTGCGGGCCGCCTATGCCAAGTCCCGGAGTGTCGATCCCCGCCCCATCACCGGACGGGAAAGGCCGGAGGACCTCCTGGCCCACGCCTTTGGAGCCTACGTGGGACGTCAGGAGCGAACGGCCTTCGAGCTGATGCAGCGGAGCATGGCCGAGGACTGCAGCATCTTCCTGACGCTGTCGGGAGCGATGACCCCGGCGGGGCTGCACCAGAGCTGCCTCATCCCGCTCATCGAGCGAGGGGTCATCAGCGCGCTCACCACCACCGGGGCGAACCTGTACCACGACGCCCACCGCATCATCGGGCACGCCATCCGGGAGGTGAACCCCAACGCCGGCGACCTCCAGATGCGTCTGGCGCGCATCATCCGCATCTACGACCTGGGCTTCTGGGAGGAGGCGCTGCTCGACACCGACCGGCTCTTCAGCGCGGTCATCCGCCGCCCCGAGTTCCAGCGGAAGATGACCACGCCACAGTTCCACTACCTGCTCGGCAAGGCGGTGCACGGCATCGAGCGCTCGCTGGGGGTGAAGAAGCCCTCGCTGCTCGCCACTGCCTACAAGCACGCGGTGCCGATCTGGGTGGGGGCGGTGCAGGACGGGAGCATCTTCCTCAACGTGGTGAAGCTGAAGCGGCTCCTGGGGCCCGAGTTCCGGTTCGAGCTGGACATCAACGACGACGTCTACTCGATGGCGGCGATGCAGCACTTCTGCCGCCACCACGGGAGCAAGAAGCTGGCGATCTGGATCCTCGGCGGCGGGGTGCCGAAGAACTACACGCTCCAGGGCGAGCCGCTGCTCGACCAGATCCTCTCCGTCCCCACGACTGGCTTCGACATCGACCTCCAATTCTGCGTCGACCCGGTGGACAACGGCGCGCTCTCCAGCTGCCCGGCGGGGGAGGGCCACACCTGGGGGAAGGTCTCGGTGGAGGCGGTGGAGTCAGGATCGGTCTACGTGCACACCGACGTCACCGCGGTCTTCCCCTGGCTGACCCACGCCCTGTTCTCCTCCGGGGCGAAGCGGGCGCCGATGCGGCTGATGGACCGGATGGAGGATGCCATCGCCTTCCTCGACCGGGACGTCGCTCGGCGGAGGAAGAAGCTCCTGGCGACCATCGACTGGGACCCGGACACCGAGGCGCCCACGAGGGGGCAGCACGAGATGGTGGTGCGGTAGCTCCGCATCGCACGGCTACTGCGCCACCCTGACCGCCGCGAAGACGGTGGTCGAGCCACTCCGCGCGAACCCTCCGACCACGAGCTTGCCGTCCGCCTGCTGGACGACGGCCTCGGCTCCGTCGATCTTGCCGAAGAAGTCGACGGTCAGCTTTCCGTCCGTGCCGAAGCTCGGGTCGGGGGTGAATCCACTGGCGTCGAAGCGCACGATGGCCATGTCGGGGTTCGTCCCCTGGTTCCCAGACTGACCCACCACGACGATCTTCCCATCCGCCTGCTTGAGCATCGCGCGCGGGCTGTCCGCCTGGGTGGTGAAGGTGACGATCGGCTGCGGCAGGCGCGGTGGGGGCACGCCGCTCGCGGGAACGTGCGCGAGCCCGAAGGCGGATGCGCCGCTGGTGATTCCGGAATTGACGCGAACGGCGGCGAGGATGGTTCCGTCGTCCAGGATGACGACATCCACCGCCTGGTCGTCTGCGCCGACCGAAGCCTCCACCGTGCCATTGCTCATGGGTCCGAACGTCTCGTCGCGGGTCCCGGGAAGCTTGACCTGCCCATCGCCCAGATAGCGCACGAAGCCGCTGTCGGAATCGTCGCCGCCACTCGGTGCAGTGCTGCCCGCCACGACGATCTTCCCGTCGCTCTGGATGGTCAGGCCATTGGCGATGCTGAAGGAGTTACCTGGTGAATCGGTGGTCTTCCCGCCGCTGGCGAACCCGAGGTCGGGCGTCCCGTCCGCGTCGTAGCGGGCAATGGCGAAGAGGGTCGAGCCCGAGATGGCGGAGATCGGGTGGACGGCGCGGCCGACGACGAGGATCTTTCCGTCGTCCTGGAGGCGCATCCGCCGGACCTGGTCGGTGCTACCGAAGAAGTCGGTGGTGACGTGGCCGCCGGTGCCGAAGCTGGTGTCCAGCGCACCGCGGGTGTCGAAGCGGGTGAGCGCGAAGTTGTCGGAGCCGACGGCGGTGGTGCTGGTGGTGCCGGCCACGACGATCTTCCCGTCGGCCTGCACCGCGACGTCCATCGCGGTATCAAGCGTGCCATTCTCGAAAAGGATGTCGGCGACGCCCCCGGTGCCGAAAGTCCCGTCGAGCGTGCCGTTGGTGTTCAAGCGCAGCAGCTTCAGGCCACCGACCAGCAAGATCTTCCCATCGCTCTGCAGCGCCATGCCGATACGGGCGCCGAGCAGATTGGGGATGTAGGCCACGCTCGTGACGGCGCGCCCGCCGGTGCCGAAGGTGGAGTCCAGACCACCGGGAGGCGGCGGGGTCGTGCAGGTGACGGCGATGTTCGTGACGTCCGCGCCAGTCAGCGTCCCGCTGCCGTTGGCGACGGTGCAGACCTGGATCGGATTGGTCGGTTGGGTCTGGACCCGGACGTCGTAGCCCGTCGCGTCCAGTCGCGGTGTCGGGAACGCGAAGGAGCCGTTGCCCGTCACGGCCAGCGTCTCCCCACCGAGCGCGTCCCGGAGAACCAGTCCGGTTCCGGAGAGGCCGCTGACGGTCCCGCCGATCGTGAAGTGGCCCGGGCCGCTCACGGGGCGGTCGTCGTCGAGGATGGTCAGGGTGGTGCTGGTCACGGTGCCCAGGCCGGCGCAACCGGCTGGATCCGAGAGGACGAGGGTGAGGGTCTCATCGGGCTCGGACACGTCATCGCGGACGAGGGGAATGCGCACGGCGCGCTCGCCGGACTCGCCGTCAGCGAAGAATACCTGGGTCGCCATCGCCTGGTAGTCGGCGCCGGCGATTGCGGTTCCGTCATGTGTGGTGAGAAGAGCGCTGACGGCGCCGCGGCTGCCGCCCGTGCGCCTGACCACCACGGTGGCGCCGTCCCCCACGATCTCCGGCTCGGAGAACGTGGGCGCGGCGAACTCCAGGACCCCGGCGGCCGGATCCGGAGCGCCCGGGCAGGCCGGCGCCGGAGCGGGATCGGGTGCGACCGGCTTCACGGCGGGGGTCTCGACCGGGGCGATGCCCTGGTACTCCATTCCCAGCCCGTCGCCGCTGGCCGGGTCGCGAAAGTAGGCCGCCAGGTACGTCTCGTGCTGCCGGTGGTTGATGGCCTCGGCCTTGACGTCGATGGAGATCGAGAAGAGCTCGCCGGTAGCCAGCGACTCGAGCGGGACCTCGATGGTGATGCTTGGGTCCAGCTGGCCCAGCGCGTGGCCGCCGCCGTCCTCGTCGTAGTCGAAGTCGATTCCGAAGCTGTCCCGATTCCAGAACGGAGCGGTGGAGGAATGGTGGGTGTAGGCACTGCCGCGCCAGTTCGACCGCCAGCCGTAGAGATCGGCAAATCCACCGGTTCTCAGGAGCTCACGGTCCTCGGCGAGCGCAACCGCCGACACGTCGAAGTCGACCCACGTCCACATCACATGCCCGCAGGAGTTCCAGTCCATCACCGCAAACTGCCACGGGCAGTCCTCCGACGTTGGCAGGGAGGCGTCGCCGTCGATCGCCTCCAGGAAGACCTTGCTCACGACCAGCTTCAGGGATGCGTCCGTGGTGAGCTTGCGGAAGTACTGAACCTGGATGAGATGCACGGCGTCCCCGATCAGCCGGTCCCCCCGGATTCCCGCGCTGGGCGCGACAGCCGTCACCGAATACGTGCGCCCGTTCTCGCTTGAGGACACCTCGAGTGTCGCTACGTCCGGCTTCCCCTCCGGGTGCAGTGCCAGGCCACCGAGATTCTTGGAGTCGTTCAGCGCGCCCCCGAGCTGGAAGCCCTCGGTTCCGAGCGGCTCTTCGGTCAAGCCGTTGGACCGAATCACGGCGTAGGACCACCAGCGGACCATGACACCGGTCCCATCGCCGCCGCTATCGCCACCGCAAGCGAGCAAGCCGCTCGTTACGAGCAGCAGCGGAAGGACCATCAGGCGGAGCGGCGGCAGCCGTCGGACCCACTCAGGAATTCGTTCGTCCATGCACCCAAGGACGGAGGCTTCAGGCGGATCCGGACATGAAGCTGTCGCGCCCAAGGCCCTCAGACCAGCGAGCTGACGACCCCAGCATTTCCGGGGGGTTGGGGTGCGGCACCCGGTTGTCGAAGCTCCTTCTGTCCAGGGACCCGCCAGTCGGAATGCCCGGCGAACCCGCCGCTCTCGTCGAGCTGCCGGGCCGCTGCGAGCGCCGCCTTCCAGGTCAAGATCTGCGGGGCGCCATCGGACGGCAGGCACCGGTCGTCCTCGAGTGCCTCGGGAGTTCCACCGTCATCGAGGACCGTGCCGATCGGGCAGCGCTGCCAGATGACTCCCGTGCGCCAGTCGAGAGCGGTTCCGACCGGACGCACGAGGAACCGCTCCGCGAGTGGATCCTGCAGTCGAGATGAGATGCGAGGTGGCTCGCTCCCGGCTGCCTCAGACCGCGCACACGCGCTCGCGCACGCGAGAAGCATCAGCGTGGCGACGAGCAGTCTTCGACGCAGGTCGCGCTTGGACGTTTCAGCTCCCATGCATGCGAAGACGGAGTCCTCCGGAGAATCCGGACATAGGGCCCGTCACGCCCTGGCCTCGGTCGCACGGCGAGTCGGGACCAGGGGCTGTGAGGTGCGTCGGTGTGCGGAGGCCCCGGGTCCGGGTCGCGAGATCCCGGCGACAGCCTGGAACGGTGCCGACCATGCGGGGTCGGACGGCGCTCGACCGGGGGAGCTGCAGCAGGACACCCGTCGGCGTTAGCCTCGCCTCCCGCCGTTCCCCGGAGGTCGCCGATGCCCGAGCAGCCGCACTTCGTCGAGATCACCGCCGAGTCCGTGGGCGGGCTGCACTTCCGCGTTCAGCACGGCCCGAGCGGCACCTCCACCATCACCGACGCCCCGAAGGACAACGGCGGCGACGCCTCCGGCTTCTCGCCCACTGACCTGGTCGCGACCGGGCTCCTCGACTGCATGCTCACCACCATGGCCATCATCGCGAAGCGAGAGACCATCCCCTGGGGTAAGACCCGCGGCCGGGTGGAGAAGCACATGCATCCCTCGCCCCGACGCATCGGGACCCTGGTGGTCGATCTGTGGATGCCGTCGGAGCTGCCTCCCGAGAAGCGGGAGCAGATGGAACGCGTGGCGCACACCTGTCCGGTGGCGCGTACCCTCCACCCGGACGTCAAGCTCGAGGTCCGCTTCCACTACTAGCAGGCGTCACCGCACCAAACGCACCCGAAGCAGCGAGATCTTGCCCACCGGGAGCTCGAATCCATCGCCGAACTCGACCGAGTAGACCGTGCCCTGCGACGTGACGGAGGGGGTGGAGGTGAAGAAGCTGTCCACCGGCGTGTCGGGAAAGACCTGGGAGTTGATCGCCGGGCCGGTGCAGCGGGTCTCCACGATGGAGAGCAACTCCTTCCGGTTGGGGACTCGCCAGTCGGTGAAGCCCGCGAAGCCGCCTGCGGAATTCAGCGCCTGGGCGGCCTGGAGCGCCGCGCTCCAGGAGAAGGTCTGCTGGGCAGAGGCGCTCGGAACGCAATGGTCGTCGGCCAGATGGGTCGGCGTCCCTCCGTCGTCGAGCACCGTTCCGACGGGGCAACGCTGCCAGGTGAGGCCGGTACGGGTGTCGGTGGCGGTCCCGTCGGGCTTCACCGTGAAGCGGGCGGTGGGGCTGACCGCCCGAAGGAGCTCGTCGCAGGCGGCGCGGGCTGGCACCGCTGGCAGCACGAGAACAGCGGAGAGGAGCAGGGACAGAGACGAGTGCGTCATGGTCGCGTTCTCCTAGTTGGGGCCACGGACGAGGCGGACGGCTCCGGGCTGTCCGCGGGACCGCGACAGGGCGAGTCCCTGTCCCGCGGTGGAGAAGCTCCAGGCGCTCAGCCCGGTTCCCGCGGTCTGTTCCCGCTGCAGCCCCCGTGCAGTCGACGTCCAGTAGGTGCTGTTGGTGGTGGAGTTGCTGGGGAACCAGTCCGCGCTGAGCGCGTCGGTTCCGTGGGTCCCGTCGAGGATGGACACCAGCTCATCGCGGCCGGGGAGCCGCCAGTCGCTGTGGCCGCAGAGCCCGGCCGCATTCACCGCGGCGGCGAACTTCTCGGTGTCGCAGCTCGTCACATCGACGCAGGTTCCTCCGTTGGGCGTGCCCGGGTCACCGCCCGTCCCGAGGCCGCTCGAGTCGAACCAGGTGTACGTCCAGTCCCTGTCGTGCAGGCCGCCGTCGTTGGTCTTCACCTCCCACCACAGGCCGGTCACCTCATCGCGGATGCAGCTCCAGAAAGCGATGCCGAAGGGGAGGCTCTGATCGGGGAGCGGCACGCCGCTCGCGTCCAGCTTGGTGAAGACGAAGCCGCTGGGTCCATCGACGTCGGAAGGGAAGCTCGCGTCCCGTCCCTGCTCGGCGTCCTGGCCCGGGAACCCCGGCTGAGGGCAGGCGAGGAACGATTGGGTCGCGTTGGCGCAGTTGTGGAAGCCGGTGTCATCGAGTCCCGTGAACGCTGGCCTCTCGTCGTCGACGATCAGACCCGCGGCACTGTCTACGGCGATGCGGGTGTTGGCCGATGGGCTGGAAATGGTGAGGAACAGCGTCTCGTCCTGCTCCGGGACGGTGTCGCCGGTCACGGTCACCGGAATCGAGACGGTGCGCTGACCGGCAGGAATCGTCGCTGTGCCTGAGGTGGGCACGTAATCGGTTCCGGCCTTGGCCGTTCCATCGGCGGTGGCAAAGGCGAAGGTGACGTCGGTCGACAGCGCGCTGCTCAGGCTCACCGTGAAGACCAGCGAGCTGTTTCCGCTGTTCCCCTCGTAGACGTCGGTGGGCCGGACCTTGAGCACCGGCTCGTCGTCGAGGATGGTTCCGCGATTCCAGGCTCCGGCCAGCCGGGCCGAGGCCGAGACCTGGTCCACCACCAGGAAGAGGGTCTCGCTCGGCTCGCCTACGACATCGCCCCGGATCGGGACGTGGATGTCGACCTCCAACGCGCCGGCGGGGATGGTGCCGGTTCCGGAGACCGCGTCGTAGTCCTCGCCCGCGCGCGCGGTGTCGTCGGCGGTCGCGTAGTGGAAGGTCACGTCCGAGCTGGCCGGACGGTCGAGCAGCACGGGGAAGACCATCTCTACCGTCCCGGAGTTGCCTTCTAGAACCGGGGTGGGCTGGGCGACGGAGAGCTTGGGCGGGAGGAGCAGCGAGGCGCCGGCGTCACGGACCAGCCGCGCCCGGCCCAGGGAGGCCCGACCGGTCGGCGTCACTTCTCCTGACAGGAAGTCCACCCCCATCGAGGTTCCGGACCCCGGCCCCGGCGTCGAGGACCAGAAGAGCGCCGGGGGCGTGTCGGGGAAGGGTTGGCTCTCGATCGCGGGCGCGAAACAACCGGGCTCGACGATGGAATCGAGCTCCTTCACGTTGGGCAGGCGCCAGTCGAGGTGTCCCCCCGCGCCGTTCGCTGCCGCGGCCTGGAGCGCGGCCTCCCAGCTCGTCTTCCCGCCGCTGTCCTCGGCGCAGCGATCGTCGCTCGGATCGTCCGGGGTCCCGGAATCGTCGAGGTGAGAGCCGACCGCGCAGCGTTGCCACATCAGGCCGGTGAGCACGTCGGTGACCGTCCCGTCCCGGTAGTCGACGTAGCGGAGTGTGTCCGGCACCGTGTCACACAGCTGCCCGGCTCGCTCGCTCGCGGGCGCCGGTGGCGAGGTGACGTCCAGGCTCAGCCCGCTCGCGGTGTCCAGCGGATCGCCGATGAGCGCATCGGTGTGGTTCTCCTCACCCGTGGCGAAGGCCTCGGCTTCGAGGAGGTAGGTCACTGTGTAGGGCTCACCGACGCCGACGGCGCTCAGGTCGATGGTCCCCCGGTAAACCTGCGTGTCGATGCCAATCTCGGCCTTCTTCTCCACGGCCAGGAACGCCTTCAGCGGAGAGTCGTTTCCGGAGAACGGGCCGTTCCGGTCCTCGCCGTACTGGCAGAGCCAGAGCACGAAGGGCTGCACGGCGAACCCGTCGCCGCAGCCACCACCGGTCGGGAAACGCTCCAGCTCCACGGCCGCAAAGATCTGAGGGGTCACTCGCCTGTGGTCCTTCAGGGCGAGCCGGGGACGAACGAGGTCCACCTCGATGAAGATCGAGGCGTAGGGGAAGAGCGCCGCGCGACGGCCGACGGTAGGGATGGTCTGATCGAAGACCGTCAGCTCGCTCCGGTTGACGGTGAAGGTCGCGGTGTCGGTGGGGCTGTTCTTGGTGAACCTCTTCTCCCAGTGCAGCCTCGTCCTGAACATGTTCTCCTTGTCGCCGGGGGGAGGCGGCTTCACACGGCCGAGGCCAATGCCAAGGGTATTGGCTGCCGCCCGCACCCGTCCGGTCTCGTTGGCGAAGGCCCACATCACCATGTTGAAGGGAACCGGCAGCAGGAAGTCGGAGAACGGTCCTTCCTTGGTCATCACCCCGTAGGCCTCCAGCGGGAAAGGCAGGAGCTCCGGAGAGTCCCAGACGAACTCCTGCTGGTCGTACTTCAGGAAGTCGAAGCGAACGTTCGCGCTGACCTGGTCCGCAGCTCGGGCCGGAGCTGCCGAAAGGGTCAGGACGACGGCGCAGGACAGATTCAACACGAGCCGCGAGCGCATGTTCAGCCTCCCCGTCGCACCAGGCGAACTGGATTGGGGAACTCCGAGGGGCTGGAAAGCGTCGCTCCAGTCTCGAAGTCCACGACCCACGCCTTGCCGGTCCAGTCGGGCGTCGCCGACCACCAGGTGTCCGAGGAGCCGTCGGGCAGGAAGTTCAGGTCGATCAGTGGCGCGGTGCCTGCGCCGTAGTCCACCAGCGAGAGGAGCTCGGCGCGGGTGGGCAGTCTCCAGTCGGAGGCTCCACAGAGTCCGGTGGCGTTGACCGCGGCAACGTACTTGGCCGTGTCACAGCTGGAGGTGTCGGAGCAGGTCCCTCCGTTGGATGTCCCGCGACGGGCCCCGCCCCGCAGTCCCGAGCTCGCGTACCAGGAGTAGGTCCAGCGCCGGTCGCGGAGCCCTCCGTCGGTGGTCCGGACTTCCCAGACCAGACCCGTCACCCGGTCAGCGACACAGGCCCAGGGAGTGGTGGCGTAGCCGACGGACTGGTCGGGGAGGGCCACTCCGGCGCCGTCCAGCTTCAGGAACGAGAAGCCGGCGTGCCCGTCTCGATCGTCCGCGGCAGTGACATCCCGCCCGTTCTCTCCATCCTGGCCCGGGAAGTCGCTGGTCCCGGCATCGGGCGAGGCGCAGGGAAGTCCGGCCGCGGAAGTCGTCGCGCACCCGGTCACCCCGGTGTCGTTCAGTCCGAACCCCTGGGCTCCGGCTCCGTCGTCGTCGAGGATCGAGATGGTCGCCGAGGTCGGAGTCCCGAGGGCGGCTCCGCCGCTGGGGGCGGAGAGCCTGACGGTGAAGGTCTCTGTGCCCTCCACCGCTGTGTCGTTCGCCACCGAGAGGTCGACGGTCTTCGGCCCCACCTCACCGTCCGCGAAAGAGACGGTGGTCGAGAGCGGGCCATAGTCCTCGCCGGCATGGGCGGTCCCGTCGGCGCTATCGACGTGGACCGAGACCGCTCCACTGCTCCCGCCGATGCGGGAGACCGAGACGGTCAGGTGTCCGGCCGACTCGACGACTGTGGCTGAAGCTGCGCCGAGCTGCAGCTTCCCGCTCGACGGAGTCGTTCCTGCATCGGCGGCGGTCCCGGGGGAACTCGTGCAACCCGCGGAGATCCACGCCGCGGAGACTCCTACTATCCAGAGCCATGAGAGCGGCGCTCGTCGTGCGACGTGGGTGGTCCACATGTGGTGCGCTCCTCCGAGTTCTGACGCGAGGACGGAAAGCGCGACGGAATCCGGACACGCTGGGTGATTCCGCACTCTTCGGGGCGCGGGCGGCGGACCCTCTTCAGCCAGGAGGTCGCCGTCCCAAGCCGGGTGTGGTCAGCGCTCGAGCGGGTTCGCGCGCTCGGAACCGAGGTCGCGGAGCTGGCGGCCCCGGGCGTCGGCCTCCACGGCCTCCCGGCGACGCCCCAGGCGGCGGTCGACGCGGGCCAGCCACTCGGCCGCGTCGGCCCCCGCCGGGTTATCCGGATCGAAGCTGCGCCAGAACGCGTCGGCCCTCGCGAGGGACTGGGCCGCCTCGTCGAGCCGCTGCCGGGCGGCGAGCGCACGCCCGAGGCCCAGCCAGGCATCGGCGCGCATCGGTGTGTCGCGGCGCAGCTCGGTCTCCGAGAGCGACAGCGCTTCTTCCATCGAGGCCTGGGCCTGTTCCGCCAGGTCGAGGTCGAGCTCGGTCAGGCCGCGCTCGATGAGGATGCGCATCAGGTGCCAGCGCTGGACCGGGTCGTCGGGGATGCGATGGAGGGCCCGCTGCTGCGCCTCGAACGCCTCGAGCGGGCGGCCCGCGAGGCGGTACACCGTTCCGGCGAGGGTGTCGTAGGACAGGCTCGGGTGCTGGACCTCGGGCATCGCCCCGAGCGCCGAGGCCTCGGCCATCGCCTCCCCGGTCCGGCCAAGGTGAGCGAGGGCCACCATTCGCATCAGCCGTGCGGTGAGCGTGATGCGGTGAGCTCGTCCGACGGAGCGCTCCAGCGCGACGACTGCCGGATCGAGATCTGCCAGCGCCGCCTGCGGTCGGCGGAGCGCGAGGAGCGTCATCCCCCGCGAGAGGTGGGTGTTGCCCCAGCCGCGCGAGTCCCGCTCCATCGAGGCCGCGCGGACCTCGATGCCGCGGGTATTGTCCTCCAGGCTCTCGCGCAGGTATCCGAGGCGCCGGCCACAGGTCACCCGGTTGACGGAGATCTGCCCCACCAGCGGGCTCGTCGGCCCGAGGACCCTCCTCGCGTCCTCGAGGGCCTGGGTCATCTCCACGTACGAGCGGTCGGGCTGCCCCGCATGGCAGAGCGCCCGACCGTACACGTCACGGGCGTAGATGACGTGCGGATGGGTGGTCTGTCCCCCGTAGGCGTCGAGGGCGAAGCGCAGTCCGCGCTCCGCTTCCAGGAGCGACTGCATGACGTCCCGGTCGCCGTACTGGTGGGCCTCGGCGAGGAGCACCGCGGCCGACACGGTCCGTGGATCGCGGTCGCCGAGTCCCTTCCGAGCGAGCTGGAAGGCGGTGCGGGCGTCCCCGATCGCGTCGTCGCGGCGCACCTCCTCGATCGCCAGGCTGGCGCTGTTGACCAGGGCCCGGACCAGGTCGGCGGGGCGAGTGGCGGCTTCCCTGCGGAGCAAGGGCAAGAGCCGGTCCAGCTCCGCGTGAAGCTCCTTGCCGCGCCCGCGGGCGAGGAGCACGTCGGTGGTGAGCAGCCGCGCCCGGAGTCGCTGCGGATGTTCCGCCGGAAGCGTCGCGGACTCCTGCAGCGCCTCGGCCGCGACCCGCTCGCCGGAGTCGGCCTCGCCCATGTCGAGCAAGGTCGAACCCAGGAGGTTGAGCAGCTCCACCCGCAGCTCGGGGCGTCTCTCGCCGAGGCGCTCCAGGTCGGCGTGCGCCCGCTTGAGCAGTTCCACCGCGGACAGCGAGTGTCCTCCAGCGGCGTACGGGCTGGCCGCGCGGAAGATGCCGGCGAGGTAGTCCTTCACCTCCTCGGCGCGCCGCTGTTCCACGGCGGCCCGGCGAGCCTGCCACAGCGCTGCCGAGGTTCCGGCCGCCACCGCGGCCAGGATGGCCATCGCCGCCCCGGTGGCCGCCCGGTGCCGGAGGACGAACTTCCGGGCCCGGTACCCGAGGCTGTCGGGCCGAGCCTGGACCGGATGGCCGGTCAAGTAACGCGTGAGGTCGTCGGCGAAGGCGGCGGCGGTCGGGTAGCGCTCCTCGGGAGAGAGGCGCATCGCCTTGAGAACGACGGTGTCGAGGTCACCGGCGAGCACCTTCCGGGTGGGGGGCGCGGCCGCCTCGCTCGGAGGAGGAATGGTGGCGGCACGGAGCTGCTCCAGGTAGGGCCGCTCCGGGCTGCGCTTCAGTCGATAGGGCGGCACCTCGGCGAGGAGCTCGTAGAGAAGGACGCCGAGGGAGTAGATGTCGCTCGCGACGCCGATCTGCTCTCCGGACAACTGCTCCGGCGAGGCATGGTCGGGGGTGAACGCCGGACCCGACAGATCGGTCAGCTCGCTGCGGTCGCTCTCCTCGAGGAGCTTGGCGATGCCGAAGTCGAGCAGCCGGACCTGGCCCTCCGCGGTCACCAGCACGTTCGAGGGCTTGAGGTCCCGGTGCACCACCAGCCGTCCGTGGGCGTGGGCCACCGCGGCCAGGATCTGCAGGAACAGCTCCACCCTTGCCCGGACGTCGAGCCCGGCCTCCCGGGCGTGCACGTCGATGGGGCGCCCCTCGACGTACTCCAGGGCCAGGTAGGGCTCCCCGCCCGGGGCGACACCGGCGTCGAGGAGCCGGGCGATGTTGGGGTGGGCGAGGGTGGCGAGGATCTCCCGCTCCCGCTCCAGTCGCTGCCGGAGCGGCGCAGCCATCCAGGAGACCCGCGGGAGCTTGAGGGCGATTGGCCGCCGGGTCATCACGTCGGACCGCTCGGCGAGCCAGACGGTGCCCATGCCCCCTTCCCCCAGCCGGCGGATCAGCCGGTACGGACCGACGGTCCGCGGCGAGGTCCAGGCCGCCCGGATCGAGACCGGCGTCGGCAGCCGCGGGAGTGCCTCGAGGACCGAGGGGCTCGCGGGCGAGAGCAGCTTCTTCAGCAGTGCGAGATCCCGCCCGTGCTCCGGAGCGAGGCCTGCCAGCCAGGCCTCGCGCTCCGCCTCGGGGATGTCCAGGGCCTGGTCGAGCAGCCGGTCGACCCGGGACCACGTCTCCTGGCTGAGCTCGTTCGGTTCCACCAGGTCCCCCGGGGGACTGGAGTTTCTCCGGAAAGCCTAGGACTTCAGCGCGGCGGCCAGCCAGAGGCGGGCCTTCTCCCAGTCGCGGCGGACTGTCCGGTCGGTGACCCCGAGCGCCTCCGCCGTCTCCAGCTCGGAGAGGCCGCCGAAGTACCGAAACTCCACCACCTCGGCCATGCGGGCATCGCGGGCAGCCAGCCCCTCCAGCGCCCGGTGAACGGTGAGGATCTCCTCCGGACCCTGCGCGGGCATCGCCTCGGTCCCGAGGAGAGGGAGGCTGCGCTCGCCGCCGCCGCGGCGCGCCGCCGTCCGCTCCCGGGCGAAGTCGACGATGATGGTCCGCATCGCGCGCGCGGCGTAGCGCATGAAGTGACGCCGATCCTCGATGCGCAACCGGTGGGTCCGGGCGAAACGGAGGAACCACTCGTGGACCAACGCGGTGGTGTCGAGGAGCGTGTTCCGGCCGCCCCCGCCCAGCCGGACGTGAGCGATGTACCGGAGCTCGTCGTACGTCGCGCGAAAGAGTGCCTCTGCGGCCGCGGCGTCCCCCGCCTGTGCTCGCCCCAGGAGCTCGGTCAGATCGAGCTCGTCGTCCATTCCAGGCCGAGGCTATCCGGGATCGCCTCCCGCCGGCGACCCGGAGGATGTCGGATCCGAGCGCCCCCCGGTCGGGCCGTCAGCCCGGCGACCGTCGGTCCAGCTTCGCCCGCAGCCGCGCGCCGGCGACGTGGAGGAACGCCTCGCGGAGGAGCTTCGAGACCAGGACCCAGTCAGGCCGCCGATCCAGCACCACGCCGATCCACCCGGCAGGACCGACGTACGGGGGACGGAAGCATCGGGCCGGGTCGACGGCCAGGAGTGACTCCTGAACCCCGGGAGGCATGGGCAGCCACACCGAGAGGTGCTCGGAGCCGTGATGGTGGTTGTCGAGCATGGCGAACACCTTGCCCTTGCCCGCGAACCAGGTCGGCTCGCCGTGGGAGACCCGCTCGTTCGCCTCGGGGAACGTCAGGCACAGCGCCCGGAGCCTGGCGACCACGGCCGCGTCGCCCCTGGCGAGCGGACGGACCGGGTGCCCGGGGCTCACGTGCCGGTGGGGGAGCGGCTCTGCTCCGCCTTCTCCACCAGCCGGAGCTGCCCGGTGGCGGCGAGCGCCGGGGCGTCCACCTCACGCTCCAGGTAGGTGTACCCGGCCAGCCCGTCCTCGTACGCCCGGAGCAGCTGGCGTGACTGGTCGAGCGTCATCGTGCCCTTGCGCAGCGCCTCCTCGGCGAAGCGGCGCACCCGGGCCACCAGGTCGTCCTTGGAGTAGCTGACGTAGTTCAGCACCTCGGTCACCGTGTCTCCGGAGACCACGTGGTCGATCAGGTAGCCGCCGCTCGGGCCCAGCGAGACCTGCACCGCGTTGGTGTCGCCGAACAGGTTGTGCAGGTCGCCGAGGATCTCCTGGTACGCGCCCACCAGGAAGATGCCGATGTAGTAGTCGTCCTGGTTGATGGGATGGAGCTCGAGGACGTCCTTCACGTCGCGCCGGTCGATGAAGTGCTCGATCTTCCCGTCCGAGTCGCAGGTGATGTCGGCCAGCACCGCCCGCCGACTCGGCCGCTCCGTCAGCCGGTGGATCGGCATGATCGGAAAGAGCTGGTCGATGGCCCAGCTGTCGGGGAGCGACTGGAAGACGGAGAAGTTGCAGAAGTAGGTGTCGGCCAGCTGGCGCTCCAGCGTCTCCAGCTCCTCCGGCATCTCGTCCAGCTCCCGCGCGGTGCGGAGGACCTTCTGGCACACCGCCCAGAAGAGGTTCTCGGCCGCCACCCGGTCGGCGAGGTTCAGGTGCCCCAGGGAGAAGAGGGTGAGGCACTCCTCCTTGTACTCCGTGGCGTCGTGGTAGGCCTCGAGCACGTTCTTCCGGGTCAGCTCCCGGTAGGTCGCCCAGAGCTTTCGCACCACCGGGGAGGCACCCTCGGGCAGCGTCTCCGGCACCCCCAGGGCGTCGAACTCGCTGATCCCCAGCACCTCGGTCACCAGCACCGCGTGGTGGGCGACCACCGCCCGGCCCGACTCGGAGACCAGCGTGGGATGCTCCACCGCGGCCTCGTTGCACGCCTCGAGCACGCTGAACACCACGTCGTTGGCGTACTCCTGGGTGGTGTAGTTCATCGACGAGGTGAAGTTGGTCTGGCTCCCGTCGTAGTCGACGCCCAGACCGCCACCCACGTCGAGGTACTTGAGCGGGGCGCCCGCCTGCGCCACCTCGACGTAGAACCGGCTCGCCTCGCGCAGCGCGTTCTTGAAGTTGCGGATGTTCGAGACCTGGCTGCCGAGATGGAAGTGGAGGAGCTCGAAGCAGTCGAGGAGCCCCACCTTCCGCATGAAGTCCATCGACTCCAGCAGCTCGCTGGAGGAGAGCCCAAACTTGCTGCGGTCACCGCCCGAGGCCTCCCACTTGCCGGCCCCCCGGGTCGACAGCTTCACCCGGATGCCGATCCGCGGGCGGATGCCCACCCTGCGGGCCACCTCGGCGATGAGGGGGATCTCGCTGGGCTTCTCCACCACCAGCACCACCTTGCGGCCCAGCCGCGAGGCGTAGAGCGCGGTCTCGATGTACTCCTCGTCCTTGTACCCGTTGCAGACCACCAGGGCCTCGGTGCTGTCGAGGAGCGCCATCACCGCCAGCAGCTCGGGCTTGCTGCCCGCCTCCAGCCCGTAGTCGTACGGTCTGCCCGCCTCGACGATGGTCTCGGCCACGTAGCGGTGCTGGTTCACCTTGATGGGGTAGACGCCCTTGTAGGCGCCCCGGTAGCCGTGCTCGGCGATGGCCCGGCGGAACGCCTCGTTGAGGTGCACCACCCGGCTGCGGAGCACGTCGGTGAAGCGGATCAGCAGCGGCAGGCCGATGCCGCGCCGGCGGACCTCCTCCACCAGCTCCTTGAGGTCCATCGAGTGGCCGTTCCCGTCGGCGTGGACGGTGACGTTGCCCTTCTCGTTGATGCCGAAGTACCCCGCGCCCCAGCTGCGGACACCATATGTCTCGAAGGCATCGGCCAGGGTCCAGGGTTGCGGGGGGGAAGTGGGCATCGTGAGGTCAGGACCTCCGGGGGGTGGCCCCCGTCTTGCACCGGGTCACGGGGAGGCCGCGCACAATAGAGAAACACACGGGCTCGTCAACTCCGCCCCGCGGAACGGTCGAAACAGGAATGTGACGACCCACCTCCGGTCGAGACTGTACCCGGCCGGTCGGACGCTCATCGCTCGCGGATCGCCTCGAGCACCTCGTCCACGTGCCCGTCGACCTTCACCCTGGGCCACACCCTGGCGACCTTGCCCGAACCGTCCACCAGGAACGTGGAGCGGGTGATGCCCATGAACTTCCGCCCGTACATCGATTTCTCTCCCCACGCTCCGTACTTCTCGGAGATCGCGTGGTCGGTGTCGGCCAGGAGCGGGAAGGGGAGCTTGTACTTGCCGGCGAATTTCGCGTGGCTCGCCCCCGAGTCCGGGCTGACGCCCAGCACCACCGCGCCCGCCTTGAGCAGCGCCGAGTGCTCGTCCCGGAAGGCGCACGCCTCCCGGGTGCATCCCGGGGTGTCGTCCTTCGGGTAGAAGTAGAGGACCACGCTCTTGCCCTTGAAGTCGGAGAGCTTCACCGTCTTCCCGGACTGGTCCTCGAGGCTGAACGCGGGGGCCTTGTCGCCGACGTCGGGCATCGCCATGCGCGGTCACTTAACCCGTGGCGGCCGGGGAGCAACCGGATTCGAGGCCCCCCGCGGTTGCACCTGCTCCACCGCCTCGCGGAGCTTGGCCAGCTGCACCAGCGCCTCGGGGTCCTGGAGCAGCCGGTGGACCGATGCGTTCCGGAGCAGCGCCACGGTGTCCCCCCGGTCCAGTGCCTGCTTCACCTCGGGGTCGGCGAACACCGCCCGGAAGCGAGGGTTTCTCTCCAGAGCGGTCGCTGCCGGGTTGTCTGCCACCCGCGAGAAGAGCTCGGGGGAGCGGAAGACGCGGTCCACCGCTGCCAGGTCCGCTGCCTGGGCGAAGAAGGGGGCGGAGAAGAGGTTCCACCGCCGGGCGATGGCGAAGGCGGTGGAGTCCCTGGGCGACAGCCCGAGCCCCTTCCCGGCGAGCTGGACGTTGGCCTCGACGAAGGCGAGCGCGGACAGCGCCACCCAGGCCACCGCCACCACCTTGCCTCCGCCCAGCACCGCCCCCAGGGCCCGGTCCGTGCCCCGCTCGGCCGGGTCGCTGCCGCCGAGGGCTCCCCTGAGCAGCCAGGTACCCACCAGGCGGACCGCCACCGCCACCACGATGAAGGTGGCGAAGCTGGCCGCGACCGACCCCAGCGCCTCGGAGGTGTGGAAGAACCTCGCGAACGCTCCGCCGAGGAGGCCCCCCCCCGGCCGGGCGGCCAGCGCGGCGAGCAGCAGCGCGCCCCAGCTGGCGAGCTGGCGGGAGGCGCCGGCCCGGGCCCCGAACACCGCGCCCACCGCCACCAGTGCCAGGACCACCAGGTCGACGGTCATGTGATCTTGAAGGCCTTCCCCCGCGACCCCTCGTAGAGACGTTCCTGCACCAGGGCGAGCTTCTCCTTGTAGAGGGCGTTCTCCGGCTCGTAGGTGAGCGCCATCTTCAGCCCGCGCGCGGCGGCGGAGAGGTTGCCCTTCTCCAGCTCGGTCATCGCGGTCTGGAAGAGCTGACGTGCCTTGGGGTTGAGGCCGATCTGCTCGGCGGCCTGCTGTTTCACTGCGGCCTTCGTCTGCTGCTCCGCGAGCTCGTCGAAGCGGAGCTTCCGGACGCGGTCCGGCCCGGTCACGTCGGCCAGGTACTTGGGCCGGCGCACGTCGTCGCGAAGCACGTAGTAGGCCTCGGTGACGCGCTTGTAGACCTCGTGGACCTGCGACTTGAACGCCTCGTCGGTGAGGTGGAAGAAGCGGTCCGGGTGGTAGGCGCGGCTCTCCCGGTAGAACGCGCGCTTCACCTCGGCGGCGCTGGCAGTGGTGGGCACGCCGAGCAGCTCGAAGTAGTCGAGGGTGTCCAGACGCTCGGCCTTCCACGCCAGCCCGGCCTCCGGCTCCGACGGCGCCGCGGGGCCGGCAGAGAGCGGAGCCACCGGCGGGACCAGCGGCGCGATGCGCACGTCGAGCGAAGGCAGCGGGCCGGGCTCCACGGGCGGCGGCGGCGGCATCACCGGGATGCCGAGGCTGGTCTCGGTCATCGGATCGTGCCCCGGCCGCCGTGGGACGCGGGCCGGCTGGGCCGTCGGCGGTGCGCGGGGAGGGACGGCCTTGACCGGCGCGAGCGGGGGGATGACCGGGGCGATCCGCACCCCGAGCGAGGGCAGGGGCGGGTTCGGGGGAGCGGTCGCCGCGGGCCGAAAGACCCGCGCAGGAACGACCCCCGGCTGGGGTGGCGGGCCGGCGGCCCGGGCTTGCTCGGTCAGGAACTCACCGGTGGGTGAGCCGAGCGGGGCAGGATGCGGCGCCGGAGTCGCCGACTGCTGGCGCGCGGGGGGGCGGGGCGGCGCGGCGCTGGTCGGGCCACGGGGAGTGCCGGGAGCAGCCGGTGGCGGTGAAGGACCGGCTCCGGGCCGGGTCCCCTGCGGCGCGGTGCGGGTCCGGGGAGGCCCAGGGGGCGTGGGCCTGGCACCCGCCGGGGCGGGCGCCGGGGGCGGGCGAACCGGCGCCGCAGGCGGAGGAGCGATGGGGAAGGGCGCGTCGATGAGCGGCACCCCCGCGGCGCCGGTCCGGAACGTGCCGGTGGTCTCGAACGCGGCCTCCTCCACCTCCGCCGGATCCACCGGGGCGATGGGCTGGGTGGTCGTCGGACGCGGCGCTCCGCCCGGGGGCACCGGGGCGGCGGATCCCGGCTTTTCGGGCGCGTCGCTCACGGCTCTCGCTCATCCCTCCACGGCGCTCGGCAGCTCGGGCAGGACGTCGCGCGAGGTGCCGGGGGGGATCGGGTGCACCATGCCACGGGCCAGCCGCGTCTGGCGGTTCAGCTGGATGGACCGCTGGATGTCCGACTCGCTCAGGCCCGAGGAGAGGGAGATGGTGGTGGAGGTCTTCTGGCCGGTCTCGAGATCGGCGGCCGACACGTTCACGATGCCGTCGGTGTTGATCTCGAAGGTGACCTCGATCTTCACCTCGCCCCGGTAGCCCACCCGGAAGCCGGCGAACTCGAACTCCCCCAGCATCTCGCACTCGTCGGCCCGGTTCGACTCGCCCTGGTAGACGCGGATCTTCACCCGCTCCTGTCCGTCCCGGCTGGTGGTGAAGGTCTTGCTCCGGTCGATGGGCACCGGGGTGTTCTTCTCGATGATCCGCTCGGTGAAGCCGCCCACGGTGCCGATGCGCAAGGTGAGCGGGGTGACGTCGACCAGGAAGGTCTCGGTCTTGGCGTCCATCAGGGCATGGGCCTGCAGCGCCGCGCCCATGGCCACCACCTGGTCGGGGTTGATGCCCTCCAGCGGCTCCTTCTGGAAGTAGTGGCGGACCGAGTTCTGGACGATGGGCAGCCGCGTCGGGCCGCCCACCAGGATGACCGCGTCCACGTTCGCCGCGGTGAGCCGCGCGCTCTGCAGCGCCTCGTCGCAGACCTTGAAGGTGCGCTGGACCAGATCCATCACCATCCGGTTGAACTGGTCCTGGGTGAGCGTGGCCTTGAGGTCCATCACCTGCCCGGACGCGTCCTGGCAGATGTGCTGGCAGAGGATCTCCGCGGTCCCGTTCTGCCCCACGTCGATCTTCGCCTGCTCCGCGGCCTCCTTGAGCATCTGCAGGCAGTACTTGGACTGCCGGAGATCGAGGCGGGTGCGGGCCAGGAAGTCGTCCGCGAGCCAGGTCATGATCCGATCGTCGAAATCATCGCCGCCCAGGTAGGTGTCGCCGGCCGTGGACAGCACCTCGAACACGTCCTTGCCGATCTCGAGGATCGACACGTCGAAGGTGCCGCCGCCCAGGTCGTAGATCGCCACCCGCTGGTTGACGTCGCGCCCGAAGCCATAGGCCAGCGCCGCGGCCGTTGGCTCGTTCAGGATGCGCATCACATTCAGACCGGCGATGCGGCCCGCGTCCTTGGTCGCCTGGCGCTGGTTGTCGTTGAAGTAGGCCGGGACGGTGATGACCGCCTTGGTGACCGGCCGGCCGAGGTACTGCTCGGCGATGGCCTTCATCTCCTTGAGCACCAGGGCGGAGATCTCGGGCAGGGAGTACAGCTGGTCCCGCACCTGGATGCGCACCGAGTTGTTCTCGCCCTCGACGATGCGGTACGGCATCACCGCCATCGCCTTCTTCACCTCGTCGGAGAAGAAGTAGCGGCCAATCAAGCGCTTGGCCGAGTACACGGTCGTCTCGGCGCGGGTGATGATGTTGCGCTTGGCGGTGTTGCCCACCAGCACCGTTCCATCCTCGAGGAACGAGACCACCGAGGCATGGTTGACCTCGCCCCACTCGTTGGGGAGGACCACCGGCTCACCGTTCTCGACGATCGACACGCAGGAGTAAGAGGTCCCGAGGTCGATGCCGATCGCGATGTCATCCGCCATGCACCCTCCAGTTCCGAGGCCCAGCCGCGGGGGCGAGTTCCGGGCGCACGGGGGCCAGCCACCCGTGGCCCCCCGGTTCGCGGCGCCCCCAGATGTTACCTTCTATGCTGGAGGCACGACGGAACCAGATGGGCGGAAGCTTCGGTATTCTCACCTCGCACCCGGACCTTCTCGGGTGCCAGCTGCTCCGGCTCGACGCACAGGTCCAGCTGGGTAACAGCACACACTCGACCACCCTGGTCGGTCTCGGAACCGTGTCCGCGGGCGAGACGCTCCTTCGCCGCTGGTCGGTCCGGGTGGCCCCGCGCTCGCTCGCCGACCCGGAGCTGTCCGCTCCCGCGTCGGCGCTGCTCTACCGCGGCCAGGCGTTCGGACCGGGGGCCTCGCTCGACGAGGACGTCCAGCCGCTCCGGCACGGCAGTTGGATCTTCTCCTGCGAGGGAGGCCTCGAGGCCTTTCCCCGCGTCCAGGCGTGGCTCGATGCCGAGTTGCCCCCGCACCTCGTCCGAGCGGTGGGGACGCGGACGGTGGCCGCAGCGAGCTTCGCTCTCTTCCTCGGAGCGCTCCCGCCGGCAGACCAGAACCGGCCGCTCGCAGCCCGGGACGGCGCGCGGATGCTGGGGCAGGTGGCCCGGGTGCTCGCCCAGCGTTCGGCGGCGGAGGGGGCCGCGCGTGCGGCGCGCCTGCTGATGCTGGCCACCGACGGGCGGGTGCTCCTCGCCGCGCGCACCGGTGACCTCCCGGCGCAGATGCGCCTGCTCGAGGGCGAGGGCCGCTGCCGGCGGTGCCGGCTGGACGAGCACTCCAAGTCACGCGCCCTGGTCCGCGCGCACCTCCGCTCCCGCTCGGTTGCCGTCACCTCGGTCCCCCTCGGACCGGGAGCACACTGGCTCCCGATTCCCGACGGTGGGGCGCTCGGGGTGGGACCGAGCCTCGAGCCCGAGCTCCTCTAGGTCAGGGCGGCCGCAGTCGAGGTCCAGGTCGAGGTGTCGTCGGGCGGGCGAGAGTCGGCGAGGTCAGGGCGGCCGCAGTCTGCGAGCGCCCCTGGGCCCTGCTCGCTACCGGGCGTCCCACAGCGGGCTCACGGAGGCCGCGGCGAGCTTCGCCAGGACGTTGCACCCGGCATGGAACAGCGTGCTGCCCACCACCGTCCCGGTGCGCTCCCGCAGCCAGCCGAAGAGCAGGGCGGGGAAGAACACCAGGAGCCGGGATGCCTGGAAGATGGCGAGGTGTCCGACCGCGAAGAGCGCGGCGACCACCAGGAAGGCCGGCCCCACCACCACCCCGGCGATGCGCGCCCCGCCCGGCCACACCCGCTTCAGGCGGCCCTGGAGCCAGCCGCGGTAGAAGAACTCCTCGGGGAGCGCGGTGACGAAGAGCTCGTCCACCAGGTTGCTCCAGCCGTAACCGGGCGGGATCCGCGGATGGAAGGCCAGCCCCGGCGGCGGTCCGCCCGGCGCGCGCCCCAGGACGTGGCCCAGCCACGCCTCGTACCCGAGCACGAAGAGCGGAGCGACGACGACCAGGAGCCCGAGGGCGAGCAGGACGTCGGTGCGCCAGCGGGCCAGGGTCACCCCGTAGTCGCGCGCGTCCTCGCCCGTCTCCCGCATCGCCGCCAGCGGCAGGTAGAGGAAGGCCACCACCGCCGTCACCTTGGCCCAGGGCGGCGGCGCGAGGAGCGAGACCGTCACCACGGCGGCGAACGCCACCGCCCAGAGGAGGAGCGCCTGGCGGAGGATGCGTCCGGGGCTCACGGGGGCCGCCCCAGCTCGGCCCGCACCGAGGACAGCGCCGCCACTCGCGAGGACGAGGCCCGCCGGAGCGTGACCACCCCCGCCACCCGGGCCTCACGGTCCAGCACCGGGCTCCCGGGGGGCAGCCGGAGCGAGACCTCGAACCACGGGCCGCTCGGCCCCCGGCTCACCTTCCCCAGCTGCGGTGACTTCCCGTCCTCACCCAGGCCCACCACCCACTCGCCGGGGCGGAGCGGCTCCAGCCGGGCTGCGGGGGCGGGAAAGGGCCCCTCGCCGTCGATGGCCAGCAGCACCAGGCCGAGCGAGGTCAGCCGCTCCACCACGTGGGCCGTTCGCCGCGATTCGCCCACCTCCACCAACGCCGCCGTGCCGTGGACCAGGCCCTGCAGCGTGAGCACCTGACCCTCGGCGCCCACCAGGACGCCGGCTCCGGTGCCGCTTCCCAGCACGCGGACCCACGCCCGGCCGGCGGTCTCCGCGGCGCGGCGGAGCGCGCTCGAGGACGGGGGGGGCGACGCGGCCGACTCGCCGAGCGCGAGCGCCGTGAGCACGGCGACCAGCGAGGGGCTCAATGCCGCAGCGCCTCGGCTTCCAGCCGGCGCCACACCCCGGACGAGGAGGCGAAGGTGAACAGCACCTGCGCGGTCTGGAGCCGCGCTCCCTCGGCCAGCCGATGGGCGACGGCCTTCTCCAGCCGCACCCCGTCCAGCCACGAGCCGTTGGTGGACCCGGCGTCCTCCACCGTCCACGCCTCGTCCACCTGCCGGAAGACGAGGTGGACCTGGCTGACCGTCCCCTCCTCGATGACCAGGTCGCAGGACGGGCTCCGGCCGAGGGTGACGTGCGTGGCGTCGCGCACCACGGGCTCGAGCGCGATGGCCAGCGCCGTTCCCTCGAGCGGCGCGGCCACCGCGGCCGGCATCAGCAAGGTCTGGTTCCCGTCCGGGTGGGTGGCGTGCCAGGCGGTGGGCTCGCGAAGCAGCCAGGAGTGGGGGTGGGCTCGGGCGAAGGCCGCCTCGTCGCGCAGGTCCAGCTCGGGCAGCAAGGTGGAGAGGAGGAAGCTCTTCACTAGGCGCCCCCGCGCTGGCGTAACGCCCAGAACCGCTGCTGCAGCCCGAGGTTCAAGGGGTCCAGCTCCAGTGCCCGCTCGTAGGCCTCGAGCGCCTGCGCGCGGTGTCCGCTGGACTCGAAGCCCCGCGCCGCCGCCGCCTGAAGATGCGCCCGGGCCTCGGCGCCGGGGTGCGTGGCGAGGAAGCGCGCACGGTGCTGCTCGAGCACGGTGACGGTGAGCCCGGCGGAAAGGCAGCGGGCCACGCCCCGGAAGTTGCCGGCCTCGGCGTCGGTCTCCACCCGGCGCGCCGGGGTGGCGATGCGCTCCACCGACTCGGCGAGCTTGAGCAGGAGCCGCCGCGCCTCGTCTTGCTGCCGAGGCGTGGCCCCGCGGGTCTGGACACCCTCCAGCTCGGTCCGCAGCTCGCGCCACCGCGAGCGGATGTCGTCGAACTCGGCGTCCTGGCCGAGCCCGAGCCGGGCGTAGGGGTCGGCCGGGGCGGTACGTGCGCGGGTGAGGATGCGCTCGAACTCCGGATTCTCGGCCCCCTTCGGGGTGAGCGGGGCCAGGCCCTTCATCCTTCGCGAGACCGCCTCCTTGAACGGCGGGGCCGGCTCGAGGAACTGGAGGGCGACGCCGGCGGCGAATCCCCAGGCGCGGGCCTGCAGCTCGGGGACCTGCCGCACCACCTCGGCCCGGGTCAGCGCCCCCGGTGGGTTCTCGAGCGACACCTGCACCCGGGTGAAGAGCGCCGGGAGCGGCTCCGGCAGGCAGGCGTACACCCCGGCGCGCGAGAGGTCACGGAGGTCCACCGCGCGGGCCGCACCATCGAGGATGATGGTCCCGCGGAACGTCACCGGCGTCGGCACCGGGCTCGACGGCGCAGGGGCGTGCGTCACGTGCGGGGTGGGGACGCGGGGGGTGGGCTCGCTGGCGACGGGGCCGGCCCGGGACGACAGCGGCCCGCTGCTCGCGGCGCTGCGGGTCAGGGCGCGCTCCAGCGCGGCCCGAAAGGCGTCGGCGTCGGGGAAGCGATCCTCACGCCGCTTGGCGAGCGCGCCGAGGATGGCATCCGACCAGGCCTGGCTCAGTCGAGGGTTGAGGTCGCGGGGAGCCGTGGGTGGCGTGTCGCGGTGGGCGAGCAGGATGCCGGTGACCCCCCCACCGCTGAACGGCAACCGGCCGGTGGCCAGGCGATAGGCGATGACTCCGAGCGCGTACAGGTCGGCGCGGCCGTCCAGCGCCTCGCCCGAACCCTGCTCGGGGGCCATGTACTCGGGCGTGCCGACGATCCACCCGGCGTGGGTCTGGCCCTCCTGGGTCTCGCCGCCGAAGAGCTTGGCGATGCCGAAGTCGAGGATCTTCACGAACGGCGGGCCGTCGCGGCGGCAGAGGTAGATGTTCTCGGGCTTGAGGTCGCGGTGCACCACCCCGCGGGCATGAGCGGCCTGGAGCGCCTGGCAGACCTGGATCAGGATCGGCAGCGCCTGCTCCGGAGGCATCGGCCCGGCCGGGGCGGCGGAGAGCGGTTCGCCCTCCAGGTACTCCATGATCAGGTAGTACCGCCGCGGCGGCACCACGTTCATGTCGAAGATGTTGACGATGTTGGGGTGGCCGATGAGGTTGACCGCCCGCGCCTCGGCGTAGAACCGCTGGACCAGCGAGGCGTCCGAGGCGAGGTGCTCGTGGAGCATCTTCACCGCGACCTTGCTCCCGATGAGCGTCTGCTCGCCCAGGTAGACCGAGCCCATCCCGCCGTGGCCGATCCGCCGGACCAGACGGAAGCTGCCCACCGTGGTGCCCAGGAGAGGGTCGGGCGCGCTGGTCGCAGGGGTCGAGGCCATCGGGGGGAACTGACCGAAAATGTCCCACGCCCGGATGACAGGTGCAAAGCGACCGGAGTGCCGTTTCGCGGATGTGCGCGACCGGAACCCCCCGTAGGATCGGACTCAGCCCCCCGCACCCTGGGGGACGCCTGCGGAAGCGCGCGGGTGACGCCCCCGCGACCTTGCTCAGCCGGCGCGGCGGCGGCGGATCTCCGCCAGGAACTCCTCGGGCCCGCGGGTGTTCAGCACGTCCGAGGTCCGGGCGCCACCCTTGCGGGCGGTGTGGATGGCGAACGCCACGTTGTGCAGGGCGAAGGTGCTGTGGGCGTCCGCCGAGACCACCAGGCGCGCTCCGGCCTGGAGCGCCAGCCGGACGTGCTCCGCCGAGAGGTCCATCCGGTCGGGGTTGCCGTTCACCTCCAGCAGAACGCCCCGCTTCGCCGCGCGCTCCACCACCGCGGGCATGTTGAGGGGCGACGGGTCGCGTTTCTGGAGGAGCCGGCCGGTGGGATGTCCGAGCACGTCGGTGCAGGGATGATCCAGCGCCCGGAGGACCCGGGCGGTCATCGCCGCCTCGTCCTGGCCGTGACGGACGTGCACCGAGGCAATGACCACGTCCAGCTCGGCGAGGAGCCGGTCCGAGAGGTCCAGCGCCCCGTCCTCCAGGATGTCGACCTCGAGGCCCTTGAAGAGCCGGATCCCCGGCACCGCCTCCTGGACCCGGGCGATCTCCTGCCACTGCGAGCGGACCCGGGCCTCGTCCAGCCCCCCGGCATAGGCGGCTGCGGCGCTGTGGTCGGTGACGGTGAGGTAGCGCAGCCCCATGGCCGCCGCGGCGCGGGCCATGTCCTCGAGGCTCGACTTCCCGTCGCTCCAGGTGCTGTGGCTGTGCACCACCCCCTGGACGGCGGAAGGCTGGAGGAGGTCGGCCGCCAGGGTGCCCGAGAGCGCCGCCTCGAACTCGCCCACGTCCTCCCGGAGCTCCGGCGGGACGTAGGCCATGCCCAGCAGCGCGTAGAGCGCCTCCTCGGTGGGGACCGGGAGCTTCTCCTCGCCCCGGAACACACCCCACTCACTGATGGCGAGCCCGAGGTCCCGTGCCCGGCCGCGCAGCCGGACGTGGTGCGACTTCGCCCCGGTGAAGTGGTGGAGCGCCGTGGCGTAGTCCTCGTCCGGGAGCACCCTCAGGTCGATCTGAAGGCCGTCCTCCATCCGCACCGAGCACTTGCTGTCGCCCTGCCCGAGGACCTCGCGCACGCCGGACTGCCGGGCGAGCACCGCCAGGACCGGCGCTGCCTCGGGCGCCGAGGCGACCAGGTCCACGTCGGACACCAGCTCGCACCAGCGGCGGACGCTGCCGGCCACCTCGGCCCGGACCACCCCCGGCGCCGCGCGGATCTCGGAGAGGAGCGCGTGGGCGACCGGGAGCACGTCCCCGAGCCGCCGGCGGGCGTGGGCCGAACGGTATTGCTCGATGCCGGCGAGGATCTTCTGCTCGCTCCGCTCCCCGAAGCCCTTGAGCCCGCGCACCCGCTGGTCGCGGCAGGCCTGCTCGAGCTGGTCGATGCTCCCGATGCCCAGCGCACGGTGGAGGGCGGCGGCCTTCTTGGCCCCCAGGTCCGGGAGCCGGAGTAGCTCGAGGATTCCCGGCGGGAACTCGGCGCGGAGCTGCTCGAGGAGGGGGAGGCTCCCGGTCCGGTGCAGCTCGGAGATCTTCTCCGCCAGGGCCGGGCCGATGTTGGGGAGCTCGGTGAGGCGGCCCTCACGCACCAGCGCGTCCAGATCGCCGCTGAATCCGGCCATCCGGTCGGCACCGAGGTCGTAGGCGCGCGACTTGTAGAAATCGTCGCCCTTCAGCTGGAGGTACTGCGACACCTCGCGCAGTGCCCGGGCGATGCTCAGGGGTTCCATGTGTCGGGAGACTCTCTTGTTAATGTCTGGGGCCGACAGATGCGAATCGAGCTCGGAGCGGCGGACCTGGAAGAAGGGGAGCTGCGGGGGTACGACCTGGGGAAGCGTGCGATCTGCGTCGCGCGGGTGAAAGGGCGGTACAAGGCCCTGGACGACTGGTGCAACCATGCAGGATGCCTGCTCTCCGGCGGCCGGGTGGAGGGCAACCTGGTCGTCTGCCCCTGCCACGAGGTGGGGTTCGACCTCGACACCGGGGCGAACGCCACCTCGCCGGGTGTGTGCGACGACCAGCCCACGGCCCGGGTGACGGTGGAGGCCGGGAGGCTGCTCCTGGACGTGGAGGAGGGCGCCTGATGGGCCACGGGCACGAGCCCAAGCACGGGCACGCAGAGAGCTCCGCGCGGGAGCACCGCAGCACCGCCCCCACCCACGTCGCCTGCTTCGTGTTGACCTGCTCGGATTCGCGGGCCCAGCAGGACGACGTGAGCGGGAGAGCGCTGCGGCAAGGGCTCGAGGCGGCCGGGCACACCGTGGTGGGGCAGACCGTGGTCCGCGACGAGCCGGAGGCCATCCGGGCCGCCGTGGAGGCTGGGCTCGAGGGCGGGGCCCGAGCGGTGCTCATCACCGGGGGCACGGGCATCACCCGACGCGACCAGACGGTGGAGGCGGTCCGCCCGCTGCTGGACAAGGAGATCCCCGGCTTCGGGGAGCTGTTCCGGATGCTCTCCTTCGAGGAGATCGGCAGCGCAGCCTGGCTCTCGCGGGCACTGGCCGGGACGATGCGGGGGGCGCTGGTCTTCGTCCTCCCCGGAAGCCCCAACGCGGTCCGGCTGGCGCTGGACCGGCTCATCCTCCCCGAGCTCGGACACGCGGTGCGTGAGCTGAGCCGCTAGTGCCCCGCGGCCGCACCCACCGGCTGTCCCCCGAGCGGGCCGCACGGCTCCGGCTGGCGCTGGACCGCCTGGAGCGGGTCTCCCCGCCGCGGCGGCGCCTTCCGCTCGACCCGGTGTCGCTGCCGCATCGCTACCGGAACCCGCGAGACGTCGAGGTCGCGGGGCTGCTGGCCGCCGGGCTCGCCTACGGCCGGGCCGATCTCTTCCTCCCCCGGGTCGCCCGGCTCCTCGAGGCGATGGGCCGCTCCCCGGAGTCGTTCGTGCGGGGCCTCGACCTGGCCGGTGCCCGGGCGCTGCTCTCCGGCTTCGTCTACCGCTTCAACGTCGGGGCGGACGTGGCGGTGTTGCTCCTCGGCATGAGGCGGATGCTGGAGCGGCGTGGCTCGCTGGAGGCCGGGTTCCTCGCCGCCCGAGACGGCGCCGGAGGGGACCTCCGCGACGCGCTCGGGGCGTTCGTCCAGGAGCTGCGCGACGTCGACGTCGCCGCGGTGGAGCGGGCGCTCGGCAAGACGCGCGGGCTGGACCATCTGCTACCCGTCCCGCTGGGGGCGGGGGCGGCGAAGCGGCTCCACCTGTTCCTCCGGTGGATGGTGCGGGGGCCGGACGGGGTGGACCTGGGCGTCTGGAAGCGCGTCCCGCCGAGCGCGCTGCTGGTGCCGCTCGACACCCACGTGGCCCGCCTGGCGTGGCGGCTAGGCCTCGTGCGCCGCCGGACGATGGGCTGGGCAGCGGCGGAGGACATCACCCGGAACCTCGCGGTGGTGGATCCGGTGGACCCGGTCCGCTTCGACTTCGTGCTCTGCCACCACGGGATGAGCGGAGCCTGCCCGCCGCGGGCCCGGGCCGAGCTGTGTGCCCGCTGCGTGCTCCGGCCGGAGTGCAGCGTGGGGCGCAGGCTCGCGCCCGGCGCTCGCCCGGCCCTGCCACTCGAGCCCGGACATCCCTGACGAAGCGCGGACCCGCCGGCTTCAGCGCGTCGCTGCTCCCGGCTTCGGGGCGTTCAAGCTCTTCCCGGCCAGAGGGTCGTAGGTGGCCGCGTCCGGCGGGTCGAATCGCTCCCAGCGGGCCTTCTCGAAGAGGAGCTGGACCTCGTCCACCAGCCGGCCCTCGAGGGTCCGGTCGTTGATGCCCACCACCAGCACCCTCTCGAGAGTGATCCGGTAGTCGAGGACGGTCTTCCCGTCGGCGGCCTCCCGGTAGAACTCGAGAGTGGCCTTGGTGATGCGGGTAGGGGTCAAGAGCGCGCGGAGGATGGCGACGCTGGCAGGGCCGTGGTCCTTGCTGAAGACCACCGGCCCAGTCGTGACCTTCGAGGGCACCACCGGCCCTCCGGCGACCGTGATGGTCTCCAGGCGCCAGGTCTCCGAGTACCTGAACGCGCGGAACTGGCCCTCGTGCCCCTTCTCCTTCGATTCGCCGGGCACGCCATCGATGCTGACGTAGAGCAATCCGCCGCGGTCACGGTCGTCGTCGCGATCGTTCGCGAGCGCCGCCGAGCCGTGAACCAGAGCCAGGGCGAGCACTGCCACGACAAGTTTCGCTTTCATCGAGACCCCCACGCGTCGCCCCCAGCGGCGACGACGTCGGGAGCCTGCCACCGCTGAGATCGCCCCATCCAACGCGGCGGGTGGGTCCAAAGCGCCTCGCCCACAGAAGGACCCGGCGGATCCGTGCGATGGATCCCCGCGGGCGGGTCTCATCGGGGCGACCGCCCTCCGACGGCGTCGGTGGGGGCCGTCCTGGCTGCTCGACCTCAGCTGCCGGAGACCAGCGCGGCCGCGACCGCTTCCGCACCGTCGAGATCCGACTGGCTGCCACGGGCGACGCTGACCCGGATGCAGGTCGCGTCCCGCGTCACGTACACCGAGTCGCCCGTGGTCCAGATGGGCGTGCCGAGGGAGAGGGACATCTGCGCGCCGGTCCCGGCTGCCGCGGCGCAGGCCTGCTCCGCCTCCGCCCCGTTGAACCGGCTCCGGAGCTCGAAACGGAGATCGACGCCCTCACCTGACAGGCTCCAGACCGTCGAATCGCTGTACTCCGCGCCGATCGGTTCCTGCAGCGCGGCCTGGAGCGCCGTCTCGAGCGCGAAGCGCTCCATCGCCAGAGCGCGGCTGGGCACCCACGGCCCCGGCGGTTCGGCCTGAGGCGGCGGCACATCGTCGCCGGTGCCGGGGTCCGTCCTCGTCGGGTCGGACGAGCCCGAAGGGCCCCCGTCCGTGCCGGACCCACAGGCCGCGGCGAGCACGACGAGCAGGAGCAGCTCGGGCCATCCGCGCCCGGCAGGAAGCGTCCGGCGCATGGTCAGCGGGTGTTGCGGCCGGTGGTGGGCGCCGTGCTGTTCACCTTGCCGGTGCGGCCGTCGAACTCCGTCGCGTCCGGCGGGTCGAACACTTCCCAGCGGGCGCTCTCGTAGACCAGCTGGACCTCGTCGGTGAGCGAGTCTCCGGTGGACTGCTCGTTGATCGCGCTGACGAAGACCTCCTTCAGCGTGATCTTGTAGAACGCAGTCGTCTTTCCGTCCCCGGCCTGGCGGTACGCGGTGATGGTGACGTTGGGGATGTGCGTCCCCTTCGCGCAGGCCCGGATGAGGCCGATGCTCGCCTTGCCCTGGAGCTTGGTGAAGACCACGGGTCCCGGCGTGAACTTCCCGGCGCCACCCCCACCGCCGCCCGTCGGGCTCCCGGACTGACGGAACGTCTCCGAGAAGTTGAAGGCCTCGATCTCTCCTTCATGGCCCTTCTGGGTCGATTCGCCGTCGATGCCGTCGATCTTGACGAACAGCGCCGGACCGCGCCGACCGTCGTCGCGATCGTGTGCGAGCACGGAGCCGGGAGCCAGAGCGAGCGCGAGGACTGCCGAGCCGAGCATCCTGTTCATGCGGAAACCCCCAGTGTCGCCTCGAGAGCGACGGGCGGGCGGAGCTTGCCACCCTCGGCATCGACCGGAGAGTGGGTCGAATCCACCTCGCCACGAGGTGGTGGTGCGTCAATCGCGGTGGATGTGCGGATGCAACGCGTCAGCGAGACCGGGTCTTTTCGGAAGAGGCCGAATACAAGGGGAGAGACCGTGAAGGGACGTTGGCTGTGGTGCCTGGTTGTGCTCGCTGTGGCGCCGGTGGGCTGTGGGTCGAGCGGGAACTGCAAGGAGGCCTGCGACAAGCTCCAGTCGTGCAGCCTCAACTCGTCTGGATTCTCGTGCGACGCCAGCTGCGGGGCGCCGGACAGCAGCTGCGCTCAGTGCCTGAACAGCGACAGCTGCTCGGACATCACCTCGGGGAAGTGCGCCTCCAGCTGCCCGAACGCAACGTTCACGCCGAAGTAGTGAGGGGGCTGCGCCGGGATCTGGCGCGCACGCCCAGCGCAACGACGACCGCCGCGCCGAGGGCCGCGACCGGCCACCACCTTCGCGACGGTGGATCCGGCGCCCGCGGGTGCACGGTGGCGTCTCCAAGGACGATGACGTTTGCCCAGGCGGCGGGTGGCGCGCCGCTGCGGATGAGCGCCCGCTTCGCAGCGGCCATCGCCTCGCCGACGGACACCCCGCGGCGCAGCTCGGCGTAGAAGGCATGGAACAGGGCTCGCTGGTCGTCATCGCGTACCCGAGAGAGGGTTCCGATGACGGCGGAGGCACCGCCGGCGAAGAACCCCCGCGCCAGGCTCAGAACTCCCTCACCGATGCGCAACGGGCCGACCGAGGTGTCACATGCCGAGAGCACGATCGTCTTGCCAGTCCAGTCGAATCGCGACACGTCAGCGACCTTGAGCTTGCCCGAACCGCTCGCGCCTGGCGCCAGCAGCAGGAACGACTCGTCGGGTTCACGCGCGTTCGCCACGCCGTGCACGGCGAAGTGAACCAGCGATACCCGTCGCAGCTCGTTTGGTGACAATCGTTCTGGCGTTGCGTCGTGTCCTGCGACGAGCAGACTTCCACCCGGGAACGCATCCACTGCTTCCTGGGCCTCCTCCCGGGTGTGCAGAAGGACGGCGAGTTGTCCAGGCTCGATGTCCCCACGGGTCTCTGCGGTCCCGACCGCACCTCCCTCGGGCGTGCTCGCCAAGGCCAACGCGAGTCCGGATTGAACCCGCGGCCGTTTCCTGAGGCGGAGCCACACCGACGCCGAGGGAACGATCGAGATCCGGTAGCGATCAGCAACGTATGGCGCACGGCCAGTCTCCGACAAGGCATCGAAGGCAAGCCCGTGGAGCGGTCCATCGGGCACCAGGGTAAGGGACTGCACCTCGGGAGGCAGTGCGTGCAGGACCGGTCTGAGAACGTCCTCGTAAAGCCGCCGAGCACCCGGCTCGGTGCTCCCGCGCCGCTCACCGAGCAGTCCTCCCCAGGCCTTCACTGCAGGCTCCAGAGTCTCGCCCTGGGCGATTCGCACGGCGAGGAGATCCTCCTGGGTGAGGATGAGCGCGTACGAGTGTCCTCGGGTGTAAGGCAACTCCAGACTCGGGCGCGGAGACCAGACCAGAAAGGACACCAGCGCCTCACCCGGATGGAGTGCTGACCGAAGATCAGCCAGTTCGGGGATGGGTTCGGCGGGTGCCCCTTCCGAGTCCTTCCTGGACAGCAATGTCTCCAGAAGAACCCGTGCCCGCAGCTGCTCCGATACTCGCCATGCCTTCTCGAGGTGTCGCGAGTCGGAGGAACTCCTGTCGAGAAGATCCGAGAGGTACGTCCGGTAAACGAGCGCGTAGGTCGAGTCCCCCTTCATCCGGATCTCGTCGTCTTCCTCGTGGCTCCTCCTTGTCTCGAGGAGCTGGATCGCCTCGTCGCCCCAGCGCATCCCTTCCGACGCCGAGCCGACCGCGAGCTCGACGTGCGCCCGCGCGAGCGAAATTGACGAGACTCGGGGGTCATCGTGTTGGGGGAGTGCGCGAGCCAGATCGAGTGCGCGGCGTTGTTCCTCCTGCGGCCCTTGGAGCAAGACTTCCAGGGACCGGGGATCGTAGGGCTTCGGGTCGTTGTGGACGATGGCGAGCGTTTCCGGCGTGCGGCCGAGCAGGAGGACGAGGAAGGCCCGGGTAAGCTCGGTGCCGATCTCTCCGCCATTGTAAGCGACGATTCCTAGACGCTCTTCGGCCGCCAGTGCGGTCCGCAGGAGATGTTCGGCCTCACGGCGATCGGCGAGGCCCTCGAAGGCCATGCGGGTGGTTGCTCCAGCGACGCCGGCAAGCGCCGCCGCGTGGCTGGCGGAATCGGAAGGCGTGGCGGCCAGAAGCCCCGCGTAGAGATCGCGGGCCCGGAATTCGTCCCCGGTCTGGCTCGCGAACCTGGCCCGGGTGGCAGCCTCGAGCACCCTCAGCCACGCAGGAGGATGGCCGGGCATGGAATCGAGATCCTTCTCAGCGCGCCGGGCCGCGCTGAAGCTCTGCATTTGAATGTTCCAGCGCATCCGAGCGATCGCTGCAAGTCGGACCAGGCCAGGATCGCCGATTGACCGGGCGAGCCGATCCGCCTGCTCGAGAAGTGGCTTCGCCTCCGCACACGTCGTGCGCACCCGGAGGCCTCTGAGGCAGCTCCTTTCCACGAAGGCGAGCTGAGCGAGGAAGAGGTCGGGCCAGGCGCGGTTCCGCTCGAAGACCGCGAGCGGTTCAGTGAAGTCCCGGTCTTCCACCTCCCCGTAGCGGTACAGGCGCATCAGGGCCAGATAGACCCGTGCGTGTGGCTCGGCGGGCTTTCGCCGGAGCACGCTCCGCAACACCGCCATGACCTCGGACCCGCGCTCCGGCAGCCCGGGGGTGCCGAGGCAGAGATAGCCCAGAAACGAGTCCGGGCCGGAGCGCAGGTTCTTTAGGCACTCGTCGAAGGAGCTCGGCGCCGCGGTGCTCCCCGACGTCAAGATCAGGCCCGAGAGGAACCCCGTACGGATGAGCTGGATCAAGAGCACCGGGGTTCCCCCCACCGGCTGGTACCGCGGACTGCCTGGCACCCTAGCCCAGCACCTGCCGCAGCCGCACCTCGTCCGGATAGGGGATGAAGTCCGGCTGCCTCCCGGAGCGGATCTCCTCCTGGCGGGCGATCCACCACGCGGGGTCGAGCAGCGCCCCGTGCATGTCGACGAAGATCTCGCGGAGCCGTCCCGGGGGGAAGAGGAAGCGGACGAACTCCTCGGGAAACACGTCCCGCGCCCCCACGTGGAACCACGGCTCGGCGGACGATTCCTCGGCCTCGTCCCGTGCGCTCGGCAGGCGCCGGAAGCTGACCTCGGTCAGCAGCGAGATCTCGTCGTAGTCGTAGAACACCACGCGGCCGCGGCCGGTCACCCCGAAATTCTTCAGCAGGAGATCGCCGGGGAAGATGTTCGCCTCGGCGAGGTCGCGGATCGCCCCGCCGAACTCGAGGATGGCCCGGTACCGCTGCAACGGGTCCCCGCGCTCCAGGAACAGGTCCAGCGGCGTCATCCGGCGCTCGACGTAGAGATGCTTGACGACCAGCCGGCCACCGTCGTGGTCGATGCTCCGGGCGCAGGTGCGCTCCAGCTCCGCCACCACCACCGGATCCATCCGGTCGGTGGGAAAGAGCACGTCCGAGTACTCCATCGCGTCGGGCAGCCTTCCCACCCGGTCGTGGTACTTCACCAGGAGGTACTTCGCCTGGACCTCCTCCCGGGTGACCTGCTTCTGGGGCGGGAACTCGTCCCGGATCACCTTGAACACCCACGGAAACGAGGGGAGGGTGAAGACCATCATCACCATTCCCCGCGCGCCGGGGGCGGGGACGAAACAGTCGGTGGAGTGCTTCAGGCTGGAGATGAGATCTCGGTAGAAGAGCGTCTTGCCCTGCTTGTGCAGGCCCACCGAGGTGTACAGCTCGGCCTTCGACTTCCCCGGCATCAGCTGGTTGAGGAAGGCGACGAACTCGGACGGGACGTCCATGTCGACGATGAAGTAGGCCCGCGAGAGGCTGAACAGCGCCGCGAGGTGCTCCGGCTTGAGGAGGAGCGCGTCCACGTAGAGCCCGCGCCCCGAGGAGGCGTGGCGTAGACAGGCCACGAAGGGCGTCTGCTGGTTCCCGTTCAGCAGCCGGCCCACGACGTAAGCGCCCCTGTCGCGGAAGAAGAGCGAGGAGAGCACCTGCACCTGGAAGTTGAGCGCGCGGTCGCGCTTTCCCGGGAGGTGTGCCCGGAAGGAGAGGAGCACCCTGCGGAGATCGCGGCGCAGGTCCTCGAAGGGCACCGCGAGGTCGAGGCTCCGGGCGATGGCGGTGAAGGTCGAGAGGAGGTCGCCCTTGCGCGGATACCAGGCACGCCAGGTCGCGTCGTCGGCGTCGATGAACTCGGTGGCGACGGCCTGGCGCCAGAAGATGTACTCGTTCCGGTAGTAGGTGCGGTCCAGCACCCGGCAGGCGACCGAGTTGTAGAACGTCTCGGCGCACTCGGGACGCTTGTGATCATAGAGCAGCCCGATCAGGGCCTGCTTCACCTGGGGCCAGAGCGTCTCGTCGGTGTGGGCATCGGGGTAGAGGCGCACCACCGACTCCACCGACTCGCGCACCCGCTCGTCATACGTCCCGATGCCGATCCGGTTCAGCTCGTGGGCGGCGGCCCAGTCCGCCTTCTCGAACCGCTCCTTCGCGGCGGCGCCGAGCGCGCGGAACTGCGCGTAGCGCTTCTCGAAGCCGTCGAGGATGGTGCGCGCGATCGCCTGGGGAGTGCTCATGCCCTGACGAGATGCGGCGTGAGGGTATCACCTGCGCCTCCGGGATGGTCCCGGCCGCCCTGGCCGCCTCGTCGGGCGAGGCTGACGGATCCCGGGGGGACGGGACAACTGATCGCCGAGCCATGACTTCTCGCCCGCCGATGCTCGCCCTGCTCGGGCTTTCCCTGCCATTGCTGGCGAATGCACGGGCCGCGCCATCCGAGCCCGCCACCCAGCCCCCCGGCACCCTGACGGTGGCGATCCGGGACCTCCGCGGCCGCTCGGTGGGTCAGATCACCCTCACCGACTCGCCGCACGGACTCCTCCTGCGGGGGAAGCTCAAGAACCTCCCGAAGGGTGTGCACGCCCTCCACTTCCACGAGACCGGGAAGTGCGAGGCTCCGTTCAAGACCGCCGGAGGCCACTACAACCCCACCCAGAGATCGCACGGCGTGCTCGACCCGGGCGGGCTCCACGCCGGGGACCTGCCCAACCTGGTCGTGCCCCGGAGCGGGAAGGTCGACTTCGAGACCTTCGCTCCCGCCCTCACCCTGAGCCCGGGGCCGACCACGGTGCTCGACGCCGACGGCAGCGCGCTGGTGCTCCACGCCAAGGCCGACGACCACCACACCCAGCCCTCGGGCGATGCCGGCGACCGCATCGCCTGCGCGGTCATCGTGCGCTGAGCGCCGACTGCCGGGGCGGCCGACCGATCGACGCCCGCGACGGGCTCCGTGCCGGGTTCGATCCCGTTGCCGAGGCCCGCGCTCGGTCACTGGCCGACGTGGTGCGCCAGCCGGGCGGAGGCCGTTGGCCTGTGAGCCCGGGCCATGGCACGGTGCGTTCGAGGAGCTGCGCCGAGATGGACGAGCCCCACTTCGAGGAGATCCGCGACGCCTGCGCGCACCTGCACGCCCGCGGGCTGCTCGCGGCGGCGGACGGGAACGTCAGCGTGCGGTTGCCGGACGACAGCGTCGTCCTCACCCCCGCCGGGGTGAACAAGGCGCGGCTCCGTCCCGGCTCGCTCGCCCGGGTCACGCTCGACGGACGCATCCTCCAGGGGCTGCCATCCACCGAGCGGGCGATGCATCTCGCGGTGTACCGGGCCTGCCCCGAGGCACGGGTGGTCGTTCACGCCCACCCGCCCACCGCGATTGCCTGGACCCTGGCCCGCCCCGAGCTGACCGAGCTGCCCACGGACGGGCTCCCCGAGCTGCTCCTCGCCGCCGGACGGGTGCCGGTCGTCCCCTACGCGCGCCCGGGTACCGAGGAGATGGGGGCGGTCCTCCTGCCGTTCCTCCCGGCGCACCGGCTCCTGCTCCTCTCGCGCCATGGCGCGCTGGCCTGGGGCGAGTCGATGGAGGAGGCGATCAACGGCATCGAGCGGGTCGAGCACAGCGCGTTGATCCTCAAGTGCGCCGAGGAGCTCGGAGGGGTGACGCCGCTCCCGCCGCTCGAGCTGGAGGCGCTGCGGGCGCTCCGGGCGCGCATCGGCCCGAGGCTGCAGTGAAGCGCTTCGAGGGGATGGCCCTCCGCTGCGACGGGACGCGGTTCCAGCTCCTGGACCAGACCCGGCTCCCCGACGCCGAGGTGTGGCTCGACGGGAGCGACCCCGGCGGGATGGTGGGCCTCATCCAGCGGCTCTCGGTCCGGGGGGCGCCGCTGATCGGCGTCTCCGCGGCCCTGAGCGTGGCCGCCGCCGCCGAGCGGGGGGCGGACGGGCCCTCGCTCCGCAGCGCCATCGCCCGGCTGCGCGAGGCGCGTCCCACGGCGGTGAATCTGGCGTGGGCGATGGACCGGTTGCAGGCGGTGCTCGATGCCGGGGGGAGCGCGGCGGACGTGGTCCGCGAGGCCGAGGCGATTCACGACGAGGACGTCGCTGCCTGTGCCCGGATGGGCGAGCTGGGCGCGGATCTGCTGGCGTCCGGCGAGCAGCTGCTCACCCACTGCAATGCCGGCGCGCTGGCGACCGCGGGGATCGGCAGCGCGCTGGGAGTGGTGCACCGTGGCCACGCCCGCGGGCTCGGCCTTCACGTCTGGGTGGACGAGACCCGCCCGCTGCTCCAGGGCGCCCGGCTCACCGCCTGGGAGCTGGACCGCCTTGGCGTCCCGTACACGCTGATCACCGACGGCATGGCCGGAACGCTCTTCCGGGCCGGGAAGGTGAGCCGGGTCCTGGTCGGCGCGGACAGGGTCGCCCGGAACGGCGACGTGGCGAACAAGATCGGGACCTACGCGGTGGCGGTGCTCGCCCGCGCGCACGGCGTGCCGTTCCACGTGGTCGCCCCGTGGTCGACGGTGGATCTGCATTGCCCGTCGGGGGACGGCATCCCCATCGAGCAGCGGGCGGCGGACGAGGTGCGCGGCGGACGCGGCGTTCGCTGGGCGCCGGCGGGGGCGCGGGTCTTCAACCCCGCCTTCGACGTGACCCCGGCCTCGCTGGTGACGTCCCTGGTGACCGAGCGGGGAGTCATTTCCGGAGCGGAGCTCGCCTCCGGCGCCCTCTCCCGCCTGGGGTGAGGTTCAGCGCTCGGCGAGCTGCTCGCCGTGGTCGTCGCCCCGGTAGGTCTCCAGGCGCAACAGAGCGTTAACAGTCATCGGATGGCAGATGCTGTGGGTCAGGCCCGCAGGCCGAAGATCGAGCGGAGGCGGTCGAGGATCCAGTGCGCCTCGCGCACCTCGACCACCGTGCCGTTCGCCTCGGCCACCGCCCGGAGCTGCCCTCGCCGGTGGGCCAGCGCCTCGGAGAGCAGCCCCGCCAGCGCCGGCTGCTCGTCGAAGAGCTGGGCGAAGGTGGGCCGGTCCAGCTCGAACAGCACCGCGTCCTCGGCGGCAATCACCGTCGCCGAGCGCGGCTCGCCGGTGAGCAGTGACATCTCGCCGAAGTACTGCCCGCGCCCGAGCCGGGTCACCTCCACGCCGCGGACGGTCAGGATGGAGACGCTCCCCGAGGCCACCACGTAGAAGGTCTGGCCCGGTGCACCCTGCTCGATGATGCGCTCGCCGCGGCCGAAGCGGCGGGCCACCATCTCGTGGGCCACCCGCTCGCGCTCGCTCGGGCCCAGCACCCGGAACAGGTCCACGTCGTCGAGCAGGGCGATCCGGCTGGAGACCGGGAACTCCGGGGTCCGCTGTTCGTCGAAGCGGTGGTGAACGACCCGCTGCTCGTAGGGCACCTCGATGCCCTCGCGTCGGAGTCGGTACCAGAGCCGGGTCAGGATCTCGTCGCGCACCCCGTTCGCCCGGGCCACGTCCGCGACGTAGAAGCGGATCCGGTACCTGATGCCCGACTGCTCGTAGCCCCAGGTCCGCACCCGGGCCGCGGGCTCGGCGAGGATCAGCGGCACCTCGGCCAGCGTCTCGCGGAGCACCCCCTTCACCCGGTTCGGCGGCGTGTCGTAGGTGACGGTGACGAAGGTGTCGAAGCCCACCGGCTCACCCCCGCGCGAGTAGTTCTTCACCCCTTGCTTGCTGAAGGTGGTGTTGGGCAGCGAGATGATCTCCCGGCGCTTGTTCTCCACCCGGGTGGCGCGCCAGCCGATCTGCACGATGCGCCCGAAGACATCGGTGCCCACCGAGACGATGTCCCCCACCTGGAACGGACGCTCGAGCTGGATGGCGAGGCCGGCGAACAGGTTCCCCAGCGTCTCCTGGAGCGCCAGACCGATGACCACCGAGACGATGGCCGATCCGGCGAGCAGGCTGGAGAAATCGATGCGGAACTCGCGCTGGACGATGATCAGCGTGGCGACCAGGTACAGCGTGCCGTCCAGCACGTCCCGGAGGATCTTCGGAGTCGGCCGGGCGCGCAGCCGGGCCAGCTTCAGCAGCACCGACACGCCCAGCCGGATGAAGCCGAAGCTGAGGGCCAGCATCCAGGCCAGCTCGAGCACCTGGTGCAGCCCCTGGGGCAGCCCGGCCCCCCGGTAGAGGTCCACCGTCCGGAGGACGAGGTACCCGGCCAGGAGCGAGGCCGCACCGCGCAGGTCGCGCTTGAACTGCGGGTCGCCGCTCAGCGCCTGGAGCCCGATGAGCGAGACCAGGAGTCCCGCGCAGGCGGCGAACAGCCCGTGGCTCTGGAGCAGTTGGAGCACCAAGCGCGGGCGGGAGGATGCGGGCCGCTCGGCAGCCCCGTCAAGGTTGACGGCAGAGGCCCGCCCGAGCATGTGAGGAGGTCCTTCCGATGGCCCTCTCCGACGTCCAGGGACAGTCCCGTGCGGTTCACGCGCTCCAGGCGGCCCTGGCGCACGGCACCGTGCATCATGCGTGGCTGCTGACCGGGCCCGCGGGCGTGGGCAAGGAGCTCGCGGCGCTGGGCATGGCCCAGGCGCTGGTGTGCCCGGTGTCCCCGCTGGTGGGCTGCGGCAAGTGCCCGGCGTGCACCCGGGTGGCCCACTTCCATCACCCGGACGTGCTGTGGCTGATGCCCGAGGAGGAGGCGGTTCGGCGGAAGCTCGCGGCCCGGAGCGACTTCGACCACGTGCCGTCGAGGGAGATCCGCGTCGACCAGGTGCGACGCCTCCAGGAAAGGCTCGCCCTTCGCCCGCTGGAGGCTTCGCGCAAGGTGGTGCTGCTCCTGCCGGCGGAGGCGATGAACCCCCAGGCCCAGAACGCCTTCCTCAAGACCTTGGAGGAGCCGCCCCCGGACACGGTGCTGCTGCTGGTGTCCGCCGCGCCCGACAGGCTGCTTCCCACCCTGCGCAGCCGCTGCGTCCGGGTGGCCTTCGGGCCGCTGCCCCACGCCTTCGTGCGGGACGAGGTGCAGCGGCGGCTCGAGGTGTCCCCGGACGTGGCCGAGGCGGTGGCCTCGCTGGCCGACGGGAGCCTCGAGCGCGCGCTGTCACTCGACGCCGAGCGCCTCGCCGACCGGCGGGGCCGCATCGAGCGCTTCGAGGCGGTGACCGGGGCGGACCTCCGGACGGTGCTCCGCTTCGCCGACGAGGCCGGGAGCAGCCGGGAGGAGGCCGAGTCGACGCTGGCGCTGCTCACCGTCTGGGTCCGCGACGTGGCGGTGGCGCGGGCAGGAGGCGACGGCCTGTTTCATCCCGAGCTGAGGCCGCTGGCCGAGCGGGTGGCCGGGCGTCTGGACGACGACACGCTGCACCGCCGCTTCCGCCTGCTCGACGACGCGATGGTGGCCATCCGCCAGCGGAACGCGTCGCCGCGGCTGCAGCTCGAGCGGATGTTGCTGGAGATGGAGGGATGAGCGATCCCCTCGCGCCGCTGCTCGCCGAGGTGAAGGCCGGCACCGTGCGGCCGCTCTACCTCTGCTGGGGGGAGGAGTTCCTGGTGCGGCGGGACGCCGAGGCGCTGGCCCACGCCCTAGTCCCCGACGCGGCGGCGGGCCTGAACTTCGCGGTGCTGGACGCCGCCTCACCGCGGGAGATCGCCGCCGAGCTGCTCACCCTGCCGCTGTTCCCCGGCCGGAAGGTGGCGCTGGTGCGCGACCCCGAGTTCCTCGCCCCGAAGAAGGGCCGGGTGGACGCGCTGGGGAAGGTGCGCGAGGCCTGGAAGGCTGGGCGGCGGAAGGAGTCGGCCCGCCGGCTGCTCGCCCTCGTCGCCCGGGCAGGCTGGGGCGCGGCCGAGGTGGACCCGTCGGTGCCTGGGGCGCCGGCCCCCGAGGCGTGGAGGGAGGAGCTGGGCATCACCCTGGCCGACGCCGACCTCGACTGGCTCCGGGAGATGGCGGGCTTCATCCGCGAGGAAGGGGTGACGGCGCCCGAGTCGGACGTCTCGCCGCTCCTCTCGGCGCTGGAGCGGGGCCTCCCCGACGGACATGCGCTGCTCATCGCCGCGACCGACGTGGACCCCCGCCACCCACTCCTCAAGGTCGCGCAGAAGCAGGGCGCGGTGCTGGAGCGGAAGGTGGGTGGGCGGCTCCGGGACCTGGACCTCAGCGGAGCGGCGCGGAGCTTCCTCGAGGGAACGGGGAAGCGGCTCGGTCCCGGCGCCGAGGAGGCCTTGCGCGACCGGCTGGGTGGACAGATGCGGCTGCTCCAGTCCGAGCTGGAGAAGCTGGTGGCCTACGTGCAGGGGCCCCTCATCCGGCGCGAGGACGTGGAGCAGGTGGTCGCCCGGGTACGCGAGGAGGAGTTCCTGGAGCTGTCGGATGCCCTCCAGAAGCGCGACCTCCCCGCGGCGCTCCGCTACGTGGACGAGGCGCTGGAGCATGGCGCGGCCCCGCTGATGATCCTCGGGGCCGTGGCCAGCGTGGTCCGCGGGCTCATCGAGTCCCACGAGCGGATGACCCAGCTGGGCCGCGGGCAGCCGCCACGGAGCTTCGACGAGTTCAAGTCGCGGATCTTCCCCGGCGTGGAGCGGGAGGCGAAGCAGCATGGCCAGCGGGTACCGCACCCCTGGGCGGCGTTCCTGGGGATGCAGGCCGCGGCGCGCTACGGGCGCCCGGCGCTCCGCAGGGGACTCCTCGCCTGCGCCGAGGCCGACGTGGCGCTCAAATCGTCGGGGGCGGGGAAGCTGGTGCTCGAGCGGCTGTTGTGGACGGTGTGCCCCCCAGGCCGAGGCCCGACTTAACCTCCCGATGCAGGGCCGGGTTCTTCCCGGCGTGCTCGCGCTCTCCATGACCCGGAGCGGACGACCCCGGCAGGCGCCGCAGCTGACGCTGGTGGGGCCGCGCGCACCCTCGGACGAGGCCCTGGTCCACGCGCATCTGGCGGGAGACCGGGCCGCGTTCGGGGCGCTGGTGCAGCGTCACCAGCGGCTGGTGCTGGCGCTGGTACGGCGGTACGCGCGCTCTCCGGAGGAGTCGGCGGACCTGGTCCAGCAGTCGTTCCTGCGGGCCCTCGCCGCGGCAGCTCGGGTGTTCCCGCGCATGCGGCTGGGCGAGGAGGGCGCGTTCCGGGCCTGGCTGCTCCGGGTGGCGGTGAACGTGGGGAAGAACCACGCCCGGGACGGGCGCCGCTGGCGTCTGGAGCCGGTGGAGTCGATGGACCTCCCCGCCGCGGAGAGCGGGATCACTGATCGCCTCGAGGTCGAGCAGCGCCGCCGGATGGTGCGGGCTGCGCTCGACGCGCTCACCCGCCGGCAGCGGGAGGTGTTCGCGCTCCGGGTGGACGGCGAGCTGCCCTTCGCCGAGGTGGCGCGGGTGCTGGACATCACCGAGAACAACGCCAAGGTTCACTTTCACCATGCTGTGCGGAGGCTGCGGGAGCGGCTGGGCGGGGAGGGCGAGCGATGAGCGTGGAGTGCCAGATGCTGGGAGCGCTGCTCTCGGAGCGCCGCCGGGGCGAGCTGCCCCTGGAGCAGGCGCAGGCGCTCGAGGCCCACCTGGCCGGCTGCGCCCGGTGCCGGGAAGAGGCGCTGGGGCTGGAGGCGGTGCTCGCGGCGGTGGAGCTGCCGCCCGTTGGCGCCGCCGAGCTCGAGGTGCTGCGTTCCCGTCGCCTCGGCGAGGCGCCCCGGGTGGGCCCGCGGCGCGCGCGGTGGCAGGTGCCGGCGGTGCTGGTGGCCGCCGCGGCGGCGGCGGTGCTGACGGTGTCGGTCCGCCCTGCTCCGCGCCGGCATGCCCCGGTCGTCGAGCGGGCGAGCGCCGGGGCGCTGGCGGCCGAGGTGCTGGCGGCGGGCGACACGCAGGAGCTCTTCCCGGAGATGAGCGACGCGTCGGACGAGACCGTGGACACGGTGGAGGACGACGCGCTGTCGCTCGAGGGCCCGGGGTTGTTCGGAAACCTGGATGGATAGGCTGAAGAGGAGCAGGACGATGAAGACGTGGATGGTGCTCGCGGTGGTGTCGGTGGCGGGTGTGGCCCAGGCGGCCAGCCCGAAGAAGGCGGACGACCCGGCCTCCGCCGAGCGGCGCGAGCAGATGGATCAGCGCGCCCAGATGCTGGTGACCCTCCAGCTCGCCGAGGCGCTGGAGCTCGATGACGCCGGGACGCTGAAGCTGCGGCAGACGATCGCCCAGTGGGACGCCCAGCGAGCGCCGCTGCGCCAGCAGATGTTCGACCTGGCGCAGGTGCTGCGCCGCGCGGCGAAGGGTGACACCACCGCCTACGGGCAGGTGGACCCCTCGATCCAGAAGATCATCGACCTGCGCGCCCAGATGCACCAGATCGACCAGAAGATGTTCCAGCAGCTCTCGCAGGGGTTGCCCCCGCAGAAGAAGGCCAAGCTGGCGCTGGCCATCGCCCGGATGCCCGGGACGCTGCGGGGAATGATGCACGGTGGGCGTGGTGGTCCGCGGGGAGAGCCGGACGACGTGCAGTGACCGCGTCGTCCGGGCCTCGCCCGGCGCCCGACGAACGCTGACCCGGAGTCGTGCAGGAGGAGGCCCGAGCCGCTAGAGTGCGCGGCCCTCGTCGTCCCTCTGGAAACCACGCCTCGATGCCCGGGAAGAAGAAGTACCTCGTCACCCCAGCGCTGCCGTACGCCAACGGTCCGCTGCACGTCGGTCACATGGTGGAGCACGTCCTGGCGGACATCTTCGTCCGCTACCTGCGCTCTGCCGGGAACGAGGTGGTGTTCGTCTGCGCCGACGACACCCACGGCACGCCGATCGAGCTCTACGCGGCGAAGCAAGGGCTGACGCCCGAGGCGTTGGTGGGGAGGATGTGGGAGTCGCACCGGGCGGACCTGCGCGACTTCGGGATCTCGCTCGACACCTTCCACTCCACCAACAGTCCGGAGAACCAGCATTACTCCGAGCTGATCTACGGGCGGCTGAAGGAGGCGGGGGACATCCTGCGCCGGTCGATCCGTCAGACCTACTGCGAGGTCGACAAGCGGTTCCTGCCAGACCGGTTCGTGCGCGGGACCTGCCCCAATTGCAAGAGCCCGGACCAGTACGGGGACGCCTGCGAGGTGTGCGGGAAGACCTACCGGCCCGACGAGCTGATTGCCCCGCGCTGCGCCATCTGCGGCACGCCCCCGGTCACCCGGGAGAGCGAGCACCTCTTCTTCGCCCTGTCGCGGCACCAGGCGTGGCTCCAGGAGGTGGTGCGGAGCCCCGGCTTCCTGCACCCGGCGGTGGCCAACCAGCTGCAGGCCTTCTTCGACCAGGGTCTCCAGGATTGGGACATCAGCCGGGACGCGCCCTACTTCGGGTTTCCCATTCCCGGGGAGAAGGACAAGTTCTTCTACGTCTGGCTGGACGCGCCCATCGGGTACGTCTCGGCGACCGAGAAGTGGGCCAAGGATTCGGGGCGGGCACGCTCGGCGATGGCCCTGTGGGCGGAGGACTCGGACACCGAGATCCGCCACTTCATCGGAAAGGACATCGTCTACTTCCACGCGCTGTTCTGGCCCACCGTCCTCCATGTCGCGCGGTTCAAGCGGCCGGCGAAGCTGCACGTCCACGGCCACCTCACGCTGAACGGCGAGAAGATGTCCAAGTCGCGGGGGACGCTCATCGAGGCGCGGACGGCGCTGGAGGCGTTCGATCCGGCCTACCTGCGCTACTTCTACGCCGCGAACCTCGGGCCGGGTCCCGAGGACTTCGACCTGTCGCTGCCCGAGTTCCGCTCCCGGGTGAACGGCGAGCTGGTGAACAACGTCGGCAACCTCGCGAACCGGACGCTGTCGTTGCTGACCGGCCCGCTCGGAGGAACGCTCGCCCCTGCGCCGGGTCAGGCGGGGAAGACCTTGCTCGAGGGGGCGCTGGCCCGCATCCCGGAGGTGGTCGAGGCCTACGAGTCGCTCGATCTCCGGGCGGTGGTGCGGACCACGGTCGAGGTCTCGCAATCGGCGAACCAGTTCCTCCAGGCGCGTGCGCCGTGGGCCAAGCTGAAGGCCGACCCCGAGGTGGCCCGGGCGGACCTGTCGGACGTCTCGGACGTGGTGGCGCTGCTCGCGACCTTCCTCGCGCCGATCGTTCCCTCGGTGACGGACAAGCTCTTCGCCCAGCTCGGGACGGCGCCGGTGACCTTCGCCGATCTCACCAGAGCGCGGCTGCCGCTGCTGCCCCGAGGGCGGGCGCTCGGGATCCCGTCGCCGCTCTTGCCGCGGCTGGAAGAGGCGCAGGTGAACCGGCTGGTGCCGCCGGAGGAGCTGGCACGCCTCGCGGCGGCCTCTGCGAGCACGACCGGCGCCAGGGCTGCGCGCGCCGGGAAGCCACCGGAGGCCAGTGGCAAGGATGCCCAGCCCGAGGAGATCGACCTCGAGGCCTTCGCCCGGGTGGCGCTGAAGGTGGGCCAGGTGCTGGCGGCCGAGCGGGTCCCCAAGGCGGACAAGCTGCTGAAGCTCACGGTGGACGTGGGGGAGGGGAGTCCGCGGACGGTGGTCGCGGGCATCGCCGAGGCCTATGCGCCGGAGATGCTGGTCGGTCGGAAGGTCGTGGTGGTCGCGAATCTCAAGGCGCGTGCGCTGCGGGGCATCGAGTCGCGAGGGATGCTGCTCGCGGCCGGGAGCGGTGGCGCCTCGCTGAAGCTCGTCGATCCGGGGGACCTGCCGCCCGGCAGTCCGGTGAAGTGATGCGGCTGGTCGATGGGCACTGTCATCTCGAGCCGGACGAGTACCCCGACGTCCCGGGGGTCCTCGCCCGGATGGCGGCGGCAGGAGTGGTGCAGGCGATCGTCGTCGGCCAGTTCCAGGCCCCGGGCGACTTCGGGCATGCGATCGCGGTGGCCCGGGCGCACCCCGATCGCCTGACCGCGACCTTGGGGATTCACCCCCACGAGGCGGTGCGGGCCACCGAGGCGGACTTTGCCTTCCTCGAGGAGTCCTGCCGCCGGCCGGAGGTGCATGCGGTGGGGGAGGCGGGGCTCGACTTCTACTACGACCGCTCGCCGCGGCAGGTGCAGGACGCGGTGTTCCGGCGCCAGTGCGCGCTGTCGGTGGTGGTGGGAAAGCCGCTGGTGGTCCACGTCCGCGACGCGCATGCGGAGTGCGCCGAGGTTCTCCGCTCGGAGCGCCCCACGCCGGGGGTCATCCACTGCTTCACCGGCGACCTGGCGGCGGCGCGGATCTACCTGGACCTCGGCTTCGACCTCTCCATCTCGGGCGTGGTGACCTACAAGAAGACCGAGGCCCTCGCCGAGGCGGTGCGCTTCGCTCCGCTGGAGCGGCTCCTGGTGGAGACGGACTCGCCGTACCTGGCGCCGGTTCCGTACCGCGGGAAGAAGAACGAGCCCGCCTACGTGCTGGAGACCGCGCGCCGGGTCGCGGAGCTGAAGGGTCTTCCGCTCGAGCAGCTCGCCGAGGCCACCAGCGTCAACGCGGCGCGGGTGTACCGGTTCCAGCTGCCGGGCGCGTGACGCGACAGCCCCTGGGGAAGCCGAGGTCGGGCAGGCGGTGGGGGCCGTGCCTCACGCCGGCTCGAGTGCCCGCACCACCAGCTCCAGATCCGTATCCAGGTGCGGCAGCTCCATGAGGAGAGCGTCCGGGTCGTAGACGAACTCGGTGGCCCTGGCCCGGAGAATCTGCGTCAACGCTTCCTCGCCGCGGACCTGGTCGGCTCCAGCCCACACCACGCGGCCGCGCTCGAACTGGAGGAGCCCGTCGCCCCCGTCGGCGCGGAGCACGAGCCGTCCCGACTTCCGTCCGCTCCCGAGGATGCGGAGCACGTCCCGCGGCGGGAGCTCGTCCGCGGTGCCCTGGACCACCCGCGCCGGCGCCCCGTGGCCGATCCGTTCTCGAAGCGCCTCGACGACCTGGTCGGCGAGATCCGGCGGGTCGCCCGTTCCGAGCAGCGCATTGACCCCCGACTGGAGCAGCCGCTCCGAGCCGGCCTCATCCGCCGGCCCGGAGACCAGCAACGGCGTCCCGGCGAGACGCGGATCCGATCGCAGCTGCACCGCCGCGTCCGCCACCTCCGGCAGTCCGAGCGCCACCGAGAACAGCCACAGGTCGGACCCCGGGGCGGACTCCACCGCGCCCTCCAGCGTGCTGGTGGCGTGCACTACCAGCCCCTTCCTGCCCAGGGCATGCACCAGCGCGTCCCGGTGCGCCGGCTCGGGGTCCGCCACCAGCACCTGCCGCCCGTCGCTCTCCAGCCGCCGGCGCAGCAGCTCGCCCGAGTGGAGCAGCTCGAGCATCTCCACCACCTGCGGGTCGAACAGCTTCCCGGCCTGCTCGGCCATGTAGCTGAGCGCCTGCTCGCGGGTGAAGAGCCGCCCGAAGGCGTTCCCCGGGTTCCGGGTGAGGTCCAGCCAGCTGTCCACCGCGGCCAGGATGCGCGCCCCGATGGCGATGTCCTCGCCTCGCGCCCCCTGCGGCGTTCCCGAGCCGTCCCAGGCCTCGTAGAGCTGGGCCAGGGTGCCGCCGACCTGCGCGGGGAGGTGCACCGACTCGAACATGTGCACCGGCGCGAGCGCCAGCTTCTTGGCCTCGGCCTTCCACTCGGGGTTGCGGGCGGTGCCGGCCAGGGTCAGGTGCACGCTCCCCTTGCCCAGGTCGTGGAGGAACGCGGCCAGCGCCACCGAGGACACCTCGCGGCCGGGGAGCGCCAGGCGCATCGCCACCAGCGAGGCCTGGCGCGCCAGCTGCGCCGAGTGGCCGCGCATCTCCCCCCGACCGCGCTCGAGCTGATCGACCAGCACCCGGAGGGTCTCCAGGTAGTCGGTCTGGTCCACGGCGCCGCGGCCCGCGACCAGGCCGCTCTCGCCGGTGGTGGGCCGGCTGCTCCGGGCCGCAGGGGTGCGGGCCTGACTGCTCTCGCCCCGGAGGCGGAGCGCCACCGGGGGAGCCTGCTTGGTGCTCCCGGCTGACTCGTATGCCGCGGCGATTCCGGCGAGGTCGGCCCGGCTGGCCCGCGGCCCAGAGGTGAGGGAGGCGAAGGCGGTGGTGTCGGCGTAGTAGTGCTTCTGGATGCCGGCGCGCACCACGCTCCGGAGCGCGATGTACGCGTAGACCTCGTCCACGTCGGCGATCGAGGCCACGTCGCGCAGCAGCTTCTCGTTCTGGGGCTCGGCGGCGACGATGGAGAGGATGCGGCGCTCATCGTCCACCGCCAGCGGCAGGAAGTGATGGGCCTCGGCCAGCCGGACGGGGACGCGGTCGAGCAGCTCGCTGGCGATCTGCGCCCGGGCGAGCTTCTCCGCCGAGACGTAGCGGGTCTTCAGCTCCGAGGCGAGGAAGCGCAGGAGCACCGCCTCACCGAGCAGCCCCATCTCCACCAGCGAGTCGCCAAGGCGATGGCCGGTGAGACGCTGCTGCTCCAGCGCCTGTTCCACGGCCTCGCGCGACACCAGACCCGCGGCGACGAGGCGATCTCCGAGCTTCGGGCTCATCCCTGAATGTCAGGGATTCTGCCGGATCCAGCCCGGGAGAAGAATTGCCGCCTCCCTGGTTTCGTTCACCCGTCCGGAGGTCGTTCCGACACGGGGGTCTCAGCTGACTCGGCCGAGCCGGCCGGCTCCGCCGGCGAGAGCGGGCTCGCCGGCGCGGGGCCCCCTGCGGTGAAGGCCTCGAGCGGCTTGAAGCTGAGCTTCGACACCGCCGGTGCGGGCGGCGGCGTCGAGGGAGCCGGCCCGCGCTGGCGCTTGCGCTTCTCGGCCCGCCGCCCCCGCCCCTCCACCGGCGATCGCCCGCGCGCCGTCGGCGCCGCCCCCTTCCAGAGGTGGCGGTCGTAGAGCTTGGTCTGCTCGGTCCAGGTCTCCCCCGGATCCTTGGCCATGAGGTCGAGCCAGCTGTCGATGCGCGAGTCGAGCGAGTCGATGGCGTGGACCACGTACGCCTCGAGCGTCATCGGGACCTTGGGTGAGCCGTACTCGAGCTGCCCGTGGTGGGCGAGGACGCCGTGGGTGAGGTGCGCTTCGAGCAGCGGCGGGAAGCCCGGGATGTGCGCGGCCTTCTCCCGGATGGCCTGGGCGGTGAGCACGATGTGGCCGACCAGGCGACCCTCGTCGGTGTAGCGGGTGTTGCCCCCGTCCCAGGCGAGCTCGTGGACCTTGCCGATGTCGTGGAGCACGGCCCCGGCGGTGACCAGATCGCGATCCAGCATCGGGTAGTGGTCCGCCACCCGTTGCCCGAGGCGCATCACCGAGAGGATGTGCTCGGCGAGCCCGCCGCGGTGGGCGTGGTGGATGCCCTTGGCCGCCGGGGCAGAGGGGAGCCGCTGAGCGACCACCGGGTCGTCGAGGAAGGCCAGGAGGAGGGCCTTCACGTGGGGATCGCCCACCCGCTCCACCAGCTCGCGGATCTGTCCCACCGCCCGGGCACCGTCCGCGATCGGGCGGGGCGACTCGTGCGCGGGCCGCGGCTGGGCCGGTGCCGCGGCGTGGGACGCGGTCGGTGCCGGGGCGGTCGCGGGCGGAGGCACCTCGAACTCCGCCGGGTCGATGGGCTCGGGATCGAGCCGGTCCACGTGCTCGAGGAGGATCTGCGGCTTGCCCTGGAAGTGGGTGACGTGTCCCCGGACCAGGACGAGATCTCCGGCCTGGAAGGTGGGCTCGATCGCCTCGACCTGCTCGAACACCCGGGCGTCCACCTCGCCGGTACGGTCCCCGAGACCCACCACCAGGAAGGCTTTTCCGCTCCGGGCGGTGGCCCGTGCCTTCCGGGTGACCTTGAACACGGTGTGGATCGGCTGCTTCTCGCGCAGGTCGCGCACGTACACCTTGCGCACCACCTCGTCGCCGGGTGCTGTTTCGCTGGAGTTGACGTCGGTCGGGGTCACGGGACGGCGGACCCTACCAGACCAGGTGCGCGGCGGGGGTCTGCCGAGTTAGGAGGGGGGACCGTTGATCTTCCCGCTCCGCGACAGCGTTCGGTCCAGCACCTGGCCCGTGGTGGTGGTCGGGCTGGTCGTGGTCAACGCGCTGGTGTTCCTCTACGAGCTGAGCCTGGGCAGCCAGCTCGACGCCTTCATCCAGGTGTTCGGATTCGTCCCACGGCGCTTCTTCGGATGGGAGCAGGCGGGCGGTGCGCCGCTCGACCCCTGGCGCTTCGTGCCGCTGCTCACCGCCAATTTCCTTCACGGGGGCTGGCTCCACATCATCGGCAACATGTGGTTCCTCTCCGTCTTCGGCGACAACGTCGAGGACCGGTTCGGCCATCTCCGCTTTCTGTTCTTCTATCTGTTCTGTGGCGCCTGCTCGATGCTGATCCAGGGCTGGGTGCTGCCCACCTCCCAGGTCCCGGCCGTCGGCGCCTCGGGGGCCATCGCCGGCGTGCTCGGGGCGTACCTGGTGCTCTACCCCGGCGCCCGGGTGCTGGGCCTGGTGTTCATCTTCTTCACCATCGAGCTGCCAGCGGTGGTGTTCCTCGGGCTGTGGTTCGTCTCCCAGCTGCTGAACGGAACCGCCTCCCTGTCCCCGGGGGCGGGCGCGGCGGCCTCCGGAGTGGCCTGGTGGGCACACGTCGGCGGCTTCGTGGTGGGGATGGCGCTGGCGGTGGTGCTGAAGAAGGACCAGGCGCCCCGTCCGCGCCGCGACTGGACGACCCGGCCGCCGCGCGGTCTGTGGATCTAACGGCGCCACTCGAGGGGGATGGCCTCGCGGGCCGCGGCGCGCTCCAGGTCGTGGAGCTCCTCCCGGGCCGCCCCCAGAGCGTACTCGTCCTCCTCGAGCTGCACCCTCAGGGACTGGTACCGGCTGTCGACCACCACGTTCCCCGCAACGTCGTAGGAGGTGAGGTCCTGACTGGGGAGCTTGGCCAGAGCCTCGCGGGTCCGCTGGGTCTTCCGCTCGGCCCGCCTCACCTTCTCGTTGGCCTTGCGGAACATCGTCCGCCACTGCTCCTCGCCGACCTTTTCGTCGTCGCGGGGAGCCTGCACGGTCTCCTCGATGGGTTGCGGCGGAGGAGGCTGGGCGTCGGCGGTGGGCTTCTTCGCCTCGGCGGCGTCGGGATCCGCGGGCTTCGCCGGCGGCCGATCCACCTCGACGCCGGGGATCGCGCTCCGGGGCGAGACCGCGTCCGGGGTCGTTCCCTCGAGCTTCCGCACCGAGCGCCGGGCCTTCTCCGGGATGCTGGCAACGTCGTTGGTGTAGTGCGCCTCGCCCGCCGAGTCGGTCCAGACGTACACGTCGTCGGCGCGCGCCGTCGCGGCGTGCAGCACGACTGCCAGGGCGGCGGTACGGAGGAGACGGCGGCTCATCGACGCCGGGAGTCTACCCGGTTCGACGAGCGGACCCGCGCTGCCCGGAGGGCCAGCCGGGTCGACAGCCACACCGCCACCAGGAGCGCGCCACCCACCACCCAGTAGCTCCAGCCAGAGAAGATGCCGGTGACCGCCACCAGGGCCGAGGCGAGCGTCGCCCCCAGCTCGAGCCCGCCGAGCACGCCGCCTGGCCGGAGGCCCGCCGCGGGGCGGACGTGGGCCTTCAGCGCCGAGTGCTCGGCCACCCGGACCCAGGTGGTCTGACCGGGGACGAGCAGCTCGTCCTCACCGCCGACCAGCCCATGCCGGAGCGCGTTGGAGATCTCGTACAGCGAGGCGAACTCCAGCTCTCCCTCGGGGGTGCGGATGCGGTAGCTCACGCGAGCTCCCTGGCGATCTGCTCGGCGATGCGCAGCCCATCGATGGCGGAGCTCACGATGCCCCCGGCATACCCGCATCCCTCGCCCGAGGGGTAGAGGCCGCGCAGCGACACCGACTGGAGGGCCTCGTCCCGAGGGAGCCGCACCGGCGAGCTGGTGCGGCTCTCGATGCCGATGAGCTTCCCCTCGGCGCTGACGAAGCCGCGCATCTTCTGGTCGAATCGCCGGAGCGCCGCCTTGATGGCCTGGGTCAACTCGGGCGGGAAGAGCACGTTCAGATCGGCATGGGTGAGCCCGGGGCGATAGCTCGTCGCGCCGGGCGGGGTGCCCTTCCGGCCGGCGAGGTAGTCGGGGATGGTCTGCGCCGGGGCGAGGAAGTGCCCCCCTCCCAGCCGGTACGCCTCGGCCTCCCAGTGCCGCTGGAATTGCAGCCCCGCGAGCGGTCCGCGGAAGCCGGCACGGGCGAAGTCGGCCGGGGAGACCGAGACCACGATGCCGGCGTTGGCGTGGCGGGCGTTGCGCCGGCTGTTGCTCATCCCGTTGGTGCACTGCAGCCCGTCCTCGGTGGGGGTGGGCACCACGATGCCGCCCGGGCACATGCAGAAGGAGTAGACGCCGCGCATCTCCCCGCCGGTCTCGAAGTTCTCGGCCAGCTTGTAGTCGGCGGGAGGCAGCTCGGGATGCTGCGCCGCCGTTCCGTACTGGATGGCGTCGATGAGACCCTGCGGGTGCTCGGCGCGAAATCCAATGGCGAAGGGCTTGGCCTCGATGGCCACCCGACCATCGGCGGCGAAGCGCTCGAAGAGCTCCCGGGCGCTGTTCCCCGGCGCGAGCACCACCCGGTCGGAGTCGAGCCGCGCCCCGTCGTGGAGGAGGACGCCTGCTGCCCGACCGTCGGTGGAGAGCACGTCGTCCACCCTGGCCTCGAAGCGGACCTCGCAGCCGCCGGAGATCAGCTCCTCGCGGAGCCGGGCGACGGCGAAGGGCAGGAGGTCCGAGCCGATGTGCGGCTTGCCCTCGACCAGGATGCGCTCCGGCGCACCGTAACGGGCGAAGGTCTCGATGACCTTGCGGACCAGCGGATGGTTGATGCGGGTGCTGAGCTTTCCGTCGGTGTATGCGCCGGCCCCGCCCTCGCCGAAGTTCATGTTGCTCTCGGGGTCGAGGCTCCCGTCGCGCATCAGGCGGGCCACGTCCTTGCGCCGCTGGATCACCTCGCGGCCCCGCTCGAGCAGCACGCAGGGGATGCCCCGCTCGAGCAGCCCGAGCGCGCAGAAGAGCCCGGCCGGGCCGGTGCCGACGATGATCGGGCGGCGCTCCGGGGGGCGGACCTTTGCCGGTGGAGGAGGGGCGGGCTCGGTCTCGGTCACCCCGGCCGGAAGCCGGGCGGGGCCCCGCCCTTCGACGAACGTGACCTCGATGGTGTGGATGGTGCGCGGGGACCCCTTCTTGCGGGCGTCGAGGACCGAGCGGACGGCCCGGACGGTGGCCAGGTCCTCGGGGGGGACTCCCAGCGACTCGGCCGCCCGGCGGCGAAGGAGCGTCTCCGGCTCGCCGAGCCAGAGCGGAACGTTGTGAATCCGGTAGGGCAAGCCGAGGGTGTTAGAGGCGAAGGTGGGTGGAAGCAATCCTCCGGGGTCCGGCGCACCCGGTTGGCAGTGCGCAGGGTCCTTCGCACCCCGCGAGTCCCAGTTCGGAACACGTTTGGAGCGATTTCAAATGGTTACAATGCTAGCCATTGGTGGCACGGGTGTGGCAGCCTCTAGCCGCCCGTGAGCACAGACGCCAAGGCCACCAAGATCCTCGCCAGGACGTTCTTCAACCAGCTGCGTTCGAGCGGTTACACTCCGACGCAGGTGATTGCAGTGGCGACGGAGTTGATCGACCTCGTCGCCACGGACATCCGGGATGCAGACAAGCCCCCGTCTGCCCCCTTGGCTACCTCGGAGGAGAGCCGGCCGGCCGCCTAGCCTGGACTGCCGCCCGCCCTGACCTAGACATCGGCGGGCGCCGCGTTAGACTTTCTGTGGTTTCCCTCGACCGGACGCGAGCGTTCCGGACGGGTTTCCGGGGCTGAGGCCCGGGCGAGCGGAAGCAGTTTTTCGAAGGTGACCCTGCAGCCGTCACGTGGCCGCAGGGTTTTTTGTTGCCCGGTGTCCGCTCTGTCCGCCGGCGGCGCGCGCCAGGGCGCGCTCCCGTGCCGCGGCGAGCGCCAGGACCAGGAGCCCCGCGGTCATCGCGCTGAACACTGCGCTGGTGGTCCAGGTCGCCATCACCCCGGCCAGCCCGAGACCCCCGGCGAAGGCCAGGGCATCCTGGATCCACGGCCGGGGACGGTCGCGCATCAGGAGCGCCGCGCATCCGGCCAGCGGCAGCCCGAACACCACCTGTCGCTCGATGCGCGGGACGTTGGCCACCACCGTGCCCCAGTTGTGGACCAGCAGCGCGGCGAAGATGACCGCCGAGCCGATGGAGAGGACCAGCACCGCGGCGGCGGCGGCGTCCTTGGTGACCCGGGCTTTCTCGTCGAACTCCTGGGTGGCCAGATCGACCAGCGTCTCCAGCGCGCTGTTGAGGATCTCGGCGAAGAAGACCAGCAGCACGCAGAAGATGAGGGTGACCTTCTCCGCCAGGCCGAGCGGCAGCCCGCTCCCCACCAGCCCCACCAGGATGGCGGAGACGACGTGGACCTTCATGTTCGGCTGGTGCACCACGGTGTGGACCAGCCCCTTCCAGGCGTGGCGGGCCGAGGCCCAGAATCCCTCGCCGCGGCGGGGCGGGTAGGGCGGCTTGCGGAGCGGGACCGGGGCGGGTGCAGTCATCGGGGAGCGAGCAGCACAGCGTCGGTCCGGGGCGGGGAAGCAGTCAACGCGTCCCCTCCGGAGCGTTGAATTCCGGGCCCGCTTCCCCTAGAGGACCGACCCATGGCCACCATGAAAGTCGCGATCAACGGTTTCGGTCGGATCGGGCGCTGCATCCTCCGCGCGGCCCTGGCGCGGAAGGAGGCCATCGAGTTCGTGGCCATCAACGACCTCGACGCGCCGGCGACCATGGCCCACCTCTTCAAGTACGACTCGGTGCACCGCACCTGGCCGGGTGAGGTCTCGGCGACCGACAAGGCGATGAGCGTCGACGGCAAGACCATCGCCTTCACCGCGGAGAAGGACCCCACCAAGCTGCCGTGGAAGGCGATGGGCGTGGATCTCGTGCTGGAGTGCACCGGGCGGTTCACCGATCGCGAGGGCGCGAGCCACCACCTGGCCGCCGGGGCGAAGAAGGTGCTGATCTCGGCGCCGGCGAAGGGCCCGGACGTGACCCTGGCGTTCGGGGTGAACTCCCAGGCCTATGATCCGGGCAAGCACCAGATCCTCTCCGCGGCCTCGTGCACCACCAACTGCCTCGCCCCCACGGCGAAGGTCCTGCTCGACAGCTTCGGCATCGAGAAGGGCCTGATGACCACGGTGCACAGCTACACCAACGACCAGCGCATCCTGGACCTGACGCACAAGGACCTCCGGCGGGCACGGGCCGCGGCGCTGTCGATGATTCCCACCAGCACCGGCGCGGCGAAGGCGATCGGCGACGTGATCCCGGCGCTCAAGGGCAAGATGCATGGGGTGAGCGTGCGCGTGCCCACGCCCAACGTGAGCCTGGTGGACCTGACGGTGGTGCTGGGCAAGAAGGCGACGCCCGAGGAGATCAACGGCGCGTTCCGGAAGGCGGCCGACGGCCCGCTGAAGGGCGTGCTGGAGTACAGCGAGGCCCAGACGGTCTCGGTGGACTACAACGGCAACCCGCACTCGGCCATCGTCGACGGGACCAACACCTTCGTCATCGAGGGTAACCTGGCCAAGGTGATGGCCTGGTACGACAACGAGTGGGGCTTCAGCAACCGGATGGTGGACCTCACCAAGCTGGTGATCTCCAAGGGCTAGCACCGGGGAGGCGCCCATGTCCTTCCGCTCCATCGACGACCTCCAGCTGACCGGCAAGCGGGTCTTCGTCCGGGTGGACTTCAACGTCCCGCTGGACGAGCAGCAGCGAGTCACCGACGACACGCGCATCCGCGAGGCGCTCCCCACGCTCCGCCGCGTGCTGCAGATGGGGGGCAAGCTCATCGTGGCCTCGCACCTGGGGCGGCCGAAGGGCGTCGACCCGAAGCTGTCGCTCGAGCCGGCAGCGGGGGTGCTCTCGGATCTGCTGGGGAAGCCGCACGAGGTGCTGCTCGCCGACGACTGCGTGGGCGACGGGGTGCGGAAGATGGTGAAGGACCAGACGCCGACCCAGGTGGTCGTTCTGGAAAATCTCCGCTTCCACAAGGAGGAGGAGGCGAACGATCCGGCCTTCGCCCGGGCGCTGGCGGAGAACGCCGACGTGTGGGTGATGGACGCCTTCGGCACCGCGCACCGAGCGCACGCCTCGACCGCGGGGATGGCGCCCTTCGTGAAAGAGCGCGCCGCCGGATACTTGATGGTGAAGGAGCTCGAGTTCCTGGGGAAGCTCCTCAAGGCGCCGGCGATGCCCTACGTGGCGGTGCTCGGCGGGGCGAAGGTCTCGGACAAGATCAAGGTCATCGAGAATCTCTTACCCCGCGTCAGCTCGCTCATCGTGGGCGGAGCGATGGCCTACACCTTCCTCAAGGCCCAGGGCGTCGAGGTGGGGAAGAGCCGGGTCGAGGCGGACAAGCTGGACGTGGCGCGCCGGGCGCTGGAGGCGGCGGACCGGCTGGGCAAGGCGGTGGTGCTGCCGATCGATCACCTCGCCAGCACCGATGCGAC
>DATIWB010000103.1:0-4443 GCA_035519675.1 Myxococcaceae bacterium
CACGCCGGGTCGTGGGCTGATCTACATCGGCTGCTTCAACTACCTCGACACGAGCGTCGGCCCCTACGGAGAGGTGGCGGTCGTGGTCCCGGCGGTGTACGGGCGGCGTCCTCCGCCCGTGCTTCCGTCGATCTTCGAGGGCCGTTGGCCGGGTTTCGGAGGCGTGATCCTGCACCTGCCGGTCACCACCCGCCTCACCCGTGACGGCGGGCGTGTCTACTGGGGCTACGCCAAGTTCGTCGCCGACATGCGTTTCCAGAGCACCCCGGAGTTCCATCAGTGCCGTCTGGACGAGGGCGGAAGACACATCTTCACGCTCCGGGTGGTGAAGCGCGGGCCCCCACTGCCGGATCGACGGCCGCTCATCACCTATTCGGTGAAGGACGGGGCGCTTGTGCGGACGACCATCCCTCAGTCGGCCCTCGTGCGCATGGCGCTCGGAGGCGGAGGATCGTCCCTCGAGCTCGGGGACTCCCATCCGGTCGCGATGTCGATCCGGGAGCTGGGGATCGATCCCCGTCCGGTGATGACCCGCTCCAACCTCGACCGGAGCGCGATTCTCCCCGAGGGGGAGGTCGTCGAGCAGGGCGTCCGGCCGCTGGAGGGTTACCTGGGCGTGGAGCGGGAGGAGGGCGAGCTGGTGACCACGCACTTACCCATGGCGGCTCCTCCGCCCGTGCCCGAGGTGCGCGCCGGGGCGAGCATCTGACACATCTGCTCGTGCACGTCGCCGCCCTCCCGTGAGGGTTCGCGGCTAAGGCCATCGGGGTTCCGACCCGAAGGGCAGGGCAGAAGATCGCGTCCAAAACGCGCCCAAAGTGGAGGGGACTGGCGTCAACTGACGAGTCCTGGGGTGGACTCGTTGCTTCGCCAAGTCGGCGGACCGAAAAAGAAAGTCAGGTGCGACGCACGTCTGCCCGATCGGCGACCCCGAGCTCATAACCCGAAGGTCGCAGGTTCAAATCCTGCCCCCGCAACTCCCGAAATCCTGAAGCCCCATTGCTGGTTAGTGGGGCTTTGGTGTCTCTGGGCGCGGGTCCAAGACTCTCGAGCGCGCGCACTGCCGCTCGCAGGTCGTGAGTGTCGACGACGTTGTACCGCTCGAACACCGCGCGCGTGCGGTGCCCGCTCATGCGCATGACGACCGACTCCGGGACGCCTACTCTGCGCGCCCGGGTGATGAAGCTCCGGCGGAGGTCGTGGAACCAGAGGCCGTGGAGCTCCGCGGCGACGACCGCGCGCTGAAGCGCTTCTTCACGTCCACCCACCGCCTCTTCGTCTTCGGGTTCCGAAAGACGTAGCCCGTGGCCTTCGGTGCGTGGAGCGCGGCGACTGCCTGCTTCGCGCGGGCGGTGAGGACGATGAGCCGGGGCTCATCCGTCTTCGTGTCGTCGGGGGCGAGCGTGATGGTGCCCGCCAGGTCCACCTCCTCCAAACGCGAGGAGCCCGTCGCCGATCGCCCGGTCAGGTCGGGTGTCTGGGTTGCCTACTTCGAGCCGGAGGCGGTGCACCCGTGGAAAACTGAGACACCACCGGGGCCTTTCACGCGCTCCGCGTCGAGCTCAAGGTTCCCGCGTCGAACCCTCGTGGAACCGCTCGGTAGCAGCAATAGGCGGAACGACTTCCGGTCGCTTGGAGTGTCAACGGAGTCGGTGGTGGTCCACCCTTTCACGCCGGAGTCAATGACGCACTCAGAGGTGATTGGCCCCCACCGAAGATTGCGATGAATCGCCGAAAGGAGTTGCGACGCTCCTCTCGTCCGGAGAGCTGGAGGTTGGCGGGCCCTGAGAGCTGGGCCAGAATGTGGCTCCCTGCCGTGGTCCAGCTCCAAACAGACGTTGTCAGAGTCGGGACAGCGCATCTCTCGACCTCGGCGGCCTGGCTCGACGAAGTCATGCTGGTGCTGCCAACGAACCGCAACGTGCACGAGGGCCTTCGGCCGCTCGTCTCGTTCCCGCTCCGGAAGCACGCGCCCGAGCACCCCGGCCCGAGGTTCACGTCCGCGGCCGCGCAGGCGCTACTCGCGCGCTGACCATGGACGACCGGAACCTCATCCTCGGGGTGCTGGCTGCGCAGGCGGGGTTCGTGACGCCGGCGCAGGTGGTGGCAGCGGGCTCGGCGCGGCTGCTCGCGCGTGACGGGCGCTCGGTGCTCGATCACCTCGTCGAATCCGGTGCGCTCACGCCCGACCGGCGGAACGTGGTCCAGGCGCTCGCGGATGCCGCCATCGGGGCGCACGAAGGAGATGCCCAGCGCGTCCTCCGCACGCTCGACGGGGCGCGCGGACTCACCGAGACGCTCGGGGCGCTGGCCGAGCGCGAGCCCCCCGTGGGCGCCGGGCCGAGGGGCGAGCGGGTCCCCCTCGAGCCCGCCGACAAATACCAGCAGCTCGACGAGCTGGGCCGCGGGGGGCAGTCCATCGTCTGGCGCGCGCTGGACCGCTTCGTGGGCCGGGAGGTCGCGCTGAAGGAGCTGAGACTGCCCGGGAACGATGACTCTCCCACCGCCGGGGCGGCCCGCGCTCGCTTCCTCCGCGAGGCGCGGCTGACGGCACAGCTCGATCACCCGGGCATCGTCGCCGTTCACGAGCTCGCGGAGCGGCCGGACGGAACCCTGTACGCTGCCCAGAAGCTGGTGCGTGGTCGAACGCTCAAGGTCGCACTGGCGCAATGCCGCACGCTGGAGCAGCGGCTGGAGCTGCTCCCCCATCTCGTCGATGCCGCCCAGGCCGTCGCCTACGCCCATGCACGTGGGGTGGTGCACCGGGACCTCAAGCCATCGAACGTGATGGTCGGCTCGTACGGCGAGACGGTGGTCGTCGACTGGGGCCTCGCCAAGCGCCGGCAAGAGGACGAGGTTGCCCCGGTCGGTCCCAGCACCCCCTCCAGCCCGGAGCTGACCCAGGCCGGGCAAGCGCTCGGAACGCCCTCGTACATGAGCCCCGAGCAGGCGCGGGGCGACCTCAAGGCCATCGACGAGCGGAGTGATGTCTTCAGCCTCGGCGCGATGCTCTACGAGCTCCTGACGGGCCGACCGCCGTTCGAGGGTGTGGACAACGCCCAGGTCGTCGAGGCCGTGCGCTCCGGGCGCTTCGTCCCCGTGCGCGTCCGGTTCGCTGATGCACCCGCGGAGCTGGCGGCGATCGCGGAGCGCGCGCTCCGGCCTGTCCCGGCGGAGCGTTACCCGGACGCCGGTGCCTTCGCGCGCGAGCTGGTGTCCTACCAGACGGGCGGTCGCGTCGAGGCGTACCGATACGGCTCGCTCGAGCTCGTGCGGAAGTTCGTCCGCGCAAACCGGAGCCTGAGTGCGGCGATCGCGGCGGCTGTCCTCATCCTGCTCGGTGGAGTCGTCGCGGTCGTGGTCCAGCTTCGACACGCCCGGGCGAACCTGGCCTCCGCGCTGATCGAGCGTGCCCTTCGCGCGGAGGACGTGGGTGACTGGGGACGTGCGGCCGCCTACTACGCCGCGAGCCGGATGGAGAAGGAGACGGTCGCCGCACGGTGGGGACTCGCGCTCGCAACCCAGCGCATCCCCGAGCGGGGCAGCGCGCTCGCCGGGCCGCGAGGCAGCTTCACCGACGTCGATGTCCTCCCCGACGGGACCGTGGTCGCGCTCGAGGTCATCGGAAAGTTGGCGCGGCTCCATGAGCCCGTGACAGGGAAGACGGTGTGGACGGCTCAGACGGACGAGCCGATCCGGACGGGAAAGATCACCGACGGCGCCGTCCGGCTCCACGCCGGGCATCTCTGGCGCATCCTCGACCTGCGGTCCGGCCGCGAGCTGTTCACCTCGGACGACCGGCAGGAGGTCCTGTGCCGCAACGGCGCGCCGAGCCGGCGTGGTCGCATCGACCTTCCGTGGAATCTGCACGTGGAGGGAGCGGAGGATGTCCGGATCGAGGTCGCGATCCGCGACCCGTGCGCCATCTCGCAGGCGGGCGGGCAGATGGCCTTCCGGGACCGGCAGGGGATGGTGCGACTCTGGGATCTGGACGCACGCCGTGAGGTCACCACCCGGCCCGCGCCGGATGCGCGGGACATGATCTTCACCGGGCACGGCCTGGCGCTGGTCCGGTCCGGCGCGCTGCAGTTGCTAGGAGGTCCGGACGGAGACTTCTCGGTCGAGGTGCCCGGGCTCTCGGCCTCCGGCTTCGTGGCCATCGCCGAAGCCGGGCGCGCCCTGGCCGTCAGCCCGGACGGACACCGGGTGGTCGTGGACATCCCCAACCTCGGCCGTGCCGCGGTGCTCGACCTGCGAGACCGTGCCGTGCTGGTCAGCGTGAGCCGTCCACCGGGCGACCCGAGCTATGCGTTCGCGCCGGATGGCGGAACGCTCTACGCCGCGGGCCTCGGTGCGGGGCGGGCCCTGATCTCGTGGAAGCTGCGCCGTCCTGAGCCGACCGTGCACGAGGAAGCGGAGTCTCGATTCTTCCTGCGCGTCGCG
>DATIWB010000104.1:0-24562 GCA_035519675.1 Myxococcaceae bacterium
TCGAGCGCACGGGAGGTCGGGCGCATGCCCCGGCCGGTCCGGAGCAGCAGATCGTCGCCGAACAGCCGGCGCAGCCTCGCCAGGCTCCGGCTCACCGCGGATTGGGTGAGCCGGAGCCGCCCGGCCGCCCGGGTGACGTTCTCCTCCTCCAGCAGCACGTCGAGCACCCGCAGCAGATTCAGGTCCACGGTATGCACTGGAGTCATGTCACGACTGGATAAAATGACATGGCAGCGCTCGGCAAGCGGCGGCATCCCCGGGGCATGCCCACCTTCGCCCAGCACCCGGGCCTCCGCGCCCTGTTCTCCGATGGCCGACTGACGGTCGGCCTCCTGTTCCCCATCGAGGCCTACCAGGGGGACACCCCCACCATGCTCCACCAGGACACCCTGGCCCGGCGCGCCGAGGCGCTCGGCTTCTCGGCGCTCTGGTTCCGGGACGTGCCGCTCAGGGACCCCTCGTTCGGCGACGTGGGGCAGATCTACGACCCCTTCGTCTACCTGGGGCACGTCGCCGCGCTCACCCGGCGGGTGGCGCTGGTGACCGGAGCCATCGTGCTCCCGCTGCGCCACCCGCTGCACCTGGCGAAGGCCGCGGCGTCGGTGGACCAGCTGAGCAGAGGCCGCTTCGTGCTGGGGATTGCCACCGGGGACCGGCCGGCCGAGGCGCTGGCCTTCGGGGTGCCGATCGAGTCCCGGGCGGCGCTGTTCCGCGACCACCTCCGCGTGCTCCGGGGCGCGTGGGCAGCGCCGTCCCGGACGTTCCCCGCCGAGCTCGCCGCGAGCGGCCTCGACCTCGTGCCCAAGCCGCTCGGCGGGGACCTGCCCATCCTGGTGGTGGGACGAAGCCAGCAGTCGTACGAGTGGATCGCGCGGGAGGCGGACGGCTTCGTCACCTATCCGCGGCCTCCGCATCTCCAGGGCGGCATCGTCCGCGAGTACCGCACCGCGGCGGAGGCGGCCGGTGCCACCCCGCGAATCGCCCAGTCGCTCTACATCGACCTCCTCGAGCGCAAGGACGCCCCTCCGCGGCCGATCCACCTCGGCTGGGCGCTGGGCCGCGAGCCACTGGTCGATCTGCTCGAGCAGCTCCGGGCCATGGGCATGGGGCACGTGGTGCTGAACCTCAAGTACGGGAGCCGCCGGGCGGCCGAGGTGGTGGAGGAGCTTGGCGCAGAGGTGCTTCCCCGGCTGGCCCCACGGGACCTGCCGGTGCCCGTGCCGGCCGCCTGAGGCCGCGATGTGACCCCGACAGGGATCGAACCTGTGACCTAGCGTTTAGGAAACGCTCGCTCTATCCAACTGAGCTACGGGGCCGGTGGGCTCCTCTACCCGGAGTTCACCGGGGAGGGAAGTGGGTCCACTTGCCGTGCGACGGGCGGCCGGGCCGCGGGGCGCCGCGACACCGAGTGGCGTGTCAAGATCTGCTCCCTTGTCCTTCGCCTCCCGCTGCGGCGTCATCCGCCCGCGCCCGCCATCCAGGTGGCGTGCTCGGGGAGGGCTCGGTGATGAAGCGTCTGCTCGGAGTGCTCGCGGTGGTGCTGCTCGGCCTCGGATGCGGAGGAGGCGCGATGGACGAGGCATCGATGTCTCCTGTCGACCTCGCCTCGCACCAGCCTGCTGCCCACATCGTCTGCACGGCGGAGGACCCGTGCCCGCAGGGTTACCTCTGCGTCAGTCACATTCGCTGCGCGAAGATCTGCAAAGCCGACGGCGATTGCCCCACCGGGCAAACCTGCTCGGGCTCCCTGGGAGGCAAGAAGTACTGCCGGTAGGGGCTCACCCCCCGGGGGATCCGTCGATCGGCGCGTCCGCCGCCGCCAGCGTCATCCCCCGGGCGCGGAGCCGCTCGACCAGCACCTGACCCAGACCGGTGGCCGGCGTGAGGACTCCTCCCCGCGTCGGTCCACCGGGCAGCCTCGCCCCGTCGACCGCGAGGGCCAGCGCCGCCTCGCAGAGGCACTTCACGGTCACGGTGTTCCCCGGATCTCCCTGGTCCTTCACCAGGCCGAACGCTCGACGTCCGTCCTCGCCCGTCCCCACCAGATCTACCCGGAACCATCCGCTGCGCTGCACCTCGTCCGAGGGCCCGGTGCCCGGCGCCGGCAGCATCCGCTTCAGCAGTGGCCGCAGCGGCGAGGCGAGCGCCAGCTGCGCGCCGGCCAGCCCGACCGCGAGCACCGTGGCCCGGGTGCGGCTCCTCATCGCCATGAACTCGCGGTAGGCGAAGTGCGAGCCGTAGGGCGTGCCGGCCTCGGCGGCGAGCCTCGCGCTCCGGCGAACCACCCGGGTGTTCACCATCGCCATGACGAACGGCGCCAGCCAGCGACGGAGGTCGGGATTCCAGCGCACGCCCTTCGGGTCGCGCTCGCGCAGGAACTCCTCGCGGCTCAGACGGGGGCGTCCGGCGCCGTCGAGGAGGAAGGGGTGCCCCGACCGGCGCGCCTGTCCGCTCTCGAAGAGCTGCACCGCCGTCGCCGCGGTGCCGCCGTTGAGGCCGCCACGCAACCGGAAGGCGGCCAACACCTCGGCGCACCCCGTCCCCCGGCTGCGGAGGTGCTCCACCACCAGCAGGGCGCCGAGGTCGCTGGGCACCGAGTCGAAGCCGCAGAAGGGGATGATGCGGGTGCCGTCCGCGGACGCCTGCGCGTGGTGGCGATCGATGACGTCCGCGACCCAGGGCGTCTCGCCAGTGATGTCCACGTAGTGCGCCCGGTGCCGGACACAGGCGTCCACCACCGGGTTCCCGTAGGCCGCGAATGGACCCGCGGTGGTGAGCACCACCCGGGCCCGCGACACCGCCGCGTCCACCGTCTCCGGCCGTGCGCTGTCCGCCTCGAGGATCTCCGCCGGTCGCCCCGGCCCGTCGGCCGCGTCGCGTGCCGCCTCGAGCTTGCCGCGGTGGCGGCCAGCGAGCGCCCAGCGGAGACCGGGCGGGGCATGCCGTGAGAGCTCGGCCACCGTCAGCCTGCCGGTGAAACCGCCGGCGCCGTAGAGCAGCACGTCGATCGGGCGGGTGGTCATCGAGCGGGTCATGTCACACCCGACGTGCTGCGTCGCCGGCATCGGGTGTCTCGTCGGAGGCAACACGGCTGACACAAATTGTCAGAGGCAAGTGCTTGATTTGACGGCGGCCAGATTCATGGCTCAATGGATGCAACGTTCGAGGCACGTGACCGTCACGCAATGGTCACGTGACAAAGGAGTCGCCGTGAAGCTCGCCGCCATCGTGTCGAACGCCCTGGAGGCCCGGCACGGAGGAGTCGCGCTCTCCTCCATGCTGCTCGCCGCGCCTGCCCTGCTCGTCGCCCGCGCTGGCCCGGGCGCCATCCTCCTCGCGGTCTCGTTCGTGGCCGTGGCCGCGGCCCTCGAGGGGCGCGTGCGCGGCGGCGCCGAGCGGAGCCGTGAGCTCACCCGCTCTGGACTCTCGCTCGTGCCCGCTCCGTCCCGGAGTCGCCCCGCCCACGGTGCCCCGAGGGCGACGTGGGAGCTGGTCGAGCGCGATGGGCAGTGCTCGCTGTCGATGCGCTGGCGCTGAAGCTCGTGCCGGGGCTGGCCCCGGGTCAATTCTCGGCGTGGGGTCGCGCTCGACGCCCCCCGCCCGTTCATCTCAGCCGCTCGAGCCTGTTCACCTCGTCGCGGAGTCCTGGGGACTCCCGCCTCTGCAGCCACAGCGGCACCTCTCCGTTGACCAACGGGGGGTCGTTGCACGTCGCGGAGCCGGAATCTCTCACCGCAGCCGGGCCTCGGCGATCAGCCGAGATCTGCAGCTTCGCCGTCTGGCAGGCGATGGCGAGGCCCGCCTTGGCGTGCGTCAGGCGACGGAAAGGCGTATTGATCCCCTGACGGACAGGAGGACTCCGCCATGGCCAGCATCAGCAACTACGTGGTCCGAGACGTGCTCGGTCTGGAGGCGAGCTCCACCTGCCGAGAGGCCGCCGATCTGATGTCGCGGAGGCACATCGGCGCGGTCGCGGTGAAGCAGGGCGGCCGAATCGTCGGCATCATCACCGAGCGCGATCTGGTGACCCGCATCCTCTCCAGGGGCCTCGACTGCCAGACGCCCATCCTCGAGGCCATGCGCCGCGACGTCCCGGTGGTGGGGCCGGACCTGAACGAGGTGGAGTGCGCCACGCTCATGAAGGAGCACGAGACCCGGCACCTCCTGGTCGGCGAGGACGGGGCGGCCAGCGGGCTCATCTCGATGCGGGACGTGATGCAGATGATGCTCTCCGACAAGCAGTACCTGATTGAGCAGATGCAGTCGTACATCCAGGGGTACTGAGCAGGCGCGAAGCCGGGGTGGCAATTCCTGCGCGGCCCCCTACGCAACGTGCGGGTCGCGCGACGCGCCACGGGCTTCCAAGCTCCCGAAATCTGACCTCGAGCGTCTTCTGCCGGACGGTCGGGTCGTGTATTCGTTGCACCCGGTTGCGGCACGCCCTTCGCATGCCAAACTCATGTCGGGTGCTGTGAGGTTGGACCGGGCTGTCGGGCGGGGCATAACATCCGCCAGAACCCCGGATTGAAGCCCAGGGTGGGCTCGAAGGACGGGGAGGGACGACGGTGGCTGCACAGGCAGCTCAGAGGCCGGAGGCCGGACGGATGCTCCATCCGACGGGATTCGTACTGAAGAGCTTGCAGGTCCTTGGCTCTGGCGGTGTGGCCGGCGTCCTTGGCGGCGTCGCTTCACACACAGTGTGGGTCGGGGTCTGCTTCGGCCTCGCGGGCGTGCTGGCGGCGCTCACCTTCATGGACTGCCGCTGCGCCTGCGTGAAGCCAGGGTCGGATTGCGACGAGGAGCAGCACTAGGTTTCGTGCAACCTGGCGCGGGCCGGGATACTGGAGAGGTCAACTCCGGTCCGTCGTCGTTGCATTTCTCTCGCTCCTGAGACGTCGGACTGGACGAGCGGGGCCTGCGCCCCGATGTTCACGCTTTCCGGAGCCCGACCCACCAACGTGCGCGCCCTCGTCCTTTCACTGCTTCTGGCTGCCACCGCTCAGGCCGAGACCGCCACCGAGGCGCTCAAGGCCCGCGACGGGGAGATCCGTGCGGCCCTGCCCAAGGCGGGGACCGAGCCCTCTCCGGAGACGCGCAAGAAGCTGGAGAACATCGTCACCAAGGCGGTGGACCTCGAAGGGATGGCGAAGTCGGCGCTGGGCAAGACCTGGGCGGAGACCCCGCCGGCGAAGCGCAAGAAGTTCCTCGACGCCTTCGTGGGCCGCTTCCGCAAGGCGACCGGCGAGCAGCTCGATCAGTACCGCTCCACCGAGGTGAAGTACTTCCCGGAGAAGAAGGACGACGACGACACCATCGTCCCCACCGAGGTGACGGTGAAGGGCGAGCCCACGCACATCGACTACCGGATGCGCAACGAGGCTGGGACCTGGCGCATCGTGGACATCGTGGTGGACGACGTCTCCACGGTGGAGAACTACCGGTCGAGCTTCAACCGCATCATCAAGAAGGAAGGCATGGATGGGCTGATTTCCAGGCTTTCCGGGAGCGGCAAGGTCGCGGAGTCCGGGGGAAGCAAAGGAAGCTCGCGTTGACCTCCCTCCCCGCGTGAGCATCCCGGGGCGTCTCCGCCGTCCCTCACGGAGACCAACCCCGGAGGTCCGACCATGGTGCGCGCGAGCCTCGCGCTGGTGTGCCTGCTGTCCGCGGTGAGCCTGGCCCAGGAGCAACCCGCTTCTCCAGAACAACCCCCGGCGCCGTCCCCGCAGACACCCGCGGAGGCGGCGGCGACCGCGCCCGTGCCCAGCAGCGAGAGCGCGGCCGACTGGAGCATGCGCTCGGGCAAGACGATGGGGGAGGGCCAGAGCGCGGTGGCCGGCGAGGCAGGCTGGCCCGGCATCCAGACCGAGTACCTCTTCGGCCTCAGGCCGTTCCTCGACCTCGGCGGGCGCTTCGAGTTCGACTGGAGCTTCCTCGGCGACACCAAGAACACCGCTCCGGGGATCAAGTTCCAGGGCATCCTCCGCGTGCACATGTTCGACGCCGGGAAGCTGGTGTTCTCGGCGCGCTTCGAGCCCGGATTCCTGGCCTTCTTCTTCAGCAGCAATGGGGTGCAGCAGTCGCAGTCCCCCGGACGGGGCTCTCCGCCGGCGCTCCGGCAGCGAAGCCCGGCCCAGGTCACCGAGCCCATTCCCAGCTACAGCAGCGCGAGCTACTACGGGACGCTCACCGGCATCACCCTGCCGGTCTCGCTCGAGGCGGGGATGCCGGTCAGCCCGGGGCTGCTGCTCAATGCCAAGGTGGCGGTGCCGCTCACCTTCACCTTCGGCGACGTCAACGGGGGGACGGTGATCCCGCTCATCTTCGGAGTGGGCGCCGAGTACCGGCTGAACCCGAGGCTCAGCATCATCGTCGACCTCGGTGCCGGTCCGCTCTTCTACGTGAACTCGGGCACCGAGTTCGCGCTGAACACCATGGCTGGCGTCGCTTACAAGCTCTAGGTCCCATCGTCGACCGCGTTTGGGGGGCAGGTCGTGGCAGGCTGGGACGGCGATGCAGCCTCTTCCCCATGCCCTGGCCCAGGCGACCATCCCCGCGGGCGTGCGGTCGCTGCTGGAGCGCCTTCAGTCGGCCGGGCACGAGGCCTGGCTGGTCGGAGGGGGGGTGCGCGACCTGCTCCGCGGCCTGCCGCCCAAGGACTGGGACATCGCGACCCAGGCGCTGCCCCAGGAGGTGATGAAGCTCTTCCGGCGGGTGGTGCCCACCGGCATCGCGCATGGCACGGTGACGGTGCTCGTGCCCGAGGGGCCCGTGGAGGTGACGACCTTCCGGGTGGAGAGCGCCTACGTGGACGGGCGGCGGCCCGGCGCGGTCGAGTTCCGGCGGGACCTGGTGGAGGACCTGGCACGCCGGGACTTCACCATCAACGCGCTGGCATTCGACCCGGTGGGGGGCCGGTTCCGCGATCCGTTCGGTGGACAGGTCGACCTCGCGCGCAAGCGCGTCCGCTGCGTGGGCGTCGCCGCCGAGCGTTTCGGGGAGGACGGGCTGCGCCCGCTGCGCGCGGTGCGGTTCGCCACCGTGCTGGACTTCGAGCTCGAGCCCGAGACCGAGGCGGCCATCCCCGGCGCGCTCGGGGTGTTCGACAAGGTCGCGCTCGAGCGGAGGCGAGACGAGTTCCTGAAGCTGCTGCTCGCTCCGGGGGCGGTGCGCGGCCTCGAGCTGCTGCGACGGACTGGGTTGATGGGTCGGCTCCTGCCCGAGCTGGCGGAGGCGGACGACCCGGAGCGTCACGCTCGCGTCGGTCGCTCGACGCCGGTGCTCGAGGTGCGCCTGGCCGCGCTTCTGGCCGGTGCTCCGCAGGCGGAGGGCGCCCTCGACCGGCTCCGGCTCCCCGCGAGGACGGTCGAGACGGTGCGGGCGCTGCTCGCCCATCCTCTGCCTCGGCAAGCGTCGGGGTGGACGGACGGCGACCTCCGGCGATGGCTGGTGCGCCTCGGACCCGAGCGGTGGGAGCTGGCGCGGGCGCTCGCTCGCGCGACCGGAGTCGATCCCGAGGGGGCGCTGGGGGAGCGCCTGGCGCGGGTCGTCGAAGCCCGCCCGCCGCTCTCGCCGAAGGACCTGGCGCTGGATGGCGCGGCGATCATGAAGGCCCTGGGCGTGGGTCCGTCGCCGGCGGTCGGCGAGGCGGCGCGCTTCCTCCTGGACGCCGTCCTGGAGCGGCCGGAGCTGAACACGGAGGCCGAACTCGAGCGGCTGCTTCGGCAGCGCCACTCCTCGGCCACCTGATCGAGAGGCCCGGCGCGCGGCGGCCCTCTGTGCTACCAGGAGGTCTTCCGATGCGGGTGGTTGTCGCCATGAGCGGCGGGGTCGACTCGTCGGCCGCCGCCGCGCTGCTGGTCGAGCAGGGACACGAGGTCCTGGGCATCACCCTGCGCGTCTGGTCCTACGAAGGGGCGGCGAGGTGCGGCAGCTGCTGTAGCCCGGACGACATCGACGACGCCCGCGCCGTCGCCAGCAAGCTGGGCATCCCGTTCTATGTGGCCGACGCCGAGGAGGTCTTCAAGCACCGGGTCGTCCAGCCGTTCGTCCGGTCGTACCTGGAGGGCAAGACGCCGGTGCCGTGCGTGGCCTGCAACCGGGACGTGAAGTTCGACTTCCTGCTGGCGAGGGCCCGTGCGCTCGGGGCCCGGCTCGCCACCGGTCACTACGCCCGCATCGAGCGGACGGAGGGCGCCCACCGGCTCCTCCGCGCCGCCGACGCGTCCAAGGACCAGAGCTACTTCCTCTTCACCCTCGGCCAGCAGGCGCTCTCCCAGCTGGAGTTTCCGGTGGGTGGGCTTGGCAAGTCGGAGGTCCGCGCCATCGCCCAACGCCACGGCCTCCCCACCAGCGAGAAGCCGGAGAGCATGGAGATCTGCTTCGTCCCGGACGGCGACTACGCCGGCTTCGTCGAGCGGGTCGCCGGTCCGCAGCCCGCGGGCCCGGTGGTGGACGGCCGGGGCCAGGTCCTGGCGCGACACGGCGGCATCCACCGCTTCACCGTGGGCCAGCGCCGCGGACTGGGTGTCGCCTCGGCCGAGCCGCTCTACGTCCAGCGCATCGACGCCGCTGCGGGGGCGGTCGTCGTCGGGCCGGCGAGCGGGCTGGAGCGCTCGGAGTTCACCGTGCTGCAGCCCTCGTGGGTCCAGGACACCCCCTCGCCCGACGAGCGGCTCCAGGTCCGGGTCCGTCACCGGCACGCCGGCACTCCGGCCCGTGTCGTCGCCGGAAATCGCGCACGCATCAGCGTGCACACCGAGGAGCCGGTGCGCGCCGTCACCCCCGGACAGGCCGCGGTGTTCTACCGGGGTGACGAGGTGCTCGGCGGCGGGTGGATCGGCTAGAAGCGGTCGGCAGAATGGACCGCCGCGCCGCCTGGATCCTCGGCCTCGTCTTCGGAGGCCTCTTCCTCTGTCTCTTCGCCTTCATGGCCCTGGCCTGGGTCGCCATCCAGGGGGGACGAGGCGGAAACGTCATGGCCCGCGCCGGTGGTGACCGGGTGGGCGTGGTGGAGGTCACCGGCGTCATCGCCGATGACAAGACCACGCTCAAGGAGCTGCGCGAGTTCGCCGAGGACCCGCGGATCCGCGCGGTGGTGGTCCGGATCGACAGCCCGGGCGGCGCGGTGGGCCCCTCGCAGGAGATCTTCGACGCCATGCGGCGGCTGCAGGCGAAGAAGCACGTCCTCGCCAGCATGGGGTCCATCGCCGCCTCGGGCGGCTTCTACATCGCGATGGGTGGGGAGAAGGTCTTCGCCAACCCGGGAACCCTCACCGGGAGCATCGGGGTCATCTCCGAGTTCCCCAACGTCTCTGGCCTCCTCCGCTGGGCCGGGGTCGAGATGCGCACCATCACCGCCGGGAAGCTCAAGGACGCCGGCAGCCCGTTCCGGGAGATGAGTCCCGAGGAGCGCTCGTATTTCCAGGCCATGCTGGAGGACGTGCACGGCCAGTTCATCGGCGCGGTGGCCGAGTCTCGGAAGCTTCCCGAGCAAGAGGTCCGGAGGGTCGCCGACGGCCGCGTCTTCACCGGGCGGAAGGCGAAGGAGCTGAAGCTGGTCGACGAGCTGGGCGGGCTCCAGGATGCGGTGCGCGAGGCGGGGAAGCTGGCGGGGATGAAGGGCGAGCCGCGCATCGAATACCCCACCAAGGACCGGCCGCTCTTCCGGGCGATGTTCGGCGAGGAGGCACAGTCGCTGGTGCACGCCCTGTCCACCCGGCTGGGTGAGGTGCTGTCCGCCCCGGGCCCGAGGCTCCTGATGCCAGCGCCCGGGGCGGGGGAGCCCTGATGGACCACCTCTGGGCTCCCTGGCGGCGCGAGTTCATCGACGCGCCCAGGGAGGAAGGCTGCATCTTCTGCCGCTACCCCGAGGAGACCGGGCGTGAGCCGGACCGGAGGCATCTCATCCTCGGCCGTTCGGCGAAGAGCTTCGCCATCCTCAACAAGTACCCCTACAACAACGGCCACCTCATGGTGGTGCCACGGCGCCACACCCCGGACTACGCCGCGCTGGACAGGGAGGAGCTGGAGGATCTGCAGCATCTGCTCCAGCTGGCGGTGAAGATCGTCGGCGAGGCGTACCGGCCGGGCGGGATGAACCTGGGGATGAACGTCGGCCGCGACGCGGGCGCGGGCATCGACGGGCACCTCCACTGGCACCTCGTCCCCCGCTGGCGAGGGGACACCAACTTCATGCCGGTGGTGGGGGCGGCCAAGGTGATGATCGAGACCCTCGACCAGACCTGGGACGCCCTCCAGCCGCGCTTCGAGGCGGCGCTCTCCGGCCGCTGAAGGGTCACCGGGAATGGACGGCGCCGGCCTGCTGGTCCCCGTGCTCGCCGCCACCGCGGTGATGGCGGTGCTGGGCCTGCTCGCCGCGCTCTCCCGGAAGCGGAGCACCGAGGACGCGAGCCGGGCGTACCTGGCCGGGGTGCGCTACGTGCTCTCCGACGAGCCGGACGCGGCCATCGCCGAGCTGTCCCGGGCCGCGCAGCTGAACACCGGCACCACCGAGACCTACTTCGCGCTCGCCGCGCTGATGCGGCGCAAGGGAGAGCTGGCCTGGGCCATCCGGCTCGGGCAGAACATGCTCCTCAAGCCCCAGCTCCAGCCCGAGGTGCGACGGCGGGCGCGGCTGGAGCTGGCGCTCGACTACCGCCGCGCGGGGATGCAGGACCGGGCGCGCGAGACGTTCGAGGCCCTGGTCGCCGATCCCCCGCTGCAGGGCGAGGCGTTGATCGCCTTCCGCCGTCTGCTCGAGGAGAGCCGGGAGTGGGCCCGGGCGGTGGAGATCCAGGAGCTGCTGGTGGAGGACGAGGGTGGGGGGGACGACGTCCTGGCGCACCTGCTCTCCGAGCAGTCGCTCCTCGCTGCGGCGTCCGACGCCGGCTCGGCGCGGGCGCTGGCCGAGCGCGCCACGTCGCTGGCCCCGGACGGGGCGCACGGGCTGCTGGCCCTGGCGCGGGCACGGCTCGCCTCCGGGGATCCGGTTGGCGCGCGGGCCGCGGCGGAGCAGGCGGTGGCCAGGGAGCCGGAGACCGCGGCCCAGGGCTATGCACTGGCGCTGGAGGCGGGGGCCGCTCCCGAGGAGTGTGCGCGGTGGCTGGGCGAGCTGGAGGAGCCTCTGGGCGAGCGCGCGCTCCCGGTGTCGCTGACGCGCGCCGAGGCGCTGATCGGGGCCGGACGGGCGCAGGACGCGGTGGGCGTGCTGCAGGCCGCGGTGGCCCGGACGCCGCGCTCGGTGGAGGCCAGGCGCGCGCTGGGGGAGCTGATCCTCTCCACCGGGCAGCTCGACTCGGTGCGGGACCAGTATCGCGAGGTGCTCCGGAGGCTCGGCGACCCGCTCCTCGCCTTCCGGTGCGAGAGCTGCCGGGCGCGCTTCCGCACCTTCGACTTCCGCTGCCCGGGGTGCGGCGCCTGGGACGCGCTGTCGCGGGAGCGCGGATCGACCACCGGGGAATTTGACCCACTCCAGAGCCGGGCGTAATCCTCTCGATGTCTTGATGCGCGATGCCCACCGGATGCGGGAGAAGTATGACCTGTCGCTGGACAGCAGGCAGGTGGTCAGCCTGTTCATCGGCGGCATCGTGGTGCTCGGCGCGGTCTTCGTGCTCGGCGTGCTGGTGGGGAAGAAGCTGGCCGGCACGCCGCGGGCGGACCGCGCTCCGGACCTCCTCACCGCGCTGGACCACAAGTCGGACGCGCTGGAGCGGGCCCGGGCCGCGCCCCCGCTCACCTTCCAGGAAGAGCTGACCCGGCCGACACCGGCGGCCCCGACGGTGGGTCGCGCCCCGGCCTCCCCCGCGCCCGTTGCCGCCGCCGCCCGGGCTCCGGCGTCCTCGGCGCCCACGTCATCCGCGGCGTCGGTGCCGGCCGCTCCGTCGACCGTCAGCAGCGCCGTCGCGGCGAGCCGGCCGGCCCCGCCGCCCCGCGCCGACGCGGTGCCCACGGCCTCCGTCGCCGCGGTTGACAGCCGCTCCGCGGCCCAACCCAGCCCGAAGATTCCGGAAGCGACCAGCTCCACCGGCGCCTTCACCCTGCAGCTCGGAGCGAGTCCCAGCAAGGACGACGCCGAGCGCCAGGCAAGCCGCTTGCGCGAGAAGGGCTACGCGCCGTACATCGTGGCCGCAGAGGTCCCCGGGAAGGGGACCTGGTACCGGGTGCGGATGGGGAGCTTCCCCACCAAGGATGCCGCCACCCGCTACCTGCAGGACTTCAAGCGCGAGACGCAGGCCGAGGCGTTCGTCGCATCGACCAGGTGAGCAGGGAAGCGATGACCACGACACGACGGGTGGAGAAGCCCTGGGGCTACGAGCTGATCTGGGCGCACACCGATCGTTACGTGGGCAAGCTGCTTCACATCGCCCAGGGTCACAAGCTCTCGCTCCAGTACCACCAGAAGAAGGACGAGACGATCCACCTCCAGAGCGGACGGCTGCTCTTCGTGGTGGACGAGGGCAGCGGACTGGTCGAGCGCGAGCTCAAGCCGGGCGAGAGCTACCACGTGAAGCCGCTGACCAAGCACCGGATGGTGGCGCTCACCGACTGTGACGTGCTTGAGGTGAGCACGCCCGAGCTGGACGACGTGGTCCGGCTCGAAGACTCGTACGGGCGCGCCGGGACGTCGAAGCCGTAGCGGCAGCGAGCTACTTCCCGGAGGTCCCCGCCGTCCCGGCCGCCGCCGCGTCGCCGCCCTTGGTCCAGCGGTCCACCTGGCCGTCGCCGTCGAGGTCCTCGCCGATCCGGTCGATGACCCCGTTCTCCCAGTACTCCCAGTAGTCGACCTTGCCGGAGCCCTTCACGTCGCGCTCCTTGCGGACCAGCTTCTCGTTCCCGTCGTAATAGCTCCAGGTGTCCACCCGGCCGTCGCCGTCCAGGTCCTTCTCCGAACGGACCTTCTTGCCCTTCTCGAAGTAGAGCGTGTCGTCGACCTTGCCGTCGTAGTCGAGGTCCATCGTCTCCCTCGTCACCTGGCCGTCGGCGTCGAAGAAGTAGACGATGTCGACCTTGCCGTCGCCGTTCAGGTCCGCCTCCTTGCGGACCCGCCGCTCCACTGGCCGGCCGGAGGCGTCCTGGGTGGTGATGGAGTACACCCACACGTCCGGTTTCCCGGTGCGGTGCAGGTCGAACGCCTGGACGTGCTCGTCCCCGCTGGGCTGGTGGATGTCGCTGCCCACCGCGCTCGTTGCGCCGGAGGCCGGAGCCGCCGCCTTGTGACCGGCACAGCCTGCGCCGAGCAGCAGCCCGCCCGCCAGCAGCACGCACCCCAGCGTTTTCATGGGCATGCATTGTCTCCGAACGCCTGACCCGCGCACCAGGGGCCTCGGGGTGGAGGGTCGGTGGCCGCAGGGTGACCCTTCATGTACCTTCATCGCTGGCCATGCCCAGGAAGAAGCTGTCCACCACGATCTACATCACCCCGGAACAGAACACGCAGCTCAAGCTGCTGAACGAGAAGACCAAGGTCCCGGTGGCAGAGTACATCCGGCAGGGCATCGACCTGGTCCTCGAGAAGTACCGGTCCCATCTTCCCGGGCAGGCCAGCTTCGAGGACCTCTGACATTTTGAACGGCATGAACGGAAAGCACGCGGCGGTCCTGGGGGGCGCCGGATTCGTGGGGTCTCACCTCTGTGAGCGGCTGCTCCACGACGGCGCGGCCTCGGTGGTGTCGGTGGACAACCTCATCACCGGCTCGGAGGCGAACCTCGGCGAGCTTCGCCGCCACCCGGGGTTCCGATTCGCCAAGGTGGACATCTGCGAGCCCTTCGACCTGGACGGCCCGCTGGACTACGTCTTCAACCTCGCCTCTCCCGCCTCCCCCATCGACTACGCGCAGCTGCCGCTGGAGACGCTGCGGGTCGGTGCGCGGGGCACCGAGCACGGCCTCGAGCTGGCGAGGGGGAAGGGCGCGGTCTTCTTCCAGGCCTCCACCTCCGAGGTGTACGGCGATCCGCTGGAGCACCCGCAGCAGGAGTCGTACTGGGGCCACGTGAACCCGATCGGCCCGCGCTCGGTCTACGACGAGTCGAAGCGCTACGGCGAGGCGCTGGTGGCTGCTTACCGCCGCACCCTTGGGCTCGCGGTGCGCATCGTCCGCATCTTCAACACCTACGGACCGCGGATGCGGCTGAACGACGGCCGGGTGGTGCCGGCGTTCGTCGCCCAGGCGCTGGCGGGAAAGGACTTCACCGTCTTCGGCGACGGCAGCCAGACTCGGAGCTTCTGCTACGTCTCGGACCTGGTGGACGGCATCGTCCGCCTGGCGCTCTCCGACGTGCAGGACCCGGTCAACCTGGGAAACCCCGAGGAGATGACCATCCTCGAGTTTGCCGAGGCGGTGCGTGCGGCCGCCGGTGGGGGTGGGCGCATCGTCCACCTGCCGCTTCCCAAGGACGACCCCCAGCGCCGGCGTCCGGACATCACCCGCGCCCGGCAGTTGCTGGGCTGGGAGCCACGCACCAGCTTGAGCGACGGACTGAGGCAGACCATCGCCTATTTCCGTGGTGTGCCCGGTGTCGCGGCACGCCCCGCCGAGGTGAGGAGAGCGGGCTGGTGAAGGTCCTGGTCACCGGAGGAGCCGGGTTCATCGGCAGCCACGTCGCCGACGCCTTCCTCGACGCCGGCCACGAGGTCTGGGCGGTGGACGACCTCTCCAGCGGCCGCCGCGAGAACCTCCGCCCGGAGGTCCGGCTGGTGGTGGCGGACATCCGTTCGCCCGAGGCCGCCCGGCTCGTCGAGTCCGGGCGCTTCGAGGTGCTGTGCCACCTCGCGGCGCAGATGGACGTTCGTCGCTCGGTGACCGACCCCCGGTTCGACGCCGAGGTGAACGTCGGCGGGTTCCTCAACCTGCTCGAGGCGGCGCGCACGTCCGGTGTCAGGAAGGTGGTCTTCAGCTCCACCGGCGGCGCCATCTACGGCGAGCAGGACGTCTTCCCCGCGCCCGAGTCGCATCCCACCCGCCCGGTCTCGCCCTACGGCGTCTCCAAGGCCTCCGGCGAGCTGTACCTCGGCTACTACCGCGCGCAGTACGCGCTGGCCTCGGTGGCCCTCCGCTACGCCAATGTCTATGGCCCGCGGCAGAACCCTCACGGTGAGGCGGGCGTGGTGGCCATCTTCTGCGAGCGGCTGCTCCGCGGAGAGCGCTGCACCATCAACGGGGCCGGGCAGCAGACGCGCGACTTCGTCTTCGGCCCGGACGTGGCCCGGGCGAACCTCCTCGCCGCCGAGCGCGACGTGCAGGGCCCGATCAACATCGGCACCGGGGTGGAGACCGACGTGAACCGGCTGTACGCGCTCCTGGCGAAGGCCGCCGGGACCGACCGACCCCCGCAGCACGCTCCGGCCAAGGCTGGCGAGCAGATGCGCAGCTCGGTGGACCCCTCCCGCGCGGCGCAGCTCCTCGGCTGGCGTCCCACGGTGGCACTGGAGGAAGGTCTCCAGCGCACCATCGGCTGGTTTCGAGCCCGGTCGCCCCGGAGGGCGTAGCCTCCGCTGCCTGGCGCGGGGCGGACGGTGGCGCCCTGGCTCCCCGGGGTGTTAGGGAGCCGCCGCGAGTCACGAGAACCCCTTCGAATGCCGGCAGAGAACGCCCACCTTCGCAACTTCAGCATCATCGCCCACATCGATCACGGCAAGTCGACGCTGGCCGACCGCCTGCTCGACAGGACCGGCACGGTGACCAAGCGCGAGGCCCAGGACCAGTTCCTGGACAACATGGAGCTGGAGCGCGAGCGGGGCATCACCATCAAGGCCCAGTCGGTCCGGATGCACTACCTGGCCAAGGACGGGAAGGACTACGTCCTGAACCTCATCGACACCCCGGGCCACGTGGACTTCGCCTACGAGGTCAGCCGGTCACTGGCGGCCTGCGAGGGTGCGCTCCTGGTCGTCGATGCGTCGCAGGGGGTGGAGGCCCAGACCCTGGCCAACGTCTACATGGCCCTGGACCAGAACCTCGAGGTCATCCCGGTCATCAACAAGATCGACCTCCCCTCTGCGGACGTGGCGCGGACCCGCGCGGAGATCGAGGACGTCATCGGCCTCGACGCCTCGACCGCCGTCCCGGCCTCGGCCAAGGAGGGCATCGGCATCGAGGAGATCCTGGAGGCGGTGGTCGCCCGGGTTCCGCCGCCGAGGGGAGACCCCGCTGCGCCGCTCAAGGCCCTCATCTTCGACAGCTGGTACGACAGCTACCGGGGGGTGGTGATGCTGGTGCGGGTGCTGGAGGGGACGCTGGAGCTGAAGCAGCAGATCCTCCTGATGGCCAACGGGAAGAAGTTCGAGGTGCAGGAGCTGGGCGTGTACTCGCCCTTCAGCACCCCGGTGCCTCGGCTCATCGCCGGCGAGGTGGGGGTCCTGGTGGCCAACGTCAAGGAGATCCACGACGCCAAGGTGGGCGACACGGTCACCGAGGCGGCCCGCCCCACCGCCGAGGCGTTCCCCGGGTTCCAGGAAGTGAAGCCGATGGTGTTCAGCGGCGTCTTCCCCATCGACTCGGCGGACTACGAGAACCTCCGCGACGCGCTGGAGAAGCTGCAGCTCAACGACTCGGCGTTCACCTACGAGCCGGAGACCTCCACCGCGCTCGGCTTCGGGTTCCGCTGCGGCTACCTGGGCCTCTTGCACATGGAGATCGTCCAGGAGCGGCTGGAACGGGAGTACGGGCTCAGCCTCATCACCACCGCGCCCTCGGTGGTCTACAAGGTCTTCAGCGTCAAGGGCGAGCAGATGCTGATCGACAACCCGGCCAAGCTCCCCGCCTCGCAGCACATCGAGCACATGGAGGAGCCGGTCCTCACCTGCCACATCCACGTGCCGGACGAGTACCTGGGGGCCATCCTCAAGCTCTGCCAGGATCGCCGCGGGGTTCAGAAGGACATCAAGTACCTGGGGAGCTCCGGCAAGCGGGTCCAGGTCACCTACGGAATGCCGCTGTCCGAGGTGGTGTTCGACTTCTTCGACAAGCTGAAGAGCGTCAGCCGGGGCTACGCCAGCCTCGACTACGAGCTCGCCGGCTACCAGAGCTCGGACCTGGTCAAGCTCGACGTGCTGATCAACGGAGACCCGGTGGATGCCCTGAGCGTCATCGTGCACCGCGATCGCGCTTACCAGCGCGGCCGCGACGTGTGCGCGCGGCTCAAGGAGGTCATCCCCAAGCAGATGTACGAGGTGGCAATCCAGGCGGCGATCGGCAGCCGGGTCATCGCCCGCGAGACCATCTCCGCCATGCGCAAGAACGTGCTCGCCAAGTGCTACGGTGGGGACATCAGCCGGAAGCGCAAACTTCTAGAAAAACAGAAGGAGGGCAAGAAGCGGATGAAGCAGGTGGGCTCGGTGGAGATCCCGCAGGAGGCCTTCCTGGCCGTGCTGAAGACGGAAGGGTAGGCATGGCCACCAGCGTCCAGGAACGCCCGCCCCTCGAGGCCGAGCTGGGGGCTCGCCGCACCGCCGAGCAGGCCGCCCGGCGCCGCTGGCTGCACTGGTTCGACCTCGCCACCAGCCTCTGGAGCCCGATCACCGTCTTGGCGCTGGCGCTCATCCCGTACCTGGTGCTCATCGAGTCCTTCCCCTCGACCGCACGCTGGGCACTCCCCGTCATGCAGGGGTTCGGGCTGCTGATGGTGGCCTGGTTCGTCGGGCTCCTCGTCTGGCGGACGGTGGATCGGGAGCGCACCGCGCTTCGGCGGCTCCGGCACGACGCCCGGGAGCTCACCGGGGAGCTGTCGGCGGGGCTCTCCTCGGTGCACGATGCCGCGGTGCGCGAGCGGCTGGTGGACCACGCCGCCCGGGTGGACGCGGCGGCCGCTTCCGGAGACGCCGCCATGCTCGAGCGGGAGATCCGTGCCCTCACCGATCAGGCCACCCGGCTGATCCCCGGGTTCCGCAAGCAGAGCGCCATCGGGGTCGGCATCGGCATCGCCAAGGCCCTGGCGGTGGCGCTGCTCATCCGGGCCATCCTCATCGAGCCGTTCCGGATCCCCAGCGGGTCGATGCTCCCCACCTTGCAGATCGGCGATCAGATCTTCGTGAACAAGTTCATCTACGGGGTCCACATCCCGTGGGCGAACGTGGTGCCCTTCGTCATCGTCCGGCCGCCGGCCCGCGGGGACGTCATCGTCTTCGAGAACCCGATCACCGGACAGGACTACATCAAGCGGGTGGTGGGCATCCCCGGCGACGTGATCGAGATCAAGGACGACCGGGTGTACCTCAACGGGCACGTGGTTCCGGCCCAGCTGGTGGCCCGGCAGGTCGAGGTGTGGGACCGGCCCGAGGACAGCCCCTGGAGGCTCCAGCATCCCGATCTCTGGAAGGAGACCCTGGGAGGCCGCGAGCACGACATCCTGCTCGACGAGGAGCTTCGCCGCGAGGCAGCGCCCCGGGAGCCCATCCGGGTCCCTCAGAACTCGGTGTTCGTCATGGGCGACAACCGCGACAACAGCCTCGACAGCCGGTTCGGCCTGGGGGGCCCGCGGAAGGTGGTCTTCGTCCCCTATGGCAACATCAAGGGCAAGGCGATGATCATCTGGCTCTCGCTGTCCCACGGCGGGCTGCTCTCCGACCTCTTCGGGGGGACCGGCCTCCGGGCCGAGCGCTTCTTCCGCCAGGTGCGTTAGTCGTTCCAGCCATTGACGGCGGGGGACAGGCAGCGTATCCGACGGGCTCGTGCGACGGCCCCGCGGCGCGGTGAATCTGGTCAACCTGACCCTGTTCGTCGCCATCGTCTCCGGTGCCTACCTTTCCTGGATCTACGTGCCGCTCTGGCTCGACGACCTCGATGTCCGTGAGGCGCTCGCCGCGGGGGTGGGTCAGCTCACCTCGGAGAGTTCGGGCCCCGATGCAGTGGCGGTCCAGAAGATGGTCGCCGACCGCCTCTCCAAGGTGGGCTCTCACTGGGAGGAGCAGGACGGCAAGCAGGTGGAGGTCCCCGGCCTGGGGCTGGACCCGGAGGACGTGACGGTCGAGCGCGGGCCGGACGGGAGGTCGGCGAAGCTGACGGTGGACTACGGGCGGACGGTGAAGCTGAGGCCCCTGCAGCGCTACTGGACGATCCGCTTCCACACCATTCGCGAGGGAGCGCTCAAGCCGTGAATCCGTTCTCTCCGCGCAGCCTGCTGACCACCGAGGGGATGTCCCGGCACGACATCGAGCTGCTCTTCGGCCGGGCCCGGCTCCATGCCCGCGGCCTCAGGGCGGGGACCCCGCTCCGCTCGCTCGCCGGCCGGGTGGTGGCCAACCTCTTCTTCGAGAACAGCACCCGGACCCGGCTGTCGTTCGAGCGCGCGGCCAAGGCGCTCGGCGCCGACGTGCTCAACTTCAACGCCTCGACCTCCAGCGTCTCCAAGGGCGAGTCGCTGGTGGACACCATGCGGAACGTCGAAGCGCTGGGGGCGAGCATCATCGTCCTGCGGCACCCGGCCTCCGGGGCGGCGCACCTGGTCTCGCGCCACGTGCGCTGCTCGGTGGTGAACGCCGGCGACGGGACGCACGCCCACCCCTCCCAGGCGCTGCTCGACGCCTTCACCCTTCACGAGCGGTGGGGGACGCTGGAGGGCAAGACGGTGGCCATCGTCGGCGACGTCCTGCACAGCCGGGTAGCGCGGAGCAACCTCTACTGCCTCGCCACGCTCGGGGCACGGGTGGTGGTGGCCGGCCCGCCCACCCTGGTGCCGGTGGGGCTCGAGGCGCTCGGGGCACGGGTGCTGCCCTCGGTCGACGCCGCACTCGAGGAGGCGGACGCGGTGATGATGCTCCGGGTCCAGCTCGAGCGGCAGAAGGAGTCCATGTTCCCCACCTCGGGCGAGTACGCCAGGGCCTTCGGGCTGACGCTCGGCCGGGCCCGGGCGCTCAAGCCCGACGCGGTGGTCATGCACCCCGGGCCGGTGAACCGCGGCGTGGAGCTCGCGCCCGAGGTGGCGGACGGACCGGCCAACGTCATCCTCGAGCAGGTGGCGAACGGAGTCGCGGTGCGGATGGCAATTCTCGAGGCGTGCGGATGAGCAAGGCGATGGTCATCCGGGGCGGCCGGGTCATCGACCCGCGGAACCGTGTCGACGGGGTCCGGGACGTCCGGCTGGAGGACGGCAAGGTGGCCGCCATCTCCGACCGGCCGCTTCCGCTCGCCGGGGCGGAGGAGGTCCAGGCCCAGGGCCTGTGGGTCACCCCGGGCTTCATCGATCTCCACGTTCACCTCCGCGAGCCCGGCGAGGAAGGGAAGGAGACCATCCTCTCCGGGTCCCGGGCGGCGGTGGCGGGCGGCTTCACCTCGGTGGTGGCGATGCCCAACACCCGCCCGGTCAACGACTCGGCGCTGGTGACCGGGCTCGTCCTCCAGCGCGCGCAGGAGGCGGACCTGGCGCGGGTCTACCCGGCGGGGGCGATCAGCAAGGGCCTCTTGGGCGAGGAGATGGCGGAGATCGGCGCGCTCCGTGAGGCGGGCTGCGTGGCGGTCACCGACGACGGGCGGCCGGTGATGAGCGCCGGCCTGATGCGGCGGGTGCTGGTCTACGCCGCGCCCCTCGGGCTCCCGGTGATGGTGCACGAGGAGGACCTCACCCTCTCGGCGGGAGGGGCGCTCACCGAGGGCCCGCGCGCGACGCGGATGGGTCTGCTCCCCATTCCCCGGTCCGCCGAGGTGGCGATGGTGGCCCGGGACCTCGTCCTGCTGGAGGAGGTCGGAGGGCGGCTGCACGTGGCCCACGTCAGCTGCGCCGCGAGCGTGACCCTCATCCGCGAGGCCAAGCGCCGGGGGCTCCGGGTCACCGCCGAGGCCGCACCGCACCACTTCACGCTCACCGACGAGGCGGTGGAGGGCTGGAACACCCACGCCAAGATGAATCCGCCGCTCCGTCATCCCGAGGACGTGGCCGCGGTGCGCGAGGGGCTGGCTGACGGGACCATCGACGCCATCGCCACCGACCACGCGCCCCACGGCATCATGGACAAGCAGGTCCCCTACGCCGAGGCGGCCAACGGGGTCATCGGGCTGGAGACCGCGCTGCCGCTCACCCTGGAGCTGGTCCGGAGCGGGGTGCTCACCCCGGTCCGGGCGGTGGAGCTGCTCACCTCCGGCCCGGCGGCGACGTTCGGGCTCCCCGGCGGGCACCTCGGCCCCGGCGCGCCGGCGGACCTCACGTTAGTGGACCCCGGCGCGGAGTGGACCGTGGAGGCGGCGCGGTTCCAGTCGAAGAGCCGGAACACGCCGTACGAGGGCCGCGAGGTCACCGGGCGGGTGGTGCGGACCGTGGTGGGAGGCCGGACGGTGTGGCCGCTCGAGGAGAGACGATGAAGCGAGCCATCCTGGCTCTGGCAGACGGGACGACCTTCGAGGGGCAGGCGTTCGGCTCCACCGGTGAGACGGTGGGCGAGGTGGTCTTCAACACCTCGATGAGCGGCTATCAGGAGATCCTCACCGACCCATCGTACGTGGGCCAGGTGGTCACCATGGCCGCCCCGGAGATGGGGAACGTGGGGACCAACCCCGTGGACGACGAGAGCGCCCGGCCCCACGCCGTGGGCATGGTCGTTCGCTCCCTCTCCGAGGCCGCGAGCAACTGGCGGGCCACGGAGAGCTTGGATGCCTACCTGAAGCGGCACGGGGTGGTGGGCCTGCACGGCATCGACACCCGGAAGCTCGTGCGGCACATCAGGACGCGTGGCGCCCAGATGGGCGTCATCTCCAGCGAGGGGCATTCGGTGGCAGCGCTGGTGGAGCGAGCGCGCCGGGCCCCGGGCATGGAGGGGCAAGATCTGGTGTCCGGCATCAGCACCCGGAAGCCTTACGTCTTCACCGAGCCCAGCCCATCGGTCTTCACCCCGGTCCGGCCGGCGCCCCAGCTGCGCTTCGAGGTGGTGGCGTACGACTACGGGCTGAAGAAGGCGATGATCCAGCTCCTGGTCGACGCAGGCTGCCGGGTGACGGTGGTCCCGGCGGCGACCCCGGTGGAGGAGGTCCTGGCGAAGCGGCCGAACGGCGTGTTCCTGACCAACGGGCCCGGCGACCCGGCGGCGGTCCCCGACGCGGACCGCGCGGTGGCGGCCCTTCTGGGGAAGGTGCCGGTCTTCGGCATCTGCCTCGGACACCAGATCCTCGCCCGGGCGATCGGGGGGACCACCTACAAGATGAAGTTCGGGCATCGGGGCGCGAACCAGCCGGTGAAGGATCTCCTGACCGGCAAGGTGGAGATCACCGCCCAGAACCACGGGTTCGCGGTGGACGAGGCCTCGGTCAAGGGCAAGGCCAACGTCACCCACCTCAACCTGAACGACCACACCGTGGAGGGGCTGGAGATCCCCGACGCGCGCGCCTTCAGTGTCCAGTATCATCCCGAGTCCAGCCCCGGACCGCATGACGCGCGCCATCTCTTCGCCCGCTTCACGCAGGCGATGGCACGCTAAGGTCGCGGGTCCTCCTCTCCGAATGCATCCCTTGCCCTACCAGCCCTACCTGGACCAGCTCATCGCGCACGCCAGCACCGAGGAGCGCAAGCCGGACCTCCTCGCGGCCAAGACCGAGTACTTCCAGCGGACCGGCGAGGTCTTCGAGGACGACAAGCAGTTCGAGATGAGGATGGCGTCGTTCCTGGACTACTTCCTCTTCGACCGGAGGCGGCCCGAAAGCAGCAAGACGCCGGCGGAGGAGTTCCTCGAGGCCCGGTCGGCGGCCGGTGACGCGGCGGAGCTGGCGGCGTTCCGGAGCTTCACCGAGACGGTGCACGGACTCTTCGAGGTCCGGAAGATCAAGCCCGGCATGGTGCGGCTGCGGGAGCTGTTCGGAGGCAAGGAGTTCGACGTCACCGAGCGCCGCCACACGGTGGGGCTGGAGAAGGGCGACATCCTCGAGGCGCGGCTGATTCCCTTCGACGGGGCGCTGGTCTTCAGCGCGGCCTTCTGCTTCCACCCCCGCGAGGCGGTGAAGGCGATCAAGAAGGAAGTGAAGCGCCGGAAGAAGGTCATGCCCGAGGCGCCGCCGGTGCAGCTCACCTGGGAGGCGGCGAAGCGCGCCCTCAAGGCGGATCGGTACCGGCAGATCGCGGTGGACAAGATCTACGACTTCGAGACGTCGCGGCTCTGATCCGCAGCGCGGCCGCGCGCCAGGGGGGCTGAACGCCGTGGGTCAACACGTCGCAGAGGAGCCATCAAAGCCGTCGGGGTCTTCCTCGGCGGCGCGGTGCTCGCGGCTTGCAGCTCCTCTCGGGGCTTCCGACTGCGCTCGGCCCTGCCAGTGCGTGATGACGACGCTCGATGGACCACTCTGGGCGTCGGGACTCGACACCTTGTCACTTGCCACCGACCGAGGACACCCGGCGTCGTCGGGTGCCCCGCGCGCGCTGGACGACATTCTCGATTCTCTTCGCGTGCTTCCTATTGGGAGGCTGGCCCGACACCGGTAATCCGCAGTCCGGCGGCTCGGACGTGACACATGTCAGGGCCGGGCGGCTCAGTGGCCTTAGGCGCGAGAGCCATAGTCTTGGCCGCGAAGTTGCCCAGCGCCCGGGCTGGCTCCTCGGGTCCAGACCGCCGGATTGGGGGGCTGCCAGTGAGCCTCGGTGAGCGCTCGAGCGCCGCAAGGCGCCGACGGTCTCCAGCGGAACTAACTGGCAGTGCCGTCACGAGCGTCCCGAATGACGCAGGCCGCCCGGAGCAGCAGGGCGAGGCAGTCTTGCGGGTGCTCGACGTCCACATGAGCCAGCGACGCCCTCCGACCCATGCCGGCAGGAGTCCCTCCCGTTCGCGCATGCGAGGGGACCGTTCGCGAGCAGGCCCTCGCTGCCGATCCACCCCGCCGGCGTTGATCGGCTCGGTGTTGCGGACGACCTTGTCCAGGAGGGCAGGCGGACCTCTTCGCGGTCCACGTGCCGCAGCCGGCCGCGCACGAGCACGCCGCGCTCGACCGCCGTCCTCTCGACCTCGGTCGGAGGCAGGACCACCAGCTCGTCCGCGACGTGGCGGTTTCCTCCCGAGGAGATCCGCATGCGGACCGGGGCCACCGTCCGGGAGCTGCCCCCGGGGCGGCGCGTGCTGAGGTGCAGTCGCAATCTGCCGCGCACTTGAAGTGACGCGACAACGAGAGTTCGGCGACTTGTGAGGCTCCGACTCGCACGCGGAGTCACCGAGGTCCCTATTGCACCTCAGCGCACGCCCCCCTCGCCACCCGGGCTGCAGCGCGACTCAGGGGGGCGGTGCTCGCGGCAGTCGACGTCTGCCTCCTCGTGCTTCGGTGCGGGGAGACCGCTGCCGCGACGAGCGCATCGAGGGAGCGCAGGCCATCCGTCCGGGTCGCCCTCGCCGTGAGCCGTCTTCGAACCGCGCTCACCGCTCGAGTGAACCGCCGAGGCCCGGAGAAGAAGCAGCAGCTACCGGTAGAAGACGTAGGTCGCCGTGTATGGCACCTTCGTCTCGGCCCCGACGCTCGAGGCGTCACAGCCGGTCGCCGGCGCGGCGCCGCCGTGGGTGTCGATGCGCTGGACGAGTGTGACGCCCTGGAGGCCACCGGGCTGGCCGTTCGAGGTGGCGGGGATGAGCAGCCAGAGAACCGCGCCCGCCTCGGGAGACGGCGCGCGC
>DATIWB010000105.1:0-33343 GCA_035519675.1 Myxococcaceae bacterium
GCAGCAACCCCCAGAGGAGGACGGCGGCCGCGGCCCTCATCGCACCGCCTCGACCGACGACCGCAGCTCGGAGACCGACAGCGGCGCGCGCAGCCCGGGCGCGCGACCAGCAGGAGAGATCAGCTCCAGACCCTCCAGGGCAGCGGGGACCGCCCGCGGCTCCCCCGTGCCGGCGAAGGGGACCACCCGGTAGACGCCCTGGGCCAGCCCCACCACCCGGTGCTGCGCTCCGGTGCCCTCGAGGAAGAGCACCACCCGCTCCCCGACCGAGAGCGGGGCGACGCCGGAGACGTGCTGGCCGATCCCGTCGCGCTCACCCCCGGGCTGGACCACCGTGATCCGGCCCGTCGCCGTCCCTTTCCAGGTCTCGCGCACCTCGACCACCACGCGGGTCAGGATCCGCCGGTGGTCGCCCGTCCAGTCCGAGCTGGAGGAGACCACGCGGCCGTCCACCACGTCGGTGGCGGCGGCAGCGAGGGCGGGAACGTCCATCCGGAGGGCGACGCTGGCCAGCACCGGACCGGCGAGGAGCAAGCTGAGCAGGGGGAGCGATCTCACGGTCCCCGACGGTACTCGGCCAGGCAGCGGGACTCCCAGTCATCGGGGTGAAGTTCACCGGCGCGTCGGCCGAGCCCCAGGGGAGAGACATCCGGGTGCGCCGGCGGGGGAACCCTGCGGAAGGACAGGAAGTTCGCCTGGGACCGGCCTGGATGTCAGAGGGGTGAGGGGCAATGGCAGCCTCAGGAGTGGCGCCGTGGCAGCGATCCAGATGACGGTCGTGACCCAGTCGCGTCGCCCGGCGTTCAGGGTGCGCGGAGAGCTCGAGGCCTCGGCCTTCATGCCGAACGCGGGGCTCGACTTCCTCTGCGGGGCCTGCGACCGGCTGGTGCTCGCGCGCGTCGCGCCGAAGTTCGCCCTCGAGCACAGCTTCCCGTGCCCGCACTGCGGAGCGCTGAACGAGGCGCCCTGACCTAGCGCTTCCTGCTCGGTCGGCCGCGCCGGAGCGTGGTCCCGGCCCGGCGCAGGGTGCTGAGGATGGTGGGGAGCGCGGCCTTGTACTTTCGCGCCAGCTGCGCGCTGGTGGCGCCCCGCTCGTACTCCTTCCGGAGCTGGCTCGCCTGGGCGTCGTCGAACTTGGAGGGAGCCCCGCGGCGGCCGATGCGGCGGCCGTGCCGGGCGCTCCGGCTGGCGGTTCGGCCCTGGATGCGGATGTCGCCCTCGAGCGCTCCGGTGATGCTCGACAGCCGCCGCTCGAGGACCTCGTTGCGCTCGGCGAGCCGCTCGATCTCCCGGGAGAGCTCACGGAGCAGCCGCTTCAGATCCGACATGATTCCCGTGTCCCTGGAGGCGCCTGGAATGGGCTCGGCAATGACCGAGATGGCGCCTTCAAACGGCACCTTAGCTCCCACTGCCCAGCTCGGACACTCTCCGCCGGTCATCGGTCACCCACCCTGTCCGACATTCAGCGGCGCGCGGACCGGCTGAGCTGCCGGTCGATCACGCTCCGGAGCTGCTCGAAGGGCACCGCGCCGACCACCCGTTCGCCATTCACGAAGAAGGTGGGTGTTCCCCCTGCGCCCACCCGGGCCGCGAGGGACTGGTCGTCCGCCACGCGCTGCGCCAGCGCCTGGTCGTGGAGGGCGCGCCGGAACCGATCGAGGTCCAGACCCAGCTCGCCGGCCCAGCGCTGGTAGGACTCGGGCGCGAGCGCCGCCTGGTTGGCGAACATCCGGTCGTGCATTTCCCAGAACCTTCCCTGCTCGCGGGCCGCCTCCGAGGCGATTGCCGCGGGGAGGGCGTTGGGGTGCATCGAGAGTGGCTGGTGCTTCCAGACCACCCGCACTTTGTCTCCGTAGGACCGCTGCACCTCCGCCAGGGTGTCCTCGGCGCGGGCGCAGAACGGGCATTGGAAATCTGAAAACACCACGATGGTCACCGGGGCCCGGGCATTCCCCCGGACCGGGTCGTCCGCCCGGAGCGGGACCTCGGTCGGCGGAGCGGGGGGCGGAGCCTGGGCCACCAGGCTCTTCATGTTGCGCTCGCAGATCTGGTCGTAGAACGCCCCGTCGAGCCTCGACCCCGCCTTCACCAGGTCCGAGGCCTTCTGCACCTCCTGGTCGATGATCGCCTTGAACTCGTCGAAGGGCTTGGCGCCGGTCACCATCCGGCAGTTCAGGAACAGGGTGGGGGTGCCGGTCGCGCCGACCGAGCTGGCGAGCTTGACGTCCTCGTCGATGCGGGCGCGGGCGGCGTGTTGGTCGATCGAGCGCTGGAACTTGCCCAGGTCGAGCCTCAGCTCCCTTGCCCAGGCCTGGTACTGCTCCGGGGAGAGCTGCTGCTGGGCGGCGAAGATCCGGTCGTGCATTTCCCAGAACTTCCCCTGCTCCCGGGCCGCCTCGGCCGCCTCGGCAGCGGGCATGGCGTTGGGGTGCATCGAGAGCGGCTGGTGCTTCCAGACGATGCGGACCTCCTTCGGATACGTCTCGGCGATCTGCTTCAGGGTCGGCTCCACCCGGGAGCAGAACGGGCACTGGAAGTCGGAGAAGAGCACCACGGTGACCTTGGCCACCTTCGGCCCCCGGATGGGGTCGTCGCTCCGGATCGGGACCCTGGCCGCGGAGGGTGCAGCGGGCGCCTGCGGCCGCGCCGGAGCGCTGGTCACGCCCCGGGCGATGATCGCCGCGTAGAGCTCCCTCGCCGGGGTTCCGGCCTTCACCAGGTTCTCGGCCGAGGCCAGCTCCTCGTCGATGACGCCCTTGAACTGCTCGAAGGGCAGGGCGCCCTCGAGCTTCCGCCCGTTGACGAAGAAAGTGGGCGTGGCGCCCGCGCCGAGCGCGTTGACCAGCGCCTGATCTCGCTGGATGCGCGGCGCGAGCTTCCCCGAGTCCAGCCCCGCCCGGAATGCGGCGGGATCGAGGGCCAGCCGCTGGGCGGCGGCCTCGAGCATCGGCCGGTGCAGCTCGGGAGAGATGGCGAACAGCTCGTCGTGCATCGCCCAGAACTTCTCGTCCCCGCCCATCGCCCGCGCCTGCTCCGCGGCGAGCGCGGCGGCCATCGCCCGGTCATGGAAGGGGAGCGGGTTGTGCTTGAAGACGAAGCGGACCTTGCCGCCGTAGGTGTCGGCGATCTGCTTCAAGGTCGGGACGGCGCGCTTGCAGAACGGGCACTGAAAGTCCGACACCTCGACCAGGGTGACCAGCGCATCGGCCGGGCCCTTCGCCGGCGAGTCCTCCACCGGGACCCGATAGACGACCTGCCTGGGGGCGGCGGGGCGAGGTGGCTCGGGAGCCTTGTCCTTCCGCCCGACCAGGACGCCCACGCCCAGGCCAAGGACCAGGACCAGCACCACTCGCCAGTGCTTCCACATGCTCGGGACTCCCCGCTCGCGACGAAGACGCTGGAGCGGGGGCCACGTCCCATGCCCCACCGGATGGGGCAAGTGAGCGTTGTGCAACGAATTCGGGCCGCCTTCGCGCCGGAGGCAGCCGGGTCCAACCGGCGTGGAGATCCCGGTCCGTCGAGGAATCATGAAGCCACCAGCTCCTCGAGCCGAAAGCAGCGCGGGTCCCGGCCCGAGCTCCGGACGGTTGGAACAACCAACTGCAGTGAATGGGTCGAATCTGACTTCAATAAAACAACAAATAAATAGTTTGTTGTTTTCGATCGTTCCACGGAGCCGAGACGTCACCTCAAAGTCGCTACCCGGGTGAGCGGGCGGGCAGGTACACAGCGCCCGCGCTTCGGGGGACGTGGGCGTCCATCCGGTGCGCAGCGCCGTGGAGGACGCATTCCTCCGGGGAGGAACACATGTGTAGTCGCTTCCTGATTCGCATCTCTGCACCCCTCACAACAGTGCTGGTCGCGGTGATCGTCGGTCTGGCCGGAGCTGCTCGCGCCCAGGTCGCCAACAACTGTCCCAACTACGCCAACGGAAACAAGGGCGCGTTCTGCATCAACGGATCCGATACCTGGTTCGACGTCATGACCGACGCGATCAAGAGAAAGGTCGCGGAGGACAAGGCGGCGGGCTGCAACCAGACTCCTCCGGCCCCCACCTGTATCGCCCCGGCGATCCTCCAGCCGCCCGGTGACCTGGCTCCGGGCGAGTCGGCGCTCTTCTACAACGGCACCGGATCCGGGAACGGCGCCAACTCGATGAAGCTCGGCGCCCCGAGCGGCGGCGGCGCCATCACCGGCCTGGGCAGCCAGAGCATCGCCCCGATGTCGCGGAACTTCCGGCCGAACGAGTCCTGCCAGACGGGCAACCCGAACTGCGGGAGCCAGATCCAGGGCCAGTTCCCGCTCTGGCAACCGCAGATTCCGAACGTCGGAGGACTCGATGCGGCGGTGATCGTCAGCCGCAACCAGGCGAGCCGGTTCACCAACCTGGCTCTCCCCCTCTTCCCCACCGACTCGACGCGGGCGAACCCCAACAACACCGCCCTGGGCTGCACCTTCGGTAGCCCCGGAGGCGGGGCGAACTGCTACGACCAGGTCCTCGAGGTCGTCCTCTCCGGCGTGGACGGCTCGGGCTCCACCAGCGCCTGCGCGGATCCCAAGCGCGTCCAGGCCATCGCCGACTTCTCGCGCCGGTTCGGCGGCACCCTCCGCCACCTCTATCGCCGCGACGAGAACTCCGGCACCACCGACACCTTCAAGGACAAGATCGCCGTCCAGCGCTTCTGCAATGGCGGCGCGGTCGGCGTGCTGGGCGCGAACAAGACCCACCCCAACCTGAACAACCAGGACCTCGACCCGGTCCGTCGGCCATGTGACAACCCCATCCCCGGGGTGCGCGAGCAGGTGACCTGCACCGACACCTCGACCGGTGCGGCCTGCACCTCCGATCCGGCCCGGGCGGACTTCAGCGCCAACTGCACGCAGGGCTTCATCACCGCGCTCTCGGAGAACGACTCCGGCATCACCGACATCACCGTGACGATCGCCAACCGCGCCGGCTCGGATGCCTCCGGCCTGACGGTGGGGTACGCGGGCCGCGAGGCGATCCGCCTCCCGGCCGGGACCACTGCCGGTCCGTCGATCAACACCAATCCTCCCACCGACGCGCTGGTCCGCCAGGACGTGTACCTCCTGGCCCGCCGCCTGTTCCTCCAGCGAGGCCCGGCGCTGCCGGCCTTCGACAGCACCGCCAACGAGGCCGCCACCTTCGTGCGAACCACTGCCGCCGGCGGTGCGTGCCCGGATCCGGGCGGCTGCCGGGAGCGGGTCACCAACGACGGTCCGACCGGGACCATCGCCTGCCCGGATGGAAACACCGACGGCGCGGGTGGCACGGCGAACCTCTGCAAGGGCGGCGGCTCCAAGCAGCGGGACTTCGAGGACGCGCTCTTCCTCTGGATGACGGACACCACCGGGGGTGGCAGCCAGCTCGGACGCTCCGGTCGGCGGAACCTCGATCCGATCATGTCCGCGAGGGGCTTCCTTCCCTGCACCTCGAACTTCTCTCCGCCGTCGGGCTCCTCGAACCTCTGCTCGAAGACGCCGTACCCGACGATCTCCAGCACTCCCGCCGCCTGCCTCCCCTTCGCCTCGAGCGGCGGCCCGGGCTGGAACTACGCGCAGGTCGGCTGCACCGGCAGCAGCGTCTGCTGCAGCAACGGTCTGGCGTGCAATGCGCAGCCGGCCGGGACCCCGGCCAACACCTGCGCGGCGGCCACCGGACGGCCGATCAACTCGGCCTGCTCGTTCGACGGCCTCCAGGCCGAGTGCGCGGGGGGCCTGACCTGCACCGACATCGGCAGCGGGCTGCTCGCCTGCCAGTAGACGATAGCCACGACGACGCGGAAATCCCTGATTCAAACAAACTCGCAGCTCTTTTCTGGAGAAATCTCAATGTATTTCCTCAAGAAGAGCCTTGCGCTCACGACCATGCTGGTCATGGCCGTCGCGCTGGGCACAGGCTGTAACAACAAGACCGAGAGCAAGCCGACCACGGCCAACGCCAAGGTCGCCATCGAGGCCTCGGCGCTGCAGTCGGACATCGGCAGCGTTCAGCTGACCATCGACGGCGCGCCGGGGAGCCCCGCTGGAACTCCCGGCTTTCCGATCACCACCCTGCTGACCAAGGCGGCAGCGGGCAACGTCTGGACGGGCAACGTCACCCAGATTCCGGCCAACGCCACCGGGGTGAACCGGACCTTCACCGCCGCCGCTTACTCCGGCCCGAACGCGACCGGGACCAAGGTGTACGAGGGGTCCACCATCGCCACGGTCACCGCCGGTCAGACCGCGCAGGTGACCATCATCCTGCAGGAGCTCAACGTCCAGCCCGGGCCCAGCAACTACGCGCCGGTCATCACCGCGGTGACCTCCACCGCCGCGTACCTGCTCCCCGGCCAGACCGGCTCCTTCGGGGTGGCCGCCTACGACCCGGACAACGCCACCCACTTCAACCGGCCGCAGGTCAACGGTGAGCCGCTGGCCTACCTGTGGTCGGCGTCCTGCGACAACGGCACGCTCGGCATCGGCACCCCCACCACCGCGACCACCACCTTCACCGCCCCCAACGTGCCGAGCGCCATCTGCACCGTCTCGGTCAAGGTGTCGGAGACGGCGCTGGCCAACAACTCGAGCGTCACCACCTACTTCACGGTCACGGTCAACGGGAACTTCGGCAACGCCGACATCTTCGCCTTCCCCAACACCTCTCCGGTGGTGACCGTCCGGGGCGACCTCCGCTACAACTTCTTCACCGACGTGGGCGCGGTGGGGCAGCAGGGGGACCTGTTCTTCCACGCGGTCGACGCCGACGGCGACAACGTGCGCTTCGACCTGAGCGCGAAGTGCGGCACCGGCTTCGATGCCGTCGACGGGCAGCTGGTCAACGGGACCTCGGTGGCCGCCAACCAGTTCTCGGCCGTCACCCTCACCACCACCAACGGTGGGCCGGTGGCGCCCCCGGCGTCGAAGGCCTACGACTTCAACCCCACCTTCGGATACCCGGCGCCGGTGCAGCCGTTCACCGATCCGAGCAAGAGCTGCGCGTTCAAGATCGTGGTCAGCGACCTCTGCACCGGTGGCAACTGCGGCCCTGCAGGAGCGCAGGGCACCAAGCCTGACGGCGCGGACCGCGGCGGCCAGACCACCGGCTTCCTCAACGCCACCGCGCCGGCCCAGCCGAAGCGCGCCCCGAGCATCACCCGGGTCAGCGTTCCCAACCAGAGCGGTGGTGCGGTCGCGGGTGCACAGACCTGGGATCCGCAGAAGTTCGTGATCGTCGCCCCGGGCTCGGTCTCCAACATCGGCATCGAGGCCAACGACATCTTCGAGGCCGGTCCGCTGAGCATCGCCGGCGCCTGCAACGTCGGCACGCCGGTGCAGGTCTCGGTGACCCAGCCCACCGGACCGAAGTCGCTGCAGTTCCAGGGCACCTGGACCGCGCCGGCGACGCTGCTGGCGGACATGCACTGCACCTACACGGTCACCTCCGCCGCCTCAGGCCTGGGCACGGTGGTCACCATCCGCTTCGCCGGCTCCGACCCCTGCGTCGGCCAGCCTGATGGCACGGTCTGCTCGGACGGGAACGCCTGCACCAGCGGTGACGCCTGTCACGGCGGGGTCTGCACGCCGGCCACCACCGTGACCTGCAGCGCCTCGGATTCCTGCCACGTCGCGGGAGTGTGCGACCCCAACACCGGCGTGTGCTCGAACCCCAACGCCGGCGACGGCACGTCCTGCAACGCCGACTCCAGCGGGTGCACCGTGGGCGATTCCTGCCAGGCAGGGGTCTGCACCGCCGGCGCTGGGGCGGTCTGCAACACGCCTCCCGGTCAGTGCTTCAACGCCACCGGGACCTGCAACTCGACCGGAAACACCAGCTTCACCTGCGCCTACGGCCCGAAGGGCGCCGGCGCGGCGTGCAGCGATGGCGACCTCTGCACCCAGACCGACACCTGCAACGGCACCGGCGTGTGCGTGGGCTCCAACCCGGTGAACTGCGCCGGCGGGCAGTGCACCACCGGTGGGACGTGCAACCCGGCCACCGGCGCCTGCCAGGGCGGCACCAACCAGCCCAACGGCACGCCGTGCACCGACAGCAACGCCTGCACCACCGGCGACTCCTGCCAGGGCGGCGTCTGCGTGGGCACCGCCCTCTGCCCGGCAGGCTCCACCTGCAACCCGACCGGCCCGGTCTGTGTCGACACGGCCATCGTTCCGCAGGTGGCCAAGCTGCTCGAGCTGTCGACCTCGGTGGGCCTGGGGATGGACACCGCCGGCAACTCGTACGTGACCGGCACGCTCGTCACCCCGGCGAAGATCTTCGACGGGACGACGCTGACCTCGGCGGGCGCCGGCGACGTCTTCGTCGGGAGTTACGACGCGAGCGGGGTGAAGCGGTGGGTCTTCAACTTCGGTGACGCCTCCGACCAGCAGCCGACGAATCTGGCGGTCTCCGACGTGCCCTCCAACCGGGTGCTGGCCAACGGCCGGTTCTCGGGCCTGGTCGGCTCGCTGAACGCCGGCGCCGCCACCTGGGACTACCTGTTGTTCCTCAACGCCACGACTGGCGCGATCGCCAATGCCAGGGCCGTGGATACGGGAATCAACGGGGCGTTCCTCGCCGTGGGCTCGAACCCCAACCTCGGCCTGTTTGCAGTGTGCGGTCTCGCCGACCAGCTGGCCATGGACACCACCGCCGGCGCGCCAGGGACGACCTGGGCGACGGTGGCCGGTGCGAACACCTTCGGCGGGGCCACGGACATCGTGCTCGGTGTGTACAACGCAGGCACCGGCGCGCTGCTCTGGGCCAAGCAGATCGGCACCGCGAACGACGAGGAGTGCGACGCGATCACCATCGACGACGTGGGCAACGTCCTCGCCGCCGGAAAGTACTCCGGGCCGGCCTCGACGCTGACCCTCGCCGGGGCCACCCCGCTCCCCAGCCCGGGCACCGCCAACCAGCAGCACCTCTGGGTGGCGAAGTTCGACGGCACCACCGGCGCCGGCATCAGCCAGCGCAGCTACGGGGCCGGGGCCGGTCAGCATCAGGTGAACGGCATCGTGCTCGACGCGTCCGGCAACGTCTTCATCGCCGGGGTGTTCACCAACCGTCTGCCGTTCAGCGCGACCACGGGCAGCACGGCCTGCGTCACCGGTTCCAACGGGTGTCTGGCCAGCGTAGGTGGCCAGGACGGCTTCGTGGCCAAGCTCGACTCGAGCCTCGCTCCGATCTGGATGACCCGGGTGGGCGTGTCCACGGGTGACGACGTCATCCGCGGCCTGGCGGTCGACTCGTTCGGGAATCCGTCCGTCGCCGGTTTGCTGAACGGCGCCAGCTCGGTGCAGACCATCACCCCGACCACCGCGGCCACCGCCGCGGTCACCAGCCCCAGCATCACCTCGGCGGGCGCCTCGGCCTCCTCGTTCGTGATGAAGCTGCCCGGCACCAATGGCATCTTCAACGCGGCGACCGCCAAGACCACCGGCAACTCGCTCACCTCGAACTCCAACCGGATCGCGATCAACGCCAAGGGGACGGGAGCGGTGAAGGACGCCGTCTCGTTCAGCGGCGAGTTCGCAGGCGGCTCGCTCAACTTTGGCGGGTCCTCCAGCGCGATCACCGCCCCGAGCGGCGCGGCGACGTTCCTGGTCTTCGCCAAGGAGCAGTGATCACCAGGTGATCTCCCGGGAGGGCGTCAGCGCGGCGCCCTCCCGGATCGGATCGATGACGCCGTCCGGGCCAGTCGCGCCCGGGCGGCGTTCGTCGTTTCCTGCTCGTTTCTTTGGCCCGTCAGGGGTCTGGTAGTGAGGCGCCCCCATGTGCTCGTCGTGTCGGTGGTGGCTCGCCTCGTTGATCCTGGGTCTTTTCGCCGGATGCTCCCGTTCCACGACCGGGGGAGCTCGGGCCGGGCTGTCCGCACGGTGCGACCTCGACGCCGGGAGTTGCGATCCGCGTCCGACGGCGGCGGTCCAGCTGGACCTCCTCAACCTGCGAGGGGTGGCGGTGGGGAAGGACGGCGCGGCGTACGTGACCGGCGCGCTCATCCCTCCCACCAGGAGCTTCGACGGGACGGCCCTCACCTCGGCCGGAGCGCTGGACGTCTTCGTGGGGCGGTACTGGCCCACAGGGCACGCGGCGTGGGTCCGCCGGGTGGGAGATCTCGGCATCCAGGACCCGACCGGCCTGGCGGTCACCCGGGGGGGCACGGTCGCGGTGGCCGGTCACTTCACCGGACGGATCCAGGCCGACTCCGTGTCGCTCACCAGCCCGGACAGCCAGGGGGCCGATTTCCTCCTCGGCTTCGCCGCTTCCGACGGCCAGCTCCGCTGGGGACACGCCTTCGCCGATGGCGCCGAGGGAGCGCTGAGCTCCGTGGCGGCCTCCACCGACCAGGACCGGATCGCGGTGTGCGGGCACGCCACGCAGGCGGCGACCGGGCTGGTCCCGGAGGCGACGTTCCAGGGAGACCGGGACGCGATCGTCGCCCTCTTCGACGGGTCGGGCCGGCGGATCTGGTCGCGCCAGCTCGGCGGCGCCGGGGACGAGGACTGCGCGGCGGTGGCGGTCGACGCGTCGGGCGACGTCTACGCGGCCGGCGCTTACAACCGCGCGTTCACCCTTGCCACCCCCTTGCCGGAGACCGCCGGAGCGGACAACGAGTGGATCTGGGTGGCGAAGCTCGACGGACGCACGGGCGCGGTGGTCTCCCAGGCGGCCTTCGGCGGACCGACGGCGGCGCAGCGGCCCACCAGCCTGGCCGTCGACCGCGACGGAGCGGTGGTCCTGGGCGGGATGATGAACGGGGCGCTCGAGTTCGGGGGGCAGAGCAGGCCGCTCGTCTCCGCAGGGTACGTCGATGGCTTCGTCGCCAGGCTCGACGCACGCGCCACGCCACCCTTTCAGGCCCGCTGGGCGGTTCGCCTCGGCGGACCCAGCGTCGATGGCACCAGGTCGGTTGCTTTCGATCCGTTCGGAGACGTGATTGCTGCCGGTTTCTACAGCGTTCGAACCACCGGGGCGGCAGCGCTCAGCGGCGAGCCCCCCGGGACCGATGCGTTCCTGCTCGTGCTCGACGGGACGACGGGAGCCACCCGGAGCGCGCTCCGTTTCGGAGATCGGGACACCCAGACCGCGGATCGGGTCGCCACCGGGCAGGGACCGGATGGCAGACCCTACCTGGTCCTCGGCGGGGAGCTCACCGGGACGATCGAGCTGGGATCGCTCCCGGCGCTCCGCGGCGGGCCGGCCGGTGCAACGTATCTGATCTTTGCGCGCTGAGGCATTCGCGGCCGACTGTTCACGAAAGTGTAAAGAACGTCGAAGGGGAATCTGGCGCACATTGCGCCCCCGTCACCTCGGGAATCTCGAATGAATTCGCAGGCCAGCCACGCAGGTTTTTCTCTACGTGTGCTCGCGGTCTGGCTGGCAGCCTCGGTCCTGGGAGGCTGCAACTGCTCGGGTGACTCGCGGTCCGACACCGGGACCGCGCGCGTCCTCGCCACCTGCGTCAACGACTGCGGCGCGGTCAGCCGGGTGACCGTTCGCGTCAGCCGCGGTGACGGCCCGGACTTCCCGGAGGTCCTCACCGAGCTCACGCCCTCCGGCGGACAGTGGACCGGCCGCATCTCCGACATTCCGGTGGGGCCGGGCCGGCGCTTCGAGGCGCGGGCCTACGACGCGCAGGGGCTGCAGACCGCCTCCGGGGTGGCCAGGAGCGACATCGACAAGAACGCGACCTCGGTGGTGAGCATCGACCTGGTCGCTCCGAGCGGTCCGAACTCCGCGCCGATCCTCGACGGCATCTCGGCCTCGGCGAACCCGCTGCTCCCGGGAGGCAAGAGCACCCTCTCGGTGGCCGCGCACGATCCGGACCCGGGCGACGTCCTGAGCTTCGAGTGGGTCTCGACCTGCGGCAGCTTCGCCAGCCCTCACCAGGCGACGACCTCCTGGACCGCGCCCCAGGCCGAGGGCCGGTGCACGGTCTCGGTGACCGTGTCGGACGGGCGGGGCGGGACCGTGGTCGCTGCGCTCACCCTCACCGTGAGCAGCTCCGGCAGCACCACGGTGGATACCCAGTTCAACGGTCCGCCGCGGATCCTCGGCCTGAGCGCGGCGGTCGTCCTCGGCGCCACGCTCACCGGACAAGTGACGCTGACGGCGCTGGACCCGGACGGAGATCCGCTGAGCTACGCGTGGAGCTCGACCTGCACCGGGCTCACCTTCGACTTCTCCGCGCCGAACAGCGCCGCCCAGCCGGCCTTCCGCCTGCCGGGGCCGAGCCAGAGCTGCGCCATCACCGTGGCGGTGAGCGATCCACCGTCACGCGGCGGGCAGACAGAGGGCAGCCTCTTCCTTCCACCGAATCAGGCGCTGGCGAGCTGCTCGGGTGTGGTGTGCCCGGTCAGCGACGACTGCCACCTCCCCGGCACGTGCAACCCGCAGAGCGGGACTTGCAGCCCGCAGCTGCCGAAGCCCTGTCCGGCCGGACAGACGTGCGATCTCGCAGATGGGATCTGCAAGCCCGGAGACCTCTGCTCCGGCGTGGTCTGCCAGCCGAGCGATGCGTGTCACCTCGAGGGGACGTGCGACCCGGCCAACGGACAGTGCTCGGCCGGAGCCCCGAAGACGTGCCCGGCCGGCCAGACCTGCGATCTCGCCGACGGCCAGTGCAAGCCGGCCAGCTCGGTGACCACGGTGCGCCCGCAGGTCGCGAAGAGCCTCCCCCTCGCCAATCTGGTGGGTCTGGGCATGGACACCGCCGGGGCGACCTACGTGACCGGCACGCTCGTGCCGCCACCCAAGAGCTTCGACGGGGCGCCGCTGTCCTCGGCGGGCCTCGGTGACGTGTTCGTTGGGAGTTACGACGCGACCGGGGCCAGGCGCTGGGTGATGAGCTACGGCGATCCGGCCGATCAGCAGCCGACGAGCCTCACCGTCGCCGATCCGGCGTCCAACCGCGTGCTTGCCAGCGGGCGGTTCTCCGGGGTGCTCGGCGTCCTGAACGCCGGCGCGAGCACCTGGGACTACCTGCTGTTCCTCGACGCCTCGACCGGGGCCATTGCCTCGGCCAGATCGGTCAACACCGGCATCAACGGCGCGCTCCTGGCCACCGGAGCCAATCCCACGCTCGGGCTCTTCGCCGTCTGTGGGCTCGCGGACCAGCTGGCGAGGGACACCAGCGCCGGTGGTCCCGGCGGCACCTGGGCGACGGTGGCAGGGGCGAACACCTTCGGTGGCGCCACCGACGTCCTCGTCGCGCTCTACAGCGCGGGCGGGACGCTGCTCTGGGCGAAGCAGATCGGCACCACCGATGACGAGGAGTGCGACGCCATCACCGTCGACGATGTCGGAAACGTCGTCGCTGCCGGGAAGTATTCCGGGACCAGCGGCGCGCTGACCTTCGCCGGCAGCACGCCGCTTCCCAGCCCCGGGTCCAGCATCCGGCAGCACCTGTGGATCGCCAAGTTCGACGGGACGACCGGCGCTGGCCTGAGCCAGAGGAGCTTCGGCGCGGGGGCGGGGCAGCACCAGGTCAACGGCGTCGCCGTCGACGGCTCGGGCAACGTCTTCATCGCCGGCGTCTTCACCAATCGCTTCCCCTTCAGCTCCACCACCGGGGCCACGGCGTGCGCCGCCGGCTCGAGCGGGTGCCTGGCGAGCTCCGGCGGGCAGGACGGGTTCGTGGCCAAGCTCGATCCAGGGCTCGCCCCCCTCTGGATGACCCGGGTCGGAGTGGCGAGCGGCGACGACGCCATCCGCGGCCTGGCGCTCGACTCCGCTGGCGACCCGACCGTCGGTGGCCTCCTCAACGGGTCCAGCTCCGCCCAGACCATCACCCCCAGCACGGTGGCCACCGCGGCGATCACCAGCCCGAGCATCACCTCGGCCGGAGCGTCCGCCTCGTCCTACGTCATGAAGCTGCCCGCGAGCTCCGGGCTGTTCGATCCCGCCACCGCCCGGACCACCGGGAACACCTTCGGCTCGAACACCAACCGGCTGGTCATCAACTCCCGGGGCGCCGGCGCGGCGAAGGACCTGGTCTCCTTCGCCGGCGAATACGTCGGCGGGACGCTCGACTTCGGGCCGCCCACCACGCCGATCACCGGAAGCACCGGTGGCCAGGAGGATTTCCTGGTCTTCGCCAAGCTCCTCCCCTGACGAAGGCCATGTCCGATGCCCGACGAGGTTCGCAGACCCGCAGGTCCTGGAGGCGTTGCTTGAGCGCCGTGGCGGCCATCGCGCTGGGGAGCGGAGCAGGCCGGGCGCTCGCCCAGGAGGCCGCACCCGCCGCAGCGCCGGCATCGACGCCCGCGCCGCGGACGCTGGAGATCAACGAGTTCCGGGTGGAGGGCGTCGAGCAGCTCTCGGGGCTCGAGGTGGAGTCGGCGCTGGTGCCGTTCCTCGGCCCTGGCCGGACGCTGGAGGACGTGGAGAAGGCGCGGGCCGCGCTGGAGAAGGCCTACTCCGACCGCGGCTACCAGACGGTGGTGGTGGGCATCCCCCCGCAGACCGTGCGCGAGGGTGTGGTGACCCTCAAGGTCACCGAAGGGAAGGTGGGCCGGCTCCGGGTGAACGGCGCGCACTGGTTCTCGCCCTTCGAGATCAAGCGGCTCGCGCCCTCGGTCCAGGAGGGGATGGTCCCCAACTTCAACGACCTGGTGCAGGACATCGTGGTCCTCAACCAGTGGCCGGACCGGCGGGTCACGCCCGCGGTGCGCCCAGGGAGCGAGCCCGGCACCGTGGACGTGGACCTCAACGTCCAGGAGACCTTTCCCCTCCATGGCTCGGTCGAGCTGAACAACCGGTACAGCGTCAACACGGTTCACGCCCGGCTCAACGGCGCGCTCCGCTACGACAACCTCTGGCAGCTCGGGCACTCGCTGGGCTTCTCTTTCCAGGTTGCCCCCACCCGGCCCGAAGACGGCAAGGTCTTCGCCGGCAACTACCTGGCCCGCTTCCCGGGCGCGCCCTGGTTCACCCTGGCAGTCAATGGCGTCATCCAGGACAGCGAGGTCTCCACCCTGGGCGGGACCGGCGTCCGGGGCCGCGGTCGCATCGTCGGCACGCGCGCGGTGGCGAACCTCCCGGGCACCACCGAGTTCTTCCACTCGCTGAGCATCGGAATCGACTGGAAGCTGTTCCTCGAGGACATCAAGGCCGGGCAGAGCGTCGACAACACCCCGGTGCACTACTGGCCGGTCACCGCCCAGTACGGGGCCAGCTGGCTGGGCCGCTCGTCGCAGAGCACGCTGACCCTGAGCGCGGTGTTCAACATCCGCGGGCTCTCCAGCACCGACCCCGAGTTCGACGAGAAGCGCTACAAGGCGAGCGCGAGCTTCGTCTACTTCCGGGGCGACGTCTCGCACGCCCAGGAGCTGCCGGCCGGCCTGCAGCTGTTCCTCAAGGCCAGCGGGCAGTACGCGCCGGACCCCCTGGTCGGGCCCGAGCAGTTCACCGCCGGCGGCGCCGAGACGGTGCGCGGCTACCTCGAGGTGGAGGCGGTGGGCGACTTCGGGGCGCTGGGGACGGTGGAGCTGCGCAGCCCCTCGCTCGCGCGCTGGCTCGGGCCCACGGTGACCGACTGGCGGTTCTACGTCTTCACCGAGGGCGGCCGGGTGTGGATCCACGACCCGCTGCCCGAGCAGAAGGTGTTCGCCACCCTGTGGGGCGCCGGGGGAGGCACCCGCTTCCGGTTCTGGGACCACCTCAGCGGGACCTTCGACGTCGGCGTGCCGCTCACCAGCGCCGGCCCCACCCCCAAGTACCAGCCGCGGATCCATTTCCGCATCGCCGGGGAGTTCTGACCATGGGTACCAGCTTTTGCCTTCGACGGAGTGCGGCGGTCCTGGTCGCAGGCCTCTTCCTCCTGCCGTCCGCGGCCCGCGCCTACTGGAACGACGAGTGGACGGCGCGCAAGCGACTGCAGATCGACACCAGCGCCGCAGGAGCCAACGTCACCGAGCCCATCGGTCCCACCGTGGTGCTGGTGCGGCTCACGCCGGGGAACTTCCGCTTCGACGCCGCCAAGGAGGACGGGAGCGACCTGCGCTTCGTCGCCGGTGACGACAGGACCCCGCTCAAGTTCCACCTCGAGAAGTACGACGCGCTGCTCGGCGAGGCGCTGGTCTGGGTGGGCCTGCCCGAGCTGAAGCCGGGGGCCAAGACCGACCTGTGGATCTACTTCAAGAACCCCAAGGCGGTGCCAGCCGAGGACAGCAAGGGCACCTACGACCCCGGCACGGTGCTGGTCTACCACTTCGCCGAGCGCGGCCAGCCCCCGCGCGACGCGACGACCTGGGGCAACCACGCGGTCACCGCGGGCAACGGCACCGACGGGGCGCAGATCGGCCGGGGGCTGAAGCTCGACGGCGCCTCGAGCGTGACGCTTCCCACCGGCCCCTCGCTGGCCTGGGCCGCGGGCGCGAGGATGACCTGGTCGCTGTGGATCAAGCCGGCCGACGGCGCCGCGACCGGAGTCCTGTTCAGCCGACGTGACGGTGGCCGGGCCTTCGTGGTGGGGATGGACGGCGGCAAGCCCTTCGTCGAGGTGGCGGCGGACGGAGCGCCGCAGCGGGCCACCGCGCCGGTGGGCTTCGGCGCCGACAAGTGGCACCACCTCGCCGTCACTGGCGGGGATGCAATCTCGCTCTACGTCGACGGAGCGCCGGTGGCGAAGCTCGAGGCAAAGCTCCCCGCGCTCGAGACGGGGGCGGTGCTCGGCGCCGACGTCGCCGCGCAGGGGAAGGACCCCGCGGCGGCGGCGAAGGCGCTCCCGGGACTCAAGGGCGAGGTGGACGAGCTGGAGATCTCCAAGGTCGAGCGGCCGGCGGGCTACCTGCTGGCCGCCGCCGTCTCCCAGGGCAGCGACCCCGGGAAGTTCCTGGTCGCCGGACAGGACGAGGAGAACGGCGGATGGTCCACCGGCTACTTCGGGGTGATCCTCAAGTCGGTCACCCTCGACGGCTGGGTGATCATCGGGCTGCTGGCGATCATGGCCGTCGTCAGCTGGATGGTGATGTCCAGCAAGGCCTCGTACCTGAGCGCGGTGGAGCGGGCGAACGACCGGTTCGCCGAGCGCTTCCGGAAGTCGACCGCCAGCCTTCAAGAGCTGGTGCTCACCCCCGACGCCAGCGCGCTCGGCGGACCGAAGGTCGCGCAGGCCTCGTCGCTCTACCGGCTGTTCCATATCGCCGCCGAGGAGATCCGCCATCGCCTCGAGGCGGGCCGTCCGCTGAGTGTCGAGGCCATCGAGTCCATCCGGGCGACGCTCGACGCCGGCCTGGTGCGAGAGAACCAGCGCCTCTCGAAGCGAATGGTGCTGCTCACCATCGCCATCTCCGGCGGCCCGTTCCTCGGGCTGCTGGGCACGGTGGTCGGGGTGATGATCACCTTCGCCGCCATCGCCGCGGCGGGCGACGTGAACGTCAACGCCATCGCCCCCGGCATCGCCGCGGCGCTGGTGGCGACGGTGGCCGGGCTCGGCGTCGCGATCCCCGCACTGTTTGGCTACAACTGGTTGCTGACGCGGAGCAAGGACGTCACCGCCAACATGCAGGTCTTCGTGGACGAGCTGGTCACGAAGATCGCCGAGGCGTACTCCGACGGCGCTCCGCACTCCGTCCAGCCTTCGCCGGTGCAAGCGGTGGTCGGCGCGAAGCGTCCCCCGCCGCCGCTGCGCGAGACCCTCCCCACCAAGGAGGTCGGACGATGAAGGCCCAGTCCGAGGAGAAGGTCTACGACGACATCAACATCACCCCGATGCTCGACCTGGCCTACGTGCTGCTCGTCATCTTCGTGATCATGACCACCGCCACGGTGCAGGGGATGCGGGTCAACCTGCCCAAGGCGAGCCCGGCGAAGAGCCTGGCCAAGCCGACCACCAAGGCGATCACCGTCACCCAGGACGGGAAGATCTTCCTCGACACCATCCCGGTCACCCTGCCGGAGCTGGAGCAGCGGCTCACCCAGCAGAAGGCGATCACCCCCGAGTTCCCGGTGGTGGTCCGGGGCGACGGTCAGGTCCAGTACCAGGGCGTGGTCGACGTGCTCGACCTCCTGGCCAAACTGAACATCACCACCGTCGGCCTGGCGACGAAGCCGCTGGTCAAGTGACATGAGCACGCCGCCGCCGCTGCCACCGCAGCCCGAAGACTCGCCCGTGCAGAGGGCGGGGGACTTCGTGCGCCGGAATGCGCTCCAGCTCGGCCTGGGCGCGGTACTGGTCTCGGGGGCGGCGTACGGCGTGCGGTGGATCGTCCTGAACCGCGAGTCGCCCCCTCCACGGAAGGTGATGCAGTTCTCGGTGGTGACCGTGCAGCCGAGGCCGCCGGAGAAGCCACCGCCTCCGCCCCCACCGGTTCCCCAGCCAAGGGTGGAAGAGGAAACCACCCGGGTCAACCTCAAGCCGCAGGACCTGCTGCCGCCCGACGAGCCGCGCCCGGCCTCACCGCCCGCCGGGCCGCTGGCGCTGGCCACGGAGGGCGAGGGCCCCGGCGACGCGTTCAACCTCGCGGGCAACCCCGGCGGCCGCGGTCTGCTCAGCGGGGGCGGGCTCGGCGACGGAAGCGGCGGCCTGGGAGGCGGGGGAGGCAATCCCTTCGGCTGGTACTACGCGCAGGTCGCGGACGAGCTCGGTGATGCGCTCCGGCGGGACAGGCGCATCACCAGCGCTTCCCTCCGGGTCGAGCTCCGGCTGTGGACCGATCCCTCGGGCCGGGTGAGCAAGGTCCAGCTGCTGCGCTCCACCGGCGACGCCGCGGTGGACCAGGCCATCCAATCCATCGTCGGCCTCCGGCTCCGTCAGCCGCCCCCTCCCGGGAGCCCGATGCCGATGGTCCTCCGCGTCACCGCCCGACGCCCCACCTGAACCCCATGCCCGCTCATCTCCCCCGACGCTCGACTCACTCGAAGGCCCGCCGTCACCACTGGTGCCTCTGTGCGGCGCTCCTCCTCGCCGCGACTCCGGTCCGGGCGGAGCAGGCCGCACCCACCACCCCGGAGGCGAAGCGGGTCACCGTCGTCCCCGAGAGTGTGAAGGAGGAGCTGCGCGAGGAGCTCACCCGCGACGTCCTCGAGGAAGCCAAGCGACAGAACTTCGGCGCTCCGTACCAGTACCCGTCGTGGACCCGGCGCTTCAGCTTCTACGGCGACGTCCGCGCGCGCTTCGAGCGTGACCTCTTCGGCAAGGGGAATGCCAACGGCGGGGAGTTCCCGGACTTCAATGCCATCAACGCCGGCACCGGCTTTGACGTGAACGGCATCGACCTGGCCAACGACCGGTACCTCAACGTGGACCAGAACCGGACCCGACCACGCCTCCGGGCCCGCTTCGGCGTCGACGTGGACGTCGGCAGCGGCTTCACCAGCGGGCTCCGGATCGCCAGCGGGGACGGGAGCACGCCGGTCTCCACCAACCAGACCCTGGGTGGCGCACCGGGCAACTTCAGCAAGTACCAGGTCTGGCTCGACCGGGCCTTCATCCGCTGGCAGCCGGTTCAGGAGACCGGCGGCTCGCTCGCCTTCGAGGTGGGGCGGTTCGAGAACCCCTTCTTCACCCTGCTCGACTTCATCTGGGACGAGGACGTGAACTTCGATGGGCTCGCCGGGAGGGGCAGCGTCCAGCTCGGCGATTTCCGCCCGTTCTTCGTCGCCGGCGCCTTCCCCGTCTTCACCACCGCCTTCTCCTTCGCCCCGGAGCAGACCGCCAAGTTCCCCAGCCTCAACAAGTGGCTCTATGCCGGCCAGCTGGGGACCGACTGGAAGCTGGGGGATGCGGTGTTCCTCAAGTTCGGCGCCGCCTTCTATTACTTCTGGAGGACCGAGGGCCGGGTGGGCGGCCCGTGCGACACGCACCTCAAGGGCATCAGCTGCGACAGCGACGAGTCGCGGCCCTCGTTCTCGCAGAAGGGCAACACCTACCGCGCGATCCGCACCCCCTCCGACGCGGCGCTGGCCGCCGAGGCCGCCTCTCCCCTCACTCCGCGGTACCAGTACTTCGGCCTCTCCAGCCACTTCCGTGAGCTGGTCGGCACCCTGCGGATCGACGTCGACGTCGCCGAGCCGCTCCGGGTGACGCTGGATGGCGAGGTGGTCCGGAACCTGGGGTTCAAGCCGAGCGAGATCGCCGAGAACGCGCTCAACAACCTCGGCCCTTGCACCTCGGTCCCCACGGGGGACGGCACCGCGCCGCCGCCCGAGTGCGGAAAGTACGTGGGCGGCAGGGATGGGTACCAGGCGCGGGTCACCGTGGGCAGCCCCACCCAGCGGAACCAGCTCGACTGGAACGTGAGCGCCACGTACCGCTACCTCGAATCCGACGCGGTGGTCGACGCCTTCGCCGACTCCGACTTCGGCCTCGGCGGCACCAACCTCAAGGGCTACATCCTCTCCGGCACGCTGTTCGTCGCCACCAACGTGTCCCTTCGGGCGCGGTGGTTCAGCGCCAACAACATCGTCGGTCCCACCTACCGGGCGGACGTGTTCCAGCTCGACCTGAACGCGAGGTTCTGATGGCGCTCCGCGGCCACACCCTGCTTGCGTCCCTGGCGCTGGCCCTGGTCTCGGTCGACGCCCGCGCCGACGCCGCCACCGAGGCCAAGCTCCGGGACGCGCTCCGGGCGACCACCGCCCAGCTCAACGCGCTGCAGGACGAGAAGGCGCGGTGGCAGAAGACCGAGGCCGATCTTCGCGCCGAGCTACAGACCCTCCACGGACTGCCGCCGCCCAGCGCGCTGAAGCCGTCGGCGTCGGAGAAGAAGGCGGTGGCCGCGCTCGGCCGCCGGGTCAACGAGCTGACCGAGGCCAACGGCAAGCTCCGCGCCTCGCTCTCGAAGTGCGAGGCCGGTGCCGGTCAGCGCGCGGCGGCGACGGGTGTCGGCGACGAGGAGCGCTCGCGCCTCGGCACCGAGGTGAAGGGGCTGAAGGAGAAGCTGGCCGGCAGCGAGGAGAAGAACCTCGGGATGTACCGGGTCAGCAAGGAGCTGCTCGCCTGGATGGAAAAGGTGGGCGTCGGCGGTGAACCGTTCTTCGGCTGGAAACGGGTGGAGCTGGAGAACATCGCCCAGGAGTATGCGGACCGTCTCCTGGAGCAAAAGGTGAAACAGCAATGAATTCCAGCGCACGTCGCTTGCTCGCCGGGGCCTGCCAGGGCCTGGCTCTCTCCCTCCTCGCCGCCTCCACCGCTGGCGCGGCCGAGGTGGTGGGGAAGATCGGCGGGACCGAGGTCACCGCCACCGAGGTGAGGGCCTACGTCGAGACGCTCTCCGCCTCCGACCAGGCGGCCCTGGCCAAGGATCCCTCGCTGCTCTCGCAGGTGGTCCGGACCTACCTCGCCCGTCAGGCGGTGCTGAAGGAGGCCCAGGTCAAGAAGTTCGACCAGCAGCCCGCGGTGAAGGCGCAGCTGGACCGCGTCCGTGACGAGGCGCTCACCGAGCTCTATCTCCAGACCGTCTCCCGCCCCCCCGAGGGCTACCCCGGCGACGCCGAGGTCAAGGCAGCCTACGAGGCGAACCGCAAGTCGTTCGACGTCCCCAAGCAGTACCAGGTGGCGCAGATCTTCGTTGCCGCGCCCCGGGGCGACCGCGAGGCCGAGGAGCGCGGCAAGCGCAAGCTCGACGAGGTCACCCGGCGGCTGAAGCAGAGGGCGGACTTCGCCGTGGTGGCGCGCGAGCTGAGCGAGGAGCGCGAGAGCGCGCAGCGGGGCGGGGAGATCGGCTGGCTCGCCGAGGAGCAGATCGTCCCCGGCATCCGGGCCGCCGCCCTCGGCCTCGCCAAGGGAACGGTGTCGGAGCCGGTGCGGCTCGACGATGGATGGCACGTGCTCAAGCTGCTCGACACGCGCGCGCCGACCACCCGGGCGCTCGCCGAGGTGCGCGAGGCGCTGGTGGGTCAGCTCCGGGCCGAGCGGGCCCGGGCCAACCGGCAGGCCTACCTGGGCAAGCTGCTGGAGCAGAACCCACCGGCGATCAACGAGCTCACCCTGCCGAAGATCCTCGCCAAGGCGAAGTGATGCCCGCTCCGGTCCTCCGCTCCCGGGTCTGGCTGGTCGTCTGCCTCGCGCTGCTCGTGGGCGGGGTGGTCCGTGCCGAGAACATCCTTCGACGCGCCCGTCCGCTGGAGGCCGCCGCACCGCCGGGCACCGCCGACGCGGCCGCCGCCGCCGCCGCGGCCGCCACCGCCCAGCAGGCCGCCCGGGCCACGCCGGCGAACAGCCCGCTGCGGCGGGCACTCGACGCCATCGACGGCTTCCGGCAGGCGCAGGCCGCGGCGCGGGCTGCGGCGCAGGGGGCCAGAGGCGGGGTGCCGAACGGGCTGCAGGGGCTGGTGGTGGACCCGGGCGTGGCCAACGACCCCAGCCGCTGGCAGGGCGCCAGCCGCCCGGCCGAGCAGGGAAAGGCGGACGGCCGCATCGAGGTGACCGTCACCCAGTCGCAGCAGAAGGCCATCCTCACCTGGCAGAAGTTCGACGTCGGGGAGCGCACCGACCTCCACTTCGACCAGACCGCCGGCGGCGCGGACGTCGCCTCGTGGATCGTCCTGAACCGGGTGCTCGACCCGGCGCTCGCCCCCAGCCGCATCCTCGGCAGCATCCGGGCCGAGGGGCAGGTCTACGTCCTCAACCGCAACGGCATCCTCTTCGGCGGCACCTCGCAGGTGAACGTCGGCTCGCTGGTCCTCTCGTCCCTGGACTTCGCCGGAGGGGATCGGCAGTTCCTCACCGGCATCGTGGGGGCCTCGTTCGGTGGGAGCACGCCCGGCGGCGCCGCGACGGGGGCGGTCACCATCGATCCCGGAGCCCGGCTGCAGATCGCGGACTACGGTCAGGCGGTCCTCCTCGGGGCCGAGGTGAGGAACGGGGGGACCATCGAGGCGCCCGACGGTCAGCTCCTGCTCGTGGGCGGCGGCACCATCACCCTCGGGGCGAGCAGCAGTCCCACGCTGCGGGGGCTCCAGGTCACCCGTCTGGTCGATCCCGGCCCGGTGGAAAACACGGGCATCCTGTCCGCTCCGCGGGGGAACGTCACGCTGCGCGGAGGCTGCTCGAGCGGCCCCGACTGCGTCGGCATCGCGCAACGGGGGCTGGTGACCGCCACCACCAGCGCCACGGCGAACGGGTCCATCGCCATCGGAAGCGACGCGGTGAACTCCAACCTGGCGGACTACACGCGCGTCGAGCTCGGACCCGGAAGCGTGACCCAGGTGCTACCGGACGACGACGGCAAGAAGTTCATTGGCTACAAGCAGAGCGACTTCGCACCCTCCTTGGTTCGGGTGGGCGGACAGAAGGTCATCCTGGAGGAAGGCTCGACCGTCTACGTCCCTTCGGGGACGGTCACCCTCGGAGCGGTGGTCGATGCCCAGGCTCTCCCGGACCAGAGCCGGGTGTACCTCGCCCCCGGCTCGCGGGTCGACGTCTCCGGGCTCCGGGACGTGGAGCGACCGATGGAGTCGAACACCCTGACCGCCCAGCTCCGGGCCAACGAGCTGCGGGACAACCCCATCTTGCGAAACGGCCCGCTCCGGGGCCGGACCGTCTCCTTCGATGCCCGGCTCGGCACGGGGGTCGCCGACTTCTCCGGTTACTACGACCTGGTCCAGCGCGACGTCCGCGAGCTCATGGTGCAGGGCGGGACGGTCAACCTCTTTGGCAACACCATCATCACCCGCGAGGGTTCGATCATCGATCTCTCCGGGGGAAGCCTGTCCTATCGGGCGGGGTACGTGACCAGCACCGTGCTCATCGACCCCACCGGGAAGCCGGTGCGGATCGAGAACGCGGTTGCCGGCGTCGCCTACGTGGGGATCGAGGGGGACTTCGTTGTCGAGCACGGCCGATGGGGCGTGACCGAGACCTACTCCTCGAGCATGCGGGGGACGATGCGCCGCTACGAGCCGGGGTACACCCAGGGGGCGAGCGCCGGGACCCTGAACCTCGGCAAGGCCCCCCCGACCCTCGAGCCCTTCCCGGACAACCCGGACGGCCTCTACACGCCCCGGGCCACCGGCGAGTTCCGCATCCTCGACGGGACGGTGCTCGCCTCCACGGTCGTCGGTCCGAGGCAGCGACAGGCGCCCACCGGTTCTACCAGCCCGACCCAGGTCTGGCGCGAGCGTCCGGTCGGCGCCACCCTGAACGTGAACCAGTCCGGCGATGTGGTCATCACCGATCGCCCCTCTTCGCTGCCCCCCAGCTTCGGTCCGGACACGGTGGTGGACGCTGCGCGGGCCGACGAGCTCCTGCTCCCTGCCGCGTGGTTCGACGGGCAGACGTTCGGCAATCTCGGCATCACCCACCAGGCCGTCACCGACACCGGGTTCAGCGGGTACACGCCCACCTACGCCAACTTCTCCGCCGGCGGCCACCTGACGATCGGCCGGGGCGTGGTGGTGAACCTCGGCGACGGAGGGCGGTTCGGGTTCGACGGCACCGGGGCGGACGTCGAGGGGAGCATCGTCGCCCCGGGAGGCAGCATCTCCTTCCAGGCGATCAACCCCAGCAAGGAGGGGAGCTCGACTCCGGGGAGGACCTTCCGCCTCGGCACCGCCGGGGTCCTGGACACGGCAGGCCGGTTCACCAACGATGCGCTCGACGGGGCGGAGGCGCCTCTCCGGCCGCTCAATGGGGGGAGCGTCAGCATCACCGCCAGCGACGTCACGCTGGAGCGCGGCTCGGTGATCGACGTCTCGGCTGGAGCCCGGCTCTCGGCCTCCGGGAACCGGCTCAGCTCCGGAAGCGGAGGGTCGATCTCCATCAACGTCGATGCGGAGCCCGGCGTCGGGGCCAAGGTCGCGCCCGGCGCCGCGCCGCCCGATCAGCGGCTGGTCCTGGACGGACGGCTCCTGGGCTACTCCACCGGACTCGGGGGGGCCTCGGGCGGGTCCCTCTCGTTGACCACGGGGGAAAATCTGATCGTCGGTCGTGCGCTCCCCCCTGGAGCGGACGGGACCTCCCGGCTGATCACTGCCGAGTTCTTCGACCAGGGGGGATTCTCCCGGTTCACGCTCGTGGGGGAGCGGAGCGTGACCGTCACCGCCGGAACCCTCGTGCAGCCCGCGGTCGAGTCCTTCGTCCTCCCCACCGGTCTGCCCGAGATCCCGAGCGGGACCCGCCTCGCCGACCTGGCCAGCCGCCAGGTGCTCGCGCCCGGCCTCCAGGGCCCGGTCTCGCTGACCCTCTCCACCGCCGCCGGCCGGCCGTTCGACAACCTGGCCTCGGTCCCGTTCTCGCGGAGCGTCACCGTCGAGTCGGGGGCCCAGCTGCTCGGTCCGCCCGGGTCGCGGTTCTCCTTCAACTCGGTCAATGCGCTGTCCTTCGATGGCATCGTGTCTGCGCCCGGAGGAGTCATCACCCTGACCGGGAGCACGGCAGGCAGCATCCAGGGCTCGTATCCGGCGGGGAAGGCGCCCGACATCCGGCTCGGGCCCGACGCGCGCCTGCTGGCCTCCGGGTACACGTGGACGGTCCTGGCGTCCGGCGTGCAGCGTCGGACCGTGGAGAGTGGAGGGTCAATCGTCCTCTCGACCGATCGTGCCGTGGTCATCGACCCCTCGGCCGTCCTGGACGTCTCCGGGCGCCGCGCCACTGCGGACGTGGCGCTCCCCCCGGGCTCGGGGGCCAGGACCGAGCCTCTGGCCATCGATGGTTCCGCCGGGTCCATCGGCATCAGCGCGCAAAGCGGAACGGTGGCCGGCCAGCTGCGGCTCGCGCCGGGGGGAGCCTCCGGCGACGGCGGCACGCTGACGGTCCGGGGGCCCATCGCCCTCGGGCAGACCGCGGCCTCGAGCCCCGGCTCTCGCCTGTCCCTCGGAGCGGACCGCCTCGATGCCTCGGGCGCCGATACCCTGGTGCTGGTGGCCACGCCCTCCGGCTCCACCTCGGGTCCGAGCCTTCTCTTCGACGGCTCGGTCGACCTGAGCGCGCGCCGGTCGCTCGTCATCCAGAGCCCGGGACTGGGGCTGAGCCCCTCCAGCCCCGGCGGCTCGACGGTGACGCTCTCGGCATCCAGCGTGGTGCTCGAGGGCGTGGTGTCTGCGGGGCCCCCGGCGACCTCCGCGCTCAACCTGGACGGCTCGCTCACCGTCCGTGCCGACACCATCGACTTCGTCAACACCCTACGCCTCGGGTCGGTGCCCGGAACGCCGGCCGGAGGCTTCGGGAACGCCACCTTCCAGGCCACCGGGTCGATCAGCTTCTCCGACCACGTGCGAGACGTGGCCTCGAGCGGCGCGGGGCTGTACTCGACCGGAGCCCTGGTGTTCGACGCGGCCCAGCTCTACGTCGCGCGCGTGCTCGATCCGGGGGACCCGCTCATCGTGCCCGGAGTGACGGTTCAGTCGGACCGCTCCATCGCGGTGCGGGGGAACGGCAACCCGGCGCCGGTGCCGTTCTCGTACGGGAACACGTTCACCTTCCGTTCACCCCGGATCGACCAGGGAGGCGTCGTTCGCGCCCCTCAGGGGACCGTTGTCCTCCAGGGGACGGGCCCGGATGGCACGGTGAATCTGCTCCCGGGCAGCGTGACCTCGGGTTCCCTCGAGGGCCAGTCCGTCCTCTTCAACTCGGCGGACGGCCAGCTGCTCTCGGGCGGGACCTTCTTCGCCTACAGCACGCCGGGCGCAGGGCCGGTGAAGTCCGTACGGCTCGACGCTCCGAGCGTCAACGTCCAGAAGGGGGCGGTGATCGACGTCTCGGGAGGTGGGGATCTGGTCGGATACAGCTTCGTCCCCGGCAACGGCGGCTCGTCCAACATCCTCCAGACGTCGGGTGCCTTCGCCATCCTGCCCGCCCGGGGAACGCAGCCCGCCCCGGCAGGTGGCTCGGGCACGCTGCTGGATCCCGGCATCCGGCCGGGAGACGTCGTCTGGCTCCAGGGACTGCCCGGGGTCCCTGACGGCTTCTACACTCGGCTGCCCGCGCAGTACGCACTCCTGCCCGGGGCGCTGCTCGTGCAGCCGCTCGGCGGTTCCTACGCCTCGGCGCCGGCGAGCATCACCCGCCCGGACGGAGCGATCATCGCCGCCGGGTACCAGGCGGTTGCCGGGACGCCGATCCGGGCTTCGACTTTCGCCCGCTACCTGGTGATGCCCCGGTCAGTCTTCCTCCAGTACAGCGACCTGCGGCTCTATTCCTTCGACACTTACGCCCGCGAGCTCGCGGCCTCCGCAGGCCTCATCGCCCGTGTCCCGGACGACGCCGGCTCGGCCGTCCTCAGCGCCAGCCGGTCCCTCGTCCTCCAGGGCACCGGACGATTCGGGGCCGGCCCGGATGCACTGCTCGGCACCCTGGACATCTCCGCGCCGAAGATCGCCCTGGTGGGCGGGGGCACAGCCGCGCCGGACCCGAGCTTCCTGGCGGTCGACGTCGAGTCGCTCCAGAGCTTCGGGGCGGGGAGCGTGCTCCTGGGCGGCACACGCGCGTCCAGCACCGATGCCGCGCAGCCCGGGACGAGGCTGGAGGTGAACGCCAGCGAGGTGCTGGTGCGGACCGGGGCGTCGGGCTGGACCGGCCCGGAGATCCTCCTCGCGGCGACCGATCTGGTCACCGTGGCAGACGGGTCCAAGCTCCAGGCGAGCGGGGTGGTGTCACGGGACACGAGCGATCTGCTGCTCCAGGGCGACGGCGCGCTCCTGCGATTGTCCACCGGGACGCGGGTCGGAGTGATTCGCAACGATGCGCCGGGTGGTGGGGCGACCGGCGCCGGCGTGCTCCAGGTGGGGAGCGCCGAGCTGTCGTCCTCCGGGAGCCTGACGCTGTACGGAAGCCGGGGGCTCGCGCTCTCGCCCAACGCCACGCTCTCCGGACCCCAGCTCGACCTGGCCTCGACGCGGGTCAACCTGGGCGACGCGCCCGCCGGGACGGACGGCGCCACGCTCGGCCCCGACACCATCGCCCGGCTGTCGGGCGCGACGGATCTGCTCATCCGGGCGACCCAGTCCATTCACCTCTACTCGGGGCTGGTGCTCGGAGCGCGGACCACGGCCGGAGAGGCGACCCTGAAGAACCTCACGCTCGACGGCCCCCTCCTGCAGGCGGACGGGGGGGGTGCCGGAGCGAGCCAGATCAGCGCGGGCCACCTCACCCTCCGCAACGCCGGCGGGACCGCGATTGCCTCCGGAGGGGATCAGACGCTGAGTGTGGACGCGGACACCCTGACGCTCGGCCCGGGGCAGGTCCAGCTCGGCGGGTTCGGCCGATTCCAGGTGAAGTCCGTCGACACCGAGTTGGTCGGGAAGGGCGGGCTCGACATCGGCGGAGAGCTGGAGCTGCAAACCGGCCTCATCCGGACCGCGGCCGGGGCGAGCTACACGGTCTCTTCCTCCGGGAACCTGCGTGTGGACCGGGGCGCCCGTCCTCCCTCGAGCCAGGCCGACGCCGCGCCCGGCGGGCGGATCATTCTCTCGGGAGCCGACGTCTCGATCGACGCCCTCATCGTGCTTCCCGCCGGCCGCATCGAGATCGCCGCGTCCGGGGGTCTCCAGCTCGGGTCCGCCACCGTGCTCGACGTCCACGGGGTGGCCGAGGACTTCCAGGGCCAGCTCCGGTCCGCGCCAGCAGGGAGCATCGTCCTGCGCGCGGGTGGGGCGCTCGACGCGGTGTCCGGTGCGGTGCTCGACGTGTCCGGCTCGTCCCGTGGGGGGACTGCCGGCGACATCTCCCTCACTGCCGGGGGCCTGCTGTCCTTCGCCGCCGACGCACGCGCCACCGCGCTCCCCGGAGTGGGGGGTGGCGGGTTCACGCTCGACGCGGCGCAGGTGCAGGACCTCGTCGGCCTCAACAATCGCCTCGACGCGGCCGGCTTCACCGCCTGGCGCGAGTACCGTCTGCGGTCGGGCGACCTCGTCCTCGGGGCGGAGGACCGCCTCACGGCGCACCGGGTGGTCCTTCAGGCCGACTCGGGGAGCGTCGTGCTCGGCGGGCAGGTGAATGCCGGTGGCACCGACACCACTCCCGGTGGAGGACAGGTCCGGCTCATCGGTGGCGCCGGGGTCTCCCTGCTCGAGACCGCAGTCATCGACGCGCACGCCGCCCAGGTGCCTGCCGATGCCTTCCCCGCCGCGAGTGGGCAGGTCGAGCTCGTGGCGACCGGCGGCCGCATCGACGTCGCTCCAGGCGCGTCGATCGACCTGAGCGGCGGTAAGACCGCCGGCGGCGGCCTGCTCGTCGTCCGGGCGCCCCGCTCGGGGGTGGACGTCGCGGTGGACCGGATCGCGGGATCCGTCCGTGCGCGGTCGGTGGTGGTGCAGGGCTCGAGGGCCTATTCCGCGAGCACGCTGGACGCAGCCCTGGGCAACCAGATGCTCGGGGAGGCGGCGAGCTGGATGGCTGGCGCGGCGCAGATCCGGGCACGCCTGGTGGGTGGGGGCTCGAGGCTGCCCGAGGTGGTGGTCGCCCCGGCGATGACGGTGACCAGCGGGGGGGATCTCACCGTGCAGGGGCCGCTCTCGCTGGCGAGCCTCGGCGCGCCAGGCAACCTCGGCCTCTCCGCTGCGGGGAAGCTCCGCATCGACGGTACGCTGAGCGACGGATTCGCCTCGGCGGACAGGGCGTCGGCACTGGGCTCTGGCCGCTCCTTCGGCTTCGAGCTGCTCGCCGGGAGGGACATCCAGATCTCGGCCGGGGCGCTGGTCCGGACCGGGACGGGGTCGATCCGGCTCGTTGCGGGGGGGGACATCCGGTTCGCGGCCGATACTTCGGTCCTGTACACGGCGGGCGCCCGCACGCCCACCGCCAGCGGGTTCTCGGGAGCCGCGGGCGAGTTTCCGACCGGGGGAGGCGACGTCGAGCTCTCGGCGGGACGAGACATCGTGGCGCCGCTCCCCAGCCAGACCACCTCGGCGTGGCTCGCCCGCGCTGGCTCGACCCAGTGGAACCAGAGCCAGGCGGACTCGACGGTGCTCACCCAGTCGTCGTGGTCCATCATCTACCCGAACTTCCAGCAGGTGGTCGGTGCCCTCGGGGGCGGCGACGTGCGCGTCTCCGCCGGCAGAGACGTGGTCCAGCTCCAGGTCGCGCTCCCCACCTCGGGGCAGCTGACGACGGCGGTCGGGTCCGTCCCCCGCCCCGGAGACTTGATCGTCAGGGGAGGAGGTGATCTGACGGTGAACGCAGGCCGGGACATCCTGGGCGGTCTCTTCGTGCTCGGGCAGGGCGCGGCCACCCTGCGCGCGGCGGGGGACATCGAGGCCAGCGGCCAGCAGGTCAATCTCCGGCCGTCCCCGACCGACTCGGTCCTCACCAGCCCCCGGACGGTGGCGCCGCTGCTCGGTCTCATGGACGCAACGGCGACGCTCGTCGCCGGGGGAAGGATCGAACTCGAGGCCGCCTTCGATCCGATGCGCCAGGGGCAAATCGTCCAGCTCAAGCCCGGCGGCAACGGCACGGCCTTCACCGGCTACACCGACCGGACCGCGGTGGACGCCCTGGCGATCAGCGGCAACGTCACCTACCAGAACGACCCCTGGGCCTCGGTGGACCTGAGCGCGGCGAACGGTCGGCCGGACTTCCGCGTGGATCTCGGGGGCGCGGGCTCGACCAGCCTGAACGTCCTCTTCGGCCAGGCTCCGCCGACCCTCAGGTTCACGGCCCTGAACGCCAGCGTGCGGCTCGAGGATCCCTTCGCCGCCGAGAGCGACCTGACCCTGGCCGCCGCGGACCGGGGCACGCTCGAGGTCCTGGCCCGCGACGACGTGCTGCTGCCGATCAGCGTCGTCCGGCTGGAGAACCTGGGCGCCGCCTACCGCCGCGGCGCGCTCTTCCCCTACGCCACCGTGGACCCGGGGCTGTCCGGCAACGACGTCGCCGTGGGCCTGGTCAACGCACCGGGCAACCAGCCCTACATCCATGGCAACGACCCGAGCCCGGTTCGGCTCTACGCCCTGGACGGCTCGGTCTGCGCATACCAGTCAGGGAGCTGCCTCCCCGCGGGACAGTTCTTGCCGGTGGCCGTGGTGTCTCCGAACAAGACCCTCGACGTGTACGCCGGGAAGGACATCCTCACCGGGACCTACAACCCGGTGGGCCTCGGTGCGAACCCGGTGTCTCGCTTCCAGGCGGGGCGCGACGTGGTGGACGTGGTGGTCAGCGCGTCGGGGCCGGGCACGGTGCTGCTGGAGGCAGGGCGGGACCTCGTCCAGCACGGCTACAGCGATGCCGTCATCCAGGGCGGCTTCCTCCGCTCGGTCGGAAATCCCACCGGCATCGCCGGGCTGGCGCGCGACCGCGCGGCGGACATCGTGGTGCTCACCGGGACCGCCGGCGGCGTGGACTACGACGGCTTCACCACGGCGTACCTCGACGCCGCGAACCCCTCCGGCGTGGTCAGGACGTACCTGCCGGAGCTCCGCAGCTACCTGGCCAGCCTGGGCGTCGCGCCTGGCGCCGATGCAGCGCTCATCACGCAGTTCCGGGCGCTTCCCGAGCCGCAGCGACAGGTGTTCCTCTTCCGCGTCTACTTCGAGGAGCTGAAGCAGACCGGAATCGACTACAATGATCCCACGAGCCCGCGGTACCAGAGCTACGACCGTGGTTTCGCGGCCGTCTCGCGGCTCTTCCCCAACAGCGGACAGGCCGGCGCGCCGCTGGGGAACGCGCTCCTGGCCGGCAAGCCGGTCGAGACCCAGTCCCCAGGCAGCCTGACCGTGCTCGCTCCCTACGGGAGGATCTCGGTCGGGACGGAGCTGGCCTCGAGCTCCAGCACCGGCGGCATCGTCACCCGCCGCGGCGGCGACATCCGCCTGATGGCGGACGAGAACATCGACCTGTTCACCTCGCGGGTCTTCACCCTGCAGGGTGGTGACATCACCATGTGGACCTCGAACGGGAGCATCACCGCCGGCGCGGGGGCGAAGACCTCCGTCCTGAGTGCCCCTCTCACCTACGTGACGAGCCCGGACGCGGTGGTCACCGTGAACGTCTTCGGGCTGCAGACCGGCGCCGGGATCGGGGTGCTCGACGCGCTCCAGGGCAGCGACCCCAATCGGAAGCGCAGCCGGCTCGACCTCATCGCCCCCCGCGGCGAGGTGAACGCCGGCGACGCGGGCATCCGGGTGGTGGGCGATCTGAACATCGCCGCGCAGATCGTCGTCGGCGTGGAGAACATCCAGGTCACCGGAAGCGCGGTCGGTGTTCCGAAGGTGACGGCGGTGAACGTGGCCGCGCTGAGCACCGCCTCACAGCTGACCCAGGCCGCGACCAAGGAGGGCGTGGGCCCGGCCGCGGCGCCGAGGACGGCGGTGCAGGACCTCCCCTCCATCGTGACCGTGGAGGTGGTGGGCTACGAGACCACCGAGAAGACGCCAGGCGCCCCGGAGGAGACGAAGAAGAAGAAGGGCAAGTAGGCGGCGAGAAACGGCTGCTGCCCGGGCCGGTCAAGGCTCCACGGGCACCGGCTCGAGCGGTGGCCACTCGCGGGGAATGAGAATGGCCGGCACCGGCCCTTCCCACAGCGGGATGAGCTCGAAGTGCGACCGTGGAAGGCGAATCCGGAGGACCAGGGGAGCGACAGGCTCCGGCTCCCCGGGCACCTGACGCTCGTCGATGGCCACGGGCGAGAGCACGACCGCCAGAACCACTCCCCGCATGGCGCCGCAACAGCGCTAGGGGGCGTCTTCTTCCACGGTGAGCTGGTAGCTGTCCTGGAAGTTGGACTCGCGGTTCTTCGAGTCCTGCACCTTGAAGACGTAGACCCCGGGGTCGGCGGCGTAGCGGATGACCTCCGGGGCGTCCCCCTTGGCCCGGTCGGAGGTCTGGACCAGCGCCAGCGAGCCGTCGTCGTTGCGCTGGTAGAGGAAGAGCGCCACGTCCACCTTGAGGATGCCGGTGAGGGTCGCCTTGAGCGCCGTCTTCACCGGCCGGTCCGAGAGGTCCAGCCGGAAGTAGTCCAGGTCCTTCTTCGGATAGACGGTGCCCCGGATGGGCCGTCCGAGCGTGAGCGGCGTGGCCTGGTCCACGGTGTCGTTCGGCTCCCGCTCCTCGCTCCCGTCGTCGGGGATGGCGCGGGCGACCAGGCGATAAGGCTGGTCGGGGTTCTCGAACTCGCGCACCCACTTTCCGTCCACCTTGCGCAGCGCGCCCTCGACCTTGACGAAGCACTCCTTGTTGCAGGCCACGCTGTTCAGCCGCTCCGGCTCCTTCACCGCCCCGTCGTTGGAGCGCTGGAGCACCTTCTCCGTCCCCGGCTTCGCTCCCGGCTCGACCACCGAGAGCTGGAGGTCGAGCTTCTCCACCCCGCTCAGCTCGAACCGGACCAGCGAGGGCTGGGGCGGGCGGACGACGTAGTAGTCGACGTCGGTCTTGGGAGTGAGAAACCCTTCCCGGTAGCCCTCCAGCGGCAGGGGCGTCGCGTGCGGGAGGTCGTCGTTCGGCTCGTACTCCGCGTTCGCGCC
>DATIWB010000106.1:0-3334 GCA_035519675.1 Myxococcaceae bacterium
ACTGACAGCCGTAGCGCGGCCGGGGCGGGCACCCGCTCCGCGAGGTCAGTCGCGAAACGGAGGCACTCTGCGCTCGCATCGTCGAGGCGCTCGGCCGGCGTGCGCGGGGGGGAAGACGCGGCGATCGGGTCACGGCGCGCCGAGCGCGGCCCGGCAGGCCTCGCCGAGGTCCTGCTCGCGCTCGTGCAGGCAGACGGCGACGCGGCCGCGTCCGGGCGGCACGTTCGTGCAGAGCCGCCGCGCGTCCTCCTGGCAGGCCGCCTTCACCTCCTTGAACCGGCCGCGCATGGCCTGGAGGTGGTTGCGGCACGTCGGGCTGAGCTCTGCCTCGTGTGACTGGATGCAGACCGCGACACGACCCGCGCCGGGCGGGACGTCGCTGCAGAGCTTCTCGGCGTCGGCATGACAGGCCTGGTGCACCTCCTTCGCCTGCTCCATCCGTGCCTTGCAGGGGTCGGAGACCTGGTCGGCCTTGCCCTGGAGACACCGGGCGATGCGTCCGCCTCCGGGCTTCACCCCGGGGCAGAGCCGCGCCACGTCCTGGCCGCAGGGCTTCCCGAGCGCCTCCCCGGCGGACGGCGCCTGCGCCAGCACCGGGAGCGCGAGCAGCGCAATGACCAGCACGGCGGCTTGGCGAGGCGAGGCGGACATGGCGGGTCGCTCCTGGAGGATGGCGTGCGTTGCGCCGGGTTCCAGCACGGTCCGCGTCGCGGAGGAAGTGCGTTCTCCGCGACGCGGGCGGTCAGTCGGGCACGAACGGCGGACGGACGAGCGGGTCCGCCCGACGGAGGAGCCAGTCGCTGACGCGCCCGAACGAGAAGCGACAGGGGCGTCCTCCCTCCGAGTGCCTTCGAGGGTGTCTGGAGCCAGCGTCTGCCAGTTCGGGAGTGGAGCGTGCCGTGGTCACGCGCGTTGCCCGTGTTCAGGCCGCGACCTTCTCGCAGGCCGCGGCGCAGGCCCGGCAGCTCTCCATGCAGCGCCGGCAGATGTCGTGGTGTCCCGCGTGCGGTTTGCAGGCAGCCTCGCAATCGCGGCAGACGAGGCCGCACGCGCGCGCGATCTCCTTCAGCCGGGACGAGCCCTGCGCCGAAGCGCTCATCAGCGCCCTGCACATCGCGAGCATGAGGGTAACGGAGCGCGCACAAGTCGCGAGCGAGGTGTCGCCGGTGGCGAGGAGCTGGAGGCAGTGCGCCTGGCAGAGTTCCCCGACCTCGGTGCACTCGGCGGCGAGCTGGACCAGTTCCTTCCCGGCCGACGCCCCGGCCGCGATGCCACCATCGGGCGCGGCGCGCGCCACCCCGGCGCCGGTCAGTGCGGCGGCGCCGAATACGAACTCTCGTCGGTTCATGGACGCTCCCTCCGGGCGAGAGCATAGGGGACCTCCGGCCTGACAGACCACCGAGTGGGCGGGACCCAGGGCGCGACTCCCGTCAGCGCGGCAGGGCGGAGGCGGTGCTCGAGAGGAGCGTCGCGTCGGTGAGCGCGTGCCGGCCTTGGCCACGGCCCGACGGTGTCGCGCCCACGGGCTATGCGCGAGGATCTGCCTTCCGCTCAGTGGGGATCGACCAGACCCACGTCGGAGTCCAGCGTTCTCTCGCACTGCCCCGTTTTTCCCCCATCTTGGGGACTGTCGGCGGCTCCCCGGCTCGCTCTAGGAGTGGGAATCAGCGCGTGGCGACCGGTGTCGGCCCGGCGCGAAAGGACGAGCGATGAATCGAGTCAAGTCGAAGCTCTCTGGAATTCGGCTGATGGTCGCAGCGCTGGCTCTGGTCGCTGCGGTGACGCCGGCCCTTGCGCAGACCGGCAAGAAGCCGAACATCGTCGTCATCTTCGGTGACGACATCGGCACCTGGAACATCGGCGCGTACACCCACGGGATGATGGGGAGGACGCCCAACATCGACCGGATCGCCAGCGAGGGGATGCTCTTCACCGATCACTACGCCCAGCCGAGCTGCACCGCCGGTCGCGCCGCGTTCATCATGGGCCAGCTTCCCGTCCGCACGGGCATGACCACGGTCGGCATCCCCGGCTCCACCCGGGGAATCCAGAAGTCGGATCCCACGCTGGCCGAGGTGCTCAAGTCCCTGGGGTACGCCACCGCCCAGTTCGGAAAGAACCACCTGGGCGACCGGAACGAGTTCCTGCCCACCAATCACGGGTTCGACGAGTGGTACGGCAACCTTTACCACCTGAACGCCGAGGAGGAGCCGGAGGAGCTCGACTACCCGGGCCAGAAGAACCCGGCATATCTGGAGAAGTACGGCCCGCGCGGCGTGCTCCACACCTGGGCCACCGACAAGGACGATCCCACCACCGACCCGAAGTTCGGCCGGATCGGGAAGCAGAAGATCGTCGACACCGGCAAGCTCACCCGCAAGCGAATGGAGACCATCGACGCCGAGGTCACGACAGAGACGCTCAAGTGGCTGGACAAGACCGGCAAGAGCGGCAAGCCCTTCTTCCTCTGGTACAACTCCACCGCCATCCACGTCTGGTCGCACCCGGCCCGCAAGTACCTGCAGATGGCCGTCGACGAGGGCCGCGCCGAGGAGGACGTGGTGCGCGCCCGGATGATCGAGCACGACGAGCTGGTCGGTTCGGTGCTCAAGAAGCTCGAGCAGCTCGGTGTGGCCAACAACACCATCGTCATCTACACCACCGACAACGGCTACGAGCTCAGCTTCTGGCCCGACGGTGGCTACGCGCCCTACCGCGGCGAGAAGGGGACCACTTGGGAGGGCGGCGTCCGCGCGCCCCTGCTCGTCAAGTGGCCCGGGAAGATCAAGCCGGGCAGCGTCTCCAACGGCATCCAGAACCACGAGGACCTGTTCGTCACCCTGGCCTCGGCGGCTGGCCTGCCCAAGCTGAAGGAGGAGCTGCTGGTCGGGAAGAACATGAATGGCCAGACCTACAAGGTCCACCTGGACGGATATGACAACCTGCCGCTCTGGACGGGAAAGACCGAGAAGTCCGCGCGCCGGGAGATCTTTTACTACGACGAGACGGATCTGATGGCGCTGAGAGTCGACGCCTGGAAGCTCCACATCGGGGTCAAGCACGACGGCAGCTGGTGGGGCGAGAAGGCCTATCCCAGCGTCCCCTACGTCGTGAATCTCCTGATGGACCCGCTGGAGAAGATGACGCCGGACTCGGCGGAGTGGAGCTACATCGGCAAGCTGTTCTTCGCCCACAAGATGTGGGCGGGCACCGGAGCCGGGCCGTTCCTGCAGGAGCACCTGAAGAGCCTGAACGACTTCCCGCCCAGCCAGGGTGCCGACACGTTCTCCATGAAGAAGGTCATCGAGAACACGATGAAGAAGCTGGAGAGCCC
>DATIWB010000107.1:0-20896 GCA_035519675.1 Myxococcaceae bacterium
AACGAACGGGCTCGCCCTCGAGGACTGCAGGTTCATTTCCGATGAGGCTCAACCCATCGCGCCGGTGAGGAGTCAGGCATGGCTGCCGAGATCCGAGGAAGCTGCGTCTTTTGCGAGATCCTAGCCGGCAGAGCACCCGCGCGGCGGATTCACGAGGATGAGCACTCGCTCGCCATCCTCGACATCAATCCGTTTGCCAGGGGCCATTGTCTCGTCCTCTCGAAGAGACACGTGCCGTGGTGGCACGATTTGACGGAAGAGGAGATCGAAAGCCTCTTCCGAGTTGCCACGTTTACGGCCGGCAAGATCCGAACGGCATTCCAACCAGAGTTCGTCTGCATGTACGCCCGCGGCAGAAGAGTGCCCCATACCCATGTCTTCCTGGTGCCAACGTCTCGTGGTGACCTGCTGGATAGATTCTTCAACGACCTGGAGCGAGCTCAGGAGTCGTCCCAGGAGCTGGCTGAATTGAGGGAACAGCACAGTCTGGACGAGGTCGCCGCACGTCTCACGGCACTCTGAGAGGGCCGTCGGATTTCCGACCCGACGAAGGGCGGAGATCGCGTCCAAAACGCGTCCAAACTCGAGGGGAGTAGGGCGAACTTACGAGTTCTGGGGTGGACTCGTCGCTGCGCCAACTCGGCGACGCGACAGAGAACTTCAGGTGCGACGCACGTCTGCCCGATCGGCGACCCCGAGCTCATAACCCGAACGTCGCAGCTTCAAATCCTGCCCGCACAAGCCGCCTAACTGATCGGCACCGGGGCTAGCGGTCCCGCTCCTTCACCGTCGGCGTGGTCTTCCTCTCCCGGCGGTGCCGCAGCACCATCTCCAGCTCCTCGGGGGTCAGCAGGAGCGCCATCCCCGGGTGCTCCGGGAGCGGCACCGGCACCAGGGCTGTGCTCGATTTGGGTCGATTGGAGTGGTCTTCGATGGACTTCGATGGACTCCGCGGCGGGGTCTGTGAGCCATCCCGCGCCGCGATCTCCCCGGAACCACTCTGCTCTGGACTCCCGTGGACTTCGTTGGACGCGCGCGGATCTGCGTCGGTGTGTCCAGATGAGCTACGGAGCCAGCGCAGGAAGCCTCTAGCACGACCGGAAGCAGGGCGGCATTCGCCGGCGCGGATCACCGTCACCCGCCCTCGAAGAGCTGGAAGATCGCCGGCGCACGCCCCCGCCAGGCCGGCTCGCTGTGCGGCGCTCCGCTGCTGAAGACGTAGGTGACCCGGGTGCCGCAGCCGAGCGTGAGAAGGGTGTCCCGGAGCTGGACGTTCTCGCAGTAGTTGTCCGCCGAGTCGGGGGTGTCGTCCTGGATGCCGTCGGCGTCGCTGTCGAGGCAGCCGCTGCCCGGCCCGCCGCCGGAGTCGATGTAGAAGGTTCCGATGGGGCAGCCGCCCAGCGCGGCCCAGGCCTCGATCTCGGTCTGGTTGTGGACCCCCGGCCCGATGGAGCCCCAGCCGAGCGTCCCCGAGAGGCTGGCCACGAACTCGTACGAGGCCGGGTAGCGCCGCTTGATGACGTAGGAGATGAGCCCGCCGAGGGACGACCCCATGACGCCTCGGTGCGCCGTCGTCCCGTACCGGGACTCGATGAAGGGGCGCACGGTGTTCTCGACGAAGTCGGCGTAGTCGAGCCCCTTGCCTCCAAGGGTCTGGGTGTTCACCACGTCCAGCACCGGCGTGTACTCGGCGATGCGGTCGGTGGTGTTGTCGATCCCGACGACCAGGGTGGTCGGCCCCGCTGCGTCCTGCAGTCGCCAGCCGCCGAACGGGGAGGGGCCGAAGAGGTTCTGGCCGTCCTGGGCGAACATGGTGTGGGTCGGCGGCTGGGCGGGGACCAGGACGCGGACGGTGCGCCGGGCGAGCCGGGCGTCGCCGATGCCGGGCCAGCGCTCGAGGTGCGTGCCGGTGAGGGAGACGAAGGAGAGCGTTCCGGTCGCGGAGTACTGGAAGTAGCGCGAGAGTGGATCGCTGAACGCATCTCCCACCCGGGTGAGGAAGCGGTACTCCGCCCCGGTGGGAGAGGGGACGGGCACCAGCGCCCAGGCCAGTCCGGCGGTGGTCCTGAGCTGGACCTTCTGAAAGGCGCCCGTCGGGCTCTCCAGGGAGTACGGGCCCTGGCCCTCGTCCCGGGTGGCGAAGAGGTAGCCGCGGCTGGTGCTGATGGGCCAGCCGGACGCACGCGCCACCTCGGAGAGGCCGGTGTCGGCGTCGAGCTGACCGTCGAGCACCTTCTTGACGATGACCGCATCCCCCTCCGCGGGGATGTCCGCCGAGGGGGCGGGGGTGTCGCTCCCGCAGCCGGCGAGGACCGCGAGCACCGCGAGGAAGAGGGGGAGGTGGCGCACCGGCACCGATGAAGAGCACGCGCAGCGGGGGGACCGCAACGACTAGATGCGCCCCGGCCAGGCGCGCCCCACGCGTGCATGGGCTGCCTCGATGGAGGCGCGCATCGCTGGCGGAAGCGGACCCCTCTCCACCGCGCTCGCGACCGAGGCCAGGTGCGCGGGGGCGGCGGTCCCCAGGAGAATGGAGGTGACACCGGGCGCGAAGGCGGAGAAGCGGGCAGCGAGGGCGTCCCAGCTCTCGCCCGAGGCGTCGAGCCCGAGCGTCCTGAACCGCTCCCACGCCTCGGCGACGTCCGGGGCCTCGGGTCGGTGGTCGAAGCGCCATGGCGCATTGCCCAGCGGACGCTTGGCAAGCACGCCCAGGCCGTGCGCCTCGGCGATGGGAACGGAGCCGGAGAGGACGCCCTGGTCGACGAGGCTCACCGAGCACTGGACCGAGCCGAACGCCCCCGAGCGAACGGCCCAGTCGAGCGCGTCGTTCTCGCCCGAGTATGCGGCCACGCGGACCTTCCCGGCGCGGACGGTGCGGTGCAGGGCGTCGATCACCTCCCCGCGCTCGAGCACCTCGCGCGGGCACGAGTGCAGGTGGACGACATCGATGACATCCGTCCGGAGGCGGGTGAGCGCGTCATCGACCCCGGCCTCGACGGCGGGGCCCGTCCAGTCCGGCACTCCGGGGATGCCGTAGCCGAGCTTGGTGGAGAGGGTGACCGCGCCCCGCCGGCCCAGGAGCGCGCGGCCGAGACGCTCCTCCGAGGCCCCGTAGCTCCGGGCGGTGTCGACGAGGGTGACCCCGAGCTCGAGCGCGGTGGCCAGCAGCCGGTCCACATCGGCGTCGGTGGTCTCCGGCCCGCCGATCCGCCCCGCGCCGAGCCCGAGAATGGAGACGGTCACGCCGGTGCGGCCGAGGGCACGGGAGGGGAGGGTGCTCACCGCCGGAAGATGCCAGAGTTCTGGCACGCTGGCGCCGATGGCTCCGCCCCTGGTCCTCCTCTCTGGCCCGGCCTTCTCCGGGAAGAGCACCCTGGCCGCGCACCTCGCGGCGCGCTGGGGATTCGAGGTGGTGAGCCTCGACGCCATCAATGCCCGCCGGGGCCTCCGGGGCGGAGAGGGCGTCCCAGAGGCCGAGTGGGCCCGGACGGCCGCCCTGGCGCGGGACGAGGTGCGCGCGCTGCTCTCGCTGCCCGGGTCGCGGGTGGTGGTCGACGACACGCTGTGCTTCCGATTCCTGCGGAACGACTTTCGAGGGATCGCCACGGAGGCAGGCCGGGACAGCGTGCTCCTGGTCCTCGGCACGTCGATCGAGGACGTCCGCCGGAGAATCTCGGAGAACGAGCGTCGCCCCACGCGCGGCGGCATCCGTGAGGTCGTGCTCGAGCAGCACCTGGCCGCGTTCGAGTGGCCGGGTGTCGACGAGCCCCACCGCGTGGTCCGGGACGTCGCGGATCTCGAGGCGTGGCTCGCCGTCGCGGCCCCTGGTTGGTGAATCACGTGCCTCTGGCCTTCGGGGAGGCTCGCGCGCGTGCCGGGCAGGGCACCGATTCATCGCCGCGGTGGGCTGACGAACCGCTGGGTGGGCCCCCCGTTCGCCTCGACCTCGTCGAACAGCCCTCCCGTGAACCGCCCGATGATCCGCCGCCAGAAGGCGATCGCCGGGGCGTTCCCCGGAATCTCCGTGACCTCCCACCGTCCCCTCCACCGCTCGAAGAGGCGTCGCGCGGCAGCCTCTCCGACGCCGCGTTTCCGGGCGGCGGGGACGACGTAGAACTCGGACACGCACGCATCCATGCCGGGCGACATCCAGAACGCTGGCCGCAGTCCCACCATCGCGAAGCCCACCACCTCTCGTCCCACGCGGAACAGCAGCACCCGGTGGTCTGCCCCCTCTTCGAGCCAGTACGGAAGGTGGTCCGGGCCCCAGTCCCCGCCGGGAGGGCGGTACTCCCAGCGACCGTCACCCCGCCGGCGGTACGAGGCTCCGAAGGGCACCAGCGCCTCGAGGTACGCGTCGTACAGCCGCCGGAGCAGGTCCCGGTCGGCCGCCCGCAGTCGCTCCAGCCGGAGGCCTGCTGGCGCGCGCCTCATCCGCCACTCCGCGCGGCGTCCTCGGCGCGGGCGAGCATCTGGTCCAGGACCGCGGGGACGCCGGGCGGGATGAGGTCCGGAAACACGCCCTGCCCCACGGCGAGCAGTGCGCGGGCACACCCGGGCACGGGTTGCATCAGCGCCGTGTCGAGGGTGCGGCCAAGCTCGGGCAGCACGGCCTCCACTCGCCGCGAGACGTCCAGGTCGTCGAGCCGTGCGCGCTCCGCGGGCGCGGCGCGGAGGCGAATCAATCCGAGCAAGTGCTGGACGGCGTTCACCCGCACCCGGAAGTGACCGGAGAGCCGTTCGCCCCGCGCGTACCGCCCGGCGCCCACCAGCAGCTCGGTCAGGAACTGGCCCGCGAGCCAGCGGGCGTCCGGAGGGGTCGCGGTCCGGGCGGCGGTCTCCTGCTGCACCCTGGCCATCCGGGCCCTCACGTCGGCCCTGTCCAGGGGAACCGAGTAGCGGTTGACGCGGGCCAGCGACAGCTCGTCCAGGTCGAAGGCGGCGAACTCCACCAGGTGGCCGGTCCGGTCGAGCGCCCGGACGCCGTGTGCGGTCTCACGGAACGACAGAACCAGGTCCGCCGCGTTGGGGAGCCAGCCGAGGTCGTTCCGGAACCGCTCCTGCGCCCCGGGCCGGGTGACCACGAAGAGGTCGTGGTCGGAGAAGTCGTCCGGCAGCGGTGGCTCCCCGGAGCTCGAGCCCAGCAGGACGAGTCCGAGCACGTCGGCCTCTGCGTCAAGGCGTTTCAGCAGGGCGGCGGTGAACGCCGAGTGGGCCTCGGGAGTCATCGTGACGCGTCACGTCAGCGGGGTCGGAGGGCGACCGATTTTCCCCCCGGGAACGTGCCGAGCGTCGAGAATGCCACGCTCCAATGGCCTCGGTGATCTTCAAGCAGGTCACGAAGCGCTTCGGGCAGGTGAGCGTCATCGAGGGGCTCGATCTCGAGATCCTCGATCACGAGTTCATGGTCCTGGTGGGGCCCTCGGGCTGCGGGAAGTCCACCGCGCTGCGGATGATCGCCGGGCTGGAGGAGATCACCGGCGGCACCATCTCCATCGGCGAGCGGGTGGTGAACGACATCCCCCCGAAGGACCGCGACGTGGCGATGGTCTTCCAGAGCTACGCCCTCTACCCGCACATGACGGTGCGGGAGAACCTCGAGTTCGGCCTGCGGATCCGCAAGACGCCGAAGGAGGAGATCGACCGGCTGGTGCCCGAGGCGGCGCAGGTGCTCGGGATCCAGGGGCTCATGGACCGTAAGCCCAAGGAGCTCTCCGGCGGGCAGAGGCAGCGCGTCGCGCTCGGCCGGGCCATCGTCCGCAAGCCCTCGGTGTTCCTCTTCGACGAGCCGCTGTCCAACCTGGACGCGAAGCTGCGGGTCGAGGTCCGGGCGGAGATCAAGAAGCTCCAGGCACGGCTCCAGACGACCACGGTCTACGTCACCCACGATCAGGTCGAGGCCATGACCATGGGGCACCGCATCGCGATCCTCAATGCGGGAAAGCTCCAGCAGGTCGGCACGCCGCTCGAGGTCTACGAGAAGCCGGCGAACCTCTTCACCGCCGGATTCATCGGGACGCCGCCGATGAACCTCATCAAGGCCACACTCGGTCCGGGAGGCTCGGTGGCACGGGCGAGCGGATTCGAGACGCCGGTGCCGCCGGCGGCCCGGGGCAGCGCCGGCGAGGGCACGAAGGTGGTCCTGGGCATTCGCCCGGAGAACGTGGTCCCGCCCGGCCGGGAGCCGCGGGGGGAGACCCATCGCCTTCCGCTCACCGTGGAGATCGTCGAGGTGCTGGGGGACGAGGTGGTCATTCACGGGCGGGCCGGTGAGGACACCATGGTGTTCAAGCAGGATCCACACCGCCCGGCGGCGATCGGAAGCGTGATCGAGGTCAAGCTCGAGCTGGAAGCGCTGCACCTGTTCGACGCCGGGAACGAGCGCCGGCTGGGCACCTGAGGCCCTGGGCAGGCAAGACGGAGGTCACTGGGTATGCAAAAGCCGTTCGTGCTGCTGGCCGCGGTGCTGGGGGTCCTCCCGGGGATGGCGGCGGCGCAGGCCAGGCTGGTGGTCTGGCACTCCTACCGGGGAGGAGAGAAGTCCGCCTTCGAGAAGGTGGTGTCGGCGTACAACGCCCGCGCGGAGGCGAAGCTCAAGGTCGATCCGCTGGCGGTGCCGTTCGACGCCTTCGCCGACAAGATCTCCGCCGCCGTACCCCGCGGGAAGGGGCCGGACATCTTCGTCTACGCCCAGGATCGGATGGGTGGATGGGTCGAGGCGGGCAACACGGTGGAGCCCATCGACTTCTACGTCGACGACGCGCTGAAGGGCCGCTTCATCCCCACCACGATCGAGGCGCTGACCTACCGGGGGAACCTCTACGGGTTGCCGCTCGACTACAAGGTCATCGCCCTCATCCACAACAAGAAGCTGCTCAAGACGCCGCCGAAGACCACCGGCGAGCTGACCAAGGTGGCGCAGGGGCTGACCAACAAGGCCGCGGGCCACTTCGGGCTCGCCTGGGCCTACGGTGACTTCTACTACGTGGCCTCGCTGCTCAACGGCTTCGGGGGAGGCGTCTTCGACAAGGCGACCCGGCCCACGATGAACGCCCCGGAGAACGTGAAGGCGCTGGATCTGCTGGTGAAATGGGAGAAGGCCGGCTTCATGCCCGCCGAGCCCTCCAGCGCCCTCATCACCTCGCTGTTCAACGAGGGCAAGGCGGCGATGGTGTTCAGCGGTCCGTGGTTCCTCGGCGAGGTGGCGAGCGACATCAACTACGGCGTCGCGCCGCTGCCCACCATCGACGAGGCCGGCGGCAAGCCGATGCGCCCCTGGATGACGGTGGAGGGGGTGTTCGTCTCCGCCCAGTCGCAGCACAAGGACGCGGCCTTCGACTTCGTGAAGTACGTCACCACCCCCGAGGCCGGGAAGGTGATGGCGCTCGAGGGCCGTCAGAGCCCGGCGGCCAAGGCGGTCTACGACGATCCGAAGGTGGCGGCGGATCCGGTGCTGAGCGCCTTCCGCAAGCAGGTGGAGGTCGCCGTCCCGATGCCCAACGTGGCGGAGATGACGATGATGTGGTCGCCGGCCACCACCGCGCTCAACAAGGTGAACGCCGGGAACTCGCCCAAGGAGGCGATGGACGTCGCCCAGAAGGCGCTGCAGAAGGACGTCGACGCGCTCCGGAAGAAGAAGTGAGTCCGGCGCGTCCTCCAGCCTCGCGGGTGCGGTTCGGGGTCGGCCTCCTCCTCGGGCTCCTGGTGGCCCTGGGCGGTGGCTGGCTCCTGCTCCGCGGTGCGCAGACGCAGATGGAGGACGACTGGACCACCCGCCGGGCCATCGTCGCCGCCAACGCGCTCGCCTCGCTGGTGAGCCAGGCCGCGGACGACGGTGCGGTGCGGACGGTGGTGGTGGCCTGGCAGCGGACCCACCCCCCCGGCACCCGGGTGCGGGTCATCCGGGGAACGACGCTCGAGGCGTCGACCAATCCCGCGGACAGCGGAGAGAAGGCAGCGCCGCGGCGGCTGGCCAGGGAGGAGAAGCCGCTCTTCGACCAGGCGCAGCGGCTCCGGGCCGGAGTGGACAACAACCGCGAGGGCGGCGCGCCGAAGCCGGAGATCGAGGTGGAGCGAGAAGGCGGCGCGCGGCGGGTGGCCGTGCCGCTCGAGTCCGACGGCAAGGTGACCGGGATGGTGCTGGTGCAGGTCCCGGCCGACGCCTCGATCGCCGCGAGCTCCCCGCTGCGGGCCGTGCTGCTGTTGCTGGTGGCCCTGGTGCTCTTCGGGGTGGCGGGATGGCTCCTGCCGCCCCGGAGCGCGCTGCTGGCGGCGGTGACCACCGCCCTGTTCTGTCTCGCCACCGCGTTCTTCATCTTCGGCGAGCTCCGGGCCCTCGGGCTGGCCGAGCGGGATGGGCAGCGAGCCCTGGCGCGCACGGTGACGGTCGAGGTGGAGCGGGCGAAGGCGCTCTCCGGCGCGAACGCGGTCGACGGCGGAGCGTGGGACACCGACCTGTCCCGGAAGCCGCACCGGCTGGTGAACGGGACGGGGGTCATCGACCGCGAGAAGGGCGAGGCCGCGGCGCAGGAGGTTCGCCGCGGTGCGCTCCGGAGCCTGCTGGCGCTGGCCGGACTGGGGTTCGTGATCCTGGTGGTGGTGGCCTTCGGCGGGGCGAACCGGGTGGGGCGAGCGCTGGTGACCAACCGCCAGGCCTATGCGTACATCGCCCCGGCGATCGTCGGGACGACCTTGCTGGTGTTCTTCCCCTTCTTCTACGGCATCGCGCTGAGCTTCACCGACTCGAACATCTACAACACGAACTTACCTTTGTCGGAGCTGTGGATCGGGCTCCGGAACTACACCACCATCCTCGGCGACTGGGGCTTCATGCGCCGGGCGGCGGACGGCCACTGGGTCTTCAACTACCTGAACTTCTACTGGACGTTCCTGTTCACGGTGATCTGGACCATCACCAACGTGGCCTGGGGCGTGTCCTTCGGGCTGCTGCTGGCGCTGGTGCTCAACACCAAGGGGCTGGCGCTGCGGCCCATCTACCGGGTGCTGCTGATCCTCCCCTGGGCGATGCCCAACTACATCACCGCGCTGATCTGGAAGGGCATGTTCCACCGGCAGTTCGGGGTGGTGAACCAGGCGCTGGCCATCGTGGGTGTCGAGCCGCTCTCGTGGTTCGACCGGCCGTTCACCTCGTACCTCACCGCGCTGGCGACCAACGGCTGGCTGAGCTTCCCCTTCATGATGGTGGTCTCGCTCGGGGCGCTGCAGTCGATCCCCGCCGACCTCTACGAGGCGGCGCGGGTGGACGGGGCGAGCCGCTGGCAGCAGTTCACAGCCATCACCCTGCCGTCGCTGAAGCCGGCGCTGGTGCCGGCGGTGATCCTCTCGGTGGTGTGGACCTTCAACATGTTCAACATCATCTATCTGGTGACCGCGGGGGAACCGGGCGGCTCCACGGAAATTCTCATCACCCAGGCGTACAAGTACGCGTTCCAGCGGTACCAGTACGGGTACGCGGCGGCGTACGCGACGATCATCTTCGGCATCCTGCTGGTCTACGGATCGATCCAGAACCGCGTGACGCGGGCCACGGAGGCGATCTGATGGCGAAGACGCGTCGCGAGGAGCGGACGCCGCACTGGGTGCTGCACGCCTTCCTGGCGGCCACGGTGCTCTACACCGTGTACCCGGTGCTCTGGGTCATCACCATCGCCTTCTCCGGCAAGCAGAGCCTGGCCATCGCCGACCTGCCGGCGGACCCGTCGAAGCTGGACCGGGCCCGGGCGGTCCTCCCCTGGCCGACGCGGTGGGCCTTCAGCAACTTCACCTCGGTGCTGGCGGACCAGCCCTTCGCCCGGTGGATGCTGAACAGCGCCATCGTGGCCATCGGCGCCACGGTGGTGGGCGTGGCCTTGTCCTGCACCGCGGCGTACGCCTTCAGCCGCTTCAAGTTCCCGGGGCGGCGACTGGGGATGATGTCCTTCCTGGTGTCCCAGATGTTCCCGGGGACGCTGACCCTCATCCCGCTGTACATCATCATCGTGCAGTGGCTGGGGCTCGGGTCGACCTTGACCGGCCTGGTGATCGTCTATGCCACGACCTCGATTCCCTTCTCGGTGTGGATGCTGAAGGGCTACTTTGACACCATCCCCAAGGAGCTCGAGGAGGCGGCGGTGATGGAGGGGGCAGGGCCGGGGAAGATCTTCTGGAGCATCGTGCTCCCCCTGGCCAAGCCGGCCATCGCCATCACCGCGCTGTTCTCGTTCATGACCGGCTGGAACGAGTTCATCCAGGCGGCGACCTTCATGGACAAGGAGCTGATGTACACCGCGCCGGTGGGTCTGCGGTTCTTCGTCGGCGGGTTCCAGCAGCAGTGGGGCTACTTCGCCGCGGGGTCGATCATCGTGTCGATCCCGGTGGTGCTGCTGTTCCTCTACTTGCAGAAGTACCTGGTCTCGGGGCTGACCGCGGGCAGCGTCAAGGGCTGATCAGGCGTGGGGGTCACTTCGCCTGGACGGGCGTGGCGAACTCCACGCCCATCCCCGGCCGGATCTGATCTCCGCCCTCGACCGCGCGGGCCACCACCCCACCCTCGATCACCTGGCTGACGATGACCTTCGCCACCGGGGCGCCGTCCGGCCCGAGCACCTTGCCGATCTGCATCACGCCCACCCCCTTGCTCGGGCCCTTGATCGACACCACTGCGCCCGAGACGTCGGCGACGGCGAGCGCCGGACCGGCGGGCTTCTCCGCCACCGCGGTCACCGTCACCGGCGGCGGGGCAACGCCCGAGCCGTAGACGAACGGCACCTGCGCGTAGGCGCCGGTCTTCTCGTCGTATGACCCGAGCACCTTGGCCTGACTCACACCGGGCGGGAGCAGCACGTCCACCACCCAGGGGTGCGCCTTGCCCTGGGAGGCACCTCCGAACATCCAGGCCTCGCGCACGCCGATGACCGGCATGGTGTACGCGTCCGCCTCGTGCCGCTTCGCGAGCCGGTCCACGACCGCGAAGGTCCGCTCCCAGCGCGCGCCCGAGACGTGCACCGACCAGCCCCAGTCCTTGGTGGGCCGGCCGCCGAAGAACGTCCAGGGGATGCGGGCGATGATGGTCTTCCCCTGCGTCTGGAGGTTCGTCGGAAAGAGCACCCGGCGCGAAGCCTCGGTTCCGAAGACCCCCTCGGTCACTGCCCGCGCCGCCCCCGGCTGGGGCGTCAGCACCACCGCGTATTCCCAGGTGTGCCCGTCGGCGAACGCCACCCGCCGCCCGGGAATGCACATCCCGTAGCCCGACCCCGGCGTCTGGTCGGTGTCGAGGTAGATGTCGATGTTCTGGAAGTAGATGTTGTTCTTCAGATCCAGCGGCGTCGAGTTGTAGCGCAGCGTGCTCGGCGGATAGCGGAAGCTCTCGCCCAGGGTGACCTCGAGGACGACCAGGTCGCCCTCCAAGAACACCACGAAGCGGCGGAGGTCGAAGTCGCCGGGCAGGAAGTCGGTGTCGCCCGGTGGTTGGTAATTGCCCGGGCCGTTCGCATCGCCCGCCGGGTCATCGAAGCTGGCGATCGGCGTTCGCTCGGCCCCCCAAACCGGCGAGGCGAGCAGCAGCGCGGCGACGACGAGGAGCGGCGGGGCGAGACGCACGAGGAACCCTTCTCAGGAAAACGAGGGGCCGGCAAGGCGTGCTGCCCCTGCCGGCCCCGACGATGCTGCAGGGATTGCTTTAGGGAACGGTGATGTAGGTGTTCCCGCTGCCCAGGCCCGTGCCGCCGGTGATGGCGATGGTCTGGGTGGTGAAGCTGCTGGCGCCGGAGGCCTTGGTGCCCGCGGTCACTCCCTGGGTGTTCGCCACCGCCGAGCCGTTCTTGTACTCCTTGCTGTTCGGCGAGGTCCCGAAGACGAAGATGAACTCCGGCTTGTCACCGGACTTCAGCAGCCCCGGGTACGGTGGCTTGGTCTGGTCCAGGTTGGACGACAGGACGTAGGTGTAGATGCCGTCGCCGGCGGTCGCGTCGCCCTTGGTTCCGTCATCGACCAGCGTGACCTCGCTCCAGCCCCAGGCCGAGCCCTTCACCGCGACCCGGGTGGTGTCCCAGGTTCCGGTGGCGAGGTTGTTCTTGTCGATGGTCAGCTTCATGTCGGTGGTGCCGTGGGCCGGGAAGGTCAGGCCGGCGGCGGTGATGGCCGCGGTCGCGCCCGCGGCCACGGTGAACGACCCGTTGTTCCCCACCCACACCCAGCCGCCGTTGACCGGATCGGGGTTGGTCGCGTCGCGCAGGCCGTACTCGTAGGACTGCGAGCCGGTCGCCGGCGGGGCGACGAACACCGTCACGCCCAGCTTGTGGTCGCCGGCCACCGCGCCGGCAGGCTCGTGCCCCCCCGCCGTCCAGGGGCCGTCGTCGTACAGCTTGGCCCACGGGCCCGCCCAGGTGGAGTCGTAGGTGGCCTTCCTGGTGGTGGAGTCATAGAGCATGGCTCCCTTCCACTCGAGCTCACTGGACTTCCACAGCTTGTTGGCCGTGTCGTCGACGGTGAAGTTGACCGCCACCGTTCCGGCAGGCTGCGGGAACCCGTTGCCGGCGTCGTTGCTTCCGCTGTTGTCACTGCCGCACCCGGCGAGGAACGTCCCGGCCAGGATCAGACTTCCAAAGAGTTTCTTCATCACTGCTCTCCTCCTCCTGAAAACAACGGGCGTCCCGGGGAGTCCGGCCGTCCGTCACTGTGTACACGCGACGTTGATGGGCCCAATGCCCTTCGGCGTCTCGATTGCACTTGCACAACCGCACGTCTTGAAGTCGTAGGTGTTCTCCCGGGCCTCCGGTCCGCAGCCGTGCAGATCCGTGGTCCAGGTGATGGTTCCGGTACTCTTGGTATTGAGGTTCGATGCGTCCTTGTTGCTCGCCTCGTCTCCCCAGCTCTCGTGCCGGTAGACGAAGCCATCTCCGTTCACGTCGACCACCTCGAGGATCCGCGAGTTCCCGGGCCACTCCTCGCTCCCGGTCCACAGCGCGCCCTTCGTTCCCCAGGTGAACTTGTAGCCCACCCGGAAGACCTGCCCGGTCGCCGGATCTCCTTTGGGGATGACGAAGCTGACCGTCCAGACGTTGTCCCCGGCGACCTCATCGCCGTTGGTCCCGTCGTCGTACATCTGGATCTGGTTCGGCGTGCTGGCGCCGAGCTTGCTGTTCACCGCGGGATCTTGAAGCGGCGAATCCTTGTGGACCCAGCCGACGAAGAACATCGACTTGCCTGGCTTGTCGGTGGCCCACTTGAAGCGGTCCACGGTCGCGCAGTTGCCGTTCTTGGCCCCGACGTTGAAGTCCACGGTGAAGACCACCCGGAGGTTGTTGGGGTCCGGGCAGCCGGCGGGGCTGTAGAGCTGCGCCACCTCGGCGAGCTTCTGGTCGAACTCCACCGAGTCGAGATCGATCCTCCCGTCGCCGGTGTAGTCGAACTGCTGGCGGGCGATCCAGCTGGGGCTCACCGCGCGCTGCTTCACCACGTAGCTGCTGTCGTAGATGGGAACGTTGAAGAAGTCGGGGCTGATCTGGCTGACCGTGGCGTCGTACCGCTGGATGATGCGGGTCACCATCTGCAGCAACTCCTGGGTCGGCCCCGACCGGTCGAAGGCCTGGTAGATGAGGTTGCGCGTCCCGAGGTAGGCGTCGGGGGTGATCTGCTTCAGCTTCATCCCGTCGGCGCTCAGCCGGGCTTCGACGATGATCGCCTCGGTGATGCTGCGCTCGTCGAGCGCCACGTTCTGGACCTTCGACTCCTCGCCGATGGAGGGGATGATCGCCCGGAGGGCGATGTTGCCCACCTGGCCGGTCACCTCGATCATCGAGTACTTCGAGGAGGGAAGCTGCACCTCGTAGTTCTGCCCGCTGATGTTGACCAGGAACGGGGCGATGACGTTCTCCCCGTCGGTGGCGCTGAACTGCGACGGCTGGGGGTCGGGCCAGTAGCTGGTGCCGCTGATCGCCGAGGCCGGCCGGGCGTACTCGCTGCGTCCGAGGTTGCCGAAGTTCTCGATTCCGCACCCGGCGCACAGCGCCAGGAGGAGGAACGACACGATTCTATTTGGCGAAGACATGTTCATCACCACGCGACCTCGACGGTGCCCTTCGCCCGCCACACGTTCCAGATCATGTTGTAGTAGCCACCGTTCGGATCACGGAGCAGGTTCTTGTGGAAGTACTCCACCGTGTACCCGGCGAGCACTCCGCCGAAGGCGTAGGTGAAGCCCGCCCGCGCGGTGTGCCGCTGGGTCCTCGCTGGGAAGTAGCCGGCGGCCTCCGACCCGTTCCGCCCGTCCTCCGACCAGTGGCTGTACTCGTAGCCGGCGAAGACCTTCAGCTCGTTGGTGGGCTGCACCGTGACCTGGCCGAAGAGCAGCCAGGAGCGGCCGATGTAGTCGTCCTTCGGATTGTCGACGTTCCGGTTGTCCCGGTCGTAGATGTACTTCACCTTGAAGTTGAACAGCGGGCTCCAGCCCACGGCGAGCGGCACCTGCGCGCTGAGCACCCCGATGTGGGTGTGCCGGTCCTGGTACTTGTCGTAGACGCTGCGGGGGTCCTTCCCCCGATCGTAGACGTTGGCGTAGTCCGAGTCGGCGGTGTAGGCGGTGGTGTCGGTGAACCCGTGCGTGTAGAGGAAGTCCGGGTACTGGTTCACCGTGTCCCGGAGCTGCATGTTGGTGTTGTAGCCGATGTAGCTGTACTCGCCGGACAGCTTCACCGAGCCCAGCACCTGCTCCAGCACCCCGGTGAAGCCGTGCCAGCCGATCACCGTCTCGTACCAGGGCTCGTCCCAGTCCTGGAACTCGTTGGCCACGTTGAGGGTGGGCAGCTGACCGCCGCGGGTGAAGCCACCGGTGATGATGCCGTCGGTGAGCAGCACGTCGGCCTCGCGCCGCGCGCCCATGATCGCGTTGTACTCGCTGCCGATGTTGAAGTACTCGAGCTTGGCCGACAGGCCGATCTTGAAGGGGTCGTAGAACTCGACGTCCACCTTCGCCGCCGCCCCGGTCGCGGAGATCGGGTTGCCGTTGGGGTCGGTCTTGAAGACCATCGGCGAGAAGCCCTGGCCGTTGCGAACCAGGTTGGTGGCGTAGGCGGGATTCACGTAATTGCTGGAGTACGCCCCCAGGGCCGAGACGGAGAAGAGGTCGGTCCAGGACGGGGTGTAGAAGGCCTCCAGGGTCCCGTTCAGCCCCCTGGCGCGGGTGGCCATCTTCGAGGAGTGATCCGGGCAACCCACCGTGTCGCAGCGCGCCGCGTCGGGGGAACCGGTGAGGAAGGGGCTGTAACGGTCCGCCTCCCAGTCCTGGGTCCAGGTGCCGATGGCCCGGAGGCGCAGGTCGTCGATGGGCCGGCTCTCCAGCTTGGCGGCGAAGGCCCAGTCGGTGCCGTAGAGGTAGGCGAGCGGCTCGTTGTCCTTGAGGCCGGTGTTCCAGCCCGGGCCGGCCCACAGCTTGGGCAGCGCCATCGCGCCCAGGGTGTAATCGAGCTTGTTCTGGGGGATGAATGCACCCTCGACGAAGACGCCGTTGCCGTTGTCACGGTCGATGTAGCGGGCCTTGCCGATCGTCCACTCGTTCCACATCGAGTAGTCGGTCGAGCCGATGGTGACCCACTTCACGGTGGGAATCGGCGGGCCCACGCGGATCCACGCCGCGCGTAGCTTGATGTACTGGGCGTGGTTCATTCCCAGGCTCTCGCCCGAGGTGTCGAGCTTCCCCGGCTTGAGGTCGCCGTTCTCCCACCAGTCCTGCCAGATCATCCCCCAGCGGCTCTGGAGCCGGACGCCGGCGGTGACCTTCGGGCCCACGTTGGCCTTGATGTTGAGCTCGAACTCGCTGCAGACGCCGTTGTGGCCGCCGATGTTGTCGACCCAGAATGGGTTGGAGAGCGACAGGCACCCCTGGGTGTTGTCGTTCTGGTACATGTACTTCATGTAAATCTTCCCGCTCATGTCGAAGTTGAGCAGGTCCGCTCGAGCGGCCGGACCCGCCAGCAGGACACCGAGCGTGGCAATCGTCGCAAGTCCCCTCCCAGGTCTTGCCATGACGCGCTCCCCCTTCACTTACCTGCGTTCGGGTAAACCATCGGAACCACCGCCAGGTCCTCGGGCTTCGGTTCCTTGGTGGCCTTGTTGTACTTGGAGAGGATCTCGTACTGCTTCTTGACCGGGTCGCCGCCGGGCGGGACGAGGATGTCCATGACCTGGGGGTCGTTGTCGTAGTCCGTCCCGCCGCCGAACCGGTGCTGGCCCTCGAACTCGTTCACCTTCCGGGTCAGCAGATCCTTCTTGTCCGGGAACCCCTCGTTGGACTGCATGAGCACCTGGTAGCCCCAGGAGGTCTGGGGCGGGCCGCCGAGCTGCGCGTTGTCCACGATGGCGATGAGCGTCTTGCCGGAGGCGCGGGTCACCTTGGGGACGATGATCCGGTCCTTCCACTGCGCGGCCTTGAGGCCAATCTCCGAGTTCACCCGGGTGGCGCCCTGCGGAGAGATGATGATCGCCTTGTCCCAGGCCTCGTCCTCGGCGAAGCGGACGTTGGTGCCCGGCAGGCCGTCGCGGACCCCGCTGTCCTTCTTGTGATCGGTGTCGATGTGGATGAAGGCCATCTGCACCGAGAAGCCGTTGCCGCCCCAGGCCGGGCTGTCCCAGGGGTCCTCGATGCGCGTCCGCACCGTGACCCGGAACTCGGTCTCGTTGCCCCGGGGCACCACCTCGAACTCGGTGATGTCGAACGAGCCGGGCTTGTAGACCGCATCGGTGGGGTAGGTGTACGTGCCGGGCCCCTTGTCGTCCCCGGTGGGGTCGGGGAACTTGAAGCCCTTCTCGTTCTCGGCGGCGGCGGGGAAGGCGAGCGCGGTGGCAATCATTGCCCCGGCTGCGAGGAGGCGACGGAAACGGGAGTCGTTCATGCCTGGTTCCTCCTTCGATGCGTCAGAGTGAGACGAAGGCGAAGCCCCGCGCGGCCAGGCCGGGGATGGTGAGCGAGCCGGAGCCGGCGGTGGGCGTGCCGGTCAGTCCTTCCTGGAGCAGCACGCTGGGGGTGCCGGAGACCGGGACGGTGAACGCCCCGCTCGCCGCGGTGCCCACGTTGGCGACGAGGAGCACCCGCTTCCCCGCGTCCTCGCGGAGCAGCGCCATCACTCCGGCCGGGGCGCCGGACGGCGTGGGGCTGCTGGAGCTGCCCTTGGCCAGAGGGGTCTGGGCGTGCCGGAGCGCGACCAGGGTCCGGTAGAGCGTGAACAGCGACCCGGGATCGGCCTTCTCGGTCGCCAGGTCCACCCCCGCCGCCTCGGGCACGCTGACCCAGGGCGTGCCGGTGGTGAAGCCGTGGCCGGTGCTCGCGTTCCAGGGGTACGGGGTGCGCTTGTTGCGGTCGTCGGAGCCGGCCCCGCCCTGCATCCCCAGCTCCTCGCCGTAGTAGACGAACGGCGTGCCCGGCAGGGCGAAGAGGATCGCCGCCGAGACCCGCGCCGCGCCTGCGTCCCCCCCGAGCACCCGCATCACCCGCGGCTGATCGTGGTTGGAGAGGAAGGGCGCGTCGTAGCCCCGGTCCTTTCCGGCGAGGAGGACGTCGGTGCGGGCCAGGGTGTTGACGATGTTGCTCGCCTCTCCGGCGACGACCGCGGTCTTGATCGCCTCGGCGAGGTCGAAGGCAAAGCCGAGCTGCACCTCGTCGCCGTCGCCGTAGTAGCTGAGGGCGATCTCCTGCGGCGCCCAGGCCTCGGCGACCAGCAGGGCGTCCGGGTAATCGGTCTGGAGCTTGGCCCGGATGCGCTTGAGGAGGGCGTGGGTCTCGGGCTGGTCCTGCTGGCCGGCGTCCGCGCCGTTCTCGACGAAGTAGCGGACCGCGTCCAGCCGGAACCCGTCGATGCCCCGGGCCAGCCAGAACTTCATCGAATCCACCATCTCGGTCTCGACCGCGGCGTTGGTGAAGTTGAGGTCCGGCATGCCACTGCCGAAGAGGCCGTAGTAGTAGGCCCCGTTGAGGTTCCACCAGGTGCGGCCCGAGCCGAAGGGCTGCAGCCAGCCGGGATCGTCCGGCCGCCACACGTACCAGTCCCGCTTCTCCGAGTTGGCCCCGCTCTGCGAGTTGGTGAACCAGGAGTGGTTCCGCGAGGAGTGGTTCAGCACCATGTCCAGGATGACCTTCACCCCGCGCCGGTGCGCCGCGGTCACCAGGCCGTCGAGGTCCGCCAGCGAGCCGTAGGCCGGGTTGACGTCCCGGTAATCCGTCACGTCGTAGCCGTGGTAGCTGGGCGAGGGGTTGATGGGCATCAGCCACAGCGCATCCACCCCCAGGTCGTCGCCGGTGCCGGCGTCCCCGTCGTTCAGCGCGTCCAGGTGTGCGGTGAGCCCGGCGAGGTCGCCCACGCCGTCGCCGTTCGAGTCGGCGAAGCTGCGGACGAAGACCTCGTAGAACACCTTGTCCCGCCACCAGCCCTGGGTGTTGGGGGTGATGTGAGTCGGTGGTGGCTGGCCCGTCTCGGAGGAGTTGCACGCCGCGAGCGCGAGCGCGACGCACACGAAGAGGCACTGACCCGTCTGTCGCGACACAACCACCCGCGCTTCCCCTCCCGGGATTCTCCGGCCGTCGCGCGGACACCGTGGACGAGGGCTCGGCGCGCTTCCCGACTCTGGAAACGCGCGCGTTATGACACGCGAATCAGTCCTCGGCAATGAACGAAACGCGTGCAACGCAGTGCGAAAAACGCCCGTGCCGCGCTGCGGCGTGAGGCGTGAAAGGCGCTTGCTGCGCTCAAAGCTTGAACGCGGCGCTGCCGAATGGCGGCAGCGTGAGTCGCATGGCCCCTTCGTCGCGGGTCCCGGTTGCCCCATCGGCGGTGAGCAGCGGATCGGCGCGCGAGCCCTCGACCTCGACGGACAGCGACTGCGGGTCCTCCCCGAGGTTGTGGGCGACCAGGACGCGCTCCTGCCCGAGGGTCCGGACGAACACGAGGACCGGCCCCTCGGCGCGGACCACCCGCAGGGTTCCGCGCCCCAGGGCGGCCGAGGCGTGCCGCACCCGGATCCAGCGACGGTAGTGCGAGAGCAGGGACCGCGGGTCGCCCGTCTGCGCGGCGACGTGGGTCGTCTCCTGTCCGGGGGCAAAGCGGTACCACGGCTTGCCGGTCGTGAATCCGCCGCCAGGCGTTCCGTTCCAGGGCATCGGGGTGCGCTTGGCCTCGTCGCCGTCCTCGGTGCCGTTCAACAGCCCGATCTCCTCGCCGTAGTAGAGAAACGGAGTCCCGGGGAGCGTGAGGAGGATGGCCGCGGCGCTCCGGAGCTTGCCCGGGTCTCCCTTGAGGACGCTCGCCACCCGCCGCATGTCGTGGTTGGTGAGAAAGGGCACGTCGGTCGCGCCGGGCGGGTAGGTGTCGGCAATCTCGCCTAGCGTCTGGGCGATGCTCTTCGACTCGCCGATCTGCACCCCCTCCACCACCTTCTTCGCCAGCGGGAAGTCGAAGTTGAGCGGTAGCTCGTCGCCGCCCGGGACCTTGTCGGTGGAGCCGTAGTAGGGAGCGATCTTCGGGGTCTCGGTCCAGGCCTCCCCGACCAGCACCGCGTCCGGCCGCACCGCGCGGACCTGGGCCGCGAACTCCTTCCAGAAGGCGTGGGTCTCGGGCGTGTCGTTCTGGCCGTCGCCCGGGCCGTCCTCGATGAGGTGCCGGGCCGCGTCCAGCCGGAAGCCGTCCACCCCGCGGGAGAGCCAGAGCCCGGCGAGCCGCTTCGCCTCCGCCCTCACCGCCGGGGTCCGGAAGTTGAGATCCGGCATCCCGGCCCAGAACAGCCCGTAGTACCAGGCGCCGTTCTTCATGTGCCAGGTGCTCCCGGCCGCGTTCCACGGCTGCGCCCAGTGCAGGTCCATCGAGCTCCAGAGGTACCAGTCGCGCTTCGGCGAGGCCGGACCGGAGGCCGAGTCGATGAACCAGGGGTGTTTGTTCGAGGTGTGGTTGAGCACCAGGTCCACGATGATTCGCACTCCCCGACGGTGCGCCTCGGTGCACAGCCGGGTCAGGTCCTCGTTGGTCCCGTAGTCGGGATTCACCCGCTCGTAATCGGTGGTGTCGTAGCCGTGGTAGCTCGGGGAGGCGAACACCGGCATGAGCCACAGCGCGTCCACCCCCAGGTCCTGGTCGGTCTGGGGCTTGCCGTCGTTCAGGTAGTCGAGCTTGGAGATCAGCCCTGGCAGGTCACCCTTTCCGTCGCCGTTCGAGTCCTGGAAGCTGCGGACGAACACCTCGTAGAAGACCGCGCCGTTCGCCCAGCTGTCGAAGCTGCGGGGTTGAGCCGTCCCCGCAGCGGTCGCTGGCGGTGGTCGTGACGCGGTGCAGCCGAGCCCGGTGACGAGCGCCAGCGCGATGGCGCATCCGCCGCGCAGCGCGCGGTGCCCCTCTTTGCGTTGCCCGCGAACTCCGAACGGTTCAATCTGCCCCGCCATGCGCGCTCCCCTTTCCCGGATGTGGAGGCGGTGTTCCGCCCTCGTCTTCGCAGCGGCCGTGGCCGGCTGCAGCAGCAACGACAACAACGGAGACGGGGGCACGCCGGTCCCCAGCGCCTTCACCCTCCATTACCATCGAGCGCTGTCCGACTACACCGGGTGGACCCTCGTGCCGAGCGCGGGGGCCAACGAGGCCAGCGCCAGCTCCACGAGCAGCGACGGGTTCGGCGCGGTCTACCAGGTCACGGTGAAGTCCGGCGCGACGCAGCTGGTCTTCACCCTGGTGAATGGCTCGAGCACCGACCCCGCCGGCAGCGTCAGCGTGGACGTCTCGGGCACCACCCGCGAGGCGTGGGTCTTCTCCGGGTACGCGAGCGCGATCACCCACAAGCCGGTGGCCATCCCCGGAGCGAACCAGGTGGCCGTGTACTACGTCCGCCCGGACGCGAATTACACCGGCTGGGGTCTCCACACCTGGGG